>NZ_JBFAZP010000006.1:0-698315 GCF_040681875.1 Longispora sp. NPDC051575 | reverse complement strand
AACGCCCGGCAACATTCCGAACCCGGAAGCTAAGCCCTTCAGCGCCGATGGTACTGCCCTGGGGACGGGGTGGGAGAGTAGGACGCCGCCGGACACAATTTCCCTTAGGGGCCCACCAGACATGGTGGGCCCCTAAGGCATTTCCCAGGCCCGACCCCCAAAGGGTCGGGCCTTTCGGCGTTGGCGTACCCGTCGGGCGGGCTATGGCTTTGCTGTGTATTCGGTAAGAAGGCTGGCGGTCACCGGCCGGTCCCGGCATGCTCGTAGCCATGACTGAGACTCAGGAACAGTTCGGGCTGTGCCGGCGGGCGTTGTTCGTGGGTGCCGGCGGGGTGGGGGCGGCCGCGCTGTTGGCGGCGTGTGGCGGGTCCGACCCGGCGACCCCGGCTCCGGAGACGCAGGCGACGACGCCCCCGGCCCAGGGCGGTGCGACGTCGGCCGCGTCGGCGGTGCTGGCGAAGGCCTCGGAGGTGCCGGTCGGCGGGGGCAAGCTCGTCGGGAACGTGCTGCTGGTCCAGCCGCAGGCCGGGGTCATCAAGGGTTTCAACGCCCGGTGCCCGCACATGGGGACCACGGTGGACGAGCCGAAGGGCGGCGTGATCACCTGCCCGAACCACGGTTCGCAGTTCAAGGCGGAGGACGGGTCGTTGGTGAAGGGGCCAGCGACGAAGGGGCTCAGCCCGATCCTGTTGAAGATCACCGGGGACGACATCGCCAGAGAGTGATCTCGGGGCTAGTCTTCTACGGTGCCGGATTCGTCGACTGTCCTGACCTATCGTCCCGCGCCGGGGACGATTCCCGTCACACCGGGCGTGTACCGGTTCTTCGACCCCGCCAACAAGGTGATCTACGTCGGCAAGGCGAAGAACCTGCGCAGCCGGTTGGGTTCGTACTTCGCGGATCCCCTGACACTGCATCCGCGGACGTTCCAGATGGTCACCACCGCCGCCCGGGTGGAGTGGGCGGTGGTGAACACCGAGGTCGAGGCGCTGCAGCTGGAGTACGCGTGGATCAAGGAGTTCGATCCGCGGTTCAATGTGCGGTACCGAGACGACAAGACGTACCCGTATCTGGCGGTGACGCTGGACGAGGAGTACCCCCGGCTGCTGGTTCTCCGCGAAGCGAAGCGTAAGGGTGTCCGGTACTTCGGGCCCTACTCGCACGCCTGGGCGATCCGGGAGACCCTGGACCTGCTGCTGCGGGTGTTCCCCGCGCGGACCTGCTCCAAAGGGGTCTTCCAGCGGGCCCGGAAGATCGACCGGCCGTGCCTGCTGGGGTACATCGGGAAGTGTTCCGCGCCGTGTGTGGGGCGGGTGTCGGCCGACGAGCACCGGCAGATCGTCAACGACTTCTGCGACTTCATGGCCGGCAACACCGATCCGCTGCTCCGCAAGGTGGAGCGGGAGATGGGCGAGGCGGCCGAGGAGCTGGAGTTCGAGCGGGCCGCCCGGCTGCGCGACGACCTGACGGCGCTGCGCAAGGCCATGGAGAAGCAGGCCGTCGTGTTCGACGAGGCGACCGACGCGGACGTGGTGGCGTTCGCGGAGGACCCGTTGCAGGCGGCGGTGCAGGTGTTCCACGTCCGGGACGGCCGGGTGCGCGGGCAGCGGGGCTGGATCGTGGAGAAGGTCGAGGACCTGGACCCGGGCGCCTTGGTGCACAGCTTCTGTACCCAGGTGTACGGGGACGGTGGGGACCCGCCGCGTGAGGTGCTGGTGCCCGAGCTGCCGAGCGACGCGCCGGCGCTGGCGGCGTGGCTGTCGGGGCTGCGCGGTTCGAAGGTGCAGCTCAAGATTCCGCAGCGCGGCGACAAGCGGGCGTTCCTGGAGACCGTGACCCGCAACGCGGAGCAGGCCCTGGCCCAGCACAAGCTGCGCCGGGCCGGGGACCTGAGTCTGCGGGGCAAGGCCCTGGAGGAGCTGACCGAGGCGTTGTCGCTGGACTCGTCGCCGCTGCGGATCGAGTGCTACGACGTGTCGCAGCTCCAGGGCACCGACGTGGTCGCGAGCATGGTGGTGTTCGAGGACGGGGTGGCGCGCCGGAGCGAGTACCGGCGGTTCATCATCCGGGGCGCCACCGACGACCTGTCGGCCATGTCGGAGGTGCTGCGGCGGCGGTTCGCCCAGCGCGGCGACAAGACGGCCGGGGAGGCCGCGCCGGGCGGTGCCGCGGTCGCTCCGGGTGACGGCGCGGCGGTCGAGGAGCTCACGGCCGGTCCGGCGCGCAAGGGGTTCGCGTACCCGCCGCAGCTGATCGTGGTCGACGGCGGTGCGCCCCAGGTGGGGGCGGCGGCGGAGACCCTGGCCGGCATGGGCGTCACGGACGTCGCGGTGTGCGGGCTGGCCAAGCGGCTGGAGGAGGTGTGGCTGCCGGACGACGAGTACCCGGTGATCCTGCCGCGTACCTCCGAAGGGCTCTATCTGTTGCAGCGGTTGCGGGACGAGGCGCACCGGTTCGCGATCACGTTCCACCGGGAGCGGCGGTCGAAGCGGATGACGGCCTCGGCGCTGGACACGATCCCGGGGCTCGGCGAGATCCGGAAGAAGGCGTTGCTGAAGCGGTTCGGTTCGTTGAAGAAGCTGGCCGCCGCGAGCCTGGTGGAGATCAGCGAGGTGCCCGGGATCGGACCCCGGACGGCGGAGGCGGTGCTGGCCAGCCTCACGGGAGCGGAGAGTAACCCCACGACCGTGACGAGTGACCCAGGGGGTGCCGAAACCCCTGGTGAGGGGGCGGGGGACACTGGCGGATCGAAGCGAGACGAGGGGTGAGCGTGACGGAGCGCGGTGACCTGGACCTGGTGATTGTCACCGGGGTGTCGGGCGGTGGGCGGAGTACCGTGGCGCGGGCCCTGGAGAACGTCGGCTACTACGTGGTCGACAACCTGCCGCAGACGATGCTCGTGCCGATGGCGGAGCTGGCGTTCGAGGCGGGCGAGGCGACCCGGCGGACCGGCATGGTCCTGGACGTGCGGAGCCGGGCCTTCTCCACCGATCTGACGGGCGCGGTGCGGGACCTGCGGGAACGCGGCTTCCGGCCGAAGGTCGTCTTCGTCGACTCCGATCCCGACGTGCTGGTCCGGCGGTTCGAGAGCGTGCGCCGGTCGCACCCGTTGCAGGGTACGGGCCGGTTGTCCGACGGGATCGAGGCCGAGCGGCTGCTGCTCGCCGAGGCCCGGGAACACGCCGACGTCCTGATCGACACGTCGCACCTCAACGTCAACCAGCTGCGCGCCCGGGTCGAGGAGCTGTTCGCGGCCCCGGAGGAGCGGCAGCTGCGGGTGACGGTGCTGTCGTTCGGGTTCAAGTACGGGCTGCCCGTCGACGCGGACTTCGTGCTCGACGCGCGGTTCCTGCCGAACCCGTTCTGGGTACCGGAGCTGCGGGAACGCAACGGGCGCGACGAGCCGGTCAGCGAGTACGTGCTCGGGCAGCCGGGCGCGGAGGAGTTCGTCGGCGGGTACGCGCGGCTGCTCGCGGGCACGGTGCCGGGCTTCGAGCGGGAGGGCAAGCGGTACCTCACGGTCGCCGTCGGCTGCACCGGCGGGAAGCACCGCAGCGTGGCCATCTCCGAGGAACTCGCCCAGCGGCTGCGGGGTTCGGGGCTGTCGGCCCACGCCCAGCACCGGGATCTGGGGCGCGAATGAGGCCCCGGGGCGGACGTCGGGCGCCGCTCTCCCGGCCGGGCCGGGTGTCCGGATGATCCGGGTGGTCGCGTTCGGCGGCGGACACGGGCTCAGCGCCTCCCTGCGCGCGCTGCGGTCGATGCGCGGGGACCTGAAGCTGGACATCACGGCCGTGGTGACGGTCGCCGACGACGGCGGCTCCTCGGGCCGGCTGCGGGCCGAACGGGGCTCGCTGCCCCCGGGGGACCTGCGCCAGGCGCTCGCGGCCCTGTCGGGCGAAGAGCGGGCCCTGACGGCCGAACTGCTCCAGCACCGGTTCGCCGGCGAAGATCCGCTCGCAGGGCACACCGTCGGCAACCTGATGCTCGTTGGACTGATGGAGCTGCTCGGTGACCCCGTGGCGGCTCTGGACCACGCCGCCGGCCTCCTCGACGCGTGCGGCCGGGTGCTTCCCATGACCCGGACGGCGCTGGAGATCGAGGCGCAGGTCCTCCTCGACGGCAACGTGATCACCGTCCGGGGGCAGCACGAGGTGGCGGTCACCGCGGGCGACGTCCGGGAGGTACGGCTGCGTCCGGCGTCCCCGCCGGCGTGCGCCGAGGTACTGGAGGCGGTGCGCGCGGCGGACTGGCTGGTCTTCGGGCCGGGCTCCTGGTTCACGAGCGTGATCCCGCACCTGCTGGTGCCCGAGTTACGTCGGGCGATCGTCGCCAGTGACGCGCGGCGCATCGTCGCGTTGAACCTGGCAGCCGAGAAGGAGACGGCGGGGCTGTCCCATGCGGACCACCTTGCCGCGTTGATGTCGTACATGCCGGAGTTGCGGGTGGATGTGGTTCTCGCCGACGACCGGGCCGTGGGGGATCCCGGTCCGGTGGAACGCGCGGCCGTGGCGCTCGGAGCACGTCTGGTGCTCGCGCCGGTAGCGGTCGACGATGACACCCCCCGGCACGATCCCGCCGCGCTGGCCGCGGCCCTGCAACCGATTCTGGGCTCCCTGGGGGCCCGCAGCACACGAGGTGGGCGACACGATGGCGATGACAGCCGCGGTCAAGGATGAGCTGAGCCGCGTTGACGTACCGAAGCCCTGCTGCCGCAAGGCCGAGATGGCGGCCCTGTTGCGGTTCGCGGGCGGGTTGCACATCGTCAGCGGCCGGGTGGTCGTCGAGGCGGAGCTGGACACCGGTGCGGTGGCCCGGCGGCTGCGCCGTGACGTCGCGGAGGTCTACGGCTACCCGAGCGAGATCCACGTCCTGGCGTCCGGTGGCCTGCGCAAGGGCAGCCACTACATCGTCCGGGTCGTGAAGGACGGCGAGTCCCTCGCCCGGCAGACGGGTCTGCTGGACGTGCGGGGCCGGCCGGTCCGGGGCCTGCCGCCGCACGTGGTGTCGGCGGGGGTGTGCTGCGCCATCGCGGCGTGGCGGGGCGCGTTCCTGGCGCACGGCTCGTTGACGGAGCCCGGCCGGTCGTCGGCGATGGAGATCACCTGCCCGGGGCCGGAGTCGGCGTTGGCCCTGGTCGGGGCGGCCCGGCGGATCGGCGTGACGGCCAAGGCCCGCGAGGTGCGGGGCGTGGACCGGGTCGTGATCAAGGACGGCGACGCGATCGGGATGCTCCTGACCCGGCTCGGCGCGCACAGCAGCGTGCTGACCTGGGAGGAGCGCCGGGTCCGGCGCGAGGTCCGGGCCACGGCGAACCGGCTGGCGAACTTCGACGACGCGAACCTGCGCCGTTCGGCCCGCGCGGCGGTGGCGGCGGCGGCCCGGGTGACCCGCGCGCTGGAGATCCTGGAGGACGAGTCCCCGGGCCACCTGATCGCGGCCGGCCGGCTGCGGCTGGACCACCGGCAGGCGTCGCTGGAGGAGCTGGGCGCGCTCGCCGAGCCGCCGCTGACGAAGGACGCGATCGCGGGCCGGATCCGCCGGTTGCTGGCGCTGGCGGACAAGCGGGCCAGGGACCTGGGCATTCCCGACACGGAGTCCGCGGTGACGCCGGAGATGCTGTCGGTGGACGTCTGAGCGGTTCGGGGCACCGTACCCGTCGATGGTGTCGTGAGCACCCCGACCGCCGCCCGCCGTGACCGGTGGGCGTTCAGATAGGGTCGGGGTGTTCGGCGACGAGGCCGGGAGAGGTATCCCGGCCGAGCACCCAGGGCCGGGTCAGTGGCTACCTTCGCCGGCGCGAGCTGCGCCGGCTCGAGCGGCGAGGAGATGGAACCTGTGACCATCCGGGTTGGCATCAACGGATTTGGCCGGATCGGCCGTAACTTCTACCGCGCGGTTCTCGCGTCGGGCGCGGACATCGAGATCGTCGGCGTCAACGACCTGACCGACAACGCGACGCTGGCGCACCTGCTGAAGTACGACAGCATCCTCGGCCGGCTGGGCCTCGAGGTGAAGGCGTCCTCGGACGAGATCACCGTCGGCGGCAAGACCATGAAGGCGTTCGCGGAGCGCGACCCGGCGAACCTCAACTGGGGCGACATCGGCGCGGACATCGTGATCGAGTCGACCGGGTTCTTCACCGACGGGCTGAAGGCCAAGACGCACATCGACAAGGGTGCGAAGAAGGTCATCATCTCGGCTCCGGCCAAGAACGAGGACATCACGATCGTGATGGGCGTGAACCACGAGCTGTACGACGGCTCGAAGCACACCATCATCTCCAACGCCTCCTGCACCACGAACTGCCTGGCCCCGATGGCGAAGGTGCTCAACGACACCATCGGCATCAAGCAGGGTCTGATGACGACGATCCACGCGTACACCCAGGACCAGAACCTGCAGGACGGCCCGCACTCCGACCTGCGTCGGGCCCGCGCCGCCGCCCTGAACATCGTTCCGACGGGTACCGGCGCGGCGAAGGCCATCGGCCTGGTCCTCCCGGAGCTCAAGGGCAAGCTGGACGGCTTCGCGCTCCGGGTGCCGATCCCGACCGGTTCGGCCACGGACCTGACCTTCACCGCGCACCGTGAGACCTCGGTCGAAGAGGTCAACGCCGCGATCAAGGCCGCCGCCGAGGGCGCGCTCAAGGGCATCCTGGTCTACACCGAGGACCCGATCGTCTCGTCCGACATCGTGACCGACCCGGCGTCGTGCATCTTCGACTCGGGCCTCACGAAGGTCATCGGCGACCAGGTCAAGGTCGTCGGCTGGTACGACAACGAGTGGGGCTACTCCAACCGCCTCGTCGACCTGGTGAAGCTGGTCGGCTAGTCGGATGCGTACCCTCGACGATCTTCTGGCCGAGGGCGTGACGGGTCGGCGCGTACTGGTACGCGCCGACCTCAACGTTCCGCTCGACGGCGACCGCATCACCGACGACGGCCGGATCCGGGCGGCGCTGCCGACCCTGACCGCGCTGCTGGCCGGTGGCGCGCGGGTCGTGCTGATCTCGCACCTGGGCCGCCCGAAGGGTGCCCCGGAGGACAAGTTCTCGCTGCGTCCGGTGTCCGCCCGGCTGGGTGAGCTGCTGGGTTCGCCGGTGGTCTTCGCGACCGACACGGTGGGGGACTCCGCCCGTGGGGCCGTGGCCGGGTTGGCCGACGGTCAGCTCGCGCTGCTGGAGAACCTGCGGTTCAACGCCGGCGAGACCAGCAAGGACGACGCGGTCCGGGGCGCTTTCGCCGCCGAGCTCGCGTCGTTGGGCGACGCCTACGTGGACGACGCCTTCGGCGCGGTGCACCGCCGGCACGCCAGTGTCGTGGACATCGCGGGGCTGCTGCCGGCGTACGCCGGTGGGCTGGTGCTCCGCGAGGTCGAGGTGCTCCGGCGCCTGACGGAGAGCCCGGAGCGGCCGTACGTGGTCGTGCTCGGCGGGGCGAAGGTCTCCGACAAGCTCGCGGTGATCTCCAGCCTGCTGCCCAAGGTGGACCGGCTGCTGGTCGGCGGGGGCATGTGCTTCACGTTCTTCAAGGCGCAGGGGCACGAGATCGGCGCCTCGCTGCTGGAGGCCGACCAGCTCGACGCCTGCAAGGAACTGCTGGCCACGGGCAAGATCGTGCTGCCGACGGATGTGGTGATCGCGGACAAGTTCTCCGCCGACGCCCAGGTCCGCACGGTGCCGGTCGACGGGATCGAGCCCGGCTGGCTGGGGCTGGACATCGGGCCCGAGTCGGGCGCGGCCTTCGCGGCCGAGGTGCTCGGCGCGCACACCGTCTTCTGGAACGGGCCGATGGGCGTGTTCGAGCTGGCGCCGTTCGCGGCGGGTACCCGGGCGGTGGCCGAGGCGCTGACGAAGATCGACGGCCTCGGGGTCGTCGGCGGCGGGGACTCGGCGGCCGCGGTGCGGGCCCTGGGGCTCGACGAGTCGGCGTTCGGGCACATCTCGACCGGCGGCGGCGCGTCGCTGGAGTACCTGGAAGGCAAGACCCTGCCCGGCCTGGAGGCCCTGGATGTCTGAGCGTCGTCCGCTGATCGCCGGCAACTGGAAGATGAACCTCAACCACCTCGAGGCCATCGCACTGACCCAGAAGTTGGCGTTCAGCCTCACGGAGAAGCAGCTCACGGCCGTCGAGGTCGTCGTGCTGCCGCCGTTCGTGGACCTGCGCAGCGTGCAGACGCTGATCGACGCGGACAAGCTGCTGCTGGGCTACGGGGCGCAGGATCTGTCCCCGTTCGACTCGGGTGCCTACACCGGGGACGTCTCCGGTGTGATGCTCGCGAAGCTGGGCTGCTCGTACGTCGTCGTCGGGCACTCGGAGCGCCGGCAGTTCCACCACGAGGACGACGCGGTGGTCAACAGCAAGGTGAAGGCCGCGCTCAAGCACAAGATCACGCCGATCCTGTGCGTGGGCGAGGGCCTGGACGTCCGCGAGGCCGGCGAGCACGTGGCGCACACCACCGCCCAGCTGGCGGCGGCCCTCGACGGGGTCACCGCGGAGCAGGCGGAGAAGCTGGTCGTGGCGTACGAGCCGATCTGGGCGATCGGGACCGGCCGCACGGCCACCCCGGAGAACGCGCAGGAGGTCGTGGCGGCGCTGCGGGCGAAGCTGGCGGAGCTGTACGGGGCGGCGCTGGCCGACTCGCTGCGGGTCCTCTACGGAGGTTCCGTGAAGTCGACGAACATCGCGGGCATCATGGACCAGCCGGACGTGGACGGCGCGCTGGTGGGCGGGGCGAGCATCGACGCGGAGGAGTTCGCGCGGATCTGCCGCTTCCCGGAGCATGTCAGCGTGTAGTCAGAGTTGTGCCCATGACCTGTGCGGGAGCTGTAAGCCCGCCAGAAAAAAGTAACTCACAGTGACCGCTCGGATGCTCTTAGCATCCGGGCGGTCACGATTCGACGCAGGTACTCAGGGTGGGTTTTCACCACGGCTCAGGTGCCCCTACAGTGTCTCGAGCGGGTCGTTCCGCGCCGCCCCTGAAACCACCCCGAGGATGACGATGCACCACGGCACCCCTCTCACGGGTACACCGCGCCGAGCGCGGCGCGCAGCGTTCGCCGGGATCGTGGCGGCGACCATCGCGCTCACCGCGGCGTGCACGCCCGACGGAGAGAAGTCCGCCCCGGCGGAGGTCAAGCCGCAGCAGGGCGGAACGCTCAACCTCATCCTCCGGGCCCAGCCCGACTTCCTCGACCCGACCCAGGTGTACCTGACCACCGCCATGAACATCAGCCGGTTGATCGACCGGACCCTGATCACGTTCAAGGACGCGTCCGGCGCCGAGGGCTCGGAGATCGTGCCCGACCTGGCCACCGACCTCGGCCGGCCCAGCGAGGGCGGAAAGGTCTGGGAGTTCACCCTGAAGAAGGGTGTCACCTGGGAGGACGGCTCGCCGATCACGTGCGCGCACGTGAAGTACGGCATCGAGCGCCGGTTCGCCCGGGAGTACACGAACGGGCCGACGTACGCGCAGCAGTACCTGGCGGGGACCGAGAACTACAAGGGTCCCTACGTCAACAAGAACAACAACGGCGCCGGCCTGTCCTCGATCCAGTGCCTCAACGAGAGCACGGTCAAGTTCCAGCTGAAGATGGCCGTCGGCGACTTCCCGTACTCGCTGACGATGCCCGTCTGGGGTCCGGTGCCGCCGGAGCAGGACACGAAGCTCAACTACACGAACCGGCCGTTCGCCAGCGGGCCCTACAAGATCGCCCAGCCGTTCGACGGCAAGGGCGGTCCCATGCTGCTGGAGCGCAACCCGCACTGGAACCCGAGCACGGACGGCGTCCGCAAGGCGTACCCGGACAAGATCAATCTGATCATCCGGGAGAACCAGGACGAAGAGGTCACCGACGAGCTGATCAAGGATCAGGGCGACGCGAAGACCTCGATCGCGCTCCAGACGGATGCGACCCCCAACTTCGTCCAGCAGATCGTCAACGACGCCGAGATCTCGAAGCGGGCCATGACCGGGGCGATCTCGGGTACCGCGTACCTGGGCATCAACACGACCAGGGTCACCGACCTCAAGTGCCGGCAGGCCCTCGTCCTCGCGTTCAACAAGCGGCGGTTCCGGGGCATGCTCGGCGGCTCGATCTTCGGGGACTACGCGACGACGATGATCCCGCCGGACATCAAGGCGCACAAGAAGTTCGACGTGTTCGGGGTGGACGCCTCCGAGGAGGGCGCGCCCGAGAAGGCGCGGGCCCTGATGGAGCAGGCGGCCAAGGACGGCAAGCCGTGCGCCAAGACCCTCACCGCGAACTTCCAGGACACCAAGCGCTGGCAGCGGGCCATGGCGACCGTGGTCGAGGCGTTCGCGCTGATCGACATCACGGTCAAGCTGGAGCCGTTCCCGGCCCGCAACTACTACACGCTGGCCGGTACCCCCGCCAAGCAGGGCGACCTGACCTTCGGCACCTGGCTGCCGGACTTCCCGAGCGCGTCCAGCGTGATCCAGCCGAACTTCGACGGCCGGACCATCCCCAAGGACCGCAACACCTCGGGCAACTACAACTTCGCCCAGCTCAACGACCCGGACATCAACAAGCGGATCGACGCCGCGATGGCCGAGTCGAACCTCGACAAGCAGCAGGCGCTGTGGGGCGAACTCGACGAGGAGATCCAGAAGAAGGCGCCGATCATCCCGGTGATCCACCCCAAGATCCTCCGGATGTACGGCAGCAAGGTGCACAATGCCTTCATCCACCCGGCCTTCGGTGAAGCGGACATCTCGGCTCTGTGGGTGGGCTAGTAGGCGGTGGGCTCGCCGGCTATCCTTGGATCGGTTTTGTTGGACTCGAGAGGACTTCCCCCCAGATGGCTTACGTATTCGCAGGTGTGCTGATCGTCACCAGCATCATTTTGACGCTGCTCATCCTGCTGCACCGCGGCAAGGGCGGCGGTCTGTCGACCATGTTCGGCGGCGGTGCGGCGAGCACCCTCACCGGTTCGTCGGTGGCGGAGAAGAACCTCGACCGGTACACGGTCCTGGCCGGCCTCCTGTGGCTCGCCTCGATCGTCGGCCTCGGGCTGCTCATCAAGGCCAGTTCGGGCTCCTGACCGCGACGAAGCCCTCGTCGACCCACAACGGCCGTCCGGACATCTCACATCGGTCGTCTGGACATATATCCATAACCGCCTTGGTTGTTTAGACTCATGCGCGCGGTCCGATTACGGACCGCGCGCACGTGTATTCGCTATGTCGTACCCCCCGACGACAGGAGCAGCCGTGGCGAGCGGAAGCGCCATCAGAGGCACCAGGGTCGGCTCAGGGCCGATGAGCCTGGCGGAGCGTGGCCAACCGGCCCCGCGCCACCGGGTCCACTACTGGTGCGCCAACGGACACGAGACCGAGGCGGCCTTCTCCGCCGAGGTCCTGGAGCCCGAGACGTGGGACTGCCCCCGTTGTGGGCTCCCCGCCGGACAGGACCGGGAGCACCCGCCGGACCGACAGCGGACGGAGCCGTACAAGACGCACCTGGCGTACGTGAAGGAGCGACGCAGTGACGCCGAGGGCGAGCTCATCCTCGCCGAGGCGTTGGCACGTTTGAGGCAGCGGAGAGCTGGCTGACGTACGACGGAACCGGCCCACCCCGCATGCGGGGTGGGCCGGCTCCGTGTCCCATGGCTACCGCAGGACGCTGCGGTAGCTCGGTTCCAGGCGGGACGCCGCCGCCGCGTCCAGCAGCCACAGGGTGCGGTTGACGCCGTGTACGCCGGCCGCCGGGATCTGGACCGGCCCCGCGCCGTGCAGCGCCATGCCGACCGCGTCCGCCTTGCCCTCGCCGGCCGCGATCAGCCACACCTCCTCCGCCGTGTTCACGGCCGACGGGGTGAGCGTGACCCGGACCGGCGGCGGCTTCGGGGCACCGCGCACGGCGGTCACGGTCCGCCGGTCGTGGGTGGCCGGCGCCTCGGGGAACACCGAGGCGATGTGGCCGTCCTCGCCGACGCCCAGCAGGAGCACATCGAAGTGCGGCAGCTCCTGGGGATGGCCGGTCTTCGCGAGCAGGTCGGCGTACCGGGCGGCGCCCGCCTCCGGGTCCTCCCCGTCCGGCCCGTCGGTCGCCGGCATCGGGTGCACCCGGGCCGGGTCCAGCGGCACGGCGTCCAGCAGGGCGGCGCGCGCCTGGGTCTCGTTGCGCTCGGGGTCCCCGGCGGGCAGGAACCGTTCGTCGCCCCACCACACGTCCACCCGGGACCAGTCGATCGCGTCCCGGGCCGGGCTGTCGCGGACGGCCGCGTACACGGCGGCGGCGACCCGGCCGCCGGTGAGGACCACCGAGGCCACCCCGCGCGCGGCCTGGGCGTCGATCAGCCGGGTGATCAGCCGGGCCGCCACGGCCTGGGCGAGCACCTCGGGGTCGGAGTGCACGACAACGCTGCCTGTCACAGGTCGCTCCTAGCGGTTGACGCGGGACCCGAACCGCCGCCCGGGGTTCGGCGGTGAACCGGGCGGGCGGCGGGACGTACCCGATAAAAGGGTTTAGACGGGTTCTTCCTCGGGTTCCGACAGCGCCGGGTCGTGCCAGATGTGCACCCGGGTCGGGGAGCGTTCGCTCAGTCCCCGGGTGCCGGTGGCCGCCTCCAGCGCCGCCGCGTACGGCTGGTCCGCGTCGATCCGGCGCAGCTCCTCCGCGAGTTCCTCGCCCAGCGGCCGGGCCATCAGCGGCAGCGTCCGGTCCGGGTAGCCGGTCCGGCGCAGCAGAGCCGTGGTGCCGTGCCGTTCGAGGGCCAGCGTGTCGCCGTTGGCCAGGGTGACCGCCACCGACGCCAGCTCGGAGGCCGGCGTGAGGGTGGGTGTCACCCCGAGCCGGGCCTTCAGCCAGCCCGCCAGCAGGGTCGCGCTCGGGTCGCCGGTCGGCGCGCCGATCACGATGCTGGCCGCCGGGGCGGACGTGGCCTCGAACGCCCCCGCGACCAGGGTGCGCCACGGGGTGAGCCGGGTCCACGCCAGGTCCGTGTCGCCCGGCGCGTAGTCGTCGGCCCGCTGCCGGACCGCGACCGTCGGGTCGGCCGACTGGTAGGCGTCGCTGATCCGGCGGTCCGCCACCACCCCGAGGGGGTCGTAGGCGATGCCCTCCGGCGGCTCGCAGTGCCACCACGTGACCACCGGGACGTCCGGGGCCAGCAGCGGCATGGCCACCGACTCGGCGTGCAGGGCCAGCCGGCCGTGCATCCGCATCACGATCGCCTCGCACGGCCCCAGCCGGCCGCCGACCACGATCTCCGCGTCGAGCCGCGAGTTGGGGTTCAGCACGTCGCGGCGGACGATGATCAGCAGCCGGCACGGGTGCTGCTGCGCGGCGATGGTGGCCGCCGCCTCGGCCTCGCGGACGTGCTTCTCGTCCACGACCGCGATCAGGGTCAACGCGAGACCGCTGGTCAGGCCGCCCGCGCTGCGCCGCTCGGCCGCCAACGCCTTGACGACGTCGATGCCGGTGGTATCCCACAGAGCGATCACGCGGGCCTCCCTTCGGTCGGCGCCACGAGATCGCGGCGGCAGAGCTTTCTGGTCGCTCGCTGGCGCTCGCTCATGCCCATGTCCCCCTGAGCCTCGTCATGCCCGCCTCCGCGACCGGCTCCGCGCCGGCTCCCACGACCGCCGGCACGCCCGTCTTCACGGCCGTCTCCGTGCCGGCACCCGCGGCCGGCGTCATGCCCGTCTCCACTGCCGGCCGGTGCGGGCCAGCATCTCGTCGGCGGCGCGCGGACCCCACTCGCCGGCCCGGTACGGGTGCGGCTTCGTGCCCGCCCAGAACTCCTCCAGCGGGTCGATCACCCGCCAGGACGCCTCCACCTCGGCCGCGTCCGGGAACAGCGTCTTGTCGCCGATCAGCACGTCGAGGACCAGGCGCTCGTAGGCCTCCGGGCTCGATTCCGTGAACGCCTCGCCGTACTGGAAGTCCATCGCGATGTCGCGCAGCTCCATGGCCGTCCCCGGCACCTTGGAACCGAACTTGAGCATCAGCCCCTCGTCGGGCTGCACCCGGATCACCAGCTGGTTGTTGCCGAGCATCTCCACGTCCGCCGCGTCGAACGGCAGGTGCGGGGCCTTCTTGAACAGCACGGCGATCTCGGTGACCCGCCGGGGCATCCGCTTCCCGGTACGCAGGTGGAACGGCACGCCCGCCCAGCGCCGGTTCTTGATGTTGAGCTGCACCGCCGCGTACGTCTCCGTGGTGGAGTCCGCCGGGACGTTCTCCTCCTGGTGGTACCCCTCGGCGCGCTGCCCGGCCACCCAGCCCTGCACGTACTGGCCCCGGATCGCGTAGGAGTCCAGGTCCTCGGGCAGGGTGATGGCGCGCAGCACCTTGAGCTTCTCGGTGCGGATCTCCTCCGAGTCGAAACTCGTCGGCTCCTCCATCGCGGTCAGCGCCAGGAGCTGGAGCAGGTGGTTCTGGAGCACGTCGCGGGCCGCGCCGGCCGTGTCGTAGAACCCGGCCCGGGAGCCGATCCCGACGTCCTCGGCCATGGTGATCTGCACCGAGTCGACGTAGTGCGAGTTCCACACCGGCTCGAACAGCGAGTTGGCGAACCGCAGCGCCAGGATGTTCTGGACCGTCTCCTTGCCGAGGTAGTGGTCGATCCGGAACACGTCGTGCCCGGTGAACACGTCGTCGACGAGGTCGTTGAGCGACTTGGCGGACTCCAGGTCGTTGCCGAACGGCTTCTCGACCACGACCCGGCGCCAGCCGCCGGACACCTTGTTGTCCGCCATCCCGGTGCGTTCGAGCTGCTTGAGCACCATGGGGAACGCCGGCGGCGGGATCGACAGGTAGAAGGCCGCGTTGCCGGGGATGCCGTGCGTGGCGCGCAGCTCGTCCAGCGTGGCCGACAGGTGGTCGAACGCCTCGTCGTCGTCGAAGGAGCCGCCCACGAACTTGATGTTGCCGACCAGCCGGGACCACACCTCGTCCCGCCACGGGGTCCGGGCGTGCTGCTGGGCGGCCTTGCGGGCCAGTTCCTCGAAGTCGCCGTCGCCCCAGTCGCGGCGGGCGAAGCCGAGCACGACGAAGCCCGGGGGCAGCAGGCCGCGGTTGGCCAGGTCGTACACGGCCGGGATGAGTTTCTTGCGGGACAGGTCGCCGGTCACGCCGAAGATCACCAGAACGCAGGGTTCCGGGATCCTCGGCAGCCGCCGGTCCTGCGGGTCGCGGAGCGGGTTGGTCCCCGCCTGCTCGTCGGTCACCGCAGCGCCGCCAGCAGCTGCGCGAGGCCGGCCGCGCGGTCGGTCAGGTGCACCCGCAGGACCGGGCGATCCCGCTGGGCGAGCGCCTCGCGGTCCCCGGCGGCCTGCGCGGCCTGGAGCGCCCCGAAGGTGTACTCCTTGCCGCCGACCGCCAGGTCCTCGGCCACCACGCCCGTGAGCTGCAAGAACACACCCTTTTCAGGACCGCCCTTGTGGTACTGGCCGGTGGAGTGCAGGAATCTCGGCCCCCACCCGAAGGTGACCGGCCGCCCGGTGCGCTCGGCGATCAGGGCGCGCAGCTGCTCGGCGTCGGCGTCGGCGTGCCGGTCGAGGTACGCGAGCACGGCGACGTAGTTGTCCGGGCCGACGCCCGCGAGGAAGCTGTCCAGGTCCCCGTACACCTCGAGGGCCCCGTCGACGGACGACGGCGTCTCGGCCGGCAGCCCCGAGGCCAACAGACGGTTCGTGTTGTCCTTGCTCTCCTGCACGTTCGGCTGGTCGAACGGGTTGATCCCGAGCAGCCGGCCCGCGAGCGCGGTGGCGAACTCCCAGGCGAGGAAGTGCGCGCCCAGCCCGCCGGACACGCTCAGCTCGGGGGCTTCGAGCCCGCCGCTCAGGAACGCGTCGCTGTCCATCGCGCCGCCGACCGTGCAGCGCAGCACATCCGGGCCGCCCGCGACCGGCGCGGACGGGTCCTCCAGCACCACCGGCAGGATGCCGACGCCGGCCTTGCCCGTGGACTCCGCGACCAGCTGCTCGATCCAGTCGCCGAGCCCGACGATGCCGCTGCCGTCGTCGGCGATGGCCAGCTTGTCCCGGCCGGCGAGCGCCGAGGCGCCCAGGATCGCGCCCAGGGCCGTCGCCGGGCCCTCCGGGTCGGCCAGCGTCGCGTGCAGCGCCGAGGCCTCCGCCAGGAGCTCCGAGACGTCCACGCCGGCCAGCGCCGAGGGCACCAGGCCGAAGGCGGTCAGCGCCGAGTACCGGCCGCCGACGGTCGGGTCCGCGAGGAAGACCTCCCGGGCCACGCCCGTCACGGCGGCTTCGAGCGGCGAACCCGGGTCGGTGACGACGATCAGCTGGCGCGCGGGGTCCAGGCCCGCGTCCAGGTACGCCCGGCGGTGGCTGTCGGTCTCCACCGTGCCGCCGGACTTGCTCGACACGACCAGCACCGTGCGGTCCAGCCGGTCGGACACCGCCGCGCGGACCTGGCCCGCGTCGGTGGTGTCCAGGACGGTCAGCTCGACGCCCAGGGTCCGGCAGATGACCTCCGGGGCGAGCGAGGAGCCGCCCATCCCGGCGAGCACCACGTGGTCGAGACCCTCGGACAGCAGCTCGGCCCGCAGCTTCGCGAGCCGCGCGACCAGGTCCCGGGACGTGTCGAGGACCTTCAGCCAGCCGAGGCGGACAGTCGCCTCGGGCTCGGCCTCCGGACCCCACAGGGTGGCGTCGCCGGCGGCGAGCAGCGCCGGCACATCCTCGGCGGCGAGCGTGGCCCGCACGCCCTCCGCGTCGACGGAACTGCGGACGGTCAGCCCGCCGCCGGCGATCAACGCGCGGCCTTGAGCTGGGTCTCGACGTTGGTGAGGAGTTCGTTCCAGCTGGTCTCGAACTTCACCACCCCGTCGCGTTCGAGATGGTCGACCACGTCGTCGTAGTCCACGCCCGCGGCGGCCACGTCGGCCATCACCCGCCGGGCGTCGTCGTAGTGGGCGGTGATCGTGTCCGGCTGCGTCACGCCGTGGTCGGCGAACGCCTCCATGGTCCCCTGGGGCATGGTGTTGACGGTACCGGGGGCGATCAGGTCGGCCACGTACAGCACGTCCGAGTACGCCGGGTTCTTCACGCCCGTCGACGCCCACAGGGGCCGCTGCGGACGGGCGCCCGCGTCGGCGAGCGCCTGCCACCGGGCGGAGGAGAAGACCTGCTCGTAGGCCTCGTACGCCAGCCGCGCGTTCGCGACCGCCGCCTTGCCCGCCAGCGGGTGGCCGTCGCCGAGGCGCTTGTCGATCTCGGTGTCCACCCGGGACACGAAGAACGAGGCGACCGAGGCGATCCTGGACACGTCGTGCCCGTTGGCCCGGGCCTGCTCCAGGCCGGCCAGGAACGCGTCCATCACGCCCTTGTACCGGTCCAGGCTGAAGATCAGCGTCACGTTCACCGAGATGCCCTCGGCGAGCGTGGCCGTGATCGCCGGCAGCCCCGCGAGCGTCGCCGGGATCTTGATGAACAGGTTCTCCCGGTCCACCAGCCACCACAGGCCCTTGGCCTCGGCGACCGTCTCGGCGGTCTTGTCGGCCAGCCGCGGGTCGACCTCGATCGACACCCGGCCGTCGAGCCCGTGGCTCGTGTCGTACGCCGGCCGCATCACGTCGCACGCCCAGCGCACGTCGTAGGTGGTCAGCATGCGGGTGGCCTCCTCGACGGAGAGCCCCCGGGTGGCCAGGTCCTTCACCTGCTCCGCGTACGCGGAGCCCTCGGAGAGCGCCTTGGCGAAGATGGTCGGGTTGCTGGTGACGCCGCTGACGTGGTCCTCACGGCGCAGCTTGTCCAGGCTGCCGGACGCGAGCCGCTCCCGGGAGAGGTCGTCCAGCCACACGGCGACGCCGGCCGCGGTCAGTTCGGCGAGTCTGTCGGTCATGGTCTCCTCCTTCAGTTTCCGGTCGTGGAGCCCTGGACGAGACCGGCGCGCGACAGGGAAGCCCGCGCCTTGGCCACGACGTTGTCCACGGTGAAGCCGAACTGCTCGAACAGGATCTGGTAGGGCGCGCTGGCCCCGAAGTGCTCGATGCTGACGGACTCGCCCGCGTCGCCGACGAGGTGCCGCCACGGCATGGCGATCCCGGCCTCGACGCTGACCCGGGCCTTGACCCCGGGCGGGAGCACGTGGTTGCGGTACTCCACCGGCTGGGCGTCGAACCACTCCTGGCACGGCATGGACACCACCCGGACGTTGAGGCCCTCCTCGACGAGCTTGGCGCGCGCGCCGACGGCGAGCTGCACCTCCGAGCCGGTCGCCATGAGGATCACGTCGGGCAGGCCGTCGGAGTCCTCCAGCACGTACCCGCCCTTGTCGGCGTCGGCGGCGGCCGCCGGGTCCAGGGTCGGCACGTTCTGCCGGGTCAGGGCCAGCGCGGTCGGCCGGTCGGTGTGCTCCAGGGCCTTGCGCCACGCGACGGCGGTCTCGTTGGCGTCGGCGGGGCGGACCACGTCGAGGCCCGGGATGGCCCGCAGCGCGGCGAGGTGCTCGATCGGCTGGTGGGTCGGGCCGTCCTCGCCGAGGCCGATGGAGTCGTGGGTCCACACGTAGACCGTGGGCAGCTTCATCAACGCGGCGAGCCGGACGGCCGGGCGCATGTAGTCGCTGAACACGAGGAACGTGCCGCCGTACGGCCGGGTGCCGCCGTGCAGCGCGATGCCGTTGAGGATGGAGCCCATGGCGTGCTCGCGGATGCCGAAGTGCAGCGTCCGCCCGTACTCGTTGCCGGGGTAGTCCTTCGTCGCGAACTCGGCCGGCACGAACGACAGCTCGCCGTCCATCGTCGTGTTGTTGCTGCCCGCGAGGTCGGCCGAGCCGCCCCACAGCTCGGGCAGCTCGGCGGCGAGCGCGTTGAGCACCTTGCCGGAGGCGACTCGGGTGGCCATCCCCTTCGGGTCGGCCGGGAACGTCGGGAGCTTGTCCGTCCAGCCGGCCGGCAGCTCCTTGGCCGCGAGCCGCTCGAACAGCGCGTGCCGCTCCGGGTTCGCCGCCGCCCAGGCGTCGAACGTCTTCTGCCACGCGGCCCGGTCCGCCTTCGCCCGGACGTTGACCTCGCGGGCGTGGGCCAGGACGTCGTCGGCGACGACGAACGACTCCGCCGGGTCGAACCCGAGCAGCGTCTTCGTCGCGGCGGCCTCCTCGGCGCCGAGGGCCGAGCCGTGCGCCGCGTAGGTGTTCTGCTTCTTCGGGGCGGGCCAGCCGATGATCGTCCGCAGCGCGATGAACGACGGCTTGTCGGTGGTCGAGCGCGCGGCCTCCAGGGCGGCGAACAGGGCCGCCACGTCCTCCTGGTACTCGCCGGTCCTCAGCCAGTCGACCCGCTGCACGTGCCAGCCGTACGCCTCGTAGCGCTGGCAGACGTCCTCGGAGAACGCGATGTGGGTGTCGCCCTCGATCGAGATCTCGTTGTCGTCCCAGACCACGCACAGGTTGCCGAGCTTCTGGTGGCCGGCGAGCGAGCTGGCCTCGGAGGTCACGCCCTCCTCCAGGTCGCCGTCGGAGGCGAACACCCAGATGTCGTGGTCGAACGGGCTCGTGCCCGCGGCGGCGTCCGGGTCGAACAGGCCGCGCTCGCGCCGGGCGGCCATGGCCATCCCGACCGCGTTGGCCAGACCCTGGCCGAGCGGGCCCGTGGTCGTCTCGACGCCCGCGGTGTGCCCGTGC
This sequence comes from Longispora sp. NPDC051575, assembly GCF_040681875.1. Lineage (NCBI taxonomy): Bacteria > Bacillati > Actinomycetota > Actinomycetes > Micromonosporales > Micromonosporaceae > Longispora > Longispora sp. NPDC051575. The sequence continues at coordinate 678,697 of NZ_JBFAZP010000006.1, read as the reverse complement.
TCCGGGTGGCCCGGGGTGAGCGAGCCCCACTGGCGCAGGTGCTCCAGGTCGTCGAGCGTCAGCCCGTAACCGGACAGGTAGAGCTGAATGTACAGCGTCAGCGACGAGTGGCCGCAGGACAGGACGAACCGGTCCCGGCCCGCCCACGCCGGATCGGCCGGGTCGTGTCGCAACACCCTGTTGAACAGCAGGAACGCCGCGGGGGCCAGGCTCATCGCTGTGCCCGGATGCCCGTTGCCCGCCCGCTCCACCGCGTCAATTGCCAGCACCCTCGCCGTGTCGACAGCACGACGATCGAGGTCGGACCAGTCCAGAGTCACGATTCTTCTAGCCCCTCATATCCGAGAACGTCTTCGTTGACCCTACCTATCCGGGTCGGGGGTCGAACGCTGAACCACCCGCGTACCCCGCGCTGCCGCTGCCCAGGTCACGGGCATACCCTGTTCTACGTTTTGTAGACAGACTCGGAGGGTGGCCATTCACCGGTGAGTACCGTCGCCGACAGCCCCGGGGAGGCCGTGGCCCGCCTGCCGCACGCGGCGGCCGGGACCCCCGACGTCCAGGACAGCGCCGCGCGGGTGGGCCTCTTCCGGGCGTACGTCTCCCTGACCAAGCCACGCATCGTCGAACTGCTGCTCGTCACCACCGTGCCGGCGATGCTGCTGGCCGAGCGTGGCGTGCCGTCCCTGTGGCTGATCCTGGCCACCGTGGTCGGCGGCACGCTCGCCGCGGCCAGCGCCAACGTCCTGAACTGCTGGTACGACCGCGACATCGATCCGCTGATGCGCCGTACGCGGTCCCGGCCGCTCGTCACCGGGCGGATCTCGCCGCGCGGGGCGCTCACCTTCGGCCTGACCCTGGGCACGGTGGCTGTCGCGCTGATGGCGCTCACGACGAACCTGCTGGCCACGGCCCTGACGTTCGCCGCGATCATCTACTACGCGGTGATCTACACGATGTGGCTCAAGCGCACGACCCCGCACAACACCGTGCTCGGCGGGGCGTGCGGCGCGGCGCCGGTGCTGATCGGCTGGGCCGCCGTGACCGGCACCCTGTCGCTGAGCGCGTGGCTGCTGTTCGCCGTGATGTTCTTCTGGCAGCCGCCGCACTTCTGGGCGCTGGCGATGAAGTTCAAGGACGACTACGCCGCGGCGAGCATCCCGATGCTCCCCGTGGTCGCCTCGGCGCGGCGGGTCGCGTTGGAGAGCGTGGTCTACACCGTGCTCACCGTCGCCGCCTCGCTCGCGCTGTGGCCGGTGGCGAACCTCAGCTGGGTGTACGGGGTCCCGGCGGTCGTCGCGGGCGCCATCTTCACCCGGGAGGCCGTCCGGTTCTACCTCCAGACCCGGGCCGGCGGGGAGTTGAAGACGATGCGGCTCTTCCACTGGTCGCTCACCTACGTGACGGTCCTGTTCGTCGCCGTCGCGGTTGACGCATTGTTGACAGGCTGATCAGTCCGTTTCGGATATGTCTAGATTTAGCAGCCTCGATAAGAGTAAGCATCGTCACACTCTTGGTCCGATGTTAAGCGGGGGTAAGCCAGACGTGCCTACTGTGGTGGCATGGCTGACGCATCGACTGCCCCCGCAACGGAGCCGGACAGTACCGGCTCGCTCGAGATCCCGAGCGGACTCGTGGCGGACATCGAAGAGTTCAAGGAAGCCCATGACGGCGCCAGCGCCGTGATCGAGTACGTGGGACGTAAGGGCGCCCGCATCGTGCTCGTCGGCGAAGACGGCTCCTGGGGCGACCAGTTCGCGCCAGCGACGGACGTGGCCCGCGAGGCCTGCTCCCAGGCCGGTGTCTCGATCCTCTCCTCGTGGGAGCGCGAGATCAGCGACCGGATGCGCGGCGGCTCGAAGCTGCTGCGGGCCATGAAGCGCAGCGTCTTCGCCCGTTAGCCCCGCCAGCCCACAGACTTTCCGAACGGACCGCACGACCGCGCCGCCGGGGTGACCACCCCGGCGGCTGACTTTTGCCCGCTCCCGGGCCGGACCCGCCCGCCTTCCGGGCCCGCTCCCGGGCCGGACCCGCCCGCACGCCACCCGGCCCGCTCCCCGGACGGTCCGCCGACCCGGGGCCACGGAGCCGCCGGTGTGGTGTGATGGCGCCATGAAGGTCATCTCCCTCGCCACCTGCTCCGCCATGCCGGACCTCGACGAGGAGGAGCCGCTCGTCCTCGGGCCGCTCGCCGAGCTCGGTGTCCGCGCCGTCCCCGCCGTCTGGGACGACCCGGCGGTCGACTGGTCGGCCTTCGACCTCACCGTCCTGCGCACCACCTGGGACTACGCGCCCCGGCGCGAGGAGTTCCTCGCCTGGACGCGCGCCGTCCCGCGCCTGCTGAACCCGGCGGCCACGGTCGAGGCGAACACCGACAAGCGGTACCTGGCCGCGCTGGACGTCCCCGTCGTCCCGACCGTGTTCCTGGCCCCGGGCGAGGCCTTCACGGCCCCCGGCGGCGAGTACGTTCTCAAGCCCACCGTGAGCGCGGGCAGCCTCGACACCGGCCGCTACGGCCCCGCCGACGACGCCCTCGCCGCCGCGCACGTCGCCCGCCTGCACGCCGCCGGCCGCACGGTGATGCTCCAGCCGTACCTAACCGCCGTGGACGACGCGGGGGAGACCGCGCTGCTCTACTTCAACGGGGAGTACAGCCACGCGATCCGCAAGGGGCCCATGCTCACCGGCCCCGACCTCGGCACCGAGGGCCTGTTCAAGGGCGAGAACATCACTCCACGGGTACCGTCGGGCGCCGAGCGGGCCCTCGGCGACGCCCTGGTGGCCTCCCTGGACGCCCCGCTGTACGCCAGGGTCGACCTGATCCCCGGCCCCGACGGTTCGCCGCTCCTGGTCGAACTGGAGCTGGTGGAGCCGTCGCTGTTCCTCGGCCACGACCCGGGCGCCCCGGCCCGCTTCGCCCGCGCCATCGCCGCCCGCCTCTGAGCACCCCCGGCGGGCGCGGAACCCGCCCCGCGCCCGGGCGTACCCGTCTCGTCAGGGTGGTGGTCGCGTCGAGGTCACAGACCGTGACATATTGACAGGGGTCAGCGGTCCGTCTACACAAGACCGATGAGACGCACCGTGATCACGCTCGCCCTGCTCGGCCTCCTCGCCGGCTGCACCGGCACCCCGAAGCCGGGGGCCACGCCGACCCAGTCACCCAAGGCGGGCCGGGACGCGGCGCTGCCCGGCTTCGCGTTCGCCGGCTGCGTGAAGTCCGAGGAGGGCCGGGAGCTGGGGGTTCCCGGGCTGACCGGCGCGATCATGGGCAAGGGGGACCGGGCCGTGGTGTTCTCCAACACCGCCGACGGCAACGGCTGCGACTGGGTCGAGTACGCCCGCGAGCTCGTCGCCCAGGGCTACCAGGTGGCCGTCTGGACGTACGGCGCCGCCGGCGGCCAGCCCGAACGCAGCGCCGAGCTGAAGTCGGTCGTGGAGAAGGTCCGGGCCGGCGGCGCGAAGAAGGTCGCCCTGGTCGGCGGCTCCCGGGGCGGCTGCCTGTCGGTGATCGGCGCGGCGGAGATCCAGCCGGCGGTGGCCGGGGTCGGCGTCCTGAGCTGCGCGAAGGTCTACAACCGCGACCAGCCGACCGACCTCGCGCCGTGGACGGCCAAGCTGACCGCCCCGACGCTGTACGTGCTCGGCGACCAGGACCCGTACCTGAAGGCGGCCGAGGCGGAGGCGGACCTCGCGGCGGCCCCGGCGACGGACAAGAAGCTGCTGGTCCTGCCCGGCAACGGCGCGCACGGCGACGGGCTGCTCAACGTGCCGGAGGCCCGCAAGCCGCTGACCGACTTCCTGAACCGGGTGACGGCCTAGTCGACGGCGGGGATCGCGGCGCCCGGGGTGCGCAGGTCGTGCCACACGGCGAGCGTCGCGATCCAGACGGCGCAGGCCCCGGCCATGTGCGCGCCGACCAGGACGACCGGCAGGTGGGTGAAGTACTGCACGAACCCGATGACGCCCTGGGCCAGTTCGACCACGAGCAGAACGCCGACCGCGCGACCGGGGGCCCCGGTCGCCTTCAGGGCCAGCCACAACGCGAGGGTCAGGCCGAGCAGCAGGAACACGGCATCGGTGTGCAGCTGCGCCATGGCCTCGGGGTCGAAACCGGTCCGGGCGGCCTTGGCGTCTCCGGCGTGCGGGCCGCTGCCCGTCACCACGGTGCCCAGGACCAGCACGGCCGCGCTCGTCACGCACAGCGCCCAGACCAGGCCCCGCAGCGGCCCGGCCACGATCCACGCCGCGACCCGCTCGGGGTGCCGGGTCCGGAACCACAGGGCGAACGCGGGCACGATCGCCACGATCGACAGCAGGAAGTGGCTGGCCACCACCCACGGGTTGAGCGTCGTGTGCACGGTGAGACCGCCGAGCAGGCCCTGGGCGCCGACCCCGGCGACGACGAGGGTGGCCGGCACGGTCAGCGCGCGGCGCTTGTGCAGCAGGGCGAGGACCAGGGCGGCGATGGCCAGCGGTCCGACGACGCCGATCAGGGTCCGGTTGCCGAACTCGATCAGCCCGTGCACCCCCAGTTCCCTCGTCGGGGTGTACGACCCGTCCGTACACTGCGGCCAGGTGTCGCAGCCCAGCCCCGACCCGGTGAGCCGTACGGCCCCGCCGGTCACGACGATCAGGGCGTTGGCGATGAGCGAGGCGAGGGCGACCCGCGTGAGTAGTACTGGGCTCCGGAACACCGACACAGCGTAGAAGTTCCGCCCGGCGACCCCGAGAGGGGGGCCGCCGGGCACCCGAACCGCTACCCCCGTGGCAGTGGTGCGGGCTGGACCGACTCGAGCAGCTGGAGCAGTTTGTGGGCCCGGACGGCGCAGATCAGCAGTCCGACCTCCATGCCGATGAAGAGCAGCGGAAATATCTGCGGCCAGGCGTTCGCGGCGGCGGAGGCGAGGTGGTCCCTGGAGCCGCGCACCCTGACGAAGATCAGCCAGCCGGTCCCGCCCAGGAGTCCGAGCAGGTAGAACGCGACGTCGGCGATCACGAACACGCTGAGCTGCCGGGCGCGCCGGGTCCAGCGCGGCGAGCCCTCCCGGATCCGGTTGCTGGCGAACAGCAGGACCCCGGTGAGGACGAGCCCGAGCACGGCCTGGATCCCGAACTGGACCAGGTGCACGACCGCGTCGTTGAACGGCGCGACGATCCCGATGCTGGCCACCCCGAGCAGAGGCGAACTGAAGCTGAGCGACGCGCAGGACTCCATCACCCGGAAGATGACCCCGAGCAGCGCGGTCAGCCGGAGCGCGTCGGCGGCGGTGACCTCGAGCGGGGTGAAGGGGAGCTGCATGCTGGGCCTCCGGTAAGGTTGAACGCGTTCAACTCGGCCCGACCGTACCAGATAAATTTGAACGTGTTCAAGGGTGTCCGGCGTCACTGGCCGCCGGGTTTGCCCTCCACCCCGGAAATAAGTAACACTGGTGTTGTGAAAAAGACGGCGGCGGAGCTCAGCGCACCGCCCGCCCCTGCCGGGGGTGTGGTGGGCGTGGACGTCCGCACCCGTGACCGGGTCGCACAGCTCCTGCTCGAACACGGCGCCGCCACGGCCGCCGAGCTCGGCGAGACCCTGGGCCTGAGCCCGGCCGCGATCCGCCGGCACCTCGACGCCATGCACGCCGACGGCCTGATCGAGTGCCGCGACCGGCCCAGCCGGGTCCAGCGCGGCCGGGGCCGCCCCGCCAAGGCCTTCGAGCTCACCGACGCCGGCCGCGCCGCCGGTGGGCCGCACACCTACGACGACCTGGCCCGCGACGCGCTGCGGTGGATCGCCCAGCACGGCGGCACCGAGGCCGTCAACGCCTTCCTCGCCGAGCAGGTCTCGGGTCTGGAGACCCGGGCCCGCGCGGCGATGGCCCACGCGGGTGACGCGCCTCTCGCCCGGGCCGAGGCCCTCGCCGGGGCACTGTCGGCCGAGGGATACGCTGCCGGCGCGACCGCGATCGCCTCCGGCGGGCAGCTGTGCCAGCACCACTGCCCGGTGGCGCACGTCGCCGCCGAGTTCCCGCAGCTCTGCGAAGCAGAGACCCAGGTGATCAGCCGGCTCGTCGGGACACACGTCCAACGACTGGCGACCATCGCCAACGGCGACGGGGTGTGCACCACGTACATCCCGGACCCGCGCAACAGCGCCAGCTACACCGCTAGGACCACCGAGAGCGTGAGGACATACTCATGACCGCAGAGACCGTCGTCGTCAGTCAAGAGGAGCACCTCGCTGCCCTCGGACGCTATGAGTACGGCTGGGCCGACAAGGACACCGCCGGCGCCAACTCGCGCCGTGGTCTCAACGAGGACGTGGTCCGCAACATCTCGGAGCTCAAGAGCGAGCCCCAGTGGATGCTCGACCTGCGCCTGAAGGGCCTGCGCCTGTTCGACCGCAAGCCGATGCCGGCCTGGGGCGCGGACCTCAGCGGCATCGACTTCGACAACATCAAGTACTTCGTCCGGTCCACCGAGCGGCAGGCCGCCAGCTGGGAGGACCTGCCCGAGGACATCAAGAACACCTACGACCGCCTGGGCATCCCGGAGGCCGAGAAGCAGCGCCTCGTCGCCGGCGTCGCCGCGCAGTACGAGTCGGAGGTCGTCTACCACTCGATCCGCGAGGACCTCGAGAAGCAGGGCGTGCTCTTCCTGGACACCGACACGGCCCTCAAGGACCAGCCGGAACTGTTCAAGGAGTACTTCGGCACGGTGATCCCGGTCGGCGACAACAAGTTCGCCGCGCTGAACACCGCCACCTGGTCCGGCGGCTCGTTCATCTACGTCCCCAAGGGCGTGCACGTCGACATCCCGCTCCAGGCGTACTTCCGGATCAACACCGAGAACATGGGCCAGTTCGAGCGGACCCTGATCATCGTCGACGAGGACGCGTACGTGCACTACGTCGAGGGCTGTACCGCCCCGATCTACTCGTCGGACTCCCTGCACTCCGCCGTCGTCGAGATCATCGTGAAGAAGGGCGGCCGCTGCCGCTACACGACGATCCAGAACTGGTCGACCAACGTCTACAACCTGGTCACCAAGCGCGCCGTGTGCCACGAGGGCGCGACGATGGAATGGGTCGACGGCAACCTCGGCTCCAAGGTCACGATGAAGTACCCGGCCGTGTACATGGTCGGCGAGCGCGCGCACGGCGAGGTGCTCTCCGTCGCGATGGCCGGCGAGGGCATGCACCAGGACGCGGGCGCCAAGATGGTGCACGCCGCGCCGTACACCTCCTCGACGATCATCTCCAAGTCGATCGCCCGGGGCGGCGGCCGCACGTCCTACCGCGGCCTGGTCCAGGTCATGGACGGCGCGCACCACTCGAAGAGCACCGTCAAGTGCGACGCGCTCCTCGTGGACACCATCTCCCGCTCGGACACCTACCCCTACGTCGACGTCCGCGAGGACGACGTCCAGATGGGGCACGAGGCCACCGTCTCGAAGATCAGCGACGACCAGCTCTTCTACCTGATGAGCCGTGGGCTGACCGAGGACGAGGCCATGGCGACCATCGTGCGCGGCTTCATCGAGCCGATCGCGAAGGAACTCCCGATGGAGTACGCCCTCGAGTTGAACCGTTTGATCGAGCTCCAGATGGAAGGCGCTGTCGGTTAATGCTCTCCGAAACCATCGTCCCGCCGAAGACCCGCGCGCAGGAGCTTCGCTCGTACGACCCCGCTGACTTCCCGGCCCTCACCGGCCGGGAGGAGGAGTGGCGGTTCACCCCGCTCAAGCGCCTCCTCGGCCTCGCCGACGGGGACGCCGCGGTGGCCGCCGCCGGTCCGCGGCACGAGTACGGCCAGAACCTGCCCGGGGTCACCGTCGGAGTCCTCGCCAAGGGTGACCCGCGGTTCGGCGCGACGCTCGTCCCGTTCGACCGGCCCAGCGCCGTGGCGTACGCGGGTGCGGACAAGGCCCTGCTCGTCGAGATCGGCCGCGAGGCGGTCCCGGCGGAACCCGTCACCGTGCGGATCGTCGGCGGCGGCGTCGACGGGGTCGCCTACGGGCACACCGTGATCGACGTCGGCCCGCTCGCCGAGGTGTCCGTGATCCTGGAGCAGTCCGGCCCGGCCGTGCTCGGCGACAACGTCGAGGTGCTCGTCGCCGACAGTGCCCGGCTCACGCTGGTCACCGTCGCCGACTGGGACACCGGCTCGGTGCAGGCCCAGCACGTCAAGTTCCGGCTCGGCCGCGACTCCAAGGTCACGCACGTCCAGGTGACGCTCGGCGGGGACCTGGTCCGGCAGTACACCTCCGCGGAGTACACCGGGCGGGGTGGCGACTTCGAGAGCTTCGGCCTCTACTTCGCCGACGCCGGCCAGCACCAGGAGCACCGGCTCCTCGTGGACCACACCGTGCCCGACTGCCGCAGCCACGTGACCTACCGGGGCGCGCTGCAGGGCGAGGGCGCGCACACCGTCTGGGTCGGCGACGTGCTGATCCGCGCGGAGGCCACCGGCACCGACACGTACGAGATCAACCGGAACCTGATCCTCACCGACGGCGCGCGCGCCGACTCGATCCCGAACCTGGAGATCGAGACGGGCGAGGTCGCCGGGGCCGGGCACGCGAGCGCCACCGGCCGGTTCGACGACGAGCACCTGTTCTACCTGATGAGCCGGGGCATCACCGAGGAGGAGGCCCGCCGGCTGGTCGTCCGGGGCTTCTTCGCCGAGCTGCTGGCGAAGATCCCCGCCGAGGACCTGCGCGAGCGGCTCAGCGCGGTGATCGACACCCGGCTCACGGCGGTGGGCGAATGACCCGGATCTGCTCCGTGGAGGACGTGCCCAAGGGCTCCGTCCTGCGGGCGGACATCGACGGCCTGGCCGTCGCGGTCGTGCACGCCGAGGACGACAACTTCTACGCCATCCGTGACGAGTGCTCGCACGCCGCGATCGCCCTGTCGGAGGGCGAGGTCGACGGCTGCACGATCGAGTGCTGGCTGCACGGGTCGCGGTTCGACCTGCGGACGGGCGAGCCGTCCGGCCTGCCGGCCACCGAGCCGGTTCCTGTTTACCCCGTCGAGGTGCGTGACGGCGAGATTCACATTGGAGTGGTAAGCGCATGAGCGTGTTGGAGATCAAGGACCTGCAGGTCGCGGTCAAGCTGGCCGAGGGTGAGCTGAAGCCGATCCTGTCCGGGGTGAACCTGACCATCCGGGCGGGCGAGACCCACGCGATCATGGGGCCGAACGGCTCGGGCAAGTCGACGCTCGCGTACTCGATCGCCGGGCACCCGAAGTACCAGATCACCGGCGGCACGGTCACCCTCGACGGCGCCGACGTCCTCGAGATGACCGTGGACGAGCGGGCCCGCGCCGGCCTGTTCCTGGCCATGCAGTACCCGGTGGAGGTGCCCGGCGTCAGCGTCGCGAACTTCCTCCGCACCGCCAAGACCGCCATCGACGGCGAGGCCCCGAAGCTGCGCACCTGGGCCAAGGAGCTCAAGGACGCGATGGCGGCCGTGCAGATGGACCCGGCGTTCGCCCAGCGCAACGTCAACGAGGGCTTCTCCGGCGGCGAGAAGAAGCGGCACGAGATCGTGCAGCTCGAACTGCTCCGGCCGAAGATGGCCATCCTCGACGAGACCGACTCGGGCCTGGACATCGACGCCCTGCGCGTCGTGTCCGAGGGCATCAACCGGGTCAAGGAGCGGGGCGAGACCGGCCTGCTGCTGATCACGCACTACACCCGGATCCTGCGGTACGTGAAGCCCGACTTCGTGCACGTCTTCGTCGGCGGCCGGATCGTCGAGCAGGGCGGGCCGGAGCTGGCCGAGCACCTCGAGGCCAAGGGTTACGAGCGGTTCCTCCCGACAGGAGTCTGAGATGACGTTGACCATCCCGGAGGGGATGCCGCAGTACGACGACGCGCCGCGGTTCGACGTGGCGAAGGTACGCGCCGACTTCCCGATCCTCAACCGGGTGGTCAACGGTAAGCCTCTCGTCTACCTGGACAGCGCCAACACCTCGCAGAAGCCGCAGCAGGTGATCGACGCCATCGCCGTGCACTACGCGTTCCACAACGCGAACGTGTCCCGGTCGGTGCACACCCTGGGCACCGAGGCCACGGACGCCTACGAGGGCGCCCGGGCCCGGATCGCGGCCTTCATCGGCGCGCCGTCGGCCGAGGAGCTGGTCTTCACGAAGAACTCCTCCGAGGCGATCAACCTGGTGGCGCATGCCTTCCGGGAACGCTCCGAGGACGACCGGTTCCGGATCGGCCCCGGCGACGAGATCCTGATCTCGGAGATGGAGCACCACTCCAACATCGTGCCGTGGCAGATGCTCGCGGAGCGGACCGGCGCGACCCTGCGTTGGTTCCCGATCACCGACCACGGCCGGCTCGACGTGTCCACCCTGGACGACCTGCTCACCGAGCGCACGAAGATCGTGTCGATCGTGCACATGTCCAACATCCTGGGCACGGTCAACCCGACGGCCGCGATCACGAGGCGGGCCCGCGAGGTCGGCGCGCTGGTCATGCTGGACGCGTCGCAGTCGGTGCCGCACCTGCCGATGGACGTGGTGGCCTACGACGTGGACTTCATCGCGTTCACCGGGCACAAGATGCTCGGCCCGACGGGGATCGGCTGCCTGTGGGGCCGCGGCGAACTGCTCAACGCGATGCCCCCGTTCCTCGGTGGCGGCTCGATGATCGAGACCGTGACGATGGAGAAGACCACGTACGCGGCGGCGCCCGCCCGGTTCGAGGCCGGCACCCCGCCGATCGCCGAGGCCGTCGGGCTGGGCGTGGCCGTGGACTACCTGACCGCGCTCGGCATGGACGCGGTGCAGTGGCACGAGAAGGAGATCACGGCGTACGCGCTCGACGCGCTCGCCACCGTCCCGGGTCTGCGGATCATCGGGCCGGAGATCCCGATCGGGCGCGGCGGGACCATCTCGTTCGCCCTCGACAAGATCCACCCCCACGACGTGGGTCAGGTCCTCGACTCCGAGGGCGTGCAGGTCAGGGTCGGGCACCACTGCGCCAAGCCGACGTGTGTCCGGTTCGGCGTACCGGCGATGACCCGTGCCTCGTTCTACGTGTACACGACGACCGAAGAGGTCGACGCGCTCGTGCGCGGGCTCGAGCAGGTCCGGAAGGTCTTCGGCTGATGCAGCTTGACCAGCTCTACCAGGAGATCATCCTGGATCACTACCGCCGCCCGAAGGGCAAGGGCCTCCGGGACCCGTTCGGCGCGGAGGTGCACCACGTCAACCCGACGTGCGGTGACGAGATCACCCTGCGCGTCTGGCTGGTCGGCGGGGTCGTCAAGGACATCTCCTACGACGGCCAGGGCTGTTCGATCAGCCAGGCCGCCGCGAGCGTGATGTACGAACTGCTCGCCGGCGCCAAGCTCGAGACCGCCCTGCAGCTCGGGGATACGTTCGTCGAGCTGATGGGCAGTCGCGGCAAGATGGAACCGGACGAGGAAATGCTGGGCGACGGAGTGGCCTTCGCCGGGGTGTCGAAGTATCCGGCCCGGGTCAAGTGCGCGTTGTTGCCCTGGATGGCGTTCAAGGACGCGGCCGCCCGTGCCGCTGCGGTAGGGGAGTAGAAGCCATGAGTGAAGCTGTCGAACTGGCCACCGAGCCGAAGCCGAAGCCGAGCCTGGAGGACCTGGAAGAGGCCCTCAAGGACGTGGTGGACCCGGAGCTCGGGATCAACGTCGTCGACCTCGGCCTGATCTACGGGATCCACATCGACGACGAGAACGTCTGCACCGTCGACATGACGCTGACCTCGGCGGCGTGCCCGCTGACCGACGTGATCGAGGAGCAGGCCCGCGCGGCGCTGCTGACCGGTCCGGGCGGCGGGCTGGCGACGGACCTGCGGATCAACTGGGTGTGGCTGCCGCCGTGGGGCCCGGACAAGATCACGGACGAGGGCCGCGAGCAGCTCCGCGCGCTCGGCTTCAACGTCTGACCGTTCGGACCCGGCGTGGACGACGCTGGACCGCGCCGGGCCACTTCGCCTCAGATCAAGGGCGAGTTCACAATCTTCATATGGTTACGGTGGGGCGTGACCGGCATCTGAAGGTTGGCCCCGTGTGACCCCGTGAAAAAGGGCGCTCCCGGTAGGGAGCGCCCTTTTCTGGCCTACTTGGCGGAGGCTTTTCTCGCCTCGCCCCGGAGCTGCGCGTCACGCTTCTCCGCCGACTTCTTCTTCTTGATCCGGTCCTTCGTCCAGCGGACCTTGCCACGCGCTCCTCTACCCATTCGGGAAGTGTAGCCGCAATAATTCTGTATTCCCCGGTCAGCCCCTACGCAGCCAGCTGATCCCGAGTTCCTCGGCGGTGTGCGCGACCAGAGTGCGTAGTTCCGCCGCTTCCGGGGTGTCGCCCAGGGCGTCGGCGAGGGTGTTCTGGGCGGCGGCGATCTGGGGGCGGGCCCCGGCGGCGGCGCGCTGCTGGACGGACAGCCGGAACAGCGGGACGGTGTCGTCCCCGGTGGCCAGGTGTCGGCTCGCGTACGACTCCAGCAGGACGTCACCGGTGTCCCGGGCCCACTGCCGGACCTTCTCGTACCCGGCGGTGGCGGTCGGGGTGTCGCCGTGCAGGTTCTCCGTCGACACGGCGTGCCAGAAGATCGGCCAGCCGCCGAGTTCGGGGGCGTCGAGGACCGTGGCGAACTGGTCCACCGGGTCGGCGTCGAGGCCGGGGAGGTCGAGGGAGAACAGCCGGCCCCAGTAGGTGACCTGGCCGGTGAGCAGGGTGGCGAGCGGGGTGTCGCCGAGGGCGGCGATCGCGGCCAGGGCCGGGGCCACGTCGCCGAGCTGCCAGAGGAACCGGTCGACGGTGACCTCGGCGATGAGGGCGGCGCGGACCGGGTCGGAGGCCTCGGCGGTGCCGAGATGGTCGAGTGCCAGGTTCCACTGGCCGGCGCGCTGGAGGTGTCGGGCCACGGCGAGTTCCGGGCGGGACAGGTAGGCTTCGTCAAGCGTCATGGGACCTACCATGCCCCCTCTCCGTGTAGGTGGTCAAGTGCGTTACGAGGACTACATCGCGAATCTGGCCCGGCTCGCCGTCGAGCTCGCCAACGGCGACGGCCCGACCCCGTTCAGCGACATGATGTTCGGCGACCACCGGGTCGCGCGCCCCACCCCGGAGGAGCTGGCCGCCCTCCTGGCCGAACTGCGCCCGGCCCTGGAGGCGGTGGCCGACGGCGGCCCACTGACCCCGGTCAACGCGCTGCTCGCGCACTACCCGCCCCGGCTGCACATCAGCGACCACGACGGGCTGGGCGACCCGCACCTGCACCACGCGTACGACGGGGAGCCCGCCCTGGACTGGCTCGCCCGGGGATGCGGCGCGGCCCTCGCGCACATCGCCTGCGGGGTGCCCGAGGTGGTGCTCGGCCGGTGCGGGGCCAAGGGCTGCCCGCACTTCTTCGTGGACTCCTCGCGGAACCACAGCCGGCGGTTCTGCGGCAACACCTGCGCCAGCCGGACCACGGTCGCGGCCCACCGCAGCCGCGCGAAGGGCGCCTGACCGGCCACCGGAGAGACGCCCGCACCAGGACGCGCGAGCCGGCTACAGGTGCTTCAGGGCCTCGCGGACCGAGAGCGGGGACAGCGTGTCCCGGTGGGCGGCCACGAACGCGCGGACCGGCTCGGGCTCCGTGTGCGCGTACTCCCGGAGGGCCCAGCCCAGGGCCTTGCGGATGAAGAAGTCGGGGTGGCCGGCGAGGTCCGCGCAGTACCCGAACAGGCGGGTCGCGTCCGTGCGGCCCTTGTAGCGCAGCTGGTGCAGCACCGCCGTCCGGGCCACCCAGAGGTTGTCGTCGCGCGCCCAGGCGTCCATGGTCGCGACCAGCTCCGGATACGCCGTCACGAGCGGGCCGACGACGTGCGCGGCGAGCGCGTCCACCGTGTCCCACCACGGGTGCGTCTCGACCAGGAACCGGGCGGTGGCCAGGAAGTCCGGGCCGGCGACGGCGATGTGGCGGGCGGCGTAGTCAGTACCAAAATAGTGGTATTCGCGTTTGTCGAGCGCCCAGCAGGCGCGCACGACCGACTCCAGCTCCGCCCCGGACGGCTTCGGCAGGCCCCGGGTCACCTCGCGGGACAGCGCCCGGCGCGGCGTCGACATGATGCCGAGGAACGCGAACTGGTCGCGCATGTAGGCCGCCATCGCCACGGCCCGCTCCGGATCGGCGGCCCCCTCGAAGGCCGCGGTCAGCCGGGGGAGCAGCGTCGGCGTGGTCACAACCCAGAGCATCCCATCCGGGTACGACACCCGGGCGGGAACCCGCGCCCGACCGCCCCGCCGAGCGCCGCTCCGGCCGCGCCCGGCGTGGCATAGCGTTGCGGGATGGCGAGCAGACCAGCGGTGGGCGGCGGACGGTGGGTGGACGTGGCCCCGGCGCGTCTGGACAGGTGGATCGCCGGCTTCGCGGAACGGCACGGCGGCGCGACCGAGGACGGCCTGACCCTGACCGGCGGGGACGGCGAGACCGCCGAGTTCCACCTGACCGTCGGCGCGGCGGCGACCCTGGCGGAGCTGGTCGCGGCGGCGAACGAGCCGTACCGGATCGCCCTGATCCTCGCCCGGCGCGGCGGCTACGCGGTCGGGGTGGCCGCCGGTGACCGGCTGACCGTCTCGAAGGTCGACACGAAGTACGTCCAGAGCCGGACGGCCGCCGGGGGCTGGTCCCAGCAGCGGTTCGCCCGCCGCCGCGCCAACCAGGCCCGGCAGGTCTGGGACGCGGCGGCGGACACGGCCGTCCGGGTACTGGTGCCGGCGGGGCCGGTCAGCGCCCTGGTGTGCGGCGGGGACCGCCAGGCGGTCGACGAGATCCTCACCGACCCCCGGCTCGCCGCACTGGCCGCCGTGCGGGTCGACCGGTTCCTCGAGGTGGCCGACCCCCGGCTCGCAGTCCTGCAGCAGGCCGTTCTCCAGGCGCGGTCGGTGCGGGTGCGCTTGAGTTCCTGACGGGGCGGCGACGCCGTTGTCGCCGCCCCGCCGGATCCGGGCCACTCCCAGCCCGGAGTCCTGATGCGTGCCTGGTGGCCGGTCACCCTGGCCCGGAGGTCCCGCCCCGGGGGAGGCGGGTCGGTGCGGGCGGCTCCCGGCCAGGAGCCGCCCGCCGACCGCGCGACCCGACGCCCCCGGGCCGCGCGGCCCGACCGCGCGACCCCGGGCGTGGCCGGCCGCGCGACCGTCTAGAACCCGTAGATCTGGTACGAGAACGTGGTGCTCCCCGACGAGCCCCCGGCCGTCGCGGTGACCTTCACGCTGTAGGCCCCGGCGGTCGTCGGCGTGCCCGAGATCGCGCCGGAGGAGCTGATCGCCAGCCCCGGCGGCAGGCCGGTCGCGGAGAACGTCAGCGTGCCGCCCGAGCTGGACGTGGCCTTGACCTGCACCGGGAACGACTGGAACCCGACGAACCCGCTCTGGTTACCGGGGTTGGTGACCGTGACCGTGCCGTTCGGCGGGGTGGTCGGCTCGGCCGTGGGGCTCACGGTGGGGCTGGTGGTCGGACGCGGCGTGGGGCTCGACGACGGGGACACGGTCGGGCTGGACGTCGGCGTCGGCCCGGTGCCGACGGCCTGCGCCCAGATCGTGTACGCGATCCCGTCGGCGGCCCGGTTCAGCGCCGTGTCGTTGATGTTCGTCGGGTACTTGTCGCACGACGCGTGGTAGCACGGGTCGTAGGAGGAGTTGGCCGTGCCGCCCCATTTCTGCTGCTGGGCGGTCGTCTTGCGCGCGCTGGCCCCGGTGGCGTACCCCGAACTGGCGATCCCGGCGTTCTGGAAGGAGTAGTCGTCGGAGCGTCCGGCGCCTTCCTTGTTCTCCTCGGGGGCGAGGTTGAGGGATTCCCAGTAGTCCTTGAGGGGTTTGGCGACGGCGGTGGTGATGTTGTTGACGAAGTATCCGGCGTTGGTGGAGGCGATCATGTCGAAGTTGTAGTACCCCTTGATGGCGCTCTTCTGGGTCGAGGTCAGGGAGCTGACGTAGAACTTGGAGCCGTTGAGGCCCTGTTCCTCGTCCGTCCACCAGCCGAACCGGACGTGCTTGGACATGCTCGGGTTCGCCGACGCGAGTGCGAGGGCCGCTTCGAGGATGGCGGCGGAGCCGGAGCCGTTGTCGTTGATCCCGGGGCCGGCGGAGACGCCGTCGAGGTGCGCGCCGAACATGATGACCTGGTCGGCCGGCCCGCCGGGCCAGTCGGCGATCAGGTTGTCGGAGGCGTACTGGCAGCCGCTGGTGCAGCGCTGGCGCGACACCGTGTACCCGGCGTCCTTGAGTTTCTGCTCGATGTAGGCCACCGAGGCGGTGTGCCCGCCGGACCCGGCCCGCCGGTTGCCCGAGTTGTTGGTGGCGATGGTCTGGAGCTGGTTGAGGTGCGCCTTGACGTTGTCGACGCTGATGTCGGGGGCCGCGAGCGACGGCGCCGACTGCGGGCCGGCGTTGGCGGTCACGGCGACCGCGACGGCGCCGGCCAGGCCGAGGGCCAGGGCGGTGAGGGCGATACGTGAGGTCTTCATGGGCACGTCTTTCGCTGAGGGGTTCCCCGCCCCGGGGTCAGTGGGGCGGGGAGAGGGGACCGGCCCGGGACGCGCACCCCCCTCGGGACACGCCCCGGGCCGGAGCTGCTGTTAGAAGCCGTAGATCTGGTAGCTGAACGTGGTGCTGCCGGTGGCGCCGCCGCTGCTGGTCACGGTGACCTTGACGGAGTACGTGCCGGCCTGGCCGGGCGTGCCCGCGATCGAGCCGGTCGCGCTGATCGACAGGCCCGGCGGCAGTCCGGTGGCCGAGTAGGTCAGGGTGCCGCCGTTGCTGGAGGTGGCCCTGATCTGCACGGGGAAGGACTGGAAGCCGACGAAGCCGGACTGGTTACCCGGGTTGGTGACGGTCACGGTGCCGCCCGGCTGCCCGGTCGGGCTGGTGCTCGGGCTGGCCGTCGGGCCCACGGTCGGGCTGGTGCTCGGCGACGGGGACGCCGTCGGGCTGGTCGACGCGGACGGCGACGCGGTCGGGGTGGAGCCCGTGCAGGTCGGCTCGTTGGACTGCGCGGGGACGCTGACGGCGTTCCACGCGGCCTTCACGGCGTTGTACTGCGCGCACGTCGAGTCGATGTTCTTCGCCGACGTGAGGGTGAGCGTGCGGTACTTCGCGTACGTCATGTTCGACGTCTTCGCCAGCATCGCGTTGTAGAAGATCGCCCCGGCCTTCTTGATGTCCTTGAGCCCGGCGACGGCCGTGTTGTTGCAGGTCGGGCTGTTCGGCTTGCCGCCACCGGGCGCGCTGCCCTCGGCGAGCAGGTAGAACCAGTGGTTCATCGGCCCGGCCGCCTTGTGCACCTCGGTGTTGGGGATCGAGGAGGAGTAGCAGTTCGGGTCGTTGGAGACCTTCGAGGGCTCGTACATGTTGCGGATCGGGCCGTTGCCGGAGAAGTTGATCTCCTCACCGACGAGGTAGTCGGGCTCGTCGTAGTCGGCGGACTCGTTGGCGTACGCCTCGGTCAGCGCGCCGAAGATGTCACCGGTCGCCTCGCCCAGGCCCGCCTCGCCGGACACGGAGCTGCCGCCCCCGGTGTACTGGTCCAGGCCGTGCCCGAACTCGTGGCCCACCACGTCGAGCGAGCTCAGCCACTCCTTCGCGGAGTTGTAGCCGATCTTCACGTACGGGGCGGAACCGCCGGTCCAGTACGCGTTGTTCTCCTGGAGGCCGACCCGGATCTGGAAGCCGCCGCCCTGGCCGTCGATCCCGTTGCGGCCGTACCAGGACTTGAGCATGTCCCATTCCTTCTGCGCGGCGAACAACGCGTCCACGCAGCCGGTCTCCTTGTCCTTGGCCTGCCCGTTGCCCCACGTGTTGTCGGAGCCGCTGAACACCGTGGAGTTGCCGTAGTCGGCGCACGACAGCCCGGGCCGCTTGGGGTCCTTCATGGAGTACGTCGAACCCGACAGCGTCGTGTCGATCGTCAGCGGGCTCGGGCCGTTGTAGTGCGCGGTGCCCTGGCCGGCCTCGGCGTGCACGTCGTCGTAGGTCCTCACGACCCCGGCGGTGCGCGCGTCCACGAACACGTGCTTGCGCGACTCCAGGCCCTTGTCCCGGCCCGTCACGATGGTCTCCCAGGTCAGGGTCGGCGTGCCCCAGGCCAGGACGACGAGCCGCTGGCCCTCGACCGAGGTGGCCTCGGTGAGCTGCCCCTTCGCGACAGCCGTGGCCCGCGCCGCCTCCACGGTCGGCGTGGTGTCCACCGCGATGGCCGCGGTCTGCGCCACCGACGTGGACCGGACCCGGCCCTGGGCGTCGGTCACGACGGTGAAGTCACCGCCCACCACGGGCAGGCCCTTGTACTGCCGGTCGTACGTCACGTACTGCAGGCCCTGCGGGCTGGAGGCGACGCCCCGGGCCGCGTACTTCTCGTCCGCACCGGTGAACAGCGCACCGGCCTTCGCGGCGATCAACTGGTCCGCACCGGCGACCGCGGCCACCGGGTCGACCACGGGGTTGGCGTTGGCCGCCAGGGCCGGGGGCAGGGCGGCACCGGCCAGGCCGGGCGCGCCGGCTCCGGTCAGGGCGGCGGCGGTCGCGACCGCGACGGCGGCGCCGACGGCCACCCCCGCGGCTAACAGACGCTGGGTCCTCATGGAAATCCTCGCTTGTCAGAGGGGAATACGGCCGATGAACAAGGGGGTTCATCGAGACCGGTGAACGGAGCGTAGGAGCGCGCGGACCTGGGGAAATGCCCTAGAAGGGGGATCGAGGGTGATCCGTAGGGTGCGGTCGAGGGTTGTGTGACCCACCGCACACAACAGGTCGCTTTACGTGCTGAGCTGGGAACACTCGCCTGAAACGGGCCGGACGGGCAGACTGGCGCTATGCAGGATGTCGCCGCCGTCCTCGGCCGTACGGAGGTCCTCGACCGGTGCCGGGTGCGGCTCGACCGGGGCGGCGGGCTGCTGCTGTACGGTCCCGCCGGCATCGGCAAGACCACCCTCGTCGACGCGCTGGCCGCCGAGGCCGCGTCCGCCGGCACCCTCGTGCTGCGCAGCACCCCCTCGGTTGCGGAGTCCGAACTGCCCTACCTGGCGCTCGCCGACCTGTTCGGCGGCGTGATGGTCGCGGCCGGCCCCGTGCTGCCCACCCCGCAGCGGGTCGCCCTGGACACGGCCCTGCTCCGCCGGGTGCCCGCGCCCGGGTCCCGGGTCGACCCGCTGGCCGTCCGGCTCGCCGTCGTCGAGCTGCTGCGGTACCTGACGACCCGGCGCGGCGTGCTCCTCGTCCTCGACGACGCGCAGTGGATCGACCAGGCCAGCTTCGACGTGCTCGCCTTCGCCGCCCGCCGGCTCACCGGGGGCCGGCTCCGCGTCCTGGCCGCCGAACGCACCACCGGCCCGCCCGCCCGCACCGCCGTCGTCCCGGCCCCGGAGGAGGAGTTCGAACTCGGCCCGCTGTCCGAGGACGTGCTCGCCGACCTGCTCCGGGCCCGGCTCGACGTGCGGCTCGTCGGCCCCGGCCTCAGCCGGTTGTGCGCGGCCAGCGACGGCAACCCGTTCTACGCCCTGGAACTCGGCCGCTCCCTCCGCCGGCACGGCGCCCAGCCCTGGCCCGACGAGCCGCTGCCCGTCCCCGACCGGCTGCGCGCCCTCGTCGCGGCCCGGCTCGCGGACCTGCCCCCGGAGTCCGGCCCGGCCCTGCTGCTCATCGCCCTCACCGGCCGGCCCGAACGGGTCCTCGTGCCCCGCACCGACCCCGGCGTCGTCGCCGCGATGGACGCGGGCGTCCTGGTCTTCGGCGTCGACGGCCGGCTCCGGTTCAGCCACCCGCTGCTCAGCGACCTCGTCCAGGCCGAGGCGGACCCGGCCGACCTGCGGGCCGCGCACGCCCGGCTCGCCGCCCGCGCCGACGACCCCGTCGAACGCGCCCGGCACCAGGCCCTCGCCGCCGACGGCCCCTCCGAACAGCTCGCCGCGGACCTGCTCGCCGCCGCCGTGGTCGCCGAGGACCGGGGCGCGCCCGGCACCGCCGCCGAACTGGCCCACCTGGCCGCCGGCCGGACCGTGGACCCGGCGCTGGCGGCGAGCAGGCTCGTGACCGCCGGCTGGTACGCGCACCGCGCCGGCCTCGCCGACCGGACCCGCGCCATGTGCGGGGAGATCCTGGCCGGCGCCGTGCCGTCCGCGCGGGTCGAGGCCCGGCTGCTGCTCATGGAGCTGTCCGGCGGCGACACCACCGGGGTCCGTACCCTGCTCGCCGCCGCCGAGGCCGACGCGCGCGGCGACGACCGGCTGACCGGCTGGGTGTACCGCTACCGCGCCGAACTGGCCGTCCGCGAGACCGGCTGCGCGTCCGCCCGACCGGACCTCGACATCGCCGAGGAGCTGGCCGAACGCTGCGGCGACACCGAACTGCTCCTCGACACGCTCACCATCCGGCTGTCGGTGGAGGTCACCATCGACCCCGAGCACGCCCGGGAGGTGCTCGACCGGGGCCTGCGGCTCGCCGAGGGGCGGGAACTGACCCGGGGCTCGGCCATGCTCCGCCGGTACGCGGCCCTGGCCACCATGCGCGCGGGCGACCTGCCCCGCGCCGTCGACGTGATGGAACGCCTCCGCGCCGACGTGGAGCGCGCCGGCATCCTCACCGAACTGTTCGAGGTGCTCCAGCTCTGTTCCGTCGTCTACGGCCGGGTGGGCCGGTGCGCCGACGCGTACGCCACCGGCCTGCTCGCCGGCCAGCTCCGGATGGAGGTCGAGCCGACCCCCGGCCGCGGTCTCGTGCACCAGGGCACCGCGGAGCTGTTCGGCGGCACCGTCGAGCGCGCCGTCGAACTGCTGGACGCCGCGATCGACGTCCAGGAACGCATCCACGACCAGGAGTGGTTGGGCTTCGGCCTGATCGCCAGGGGCCGCGCCGACCTGCTCCTCGGCCGGCTGGAGGCGGCGGCCGCCCGGCTCGACCGGGCCCGCACCCTGATGCACAAGCTCGGCCTCACCGACCCGGCCCAGACGATGATCGACGCGGAACTCGCCGAGACCATGGCGCTGACCGGCAACGCCGACCAGGCCGTCCTCGTGCTCGCCGCCGCCCGCGCCGAGGCCGCCCGGCTGCAACGCACCTCCGTGCTCCTCGGCTTCACCCGGGCCGACTGCGTCATCGAGGCCGTCAGCGGCCACCCGCGCGAGGCCGCCGACCGGCTGCGCGCCGCGCTCACCGAACCGGACGCCCCGCCCCTCGACATCGCCCGCGCCTGGCTGACCCTGGGGGAGCTGGAGTGGCGGGCCCGGCGGCCGGGGCTGGCCCGGGTGGCACTGCGCGAGGCGGCGGACCGGTACGGGCTGGCGGGCTGCCGGCCGTGGCACCGGTACACGATGGAGCGGTTGGCCCGGCGCGACGCGGAGGGCGGGCCGGCCTCGGAGACGGAACGCCGGATCATCGAACTGGTCCGGGCCGGCGCGACGAACAAGGAGATCGCGGCGACCCTGCACCTGTCGGTGAAGGCGGTGGAGGCCAACCTGACGAAGCTCTACCGCCGCCTGGGGGTCCGCAACCGCGCCGGCCTGGCCCGCACAACCCAATAGCCCTTTTTTCCGGGTACTGGGTCCCGCACCGGATCCGGGGCGTCTCCCGATGCCCGGCCCCCGAACGCCCTGGGCCCCGCGTGCCCGGCCTCCCCGCGCCCGGATCCCGCGCGCCCCGGTGTCCCCGACCCGTCAGGCCTTGAACGTCTGCCGGTACGCTGCCGGCGGCGCCCCCACGATCCGCCCGAAGTGCGCCCGCAGACTCGCGGCGGTCCCGAACCCGCAGGTCGCCGCGATCCACCCGACGGGCTGGTCGCTGGTCTCCAGCAGTTCCTGGGCCCGGTACACCCGCTGGTGCAGCACCCACTGCAACGGCGACATCCCGAGCGCCGAGGCGAACCTGCGCTCCAGGGTCCGGACGCTGACGTTGGCGTGCCCGGCCAGTTCGGCGGTGACCAGGGGCAGGTGGAGGTGTCCGCCGATCCAGTCGAGCAGCGGGGCGAGCCAGTCGTCGGTGTCCGGCGGGGTGGGGCGGCGGAACTGGGCCTGGCCGCCCGCGCGGTGCGGCGGGGTGACCATCCGGCGGGCGATGTCGGCGGCGACGGCGGCCCCGTGGTCGACGCGCACCACGTGCAGGCAGGCGTCGATGCCGGCCGCCGTACCCGCCGAGGTGATGACGTTCTTGTCCTCGAGGTAGAGGACCGAGGCGTCGACCCGGACGGCCGGATGGCGCCGGGCCAGCTGGTCGGCGTGCAGCCAGTGCGTCGTGGCCCGCCGCCCGTCGAGGACCCCCGCCGCGGCCAGCACGAACGCCCCGGTGCAGATCGACAGGATCCGCGCGCCCCGGGCGTGGGCGGCCCGCACGACCTCGACCAGGTCCGCCGGGGGGTCGTCGAGGTCCGGGCAGGCCGGCACGATCAGCGTGTCCGCCCGGTCCAGGTCGGGGCTGGGCCCGGCGGGGAGCTGGAAGCCGGGGCCCAGGGTGACCGGGGCGTCGCCGACGACGGCGATCGAGAACCGGTACCACGGCTCGGGGAGGCGCGGGCGGGCGGCGAAGATCTCGCACGGCACGGCGACCTCGAAGATCGGCATCCGGTCGGAGAGGGCCATGACGACGACGTGCGGCTGCGCGACCATGACGCAAATCTAGCGCATGCTGCCGTTCACGGCACTGTTGGCGGCGTCCGGGGCCGGGCAGACTCGGCGACATGCGCAGCGAACAGACGCCGGGACAGGCGATCACCGTGTACGGGGCCTACGGGCACACAGGCAGATTCGTCGTCGCCGAACTGCGGCGGCGCGGCTGGACCCCGGTCCTCGCGGGCCGGGACGCGGCGAAGCTGGCCGCCGCCCGGGACGCGGTGCCACCGGCCGGCGCGGCGATCCCGGCCGGCGCGGGAGGCGTGGCGACCCCGACCCGCGCGCCGGTTGAGGACGGAGGCCCTGCGGCGCCCCTGGAGGTCCGCCCGGCCTCCGTGGACGACCCCGAGGCCCTGGACCGCGCGCTCGCCGGCTCCGTGGCCGTCGTCAACTGCGCCGGCCCGTTCGCCGAGACCACGCCGCCCCTCGTCGCGGCGGCCCGGCGCGCCGGCATCCCCTACCTGGACGTGACCGGGGAGGCCCTCGTCGCGATCGACACGTTCGAGCGCTACGCCGACGGCGACCGGAGCATCGTCATCGCGCCGGCGATGGCCTTCTTCGGCGGCCTCGGCGACCTGCTCGCCACGGCCGCCGCGCGCGACTGGGACTCCGCCGACGAGGTGACGGTCGCGGTCGCGCTCGACAGCTGGATTCCGACCCCGGGCAGCACGAAGGCGGGGGAGCGCCGGGCCGGCCGGCGGGTCGTGTTCCGCGACGGCGGGCTCACGGTCCTCCCCGGCGACAACGCGCCGCCGACGGGTACCTGGGAGTTCCCCGCGCCGTTCGGCACCCAGGAGGTGGTGGGCGAGGTGTCCGTCACGGACGTGGTGACCATCCCGCGCCACCTCCGCACGCCGGTCATCCACGCGCTGCTCAACACGCGCCCGCTCGCCGACCTCCGCGATCCGACGGGTACGGGCCCGGAGGCCGTCGACGACAGTGGACGGTCGGCGCAGCGGTTCCTCGTCGACGTGGTGGTCCGCCGGGGGAGCGAGGAGCGCCGGGCCTCGGCCCACGGGCAGGACATCTACTGGTTCACGGCCCCGATCGTGGTGGAGGCGGTGGAACGGATCCTCGACGGCCGGGCGAAGGCCACCGGGGTCGCCACGGCCGGCGAACTGTTCGACGCCCGCGACTTCCTGGCGGCACTCCCGTTCGACCACCTGTCCCTGGACGGCAGCTGACCGGCGCGGGGCCGTGACCGGCCGTCATCCCGGCGGCACCACGCGGAACGGCCCCCACCGCGGTGGGGGCCGTTTCGCGGAACCCAGGTCAGCCGAGCGCGTTCCCGAACGTGTTGCACTGCTTCGGGTCCCCGGTCTCGAAGCCCTTCCCGAACCACTGCTGCCGCTGCACGCTCGACCCGTGCGTCCACGAGTCCTTGTTGATGCTCCCGGTGGCCTTCTTCTGGATGGCGTCGTCGCCGACCGCCGCCGCCGCCGTGAGCGCCTCGGAGATGTCCTGCTGGGTGACGGACTTGAAGATGGCGTTGCCGGACTGGTCGGTGGTCGCGGTGGCGGCCTTGGCCCACACCCCGGCGTAGCAGTCGGCCTGCAGTTCCAGCATCACCGAGTACTGGTTGGCGTTGCCCGGGTCGCGCTGCTGGGCGCGGCGCATCTGCGCCTCGGTACCCAGCAGGTTCTGCACGTGGTGCCCGTACTCGTGCGCCAGCACGTACGCCTGCGCGAACTGGCCCGGCGCGCCGAACCGCTTGGCGAGCTCGTCGTAGAAGGTGAGGTCGATGTACACCTTCTTGTCGCCCGGGCAGTAGAACGGGCCGACGCCGGAGCTCGCGCTGCCGCAGGCGGTGTTGACCGAGCCGGAGAAGAACTGGGTGGGCGCGAGCTGGTACGCCCGGCCGAAGTTAGCCTGGAGCCCGCCACGCCAGTAGTTCTGGATGGAGTTCACGAAGAGGGTGTTGCGGCACTTGACGTCCTTGAACCGGTCGGGGTTCGACACGGCGCACTTGGACTGGAGGTCGGAGTTGTCGACGTTCTGCCCGGAGGTGGTGCCGCCGGAGTCGAGGATGCCGCCCATGCCGCCGAGGTTGCCGCCGACGCCGAGGAAGCCGAGCAGGCAGATGATCAGCAGCCCGACGATCCCGCCGCCGAACAGGCCGCCCTTGCCGCCGAGCACGGACCCCAGCCCGCCGCCGCCGGACCCGCCGCCGGAGTCGGCCCCGGGGAACGACGCGCCGCCGGGGAACTGGAAGCCGCCGCCACCGCCACCGCCCGAGGAGCCACCTGTGGCGTCCTCGACCTGTGACGTGTCGATCTCGGCCTTCTCATTGAATTCCATCTCGCCTCCTGCGGACAGATTACGGTCGCTTCGTCCTCCGTGTCACACGTGACGCAAAACCCATTTTGATCATGAATGCGCCCCCGGTAGACTGGCTGGGTGCCTCTTCTCCTCGACTGACCCGACGGTGTCCGTTCCCGTCCTCGTCACGCCTTTCTTAGTTCCCCGAGAGTGAGCACGTTAGTCATGATTTCCGTCAGCGGCCTCGAGCTGCGCGCCGGCGCCCGCATCCTGCTGTCCGACACCACCCTGCGCGTCCAGCCGGGCGACCGGATCGGCCTGGTCGGCCGCAACGGCGCGGGCAAGACCACCACCCTGAAGGTCCTGGCCGGCGAGGGTCAGCCGTACACGGGCCAGATCGAGACCAAGGGCCCGATCGGCTACCTCCCGCAGGACCCCCGCACCGGCGACCCCGAGCAGCGGGCCAGCGACCGGGTGCTCTCCGCGCGCGGGCTCGACGTCATCATGGCCGAGATGAAGGCCGTCGAGGCCCAGCTGGCCACGGAGCACGGCGACAAGCTCGTCCGGAAGTACGGCGCCCTGGAGGACCGCTTCGCGGCCCTGGGGGGCTACGCGGCCGAGGCCGAGGCCGCCCGGATCTGTTCGAACCTGGGCCTGCCCGACCGGGTGCTCGCCCAGAACCTCGGCACCCTCTCCGGTGGTCAGCGCCGCCGGATCGAGCTGGCCCGGATCCTGTTCTCCGACGGCGCGGAGGGCGGCATCCTGCTGCTCGACGAGCCGACGAACCACCTCGACGCGGACTCGATCACGTGGCTGCGCGGATACCTCGCCGGCCACAAGAGCGGGCTCATCGTGATCAGCCACGACGGCTCGCTGCTGGAGGCCGTGGTCAACAAGGTGTGGTATCTGGACGCGAACCGCTCCGTAGTCGACCAGTACAGCCTGGGCTGGAAGGCCTATCTCACCCAGCGCGAGTCCGACGAGCGCCGCCGCAAGCGCGAGCGGGCCAACGCGGAGAAGAAGGCCGGCGCGCTGTTCGCCCAGGCGGACAAGATGCGGGCCAAGGCCACCAAGACCGTGGCCGCGCAGAACATGGCCAAGCGGGCCGAGAAGATGATCAGTGGGCTGGAGGAGGTCCGGGCGAGCGACCGGGTCGCCAAGGTCCGGTTCCCGGCCCCGGTGCCCTGCGGCAAGACCCCGCTGACGGCCAACGGGCTGAGCAAGTCCTACGGTTCGCTGGAGATCTTCACGGACGTGGACGTGGCGGTCGACCGGGGTTCGCGGGTGGCCATCATCGGCCTGAACGGCGCGGGCAAGACGACGCTGCTGCGGATGCTCGGCGGCGTGGTCGAGTCCGACACGGGCGAGGTCGTCGCCGGCCACGGCCTGCGGATCGGCTACTACGCCCAGGAGCACGAGACCCTGGACGTGGACCGCACGGTTCTCGACCACATGCGCTCGGCGTCGTCGGCGGTCGGCCCGCACGGCACCGGCCAGACCGACACGGAGCTGCGCAAGATCCTGGGCGCGTTCCTGTTCACCGGCGACGACGTGGACAAGCCGGCCGGGGTGCTCTCCGGCGGCGAGAAGACCCGGCTGGCACTGGCGGGCCTGGTCTGTTCCGGCGCGAACGTGCTGCTCCTCGACGAGCCGACGAACAACCTGGACCCGGCGAGCCGCGAGCAGGTGCTCGACGCGATCGCCAACTACCCGGGTGCGATCGTGCTGGTCACGCACGACCCGGGCGCGGTGCTGGCCCTGAAGCCGGACCGGGCGATCCTGCTGCCCGACGGCGTCGAGGACGCGTGGTCCGACGACCTGCTGGAGCTCATCGAGCTGGCCTGAGGGCGAAGAACAAGAGCGCCCTTCATCTGGTACCCGGATGAGGGCGCTCTTTTCTTGCGCGTACCCGGATGAGGAGCTCTTTCCTGTCGCCCCGGGGTCGCGGGCGTCCCTCACCAGGGGGTCGCGAGCGCCGCCTCGATCACGATCGCTGTGAGCGCCCCTGCGGTGACCAGAAGTAGCGGGGGGTGCACCGGTGCACCGGCCGGGCGTTCCGGGGCCGTGGCGGCCACCAGGAGCCACGGGAAGAACGGCAGCCACGCGTGCTCCACCCCGCCGCGCGCGAACCCGGCGAACACGGAGAACAGGATCGCCACGAGCGCGCCGATCAGGAACGGCCAGCCGGGGGTGTTGCGCAGCTTCCGGACGCTGGCCACCAGCGCGGGCCCGGCGGCGAGCAGCAGCACCACGAGGCTGATCCCGCTCCACCACAGCGCTGAGCGGTGCGGCTCGATCCGGGCGGCGAAGTCGGCCTGCGCGGTGACCAGCCCGTCGAACCAGTTGAACCCGGCCCAGGTGGCCAGGAGGACCGGGATGAGCGCGCCGAGCCCGCTGGCCAGGTGCAGCATCGGCCGGCGGCGGGCGAAGTACAGGCAGACGACGGACAGGCCCAGCCACGGCACGGAGTACGAGAACAGCGCCGCCACCCCCAGCACCAGCCCGGCGGCCAGGGTCAGTCCGGCGGCCCGCCACCCGGTGCGGATGTGTTTGCTGCCCCGCTCGCCGAGCATCACCCCGGTCGCGCCGAGCAGCGCCACGATCGCGTCGAGGCTGACGGCGGTCCACACCGCGTACGGGGCCAGGACCAGTACCGGCACGAACGCCCGCGCGGCGGCGTCCCCGCACGACCCGCGCACCGCGACCAGCACCACGGGCACGGTCAGCGTCCCGACGGCGGTCAGCAGCGCGCCGATCGCCAGGTCGGGCAGTCCGGCCTCGCGCAGCCAACCGAGCAGCAGCAGCGGACCGGGCGGGTGGCCGACGCCGGTCGAGTCGTCGGTGAACGTCAGGGAACGGGTCAGGCCGCCCGCGCCGTCGACGAGGGCCAGCCCGATCGCCCACGCGAACCCGGCGACGTAACCGAACGCGAGCACGTGCCGCCACCGGAGCCCGTCCAGCAGTCCGCGGGCCGCGGCGACCAGGACGACCAGCGCGACCGCGGGTGCGAGAAGGCTCCCGGGACCGAGGTGGAAGCGGTAATGTCCCAGGAAGGGGGCACTGGCGGTGCCCAGGTGTGCGCCTCCGTGCACGGCCAGCCACGTGAGCGTGAGCCCGACGCCGGCGAGCGTCAACCAGGTCACCAGTTCACGCCGCTCGATCCGGCCGGGTTGTGTCGTCACGGAGCAAGAGGCTATCGGGTACCCGACACGAGCGCGCGTGTTGGTTGGCTTCCGGGGCATATCTGGCGCATGATCTTTGGAAACGATCTCATGGGTGGGATCGGCAACCGCTCACAGCGAGACGTGAGGGATAGATGATGGTAGCCACCGGCACCAGCACCACCACCGAGAAGGGGCGCCGGATCATCGGGGCCGAGCGTCAGACCCTGGCCAAGGACCTCGTCGAGCGGTACGCCGCCGGCGAGAGCATCCGGGCCCTGGCCGCCTCGACCGGTCGCTCGTACGGCTTCGTGCACCGGGTGCTCTCGGAGTCCGAGGTGCAACTGCGGCAGCGAGGCGGCGCGCGGCGTCGTAAGAAGGCGTGACCTGGCCGAACAGGGGGCGTCGGTGACGACACCGGCGCCTCACGCCTCTTCGGTCTCCCCGGCGGGGGTGCGGCTCGACGTCGACGGCCAGGTCGCGACGGTCACGCTGTGCCGCCCCGAGGTGCTCAACGCGCAGACCCCCGCTCTCTGGGCGGCGCTGCGCGATTTCGGCCGCGAACTGTCCGGCGACATCAGGGTCGTCGTGGTCCGGGGCGAGGGCCGGTCGTTCTCGGCCGGGCTCGACGCGGCCGCGATGGCCGGCGGGGAACTGGCCGGCGGGCTGTCCCTCACCGAGATGGCCAAGCTCTCCGAGGACGAGTGCGCGGCCCTCATCGCGGGGTACCAGGAGGCGTTCAGCTGGCTCCGCCGCCCCGACCTCGTGACGGTGGCCGCCGTGCAGGGCCACGCGATCGGGGCCGGTTTCCAGCTGGCTCTCGCGTGCGACCTGCGGGTGCTGGCCGACGACGCGAAGTTCACGATGGCCGAGCCGACCCTGGGCCTGGTGCCCGACCTCGGCGGCACCCAACCCCTGGTCCAGCTCGTCGGGTACTCCAGGGCGCTGGAGATCTGCGCGACGGGCCGCCGGGTGGGCGCGCTGGAGGCCGAACGGATCGGCCTGGCCACGCTGGTCGTGCCGGGCGAGGAGCTGACCGAGGCCGTGGCCGACCTGGTCGCCGCCCTCCTCGGTCCGAACCGCGACGCCGTGGTCGAGACGAAGGCGCTGCTGCTGGGCGCCACCGACCGGTCCTACGCGGACCAGCTGGCCGCCGAGCGCTCCGCCCAGGTCCGCCGGCTCCGTGATCTGGTCGGTCTCGGGGAATAGGTAAGGGTCGACAACCGCTACCACTCCTGACAATATCTCCGACGGGCTCCGCGCTGCGGGTCCGTCTGTGAAGATGGCAGTGGGGTGGCTGAATGGCGATGGGCGGCGGCGGTTTCGGGGGCGGTGGCCTCGGCGGTGAGATGGTCCGTGCGATGCGTCGCGAGGACCAGCTCGGTGACCGCAAGTTGGCCAAGGGCAGCTGGCGGCGGATCGCGGCGTTCGCGGGGCCCTACCGGCGCGACATCACGCTGTTCCTGATCCTGGTCGTGCTGGACGCGGTGGTCGGCGTGGCCACCCCGGTCTTCGCCGGCCGGGTCGTGGACGCCATCACGAAGCCCAGCTCCGGTGCCCAGAAGGCCGTCATCACGATCGCCCTCATCATCGCCGGCCTGATGATCGCCGACGCGATCCTGTCGATCGGGCAGCGCTGGTTCTCCTCCCGGATCGGCGAGGGCATCATCCTCGACCTGCGCACCCAGGTGTACGACCACGTGCAGCGCATGCCCCTGCAGTTCTTCACCCGGACCCGGACCGGCGCGCTCGTCAGCCGGCTCAACAGCGACGTCACCGGCGCCCAGCGCGCGTTCACGTCCACGCTGTCCGGTGTGGTCAGCAACGCGATCTCGCTGATCCTGACCGTGGCCGTCATGTTCACGATGTCCTGGCAGGTCACCCTGTTGTCCCTGGTCCTGGTGCCGGCGTTCATCCTGCCCGCGCGCCGGGTCGGCCGGAAGCTGGCCGCGATGACCCGGGAGTCCTACCAGCTGAACGCGGACATGACGACCACCATGACCGAGCGGTTCGGGGTGTCCGGCGCGCTGCTGATCAAGCTGTTCGGCCGGCCGGAGACCGAGGCGAAGCGGTTCGAGGAGAACGCGCACCGGGTCCGCGACATCGGCGTGCTCACCGCGATGTACGGCCGGGCGTTCTTCACGGCGATGCTGCTCGTGTCGGGCCTGGCCCAGGCGCTGACGTACGGGCTCGGCGGGTCGCTGGCGGTCGCCGGGTCGATCAGCGCCGGTACCGTGGTGTCCCTCGCCCTGCTCCTCACCCGGCTGTACGGGCCGCTGACCGCGCTGTCCAACGTCCGGGTCGACGTGATGAGCGCCCTGGTCAGCTTCGAGCGGGTCTTCGAGATCATCGACCTGCCGCCGGGGATCCGGGAGAAGTCCCCGACCGTGCCGCTGCCGGCCGGTCCGGTGCGGGTGGAGTTCCGGGACGTGGAGTTCAAGTACCCGAGCGCGGCGGAGGTGTCGCTGGCCTCGCTGGAGGACGTGGCGGTGCTCGACCGGCGGGAGAACGACCTCGTGCTGCGGGGCGTGTCCTTCACCGTGGAGCCCGGCCAGCTCGTGGCCCTCGTCGGCTCCTCGGGCGCCGGCAAGTCCACGACCTCGATGCTGGTGCCCCGGATCTACGACGTGACCTCCGGCGCGGTACTCGTCAACGGGGTGGACGTGCGCGACACCTCGCTGGACGAGCTCCGCGACACCGTGGGCGTCGTGACCCAGGACTCGCACCTGTTCCACGAGACCATCGCGGAGAACCTGCGCTACGCCAGGCCGGACGCCACCGAGGCCGAGATGCTCGAGGCCCTGGAACGCGCCCAGGTCGGCGACCTGATCCGCACCCTGCCCGACGGGCTGGACACCCTCGTCGGCGAGCGGGGCTACCGGTTCTCGGGCGGCGAGAAGCAGCGGATCGCCATCGCGCGGCTGCTGCTGAAGGCGCCCGGGTTCGTGATCCTCGACGAGGCGACCGCGCACCTGGACTCCGAGTCGGAGGCGGCGGTGCAGCGCGCGCTGGGCGAGGCGCTCGTCGGGCGGACGGCGCTGGTCATCGCGCACCGGCTGTCGACGGTGCGGGACGCGGACCAGATCATCGTGCTCGACGGCGGGCGGATCGTGGAGCGGGGTACGCACGAGGAACTGGTCGGCTCCGGCGGCCTGTACTCCGACCTGTACCGGACCCAGTTCGCGGTGCTGGACGTCGGCTGACCGCCTCTGGGTACGCACGGCCTGGAACCCCCGTGAGGCGGTGGTTCCAGACCGTGTCAGGTGGGACTAGGCGATGTCCATCCCGTGTCGGGTCCAGCCGGTGGGGCCGTCCATGTCCTTGCGGAGCAGGACGTGGTCGGTGCTGGTCGCGAAGAGGTAGCGGCGCCGGTCGGCGCCCATGATCAGGGTCGGGTCGGTGGCCACGCCGATGCCGACGGTGGACCAGCCGGTGCCGCCGAGGTCGTGGAGCAGCAGGTCGTTGTTGGCGTTGCGGACGTAGATGTTGACCCGGCCCGTGTCGGGGTGGACCCCCACGGTCGGGGTGCCGATGACGCCGATGCCGACGGTGGACCAGCCGGTACCGCCGAGGTCGTGGAGCAGCAGGTCGTTGTTGGCGTTGCGGACGTAGACGTTCACCCGGGCGTTGTAGGGGTGCACGGCCACGACCGGGTCGCTGACGATGCCGATGCCGATGGTCGACCAGCCGGTACCGCCGAGGTCGTGGACCATGAGGTTGGTTCCGACCCGGGTGTACACGTTGACGCGTCCCGTGGCGGGGTGCGTGGCGGCGGTGGGGTTGCCGGTCACGCCGATCCCGATGACCGACCAGCCGGTACCACCGAGGTCGTGGACCATCAGGTCGTTGTTGGTGGTGCGCACGTAGACGTTCACCCGGCCCGTGGCGGGGTGCACGAGCACCGAGGGGTTACTGGCGATGCCGATCCCGATCACCGACCAGCCGGTACCACCGAGGTCGTTGACCAGGAGCTGGTTCTGGGTGTCGCGGACGTAGACGTTCACCCTGCCGGTCACCGGGTGGATGATGGCCTGCGGCTCGCCGACCACACCGATCCCGATCAGCTTCCACCCTTCGGCGAGCGGATCGTAGGAGTACAGGTCGTTGTTCGTCGTGCGGACGAAGTTGACGAGATGGTTGTTCGCGGTGCGGACCGTGTTCTTGCTGTAGGCCGGGGGCGCCGGGCGCGGTGCCGTCTGGGCGATCGTCACGTTCGCGTTCCGGACCAGGTCCGAGGACGTGCCCGTGACCCAGTAGGCCTCGTTGTCGGAGGTGGTCACCTCGCGACCGGCGGAGCTGGCTCCGGCACTGGGCGCGATGGACTGGCCGCCGGGCTGGCAGTTCTCCGGTGCGGGTCTCCCGTTCGGGCAGATGCCGAACTGACCGGCGGTGAGCATCGGGTAGTGCGTCACGCCGCTGTCGTCGGTCACGAACGTCCGGGAGATCACCCGCGGAACGTAGAACGTGCCGATACCGGAACTGATCGAGCAGGAGGGTGCCTGCCGTTCCCAGGTGCGCTTGTAGGGCAGCAGCGCCGCCCCGATCCAGTCGTAGTAGTGGCCCGGCTTCTTGTACGTCTCGGTTATCGAGATCGTCTTCGTCTCGGTGAGACTCACCGTGGCGCTGATGCCGAACTTTGTCTCCACCTCGCCCGACAGGACCTTCAGGTCCACCCCGACCTTGTTCCTGAGCTCCGCCGAGGCCGTACCGGAGGCCGTGCGGGTTCTCGTGTTCGTCGACGAGTAGCTCTTCTCTCCGCCGTCGGTGATGTGACGCTCGGTGCCCTCGACCGCGTGCCCGGGTCCGTACTTGATTCCCGAAGGGTCGAAGGACCACTCCCCGTACTCGTACGACTCGTCGCAGACGTCGCCGAGCGGCAGCACGTCACCCGCGGTGGCCGGCACGCCAGTGCCGACAATGGACGCCACCACCAACGCGGCCAGCGCTATTTTGCGCAGTTCCAACACAGCATTGCTCCCCGTGTGAATACAACATTCTTGGCTAGGTCGCAGTGCGACCCGGGGGGAGTCTCAACGATGTTGATCACGGCGAGGGGAAGCTCACATCACAACTTGAAGCTTTCCTTTTCGTATCGTGCCTGGCCGGCGGCCCGGAGCCACGTCCGTCGGCCGGCGCACCACCGCGACGTGCCGGGCCCGCACCGGCACCCGCTACAGCCCGTGCAGCGCCCCGCCGTCGACCGGCACGGTCACCCCGGTCAGGTAGCTCGCCGCCGGGGACAACAGGAACGCAGCCACCTGTCCGAACTCGTGCGGCTCGCCCAGCCGGCGCAGCGGGATCGCGCCCCGGGCCACGGCCTCGGCGCGCTCCGGGTCCCCGGTCGCGGCCAGCAGCTCCTGGTTGCGCTCCGTCTTGATCCGGTGCGGCAGCAGGCTGAGCACCCGGATCCCGTGCGGCCCGTACTCGCGGGCCATGTCCTTGGCGACGCCCGCCAGCCCCGGCCGGAGCCCGTTGGAGACGCCCAACCCGTCGATCGGCTCGCGGACCGAGGACGACAGCACGAAGCCGATCACGCCGCCGGTGGTGAGCTGCTTGGCGGCCGCCCGGGCCATCCGGACCGAACCGAGGAACACGGTCTCGAACGCGTCCCGCCACGCGTCGTCCTCCGTGCCGGCGGCGGTGCCCCGGGCCGGGCCGCCGACCGAGATCAGCACCCCGTCGAGCCGGCCGAACCGCTCCAACGCCGCGCCCAGCAACAGATCCGGCGTACCCGGGTCGGCCAGGTCCGCCGCGACACCCACCGCGCTCTCCGGGCCGAGGGTCGCGACGGCCTCCTCCAGCCGGCCGTGGCCGCGCGAGGACAGCACCACCCGGGCGCCGTCGGCCACGAGGGCCTGCGCCGTGGCGAATCCGAGGCCCCGGGAACCCCCGGTGATGACATAGACGCGGTGCCGCAGTCCGAGATCCATGCGCCGACCCTACCGGCGGACGGAGGGCGGGTGCCGGACCGTACAGAATGCTGGTCTTAAAGCTTTCTAAAGAGGTTTGCGGACCGCGCCCTCGACGAGATCGAGCACCGGACCGAGGTCGTCGGCGGGGCGGCCCATCGCGAGGTGCATGACCAGGCCGTCGTAGGCCAGTTCGAGAAAACGCTGCAAGGTCTCGACGGGTACGTCCTCGCGGAGCACCCCGGCCTCGCGCTGCCGGTCGAGCCGGTCGCGGGTGGCCTGGGCGATGGCGCCCGACCGCTCGGCCCACTGCTCGCCGAACTCCGGGTCGGTGCGCAGCCGGCGGGTCACCTCGAGCTGGGTGCCGAGCCAGCCGACCACGTCGGGGTTGCCGACCAGGTCGCGCATCACCTGGACCAGCCCGTTCTGGGCGACCGTCACCGCCATCTCGGCCGCGTCGTCGGCGGCCACGGCGAGGAAGAGCGAGTCCTTGTCGCGGAAGTGGTGGAAGATCGCGCCCCGGGACAGCCCGGTCTCCTCCTCGAGGCGGCGCACCGTGGCGCCCTCGTAGCCGTACCGCGCGAAGCAGGCCCGCGCGCCGGCGAGGATCTCGTGGCGGCGGGCCGCGAGCTGATCCTGGCTGACTCTGGGCACAGGGTGATCGTGACATGCCGTAGTGCTTATTGCAATCCGTACGTACGGCTTGCAAGGTGTACCGATGAAGATCGTAGATCCGAGTGTACGGGTGGCACAGCTGGCCGACGAGCTACGGGCCATCGCGGCCACCTCGTTGTACTTCAGCAAGGATCCCCACGACCGCGCGCGCTTCGAACAGATCCGGATCGTCGCCGCGGAACTGACGGCCGTCGTCGACCGGCGCGACGCGGCCGAGATACAAGCGATATTCGCGGACGACCTCACTCCGCGTACTCCACTCGCGGGCGCCGACGCCGTCATCTTCGACGCGGCCGGCCGGTTGCTGATCACCGACCGGGCCGACGGCCGGGGCTGGTGCGTGCCCGGCGGGCTGGTCGAGGTGGGGGAGTCCGCGTCCGAGGCGGCGGTCCGCGAGGCGTACGAGGAGGTGGGGCTGACCGTGCGCGCCACGGAACTCCTCGCCGTGTACGACAACCGTAAGGTGTTACCGCCCGGGACAGCCCATGTTTTTCACCATGTGCACCGGTGCGAGGTCGTCTCGGGGGAACCTGTCACGACGCACGAGGTGCGGGATTTCGGGTGGTTCCATGAGTCCGAAATCGACAAACTGACGTTCTTTTCGCTCCATGCCACCCTCGTCCGGGACGCCTTTCGCGGCGGCGGACAAACGCTGTTCCACTGACCGGCTCTGTTGCGCCGCGCGAAACTGGCGTAACGTCCCGCGCGTGCCGCTGCTACTCCTCGACCTGGACAACACGCTGGTCGACAGAACCGGCGCGTTCCGATTGTGGGCAAAGGAATTCCTGCCCGTGATCGGCGCGCCGGACGCCGACCTGGAGTGGCTCATGAAGCTGGACGGCGACGGGTTCACCCCGCGCGAGGAGGTCGCCTCGGCGATGCGCGCGCGGTACCTGCTGGACGCCGCCGTCGAGGACATCGTCGCCGAACTCCACATGGGCGTCGTCGAGCACACCCGCCTCGACCCGCTGATCGCCTGCGCCCTGCAGATCGCCGACCGGGCCGGCTGGATGCCCGTCATCGTCACCAACGGCACCCAGCGCCAGCAGGAGGCCAAGATGCGCAGGGTCGGCCTCGAAAGGTATGTGGCCGCCTGGGTCATCTCCGAGGAGGTCGGGGTGCGCAAACCCGACCCGCGGATCTTCGAGGCCGCCGCGAACCGGGCCCGGCACCGGCTCGACGGCGCGTGGATGATCGGCGACAACCCGGCGGCCGACATCGGCGGGGCCACCCGGGCCGGGATCCCGAGCGTGTGGATCAGCCACGGGCGGCACTGGGAGGAGCCCCGGTTCGCGCCGACGGAGATCGCGGGCAACTGTCTGGCGGCCGTGTACAAGGTGCTGGCGGCCTGACGGAAGTGCCGATGCGCGCCGGGTGAGTGGCGCGGCGTAACCCTCTCGTGGTGTTGATCTGGCCCTTGATCTGAGGCAGGGCAAGCGAAAGGCCGACCCGGCGGGACGAGTGCCCCGTGGGTCGGCCTTCCGTGCATGACTAGCTGGCCGCGCGCACCATGCCCCGCAGGACGTACTGCAGGATGCCGCCGTTGCGGTAGTAGTCGGCCTCGCCCGGGGTGTCGATCCGGACGACCGCGTCGAACTCCACGCCGTCGGCCTTCACGTGCACCGTCTCCGGGATCCCGCCGTCGTTGAGCGCCGTGACCCCGGTGATCTCGAAGGTCTCGGTGCCGGTCAGGCCGAGCGACTCGGCGTTCTGGCCCGCCGGGTACTGCAGCGGCAGGACGCCCATGCCGATCAGGTTCGACCGGTGGATCCGCTCGTAGGACTCGGCGATGACGGCCTTGACGCCCAGCAGCGCGGTGCCCTTGGCCGCCCAGTCCCGCGAGGAACCGGAGCCGTACTCCTTGCCCGACAGGATGACCAGCGGCACGCCGGCCGCCTGGTAGGCCTGCGACGCGTCGTAGATGCTCTCCACGGCGCCGGACAGGAAGTTCGTGGTGAAGCCGCCCTCGGTGCCGGGCGCGATCTGGTTGCGCAGCCGGATGTTGGCGAACGTGCCCCGGATCATCACCTCGTGGTTGCCCCGCCGGGAACCGTAGGAGTTGAAGTCGCGCCGCTCGACGCCGTGCTCCGCCAGGTACTTGCCCGCCGGGGAGTCGGCCTTGATCGTGCTGGCCGGCGAGATGTGGTCGGTGGTGACCGAGTCGCCGAGCTTGGCGAGCACCCGCGCGCCGGCGAAGTCCACGACGGGCGTGGTCTCCATCGTCATGCCCTCGAAGTACGGGGGCTTGCGCACGTAGGTCGACTGCGGGTCCCACGCGAACGTGTTGCCGGTCGGGGTGGGCAGGCCCTGCCACTTCTCGTCACCGGCGAACACGTCGGCGTAGGAGTCGGCGAACTGCGCCGGGTCGATCGCGGAGGCCACGACCTCGTTGATCTCCTGCGCGCTCGGCCAGATGTCGGAGAGGAACACCGGCTGGCCGTCCGAGCCCGTGCCGAGCGGCTCGGTGAGCAGGTCGATGTCCATCGTGCCGGCCAGGGCGTACGCGATGACCAGCGGCGGGGACGCCAGGTAGTTCATCTTGACGTCCGGGTTGATCCGGCCCTCGAAGTTGCGGTTGCCCGACAGGACCGAGACGACGGTGAGGTCGTGCTCGTTCACCGCCGCGCTGGCCTCCGGCAGGATCGGGCCGGAGTTGCCGATGCAGGTGGTGCAGCCGTAGCCGACCAGGTTGAAGCCGAGCTTCTCCAGGTACGGCGTGAGGCCCGAGCGGTCGTAGTAGTCGGTGACGACCTTGGAACCGGGGGCCAGGGTGGTCTTCACCCACGGCTTACGGGTCAGGCCCTTGTCCACCGCGTTGCGGGCCAGCAGCGCCGCGCCCAGCATGACCTGCGGGTTCGACGTGTTGGTGCACGAGGTGATGGCGGCGATCACGACGTGGCCGTGGTCCAGCTCGTAGCTGTTGCCGTCGGTGCCGGTGACCGTGACCTTCTTGGACACCCGGCGCTGCATGACGGTGGCCGACTCGTGCGGCCCGCTGTGCCCGTTGGTGCCGTGGAACGCCGGGGAGTCGCTCGCGGGGAAGGACTCGGCGGACGCCTCGTCCAGGCCCGACTCGACGCCGTCGGTGCCCACGTAGTCGACCAGGGCGGCGCGGAAGCCGGCCTTCGAGGTCTTCAGCGGGACCCGGTCCTGCGGGCGCTTCGGGCCGGCGATCGAGGGCTCGATCGTGGACAGGTCGAGCTCCAGGCGCTCCGAGTAGTTCGGCTCGGACGCCGGGTCGTGCCAGAGGCCCTGGGCCTTCGCGTACGCCTCGACCAGCGCGGTCTCCTCGGCGGACCGGCCGGTCAGCGTCAGGTACTTGATGGTCTCGTTGTCCAGCGGGAAGATCGCGACCGTCGAGCCGTACTCCGGGGACATGTTGCCGATCGTGGCCCGGTTGGCCAGCGGCACGGCGGTGACGCCCGGCCCGTAGAACTCGACGAACTTGCCGACGACGCCGTGCTTGCGCAGCATCTCGGTGATCGTGAGCACCAGGTCGGTGGCGGTCACCCCGTCGGGCAGCTCGCCGGACAGCTTGAAGCCGACGACCTTCGGGATCAGCATGCTGACCGGCTGGCCGAGCATGGCGGCCTCGGCCTCGATGCCGCCGACGCCCCAGCCGAGCACGCCCAGGCCGTTGACCATGGTGGTGTGCGAGTCGGTGCCGACGCACGAGTCCGGGTACGCCACGCCGTCGCGGACCATGACCGTGCGGGCCAGGTGCTCGACGTTGACCTGGTGCACGATGCCGGTGCCCGGGGGCACGACCTTGAACTCGTTGAACGCGGTCTGGCCCCAGCGCAGGAACTGGTAGCGCTCGCGGTTGCGCTCGTACTCCAGCTCGACGTTGCGGGCGAAGGAGTCCGGCGCGCCGAACAGGTCGGCGATCACCGAGTGGTCGATGACCAGCTCGGCGGGCGCGAGCGGGTTGACCTTGGTCGGGTCGCCGCCCAGGTCCACGACGGCCTCGCGCATGGTGGCCAGGTCGACCACGCACGGCACGCCGGTGAAGTCCTGCATCAGCACCCGGCCCGGCGTGAACTGGATCTCCACGCTCGGCTCGGAGCTGGGGTCCCACTCGCCGAGGGCCCGGATGTGGTCGGCGGTGATGTTCGCGCCGTCCTCCGTGCGGAGCAGGTTCTCCAGCAGGATCTTCAGGCTGTAGGGCAGCCGCTCGTGACCGGGGACAGCGTCCAACCGGTAGATGTCGTAGGCCGCGTCACCGACCTCAAGTCGGCTCTTCGCACCGAAGGTGTCGAGGCTCGCCACGTCGTACTCCTCAGTCATGGGATCTTCGTGCAGTCTCCCGCACCGACTGCTCCGTGCGGGTCTTAGGGTCCTCTACGCTCACGCAAACCGTACGTCCGTCTTGCTAAATCCGCAACTCGACGCCAGACTGTGGGACATGACCCTGCATCACGTACAGCTTGCCTGCCCGGCGGGCAGCGAGGACACGCTTCGGGGGTACTACGTCGGCGTCCTCGGCTTCGTCGAGCTCCCCAAGCCCCCCGCCCTGGCCGTGCGCGGCGGCGCGTGGTTCCGCTCGCCCGGCGGCGCCGACCTGCACCTCGGGGTGGAGGAGGACTTCCGCCCGGCCCGCAAGGCGCACCCGGCCCTGATCTGGCCGGACCTCGACGCCCTGGCCGAGAAGATCCATTCCGCCGGGTACGAGGTGACGTGGGGCGAGGACGAGGTGCCCGGGATGCGCCGGTTCCACACGTTCGACGTGCTGGGGAACCGGTTGGAGTTCGTGGCGCCGGGCTAGGCCGGGCCCGGCCCGGTGCTCCCGGTTGCGCCGCAGTTCAGGTTGCGCCGCGGGTCAGGCTGCGCCGAAGGTCGGGCCGCGCGCCCCGCGCGGTCGCGCGCCCGGTCAGGCCACGATCTCCAGCGCGCTCTGGGTGCGGGCCGGCCCGCCCGCGTCCACGTCCGCGCGGGCCAGCCTCAGCCGGCGCACGACGTCGACCAGCTGCGCCTCCGGCAGCGTGTACGGCAGCCGGACGAACCGTTCCATCAGCCCGTCCAGGCCGAAGCGCGGCCCGGCCGCCACCCGGACCCCGCGCCCCTCGGCGGCTGCGGCCAGGGCCGTGCTCACCGGCGCGTCCAGCTCGACCCACATCGACATCCCGCCGGTCGGCACCGTGAACCGCCAGTCCGGGCACTCGGCGCGCAGCGCGGCGACCAGCGCGTCCCGCCGGGACAGCAGGGTGGCCCGCTGGGCCGGGATGATCTCCTCGGCGCGGGCGACCAGCCGGCCGGCGACGAGCTGTTCCAGGACGGGGGAGCCCATGTCCGCGCCGACCCGCAGCGCCGCCAGCCGCTGGATGACGGGGCCGGCCGCCCGGATCCAGCCGATCCGCAGGCCGCCCCAGTACGCCTTGCTCATGCCGCCGAGCGTGATCACCCGGGAGTGCCGGTCGAACGCGGCCAGCGGGAGCGGCATGTCCTCGCCGGTCAGGGACAGCTCGGCGAACGTCTCGTCGACCACCAGGTCCGCGCCGACCGGGTGCGCGGCGGCGGCCAGGCGCTCCCGGGTCTCCGCCGGCATCAGGTGTCCGGTCGGGTTGTGGAAGTCCGGCAGCAGGTACGCCACCCGGGGCCGGACCTGCCGGAGCGTCGCGATCAGCTCGTCGCCGTCCCAGCCCGTACCCGGCAGGCCGTAGCCGGCGACCCGGGCGCGGTGCGCGGTGAGGGCGACGAGCGCGTTGGCGTAGGTCGGGACCTCGACCAGGGCCGGCTCGCCCGGGGACAGCAGGAGCCGCAACGTCAGGTCGAACGCCTGCTGCGCCCCCGTCGTGATCATGATCTGCTCGGGGCTCGTGGGCAGCCCCCGGGCCGTGTACCGCTCCGCGACCGCCGCCCGCAGCGGGGCCAGCCCGGTCGGCGTGTACCCCGAGCCGTTCGCGAACCGGGGCAGCTCCTCGACGGCCTCCCGCGCGGCGTCGGCGAGCTGCGGCGGGGCGGGCAGCGCGGCACAGCTCAGGTCGAGCACGTCCTCGTCGGCCCCCGCGTCCGACCACAGGCCGCTGCTGCCGATCCGGTGCCCGTCGGGGACGGAGGTCCAGCTGCCCGCGCCCTGCCGGCTGGTGAGGAAGCCGGACTCGCGCAGCCGCCGGTACGCCGCCGTGACCGTGGTCCGGCTCGCGCCCAGCACCAGGGCCGCCTCGCGCTCGGCGGGCAGCCGCACGCCCGGCGGCACCCGGCCGTCGAGGACCAGGCGGTGCACGGCCCCGGCGAGGGCCAGGTAGTCGGCCTCCCGGCTGCGCCAGTCACCGAGCAGCCGGGCGAACTGGGTGGCGCTGAGCATGCGTTTCAAGGCCAGTACCCCGCAATTGGCTCTTTAATTGGGCTGGAATGGCCTTAAGAATGGCATG
Organism: Longispora sp. NPDC051575; assembly: GCF_040681875.1. NCBI lineage: Bacteria > Bacillati > Actinomycetota > Actinomycetes > Micromonosporales > Micromonosporaceae > Longispora > Longispora sp. NPDC051575. The sequence goes on along the minus strand of NZ_JBFAZP010000006.1, from coordinate 637,712 downwards.
CATGAAGGACCTCGGCAAGCGCTTCGCCCAACTGCAGCTCGGCCTGGTGATCTACGGCGTCAGCATGGCCCTGATGATCCGCGCGCACCTCGGCACCATGCCGTGGGACGTGTTCCACCAGGGTGTCGCCGTGCAGACCCACCTGCCGTTCGGGTGGATCGTGGCCGGTACCGGGGCGCTGGTCCTGCTGCTCTGGATCCCGCTGCGGCAGAAGCCCGGGGTCGGCACCATCAGCAACGTGCTCGTGATCGGCTTCGTCGCCGAACTCACCCTGCGGATCATGCCCGAACCGGGGCCGCTGCCCGTCCGGATCGGCCTGCTGCTGTCCGGGGTGGTGCTCAACGGGCTGGCCGGCGGGCTGTACATCGGCGCGCGGCTCGGCCCCGGCCCCCGCGACGGGCTGATGACCGGGCTGGCCGCGAAGACCGGGAGGTCGATCCGGCTGATCCGCACCCTGATCGAGATCGCCGTGGTGACCAGCGGCTGGCTGCTCGGCGGCACGCTCGGCATCGGCACCCTGCTGTACGCGGTCGCGATCGGGCCGCTCGTGCAGTTCTTCCTGGCCCGCCTCACCGCGCCGACGGCCCGCCTGGCGGCGCCCCCGACCCGGGAGGCCTGAGACCACCGTCCCGAACGATCCGGGACCGGCGTCCCGGGAGGCCTGGGACCAGCGTCCCGAGGGACCCGAGACCACCGTCCCGGGCGGGTCGCGCCCACTCGCGCCCCGCCCGGGACGGTCCGCCGCCAATCCCGAACGTTCCCGAACGCTCTCGACCCTTCCGACTGGTCATTTGATTCGATGTGAACGTTTACATTGTCCACATGGGAGTGGTGGACAGCGTGGACGTGCGGGACCGGGTCGGGGAACTGCTCGCGGCCGGGACCCGGGTGGTGAACCTGGTGGGGCCGGTCGGGATCGGGAAGTCCCGGCTGATGGCGGAGCTGGCCGGGCCCGGCGGCGCGGTGGGTCGGCCCGGGACGTCCGGGACCGGCGGGCCGTCCACGGTGCCCGGTGCGGACACCACCCCGACCGACCCGTTCCACGACGTCCGGTTCGCCGACGAGGTCAACGACGAGGCCGCCGTCGCCCGCCTCACCCTGCCCGCCGGCCCGCTCGTCGTCGCCAGCCGCCGACCGCTGCCCGCCCACCGGTCCTGGGACCCCGAGATCCCCGTCGCCGTCGTGCACGTCGAGCCGTGGCCGGACGCCCGGATCGCCGAACTGGTCGCCGCGTCCGGCGTCGACGACCCGGCCTCGACCCGCAACGTCGTCCGGCTGTCCGCCGGCGTCCCGCTCCTCGCCCGCGAACTGTGCCGGGCCCTGCGCGCCGCCGAGATGGCCGACGCGCCCGGGGCCGTCGTGCACGCCGCCGTGGCCGGGGTGCTCCGCCGGCTCGCCGTCGAGGACGCCGGCACGGAGGAGGCGCTCCTGCTGCTCGCCACGGTCGGCCAGGCCGACGGGGACCTGCTGACCGTGCTCGGCGCGGGGCCGGCGTTCGCCGCGCTCGCCGAGTCCAGCGTCGTCGTCGCGGTGGCCACCGGGCTGGCGGTGGCGGAGCCGTACCGGACGGTCTTCGACCTCGCGCACGAGTGGCGCTCGCCGGTCGGGCACCGCACCGCCGCGACCCGGGCCGCCGCGCACCACGGCCGGCTGCTCGCCACCGAGCACAGCGACCGGGCCCGGGCCGACCGGGTCGCCCAGGCCCTGTTCCTCACCGTCCCCGACCCGGCCCGCCGGCTGTTCCGGCCCGTCACCGCGCCCGCGCACGTCCGGCCGGCCGGACCGGGCGACGCCGACGACGTCGCCCGGCTGGTGCGGCGCTGGGCCCGGTGGGGCTCGTTGGGCGCGCGGCGGACCGAGCGGCTGCTCGACGGGTGGATGCGGACCACCCCCGACGGGTTCCACCTGGTCTGCGACCGGGAGGGGCACGCCGTGGGCCTCGCCAACGTGTTCCCGGTGACCGACCGGGCCATGGCGACCATGGAACCCCTGCTCCAGCAGCACACCGCGGTACTCACCCCGGGCAAGGGCGCCTTCATCGGCCTCGCCACCTACGACGACCGGCAGCCGGCCGCCCGGGCCGCCCTGTTCCGGTTCCTGCTCGCCATGGGCATCCAGCACAACGGGATGGTGATCTCGACCCCGTCGCGGGAGTACCAGCGGCTGGCCGCCGGGCTCGGGCTGCACGCGCACGGCGCCACCCGGGACGACGTTCTGGACTGCGGCCGACCCAACCAGGTGTACTCGCACGACTTCGAGACCGAGAGCCTGCCCCGCTGGCTGGACCGGCTGCGCGGCCCCGGGCTGGCCCCCGTGGTGCCCGACGACGCCGGCTGGGTGCTCCGCCAACTGCGCGAGGCGCTCGACCACGTGCACGAGCCGCTCGCCCTGGCCCGCAGCCCGCTGCTCGCCGTGGCCGGCGGACCCGGGTCGCTCCGGGACCTGCTGGTCGGCGCGATCGGGGAGCTCCAGGCCGGTCCGGCGGCCGCCGACGTGGAGGCGGGGGAGATCCTCGCCCGGTACTACCTGGAACGGCGGGGCGGCCACGAGCACATCGCGATGCGCCTGCACCTCAGCCGGGCCACGTACTACCGCCGGCTGCACCACGGCCTGGCCCGCCTCGCCCGTCCATTCGTCGTCCAGTCGCGCTGAGCACACTCCCCGCAGGCCAGCGCGTTCCCGTACCCGGCTGAGGTTCCACTATGGACCTCGTGCCGTCATGCTGGTCGATGGTCGCGCAGGCGCCCGTCACCGAACCCAGAGGAGACACCCATGTCCCGACTGTCCAGATCCGTCAGCGCGGTAGCCCTCGTCGCGGGCGTCGCCGGGGCGATGCTGGTGGGCGCGGCCCCCGCCCAGGCCGCGGGCACGCTGACGGCGTCCCAGTACTGCGAGTCCATCCGCAACAGCATCTTCTGCGAGGCCATCGTCGCCGGGGGCACGGCGCCCTACACGATCAAGTGGCACTACAACGGCTACTACTTCCCGCAGCACGACAACAAGACGTACGTGTCCTGGGGCTGTCAGCCGTACACCACGCCGCAGTCGAAGATCGTCGTCACCGACGCGACCGGCGCGAGCGTCACCAGCATCACCAACCGCCGCTGCACCGGCGGGGCGCCGTAACCGTCAGCACCGGGTGAGCAGGAGCCGGGCGTCCTCCAGCAGGTCGCCCGGCGCCACCCCGAGTTCGCGGCGGAGGGCCACCCGGGCCCGGCGGTAGACGGCGACGCCCGCCGCGCGCTGGCCCAGGGCGTGCAGCACCCCGATCAGCCGGGCCTGCGCGCCCTCGTCGAGCGGCCGGTCCCGGGCGTCACGCTCCACAAGGGCGAGAGCCTCTCCGGGGGTACCGGCGGCGATGGCGGCGGCCGCGTACCAGCCCAGGACGAGTTGGCGGTCCGCGTCCAGGCCCGCGACGGCCGGGCAGTGCGCGAGTTCGGCGAGCACCGGGGCCCGGCACAGGTCCAGGGCCCGCGCGCACAGTTCCAGCACCCGGCCGGGATCCCCCGGGCCGGCCGTTCTCGCGGCGCGCGCCTCGCGGACCAGGTGCCGGAACAGCCACACGTCCACGTCGCGGTCGCCGAGCCCCAGGGCGTACGCGTCCGTGCCCGGCACGCTCGGCAGGACCGCGCTCGGCGTCCACCGCACCCGGTCCGGTTCCAGCGCCCGCCGCAGCCGCCGCACGTACGTGTGCACCACGTTGCGGGCGCACCGGGGCGGATCGGCCGGCCACAGGGTGTCCACCAGCTCCGCGACCCGGACCGGCCGGCCGCCGCCGAGCGCGATCAGGCCGAGTACGGCGCGCTGCCGGGCCGGGCCGAGCGGCACCTCGGCGGGGCCGTCCCAGGCGGCGACCCGACCGAACAGTTCGAGGCGTACGGCGGACACGGGGCCTCCAGTGGCGAGGTGTACTCGCGCCACCGTACGGAGTCCCGGGGCCGCCGCCGTCTCAGAAGCGTCTTGGAACCGTCTCAGGCCGTGGCGGGACCGTGCCCGGACTCGCTGACCGGCGTCCGGCCCGGGTATCCGGCCGCACCCCGGCGGGCACTCCGACCGGGGTCAGCCGAGGAACTTGGCCAGGGTGGCCTGGAGCGCGGCCGGGTCGAGCTGCCCGTTCGGGCTGGATTCGTCGACGAGCGCCGGCACGACCTGGCTGAGCGTGTCGCTGACCTGCTCGGGCGTCGCACCCGTCTCGGCGGCGATCTCGTTGACCGTGTCCGGGCCGAGGGCGTCGGTGAGCTTCTGGGCGTCCAGGGGCTCGTTGGCACCGGTGCCGATCCAGGACTGGAGCTGGTTGCCCAGGCCGGCCGCGTCGAGCTGGCCGACGAGCCCCTTGCCGCCGCTGCCGCCCAGTACCCCGCCGAGGATCTTGCCCAGGTCGATGCCGCCGCCACTGCCCCCGGAGCCGCCACCCAGCACGCTGCCGAGGATGCCGCCGAGGTCGATCCCGCCCGGCCCGGCCGCCGCCGGCGCCGCCCCGTTCGCCGCGCCGCCGAGCTTGCCGGCGAGCAGCTTCGTGACCAGCGCGAGGATGATCTGCTGGGTCATCGGGTTCTTCAGGATTTGCTGCAGGTCCATGGGTTGCTCCAGGTTCGAGTGAAATGCCGCCTACCGACCCTAGGCCGTACGGGTGCAGCGGACATGCGAAACGCCCCGGGAGCGTGCTCCCGGGGCGTCGTGTCGCAGCGCCCGATCGGCCCGGCCGCGGGGCCGGGACCAGCCCGGCGCGGTGGCCGGACGCGGTGCGGTCTAGCCCGGCAGGCGGGGGCCCGCCTCGCGCTGGGCGGCCATCCACGACTCCACCTCGGCGGCGGTCCGGGGCAGCCCGGCCGACAGGTTGACGGAGCCGTTCTCGGTGACCTGGATGTCGTCCTCGATCCGGACGCCGATCCCGCGCAGCTCGGCGGGGACCAGCTCGTCCTCCGCCTGGAAGTACAGCCCCGGCTCGACGGTCAGCACGTAGCCGGTGTCGAGCTTGCCGTCGGTGTACATCTCCTTGCTGGCGTGCGCGCAGTCGTGCACGTCGAGGCCCAGCATGTGGCCGAAGCCGTGCAGGGTCCACCGGCGGAAGTACTGCGCGTCCGCGCTGAGCGCCTCCTCCACGGAACCCGGCAGCACCCCGAGGTCGCCCAGGCCCTCGGCGAGCACCCGGTTGCAGGTGTCCCGGATCTCCTTGTACTCCACGCCCGGCTTGACGGCGTCGATCCCGGCCTGCTGCGACGCGTACACCACGTCGTAGACGGCGCGCTGGAGGTCCGTGAACCGGCCGGACACCGGCAACGTACGCGTGACGTCGGCGGTGTAGAGGTTGTTGTTCTCGACGCCCATGTCCATCAGCAGCAGGTCGCCCGGCTGCGTCCGGCCGTTGTTGCGGGTCCAGTGCAGGATCGTGGCGTGCGCGCCGTTGCCGACGATCGAGCCGTAGCCCACGTCGTTGCCGTCGTGGCGGGCCCGGAGCGCGAACACGCCGTCGAGCAAGCGCTCGGACACGGCCCGGTCGGCCGGCAGGATCCGGGTGACGTCCTCGAAGCCGCGCACCGTGGCGTCGATCGCGTCCTGGAGCTGCGCGATCTCCCACGCGTCCTTGACGAGCCGCAGCTCGGAGAGCACCTTGGCCAGCTCCGCGTCGCGGGCGGCGTCGGTGACCAGCACCGCGCCGTCGACGGCGGCGTCGTAGCCGCGCAGCACCCGGGTCCGCCCCGGGGCCAGGTCGGCCAGGGCCTTCGGCAGGTCCGCCAGGTCGGCCGTCGGCAGGCCCAGCTCGGTGGTCTTCTCCGCCAGGGTCTGCCGGCGGCCCACCCACAGCTCGCCGTGCTGGGCGTTGCGGAAGAAGGCGTCGGTGTCCTTGGGCGAGCGGGGCCGCACGTACAGCACCGCGTCGTGGCCCGTGGCGGTCGGGTGCAGGATCAGCACCGACTCGGGGTCGTGCTCGCCGGTGAGCCACATGAAGTCGCTGCCCGGGCGGAAGGGGTAGTCGGTGTCGTTGGCCCGGACCTGCTCGCGCCCGGTCGGGACGACCAGGTTCTCGCCGGGGAAGGCGGCGGACAGCTGGTCCCGCCGGCGCGCGTGGTGCGCCGACTGGGGGAGGGCGAGCACGTTCAGAGGGGATTCCGCCCAGCCGGTCCGCATGAACTCCAGGAACTTCTCCGGGAACATCGGGTCGTGGCTGCGCTCACCCTCGGGGCGCTCTTCGGTCATCTGGGGGCTCCTCGCGGTAGTACGGCTAGAGCCAAGGTACCCCTTACGGGCCGGTAATGTTCCACTGCTTCATAACAGTTGTTCGGTACTTTGCGACACACGTGCTGTCAGGCCCGCGCCGCCCCGCCGATGTCACCGCAGCCGCGCGTCCACGATCATCATCAGGTCCTCGCGGACGTCCTCCAGCGCCCGGTCCGGCGAGTGCACGAGCCAGTCCAGTGCGACCGCCAGCACCACCCCGAACAGGGCGGACGCCCCGAACCGGACATCGACCCGCTTGTCGAACTCGCCCGCGTCCACCCCGCGCTGGATCACCTCGGCGATCGCCGTGACCGCCTCGTCCCGCAGCGCGTGCAGGGTGGGCGTCCACTCCCGGTTCGTCCGCCACATCTCCGCCATCAGGAGCTGGGCGAACTCCTGGTACCGCTGGATGTAGCGCAGCTGGGCCGTCGCCACCGCGTGCACCCCGTCCGGCCCCGACAGCCCCTCGGCGGCGGCCCGCAGCTCGGCCGTCAGCGCGCCCAGCCCGTACCGGAGCAGCTCGGTGAACAGCACCGGCTTGGAGGTGAAGTTGTAGTACACGGTGCCCTTGGCGACCCCGGCGGCGGCCGCGATGTCGTCCACGGTGGTCGCGGAGTAGCCCCGCTCGGCGATCAGCGTGACCGCCGCGTCGAACAGGCGTTGCCGGGTGGACTCGCGTCGGCCCATCGTCGCTCTCACATCTGGAGGTCGGGGTGCAGTTTGCTCGGGGTGAGCCGCCGCGACCGGCGCAGCACCAGGGTGGTCAGCCCCAGCGCCCCGGCGGTGAAGGCGATCAGCACGAACACAGCCTGCCACACCGGACCGGCCGCGCCGCCGTTGATCAGGTGCCGCAGACCCCGCACGACATAGGTCATCGGCAGGTACGGGTGCAGCGCGCGCAGGAACGCCGGCGACGTCTCGATCGGGTACGTGCCGCCCGACGACGTGAGCTGCACCATCAGCAGCATCAGGGCCAGCACCCGGCCGGCCGCGCCGAGCTTCGCGCCGATCAGTTGCAGGATCGCGGTGAACGCGCCCACGGTCAGCACCAGCAGCCCGACCGCCGCCCACGGCCGCACCAGGTCCAGCCCCAGCGCGAAGTGCAGCACCGCGAGCAGCACCGTGCCCTGCACCAGCCCCACGGCGAACCCGGGCAGCCAGCCCGCGAGGGCCACCCGCCAGGCGGGCGCGCCGGACGCCAGGTGCCGGGAGTTCACGGGCCGCAGCAGCATGTACGCGAGCATCGCGCCCACCCACAGGGCCAGGGCGATGAAGTACGGCGAGAAGCCGACCCCGTACGTGGCCGCCGCGTTCTTCGCGGAGCGCTGCAGGGCCACCGGGTCGCCCATGATGTCGGAGCGCTGGGCGCGCGCGTCGGCGTCGTACCCCGGGATCCTCCCTTCGGCGTCCGTCAGCCCGGTGGCGAGCTTGCCGGCCCCGTCGTGCAGGGTGACCAGGCCGCCGGCCAGCTCGGACGCGCCGCCGGACAGGGTGCCGACCCCGGAGTCGAGCTGCCGGGCGCCGGTGGACAGCCGGTAGAGGCCGCCGGAGAGTTCCTTCATGGCCCCGGTCGCGCTGGTCACCCCGGTGTGGATCTGGGTGGCCCCGGTGGCGATCTGCTCGGACGCGGTGGCCAGCGCGTTGACGGACGCCCGGGCGCCGGCCACGTCGTCGGCGAGGTGCGGGGCGGCCTGCTGGAGCGCGCGCGCCTTCGTGGCCACGTCGCGCAGCTTCGTCTTCAGCGCCGTGAACGCCCCCGGGTCGGTGTTCACCGCCGACTGCACGGCCTTCGCGGCGTCCACGGTCTTGTTGGCGGAGTCGAGCGCGGCGACGTAGGTGGAGTCGGACTTCAGCTCCGGCTTCTCCTCGCCGAGCTTGACGACGTTGCGCTGGACGGCCCCCGCCTGGGTGGTCGCGTCCGTGACGAGGTTCGGCAGGGTGTCGAGCTTGTTCGCGATCAGCTCCGCCCCGTCGGCGACCGCGCCGGCCGCCGTGGCCAGGTCCCCGCCGTGCTCGCGGAGGAACGGCTCGACCGTGTCGGCCGCCCCGGACAGCTTCGTGGCCAGCGCCCGGTTGCCGGCCGCGAGCTTCGTCGTGCCGTCGGCGAGCTGACCGGTACCGGCGTTCAGGGTCACCAGGCCGTCGGTGATCCTCTTGGCCCCAGAGTTCGCGCTGGCCAAGCCCTCGGCGAGCTGGCTGCTGCCGGCGTGCGCCGTGCCCAGCCCGCCGTCGAGCTTGCTCGCCCCGTCGCTGAGCCTGCCGGAACCGTCGTCCAGCCGCCCCGCGCCGTCGGCCGCGTCCCCGATGCCGGCCTTGAGTTCCGAGACACTCAACAACATCTTGTCCAGGTACTTCTTCGTCGTCTTCCCGCTCGCCCCCGCCCGGATCTCCGTGAACGCCGAGCGCGCCAGCATCCCCGACAGGTAGTTCGTCGCGTCGTTGGTGACCACGGACAGCTCCCCCCGGCGCGGGGCCGAGGCGGTGTCCGACGGCGAGTTCAGCGACGCGGAGAAGTCCTTCGGAATCGTGAACACCAGGTGGTACGTGCCGTCGTCGAGCCCCTTCGCCGCGTCCTTCGCGTCGGTGACCTTCCAGCCGAAGACCTGCCGGTCGATCAGGGTCTTCTGCAGGTCGGCCCCGGCGTCGACGTCCCCGGCCCGCACATCGGAGTTCACGATCGCGACGGGAATCCGCTTGAGCTGCCCGTACGGGTCCCAGAAGGCCCACAGGTACAGCGCCCCGTACAGCAGGGGCACCAGCATCAGCACGACCATGGCGGCCCGGGTGAGCCGGGCGCGCATGAACCGGCGCAGCTCGAACCTCGCCAGCGTGAACATCACTTCTCCTTGGTGAGGGTGAGAACGTGGTCGGCCACGGGCGACGGCTCGCGGCTGACGGCGACGACGGCGGTCCCCGCGTCGGCGACCTCGCGCACCATGCCCCAGAACGCCGCCTGCTCCTCGCCGGTCAGCGCGGTGTCCACGTCGTCGACGACGATGACCCGGGGCCGGCCGAGCAGCGCCAGCTCCAGGCAGAGCACGTGCCGCTGGAACGGGGACAGGTCCCGGGCCAGGGTGCGGTCGGTGTTCCGCTCGCCCCGGCGCCCGAGGAGCACCCGGCGCTCGCGGAAGTGCTCGCCGACGGTCAGCGCGGGCTCGGGCTCGTGCACCCCCGGCACGTACCCCAGAGCGAGGTGTTTCCAATGCTGTTTCGGCAGCGTCAGGGTGCCGTGGTTGGTCGTGAACCGCCCGGCCAACGCCAGCAGCAGCGAACTGCGCCCGCTCGCGGCCGGACCGGCGACGCAGATCAGCTCGCCGGGGTGCACGGACACGGTCACGTCCCGGAACACCCAGCCCCGGCCGGTGCGCAGGCCGAGGTTGTGCGCGGAGACGACGGGCAGCGGGGCGCGCTCGACGATGCCCTCGGCCTCCTCGACGACCCCGGACTCGTCCACGTCCTGGGGGACCGCGGTCTCCTCGGTCTCGGGCTCCACCGCACACTCCTTGAACTGACCGGTCAGTACAAAAACCAAGGTATGTGGGGGCGGAGGTTCCTGTCCAGCCGAGTGACGATAGTCATGGGCTACCGCCACGTCACCGTTGTGCCCTTGACATATGAATGTGCCGTTCATCCGGATCCCTGCCCCCGGGAGGCGTCCGGCGCCGGCAAACGCGCATTCGGCCCGCGTCGCCCGCGCGCTCGTCGACACTGGTGGGATGACGGTGCGGCGGTCGGCGCGCCGAACTCCCGGTGCGCGCCTCCGCACCCCGGAGGTCGGGCGGTGAGAACCCTGGGATCGCGCTACGTGCTGCTCGGGATCATCGCCACCTACGTACTGGTCATCCTCGGACCGGGCGAGAACGCGTCGGCGCCCGTGCGGGTGGCGATCCTGGGCGCGCTGCTGGCCGTCACGGTGCGGGCCCGCAGAGCGAGCCAGGGCTGGGCCGGCGCGGCGCTCGGACTCGGCGTCGTGCTGTGCGCGGCGACCGTCCTGGTGGGGCTGTCGGGAAGCGAACGGGCCCACGCGGTCCTCGCCGGGTCCGCGACGACGCTGCTGGTCGCCGGAATGATCGTCGCCGTGGGGCAGGCGGCCCTGACGTCCAGGGCCGTCGACGGCGCGACCCTGCGCGGTGTGTTGTCCGTGTACCTCCTGCTGGCCCTCCTGTTCGGCGCCGTGCACCAGGTCGCCGGCCAGTTCGTCGACGGCTACCTCCACGGTGTCCAGGGGCCGCCGGACCTGTCGACGGCGCTGTACTTCAGCGTCATCACCCTGACCACCATCGGATACGGGGACATCACGCCCGGCTGTGACGTCGCCCGCGCGGTCGCGGTCACCGAGGCACTGGTGGGGCAGCTGTACCTGGTGTCCGTCGTGGCCAGGGTCGTCTCGGGCTACCGGACCCCCGACACCTCCGACCCCAGCCGGGACGAGCCTTGAGCGCGCTGCGGGGCGCGGGCGCCGTGGTCGCGCTGCTGGTTCTGCTGGTGCTGCCCACGGCCGCGCTCGCCCGCCTGGCGGCCACGGACATCGCGGTCGGGTTCCTCCTCGGCGCCGTGCTGTTCGGACCCGTCCGGCTCCGGCACCCGCCCCGGGTGGCGGTGCTCACCGGCGCCTGCGCGGCCGGGGTCGTGACCCTCGCCAGCCTCGTCGGAGGGCACCCGTGGGTGTTGGCGGCACTCGTCGCGCTGGCCACGTTCGCGGCGGGGCTGTCGGCACACTGGGGGCTGCACAGCGCCGCCGTGCTCGTACCTGTCGCGGCGGTCGTCCTGCACGCCCCCGCCCCGCCCGGGCATGCCCTGGGGCTGGGCGTCGCCGTGTTCGCCGGCACCGGATACGGCCTGGTCCTGCTCGGCAGGCTCCCACTGCCCCCACCGGCACCCGACGAGGTGTCCCCGTTGCGGGGAGCCGTCGTGTTCGGACTCGTGCTGGCACTGCTCACCGGCCCGGCGACGCTGGTGACGTCCGCCGCCGGCGTGCCGCACGGCTACTGGGTGGCGTTGACGGTTCTGATGGTCGTCCAGCCCTCCCTGGAGGCCTCCAGGGAACGGGCGGTCGCCAGGATCCTCGGCAGTACCCTCGGTGCGGTCGCCGCCGCCGTGACCGCCTCGGTGATCACGAACAACGAGGTGCTTGTCGGCCTCGGCCTGGTCTTCAGCGTGGCCTCCGTCGGGGCCGCCCGCAACTACGCCCTCAAGAGCGCCCTGCTGACCATGTCCATCGTCCTGCTCGTCGGCGGCCACGACAGCGGGGAGTCCACGGCCCTCCTCCGGCTGGGGCTCACCGTGATCGGCGGCGTCGCCGTCCTCGCCGCGTGTTTTCTGCTCCCGTGGGTCGCGGGACTGTTCGACCGGGACGACGCCTGATCCGTGGTGGCCGGCGCGGGTCGGGCGCCGGCCACCGGAGACGGTGCGTTACAGCTCGAAGCCCGTGGGGAACGGGTCGCGCGGGTCGAGGAGGTACTGCGCCATCCCCGTGATCCACGCCCGCCCCGTCACGGTCGGCACCACCGCCGGGTACCCCCCGACGGTCGTCTCCTCGACCAGCCGGCCGATGAACCGGGTCCCGATGTAGGACTCGTTGACGAAGTCCTCGCCGAGCGCCAGTTCCCCGCGCGCCCACAGCGACGCCATCCGCGCGGACGTGCCCGTGCCGCACGGCGACCGGTCGAACCACCCGGGGTGGATGGCCATCGCGTGCCGGGAGTGCTTCGCGTCGGAGCCGGGCGCGGCCAGGTACACGTGGTGCACGCCCGCCATCGTCGGCAGCAGCGGGTGGGTCGGCGGCGGGATCGCGCCCATGATCGCCAGGCCGGCCCGCAGCAGCTCCTCCTTGGCGGAGCGCTCGAACGGCAGGCCCAGTTCGTCGAGCTGGACGATGGCGTAGAAGTTGCCGCCGTACGCCAGGTCGTAGCGGACCTCGCCGTAGCCGGGGACGTCGACCGTGGCGTCCAGGGCCACCGAGAACGCGGGCACGTTGGTGAACGTGACCGACTCCACCCGGCCGTCGCGGACCGCCACCGAGGCGACGACCAGGCCGGCCGGCGTGTCCAGCCGGACCGTGGTGACCGGCTCGGTGACGGGCACCATGCCGGTCTCGACCAGGACCGTCGCCACGCCGATCGTGCCGTGCCCGCACATCGGCAGGCAGCCGGACACCTCGATGAACAGCACCCCGAAGTCGGCGTCGGGCCGGGTCGGGGGCTGCAGGATCGCACCCGACATGGCGGCGTGGCCGCGCGGCTCGTTCACCAGGAACTGCCGGATGTGGTCCAGGTTCTCGATGAAATGGGTACGGCGTTCCGCCATCGTCGCGCCCGGGATCACGCCCATCCCGCCGGTGATCACCCGGGTGGGCATGCCCTCGGTGTGCGAGTCGACGGCGGTCAGGTACCGGGAGAAGTTCACGCGACGAACCCCATTCCGCTCAGCCCGCCCGCGCTCATCGCTGCGCCAGGTACGAGATCGCCTTGTCCATGTCGGCCTTCACCTGGGCGGTCTGGGTCTCGTCCAGCGGCCCGCGCGGCGGCCGGCACGCCCCGCCGACCCGCCCGACGAGCTCCTGGCCCAGCTTGATGGCCTGCACGAACTCGGTCCGCGAGTCCCAGCGGAACGCGGCCACCAGCGGCTCGTAGATCGCCCGGGCGCCGGCCACGTCGCCCGCGGTCGCGAGCTGGTACAGCTCCACCGACTCCTTCGGGAACACGTTCGGGAAGCCGGCCAGCCAGCCGACGGCGCCCATCAGCAGGCTCTCCAGGACCACGTCGTCGGCGCCGGACACCACGTCGAGCCCGGGGGCCGCCTCGCGGATCTCCAGGACCCGGCGGACGTCGCCCGAGAACTCCTTCACCGCGACGATGTTGTCGAGGGTGGCGATCTCGGCGAGTACCGAGGGCGTCAGGTCGACCTTCGTGTCGATCGGGTTGTTGTAGACCATCACGGGCAGCCCGACCTTCGCGATCTCGGCGAAGTGCGCGACGACCTCGGAACGGTTCGCCCGGTACATGGTCGGGGGCAGGGCGAGCACGCCGTGCGCCCCGGCCTCGGCGGCCTGCTCGGTCCACAGCCGCGCCTGGTGCGAACCCGGGGCGGACACGCCGGCCACCACGACCCCGTTGGTGCCGACCGCGGCCACGGCGGTGCGGACGACCTGCGCGCGCTCCTCGTCGGTGAGGGACGAGTACTCGCCGAGCGACCCGTTCGGCGTCACGCCCCGGCAGCCGTTCGCGACGAGCCACGCGCAGTGCTCGGCGTACGCGTCGTGGTCGACCCGCAGTCCGGCCGGGGCGGAGGCGTCGGAGACGTAGGGCAGGGTGGTGGCGACAATGACGCCGCGCAGATCCGTGGTCATGAGGGGTCCTTTGCTGAGGCGAGGTCGCCGAGGGTGATGGGGGTTGCGATGGGTCGGTGGTCGGCGGGTGGCAGCCCCGCCAGGTCCGCGACGTTGCGGCCGCAGACCCGGCCCTGGCACCAGCCCAGGCCGGCCCGGGTGCACAACTTGAGGGTGCGCAGGCCGGTGACCTGGTCGGCGAGGGCCGCGCGCAGCGTGCCGCACGTGACCTCCTCGCACCGGCAGACCAGGGTGTCTTCGTCGAGCCAGGTCCGCCAGCCGGGCCGCACCGGGTACACGGCGTCGAGTGCCGCCGCGAACCGGGTGTGGGTGGCCCGCTGCCTCGCGGCGGCCGGGTCGGGGGCGGCCCCGGCGGCGGCCAGCCCGGCGAGGCGGCCCTCGGCGGCGGACAGTGCCGCGCCGCCGATCCCGGTGAGCTCGCCGGCCGCGTAGACGCCGGGGACGGTGGTGCGCTGGGTGGCGTCGACCCGGACGAAGGCCTGGCCGGAGCCCTGGGCCGAGGTCCGGGCGGCGGTCCGGCCAGTGCTCCGGCCCGTGGTCCGCGCGGCGGCCTGGCCCGGGGTCCCGGTGACGGTCGTTCCGTCGGTGCGGTCGAAAGCCTCGCTGACCTCGCCGACCTCGCAGCCCAGGGCCGTGGCCAGCTCCAGTTGCGGGGTGAAGCCGTAGCCGACCGCGACCGCGTCCACCACGACCGTGCGGGTCGACGCGACCGTCCAGTCCGGACGGAGCTTCGCGACGGTGGCGGCCTCCACCCGGTCGGTGCCGTGCACGGCGACGATGGCCTGCCCGTAGCGGACGAGGGTGCCGTGCCGGGCCAGGACGGCGTTGTAGCGCGCCGCCTCGGCCAGCTTCGCGGGGACCCGCAGGAGATCGGCCGGCCGCCGCAGCCAGCCGCCGGCGATCCGGTTGGCCTCCAGAACCCCTTCGAGGTGTACGCCGGCGGCCAGCAGCCCCGCCGCGACCGGCAACAGGAACGGCCCCGTCCCGCCGACGAGCATCCGCGCGCCCGGCCGGACCCGCTGCCCCTTGACCAGCGCCTGGGCGGCCCCGGCGGTGTACACCCCGGGCAGGTCCCAGCCGGGGAACGGCACGGCCCGGTCGTACGCGCCCGTCGCGAGCACCACCGTGGGCGCGGTGACCGCGCCGCCGGACCGGCCGTCGGTGAGCAGGTGCAGCACGTGTCCGGGGTGCCCGTCCGGCCGGCCGGACGCGGGCTCGGCGGCCCAGACCGTGGTGTTCGTCCGGTGCTCGATCCGGCTGTGCGCGACGATCCGGGCGATCAGGTCGGCGGCGGCCCGCTGGTCGGGGTGCGCCCGTTCGGGGTGCGCGGCCCGGAAGCTCCCCGGCAACTGCCGGTGGTACTGCCCACCGGGCCGGGCGTGGGCGTCCAGCAGCAGGACGCGGGCCCCGGCGTCGGCGGCGGCGAGCGCGGCGTGCAGCCCGGCCGGCCCGGCCCCGACCACGACGACGGTGTGGCCGAGCGCGGGGGAGCCGCTCGACGCCGTGTCCGGTCCGACCGCGGTCGACACGGCAGGAGGGGCTGCGCTGTCGGAGTGCGAGGGGGCAGAGGCCGCCGGGGTGCCGGCGACCTGCGGAGTGGTGGCCTGGCCGGAGTGGGTCCGGATCGCGTCGCCGTCGGAGACCGAGCGCAGGCAGGCCCGCACGTCCGGTTCGTCGTTCACGGTGACCAGGCAGTCGAAGCACGCCCCGATCCCGCAGAACACGCCCCGGGGCCTCCCGCCGAACCGGGTGCTCCGCCAGGCGGCCCGACCGTCGGCGATCAGGGTCGCGGCGACGGACTCGCCGTCCCGGGCGACCACGGGCGCACCGTCCACGGTGACGGTCACCGCCGCGGCGTCCACCCCGACGGGATCGTTCGGGATCCGTGTCACGCGAACCTCCCGGGGGCGAAGGGGGCCGGGTCGACGGTCGGGGTGCCGCCGGTCATCAGGGCCGCGAGCAGCGCGCCGGTGGCCGGGGCCAGGCCGATGCCCGCGCCCTCGTGCCCGGTCGCGTACCACAGCCCCGGGTGCCGGGGGTCCTCGCCGATCACGGGCAGGTGGTCGGGGGCGTACGGCCGGAAGCCGCCGTAGGCGCGCATCACGCGTACCCCCGAAAGGGTCGGGAAAAGGGAGACCGCGCCCTGGGCGAGCACCCGCAGCGCCGCCACCCGGATGGTCGCGTCGAAGCCGATCCGTTCGCGGGTGGAGCCGATCAGGATCGGGCCGGCCGGGGTGCCCTCGACGACCGCCGACGCCTGGAGCCCCGCGTCGTCGCTGGCGACGGCGGCGAGGTAGCTGGCGTCGTAGACCTTGTGGCGCACGAGCGCGGGCACCGGGGCGGTGACCAGGACCATGCCGCGCCGGGGCTGGATGGGCAGGTCGGCCCCCGCGAGCGCGGCGACGGCGCCCGACCAGGGGCCGGCGGCGACGACGACCCGCGCGGTGGAGAGCGTGCCGAGGGTGGTGTGCACCGCGCGCCCCGGCTCGATCCCGGTGACCGCGGCCCCGGTCAGCAGGACCGCGCCGAGGCGGCGGGCGGCGGTGAGCAGGGCGGCCGTGGCGAGCACGGGCTGGACCTGGCAGTCCTGCGGGTAGTGCGCGGCGCCGGCGACGTCGCGGGTGAGGTGCGGTTCACGGTCGGCGAGTTCGTCGGCGGTGATGTCGCGGGCGTCGACCCCGACCTCGCGGTGGGTCTTCGTCAGGTGTCCGAGCGCGGTGGCGGCCTCGGGGGTGCGGGCGACGAGGATGCCGCCCTTGTCCTCGAGTTCGACCTCCGGGCCGAGGTCGAGGGCGTGCCAGCGGGTCAGGGAGTCGCGGGCCAGGTCCAGCTCCGGGCCGGGCGGCTTGTCGGAGACGAGGAGGTTGCCCTCGCCGCCGGACGTGGTGCCCCCGGCGAGCGCGCCCCGGTCGACGACGGTGACGGACAGCCCGAGCCGGGCCAGCTCATACGCCGTCGCGGCGCCGATGATGCCGGCCCCGATGATGACGACGTCGCTGTTCACCGTTCTCCTGTTCGCTACACCGAACGCTGCGTTCGACACAGTATGCCTGTCACATGTACTACGTCAAATATTACCGGCCGACGGGCGTCCGGTCACCCGTGCGCGCGGGCGACGGCCATACGCCAACTTATGGGACGCGGGGACCACCCGGACGCGCAAAGCGACAACTTCGCCCTCAGGGCCTGGGATCGCTTCTGTTCTTGATCTGACGTCTTGGCCCGCTGAGGGCCGGGAGCCGAAGGCGGAGGTGCGTCCGCATACCGGACGTGCCGACAACGCGCGGATCGTCGCCCTCAGCGGGCCCCACCCACTAAGAGGAGTGCTGGAGGATCAAGGTCGACAGCACGGGCCCGTCCACCGCCTCGTAGCTGTGCGGAATGCTCGCAGAAAAGCACACATAGTCACCGGCCCGCAGCTCGAACGGATCGTTCGGCGGCCCCACCCGCAGCACCCCGGACACCACGTGGATGTGCTCCAGCCCCGGGTGCCCCTCCGAGTGCTGGACGGCCCCGGGGCGCACCCGCTGCTCGTACACCTCGATGATCGTTCTTCCGGCGTCGAGCCGGTGCAGCAGCCGCAGCTCGACCGCCGCCCCGCTGATCTTCGTGCCCTCACCGGCCCTGACCAGGGCGATCGCGCTGCGCTCGGCCTCGCTGACCAGTGCCGAAACCGGGACGTCCAGGGCGCGCGACAACGAGAACAGGGTCTCGATCGTCGGGTTCCCGCCGGGCCCCTCCAGCTGGGACAGCGTCGCCTTGCCGATGCCGGAGCGTCTGCTCAGCTCCGACAGGGAGATGTTGCGGGCGGCGCGCAGGGTGCGCAGGTTCGCGGCGAGGACGGCTTGCATCGTGGACACGCTCAGCAGCGTAGCGGGACGCCGTGACAGGATAGGGAGCATGTGTGGACTGCTCACCTTCGTCAGCGCTCTCGGAGCGGCACCCCTGCAGCAGGCGGCGTTCACCGCGGCCCTGGACACGATTCAGCACCGTGGCCCGGACGAGACCGAGGTCACCCGGGCCGGGCACGACGTCCTGCTCGGCTTCCAGCGCCTGTCGATCATCGACGTGGAGAAGAGCCACCAGCCGATCTGGTACGACCACGACCGGTACGTGATGACCTTCAACGGCGAGATCTACAACTACATCGAGCTGCGCGAGGAGCTGGTCAAGCAGTTCGGCGCGGAGTTCCGCACGGACGGCGACTCGGAGACCATCGTCGCGGCGTACCACTACTGGGGCCCGCAGGCCGTCAAGAAGCTCCGCGGCATGTTCGCGTTCCTGATCTGGGACACCCAGTCGAAGACGGCGTTCGGCGCGCGCGACCCGTTCGGCATCAAGCCGCTGTTCTACACCCTCACCGAGGACGGGCTGTACGCGGCGAGTGAGAAGAAGGCGCTCATGCCCTTCTCGGCCGCCGCCCGCAACGGGGACGCGGGCATCGACGGGGCGAACCTGTCGCACTACCTGACCCTGCAGTACGTGCCGGAGCCCGGCACCATGACGAAGGGCATCTCCCGGCTCGGCTCGGGCGAGTGCTTCACGTACCAGCCGGGCGGCTCGATGGAGGTCATGCGGTACTGGAAGGCGGAGTTCCGCCCGACCCCGGTCACCGACACCGAGCGCAAGTACGCGCAGATCCGCGAGGCCCTGCGGGAGAGCGTCCGGATCCACATGCGCTCGGACGTGCCGGTCGGCGCGTTCCTGTCCAGCGGCATCGACTCCACGGCCGTCGTCGCGCTGGCCCGGGAGTTCAACCCGAACATCCTGACCTTCACCGCGGCGCTCGACGTCGAGGGCTACTCGGAGCTCGACGTCGCGCAGGACTCCGCCCGGCACCTGGGCGTGAAGACCTACCCGGTGGTCGTGACCGCCCAGATGATGATGGACGCGCTGCCGAAGATCGTCTGGCACCTCGACGACCCGGTCGCCGACCCCGCGCTCGTCCCGCTCTACTACGTCGCCAAGCTCGCCAGCGAGCACGTCACGGTGTCCCTGTCCGGCGAGGGCTCCGACGAGTTCTTCGGCGGCTACACGATCTACCGCGAGCCGCTGTCCCTGCGCTCCATCACGGGCCTGCCCGACGGGGTGCAGAAGGGCCTGCGCGCCGTCTCGAAGGTGATCCCCGAGGGCGTGAAGGGCAAGAGCTTCCTGGAGCGGGGTACGACGCCCCTGACCGAGCGGTACTACGGCAACGCGAAGATCTTCACCGAGGACGAGAAGCGCGACCTGATGCGCCGCTACGACCCGGCCGTGCGCTACACCGACGTCACCGACGGGATCTACACCGAGGCCGCGCACCTCGACGACGTGACGAAGATGCAGTACATCGACCTGTACACCTGGCTGCGCGGCGACATCCTCGTCAAGGCGGACCGGATGTCGATGGCCAACTCGCTGGAGGTCCGCGTCCCGTTCCTCGACTACGAGGTGTTCGCCGCCGCCGCCGACCTGCCGGTGGACCTGAAGCTCCCGCCGCGCTCCACCGACACGAAGTACGCGCTCCGCCAGGCCCTGCGCGGGGTCGTCCCGCCGGAGATCGTCAACCGGGTCAAGCTCGGCTTCCCCACCCCGATCCGGGTCTGGCTGAAGACCGAGATGTACCAGTGGGCCAAGGACATCTTCGCGTCCTCGGGCGCCGGCAGCCTCGTCGACCTCGGCTACGCGCAGCGCCTGCTCGACGCGCACCGGGCCGGCGAGGGCGACCAGAGCCGCAAGGTGTGGACGATCCTGGTCTTCTGCCTCTGGTACGCGATCTACGTCGACCACACCCTCGACCCGGGCATCGGCCACAACGCCTCCCAGCTCAAGCTGAAGCCCCGGGTCGACCGGGTCGTCGCGTAGCCCGATGACACTCAGCGCGGCCGGTCGGCGCGGGCCCGGGTCCTGCCCGACCGGGTTCCGGGCCGACCGTGCCGCGCTCCGTCAGGGGGCCGGCCGGTGATCCGGGTCATGGTGGTCGACGACCATCCCATGTGGCGCGACGGCGTGTCCCGCGACCTCACCGCCGCCGGCTACGACGTCGTCGCCGCCTGCGGCGAGGGCCGCCAGGCGGTCAGGATCGCCCCGGCCGTCCGCCCGCAGGTCGCCGTCCTGGACCTGCAACTGCCCGACCTGTCCGGGGTGGACGTGGTGCGCGGCCTGCTCGCCGTCGATCCCGAGATCCGGATCATGATGCTGTCCGCCGTGGACGAGCGCCAGGCCGTGCTGGACGCGGTGAAGGCCGGCGCCCTGGGCTACCTGCTCAAGTCGGCGCACACCGCCGAGTTCCTGGAGGCGGTCCGGGCCACCGCCGCCGGGGAGGCCGTGTTCTCGCCGGGGCTGGCGGCGCTGATCCTGGGGGAGTACAAGCAGCTCTCGGCGGGTGGGCCGCAGCTCACCGACCGGGAGACCGAGGTGCTCCGGTTCGTCGCCAAGGGCCTCAGCTACCGGCAGATCGCCGAGCGCCTCGTGCTGTCGCACCGCACCGTGCAGAACCACGTGCAGAACACCCTCACCAAGCTCCAACTGCACAACCGCGTCGAACTCGTCCGGTACGCGATCGAGAACGACCTCTACGACTGAGTACGGGGGCTCAGGCGTCCGCCGACCGGTTCCGCGAGGCTGGACCGATGAGCAGCGCAGCGCGTGGCACCCCCGATCGGGCGTGCCCGCCCCGGAACCTGGGTACCTTCGACCTCATGGCCGACAACGACCCGACCCCCTCCTCCGGGGTGTCCCGGTGATCCGGCAGCTCGCGACCTGCGCCGCCGTCGGCATCGGCGCGGTGGTGCTCTGGTTCGTCGGCGGCTGGGGCGTCGGCACGCTGATCCCGTGCGAGATGGAGGGTTTCGGCTGCCTGGGCACGTTGCTCACGACCCTCGTCCTCGCGGTGCCGGTCACCATCCTGGTCAGCTGGATCGCGCTCCGGCTCCTGAAGGTGCGCGGTCCGGCCGCCGTCGCCCTGCTCGGCCCGGTCCTGACCGTGGCGATCTACTTCGGCGCCGACTGGCTGCGGCTGTGGGAGCTGGCGCGGCTGTCGCCGGTGTCCGAGGTGTCGCAGCTGGTGCCGGCGTACGTGGCCGGCGTCGGCTACCTGCTCGTCGGCTGGGTCACGTTCGAGGTGACCGCTCGGCGCGACGCGGCACGCGGAACTCGATTTCGGTCCCCTGATCCGGGGCCGTGACCAGGGACATCGTCCCGCCGAGGCCCTCGGCCCGCCCGCGCATCGACTGCGCGACCCCCAACCGGCCGGCCGCCGCCGCCCGGTCCACCTGCTCGGCGGTCGCGCCCAGCCCGTCGTCGCGGACCGACACCAGCACGTCGGCGCGCTCCTCCTCGACCGTCACCCAGGCCCGGGCCCCGGGGCCGGCGTGCCGGGTGACGTTGTCCAGCGCGGCGCCGACGGCGGCGACGAGTTCCGTGGCCCGGTCCGACGGCAGCAGGACCGGACCGGCCGGGCCCGAGACCGACACCTGGGTGGACGCGAAACCGGTGAGCAGCGCGCACAGGTCCGCCTCCCCGCCCGGGGCCACCGGCCCGTGCACGCCGAGGACCAGCCCGCGCAGGGCCGCCTCCTGCTCGCCGGCCAGCCGGGCGATCTCCGCCCCGTCCGGGCCCAGGTCGGGGCCCCTGCGGTGCACGAGGGTGAGGACCTGGAGGACGCCGTCGTGCACGATCCGGGCGAGCCGTTCGCGTTCGTTGACGGCCGCCTCCCGCTCCGTCATCAGGGTCATCCGCCACTCGGCTTCCCGGAGCAGCTGGGACACCAGGCCGACGACGCCGCCGCCCATCAGGAGCATCACGACGTCGTACAGGGTGTTCTGGCTCGGCGGGACGCCCGGCAGCACCATCGTGATCACGATGATCACCAGGCTGGCCGCCATGCCGCGCCACGGGCCGCCGAGGATCGCGCAGGCCAGCACCGACGCGGACACCCACGGGCCGGTGACCGTCGCGTCCGGGTCGCCGCCGTCGAGGACGTAGAAGGTGCCCAGCAGGAGTACGGCGCTCACGGCCAGGTCGGCCAGGCACACCGCCCACCGCCGCCCCCGGTCGACCGCGTTGGCGGCGGTCATCGCGACCGTCCACAGCACCATCACGACGAACACGCCGAGGGCGAGCCGCCGGTCGGTGTACACCGGCCAGTAGTGCACGGTCTGCATCGCGGCGTAGCCCAGCAGGATCACGCGGTACGCGATCAGCGCGCGCCACAGCGGCGTCGCGAACCCCAGCGTCTTCACGCGCCCATCGTGCCACCCACCCGGCCCAACGTCAGCCCACCCGAGCCCCGGACAGCCCGCACCCAGCCACCCGCCCCGCACCACCACCCGCCCCGCCCCACCACCCCGTACGAACACAGGCCGGTGGGGTTGGGTTCGGAGGGAGTCAAAGGCTCTTCTCCCTCCGAACCCAACCCCACCGGCCTCCCCGCCCGCATGCCACGCCAGGAAGCAGCAACCAGCCCGCGCCCCCGCCCCATGCCAAACTCGGGAATGCAAACAGCCGTCCTCGTGACCACCGTCTACATCCTCTCCCCGGACGCCCGATCCGTCCTCCTCATGCACCGCGACAAGCTCGACCAGGACACCCACGGCGGCAAATACGTGGGTATCGGCGGCCACCTCGAACCCGGCGAGGACCCCGTCACCTGCATCCGCCGCGAAACCACCGAGGAATCCGGCCTCACCCTCGGCGACCTCACCCTCCGAGGCACCATCCTCTGGCCCAACTTCCGCCCCGACGGCCAGGCCGAACTCTGCTACATCTTCCGCGCCGACACCTTCACCGGGGAACATCACGGCGGCAACGAGGAAGGCACCCTCGAATGGATACCGCTGGCCGACCTCCGCGACTTCCCCATGTGGGACAGCGACCACGAATGGCTCCCCATGGTCTTCGACGAGGACCCGCGCCAGTTCCACGGCGTGATGCCGTACGCGGACGGGGAGATGGTCTCGTGGAGTTACCAGCGGATCTAGCCCCGCCCCGGAGTCACCGAGCGTAACGTCACAGGTGGCGATGGGGGGTCCGATGGATCAGCATGCCCTGGAGGTCATGGACCTGCGGTACGCGGTGCTGGAGTCGCCCGGCGCCACCGACCCCGCCGTCCGCGACGCCGCGCACTACGACATCCGGCTGCCCGAGCTGTGGGCGGCGTACGTGGCCCGGGTGCGCGAGGAGTCGTACCAGATGACGGATCTTGATGTTGAGGACTTGTTGGCCGCCGGGTGCACCGAGGACGCGATCTTCGAGATGACCCTCGCCGCCGCGGTCGGGGCGGCCACCCAGCGGCTCGACGCCGGACTGCGCGCGGTGCGGGAAGCGGACTGACGTGCGCCTCAGGGTCCTCGACCAGGGGCACCGGCCGCGCCAACGCCTGGCGCTGCGGGTGATGCGGCTCGTGTCCCGGACCCAGGTGGACCCGGTGGCGAAGGTGACGCTGTACCGGCCCGAGCTGTTCGGCCGGCCGTGGCTGCGGTTCGTGGAGTCGGCGATGCGCGGGCCGTCGGAGTGGAGCGAGGGGGAGCGGGAGCTGTTCGGGGCGTTCGTGTCCCGGCTCAACCTGTGCGGGTTCTGCGTCGGCGTGCACGAGCGGACCAGCGAGATGATCCTCGGCGGGGACGCCGGGGTCGACCGGCTCGGGCACTGGCGGGACGGCGGGTTCCCGCCGAAGGTGGCCGCGATGTTCGGGCTGCTGGAGAAGGTGACCCTGGAGCCGGACGCGGTGCGGCCGCAGGATGTGCGGGTCGTGCGGGCGGCGGGGGTGTCGGACACCGCGATCCTCGACGGGCTGTATGTCGGGTTCCTGTTCAACACGGTGAACCGGCTGGCCAACGCGTTGGACTTCCGGTGGGGGAGCGACGCGGACCGGCGGGGGATGGCGTCGCGCCTGGTGAAGAACCGCTACCACGTCCCGGACTTCCTCCTCCGCTGAGCGAGCGCCCCGGATCGGCTGAGCCCGGCCCCGTCCCGCTCGGCCCGCCCGGCCTGGGGCAGCGCGGCGCCCGCCGACCCAGACCAGCGGAGTCCGACGTCGACCACCACGGCCCCGAACCCCCACGGTCGACCTGCGCACCACCGCCCCCGCACGGCATGATCGGGACATGGCTCATCTCGGACTCGTGACCCTCGTCGTGCGCGCCTACGACGAGGCCATCGCCTTCTACGTGGACTCCGTCGGCTTCGACCTCACCGCCGACTTCGCCCTCCCCGACGGCAAACGCTGGGTCGTCGTCACCCCGCCCGGCGCCCGGACGGGCCTCCTCCTCGCCGAGGCCGCCACCCCGGAACAGTCCGCGAGGATCGGCGACCAGACCGGCGGCCGGGTCGGCCTGTTCCTCTACTCCGACGACTTCGACGCCGACCACGCCCGGATGACCGCCGCGGGCGTGAGGTTCCTCGAAGAACCACGCCGCGAGGGGTACGGCACCGTCGCCGTGTTCGAGGACCTGTACGGCAACAAGTGGGACCTCATCCAGCACGCCGCCTGACCCAGATTGCTCCAGAGTGGACAGCGGAAGAAATTGCCCACCGTAAAAGTGCAATGGTTGGTAACAATTGGCTCTCGGCCCATCGCGGGTGTGAACATGACTCGATGGCTGAGCTTTTCCGTGACACCGCCGTCGCGGCCGAGGTGCCGATCGCGGTCCGGGACTTCCGCGGCGACGGCCCCGACGTGGTGCTCCTGCACGGCGGCGGGCGCTCCCTGGAGGACTGGCGCTGGGTCGTGCCCCACTTCCAGAATGCCGGCCGCCGGGTCCTCGCCATCGACCTGCGCGGACACGGCCGGTCGGGCCGGGCCCCGTGGACCTGGGACGGCGCGTACGCGGACCTGTGCGCGGTGGTCGACCAGCTGGAGCTCGACCGGCCCACGATCGTCGGCCACTCCCTCGGCGGCATGCTCGCGGCCCTGTGGGCCTCCCGGCACCCCGAATGCCCGCTGGCGGTGAACGTCGAGGGCTTCGGCGCGCCCCGGAGCCCGGCGGACTTCGACCTCCCGGAGGACGAGGCGCGGGCGGCGCACGCGGCGGTCACCGGCTTCAAGGCCGAGCTGGCGGCGGACGGTGACCCGGAGTTCGCGCGCCTCCTCGACGCCATCGCGGAACTGGACGTGTGGGGCACGCTCCGCGCCACCCGTAGCCCCCTGTTGACCGTCGCCGGGGACCGCTGCGTCTACGACCAGCATCTGCCCGAGCCCCTGGTCGGCGCCATGGCGGCCCGCAGGACGACCATTCTCCGGGTACTGAACGAGCTGGCCGGTGACGTGCCCCTCCTGGAGACGGTGTCCCTGCCGGCGGGCCACGACGTGCACCTGGAGGAGCCGGCCCGCCTGGTCCGCACGATCCTGGCGGCCCCCGGAGACTGAATGGCCCCCACCAGGAGCGGGGCAGCGGGAACCGGGAGGTCCTCCTACCATCACCACATGGAGAACCCTCCGACCGCGTTCGTCGTCGCTTTCGTCGCCGTCGCCTTGGTGATGCTGGCCGTGCCGCTGCTGGCGATCGGCTTCGGCCTGCGCTCGCGTCGCCGGGCGCGCCAGTTCCGCAGCTCCGGTCGGCCGGCGACCGCGACCGTCGTGGACAACCAGATGACCTCGGGCGCGGGCGGCAGGCTCTTCTTCAGCCCCGTGGTCCGCTTCAGGACCGACAGCGGGACGGAGGTCACGGGCACGACGTCGCACCGGCCGACCTCGGCCATCGTGGGCTCGACGATGGAGGTCGTCTACGACCCGGAGAATCCGTCCCGGGTCGAACCGGCCGCTGGCGGCGGCGCGGCCGGGACGGCGGCGATCATCTTCGGCCTGGTCACACTGGCGATGCTGTTGGTGTTCTTCTTCCTCGCGGGGAGCATGTTCTCGTTGTTCCCCGCAGCGGAGACCGCCGACTGCCCGCCGAACCTCCCGGCGGATTTCCCCGGCTGCTGAGCGGGCCGGGCCAGCTGCCTCCCCTGAGTGGTGGTCGGGGAAGCCGACACACGACCGGCCCCGCTGGCGCCCGGAGTAGGTGACCGGCCGGCTTCCCGGTACCCGTCTAGGGGTTGTGGTCGGGCAGTAGGAGGGACGTGATCGTCGCGATCGAGGCGTCCGGCAGGTGCCAGGTCGGGGTCAGGTCCTCGGGCAGGGTCGGCCCGACGAACACCGACCGGCCCACGGCGCGCAGCATCGGCACGTCACCCCGGCTGTCCCCGACCGCCGCGACATCCGCCATCGCGATGCCCCGCCGGGCCGCGAACTCCGCCAGCAGCACCGGCTTCGTCCACGGGAACACGTGCCGGAAGCCGCGCCCGTGCGGCCGGGTGCCGATGAAGTCGACGACCCCGAAGCGTTCCGCGAACCACGACACCGTCAGCGTGAAGGTCAGGGACACGATCACGACGGGTACGCCCGCCGCGCGCAACGCCGCCAGCCCCTCGAACACCCCGGGCGCGAGCGGGATGTCCCCGAGCGGCCCGGTGATCCGGTCGGGGGCCAGCCCGGTGAGGATCGGCCACACCCCGGTCCGGGCGGCGCGGATCTCCGCCTCGGTCCGCGACGTCTCCCAGACGGCCATCCGCTCGGCGAAACCGTTCGCGGCGGCGATGCTCTCCAGGCAGCTCGGCCCCCGGGTCAGCGTCCCGTCCAGGTCGAACGCGACCAGCGCGGGCACCCCGGCGGCCCCGTCCCTGTGCCGCACCTTACGGTTGCCAGCCGCGCCCTGCGCCGCGCTCACGGGTTCGCCCGCGAGTACTCGGTCACCAGGCGGGTCAGCAGCGCCGCCGCCGGCCACGCCTGCCGCCCCGGCCGGGTCACCGCGTACATCCGGCGCACCGCCTCCACGCCCGGGATCGGCGTCAGCACCACCCCGGCCCGGGGCGTGAGGAAGTCCGGCACCAGGGCCACGCCCAGCCCGGCGGCCACGATGTCCATCACCAGCTCCAGGCTGTCGGCCCGGTGTGTGACCCGGGGCGCGAACCCGGCCAGCGCGCAGCACCGCTCCGCCAGCTCGGTGTCGTCCTCGCTGCGGGAGTTCGCCACCCAGGGCTCGCCGGCCAGGTCCTCCAGCCGGGTCGGGACCGGGCCTGCGGGGACGACGAGCACCATCGGGGTCGAGCACACGTACCGGGCGGTCTCGTCGTCGGCGAACCGGGGCACCAGGTTGTAGTCGTAGACGAAGCCGAGGTCGATCTCGTCGTCGGCGAGCAAGGCCGCCACCTCGGGGGGTTCGCGTTCCTGCAACTCGACGCGCAGGTCGGGGTGGCTGGCGGCGAGCGGGCGCACCACGGGCAGCACGAACCCGGTCAACGCGCTGGTGTACGCGGCCACCCGCAGCACCCCGCTCGGCGGGCCGTCGGGGCCCAGGGCGGCGTGCGCGGCGTCGATCGCGGCGAGGATGCCCTCCGCGTGCTCCACGAGCCGCCGGCCGGCGGGGGTGAACCGGACCGTGCGCCCGGTACGTTCGAGCAGGATCGCGCCGACCTCGCGCTCCAGGGTGGCGAGGTGCATGGAGACGGTCGACGTGCCGTATCCGGTGGCGTCGGCCACGGCCCGCATCGTGCCCCTGCGGTGCAGCTCGACGAGTACCCGAAGTCGATGGGTGTCCATGTTCTCGATTGTCCACGATTCATGGACAGTTAGTCCATGATCCTGCGATAGACATGAACGGTACGGCTGGGGTGCGATGGAGCCATGACCCCCGCGACCTCCGCCCCCGCTGTCGGCTACGCCCTCGCCTCGATGCTGATCATCCAGGTCGGCGCGGCGGTGTCCACCTCGCTGTTCGCCACGATCGGCCCGGCCGGCGCGTCGTGGCTGCGCCTGGCCTGGGCCGCCGTCATCTTCGTCGCGATCGCCCGGCCGAAGGTGTGGCGGATGCGCCCGGCCGACCTCGGGGTGGCCGCCGTGCTCGGCGTGGTCAGCGCCGGGATCACGCTGCTGTTCTTCGAGGCGGTCGCCCGGCTGCCGCTGGCCACCGCCGTGGCCGTCGAGTTCCTCGGACCGCTCGCCGTGGGCCTGCTCCGCCCGGGCGGCCGGACCTGGCCGGCGCTCGCGTTCGGCGGGGTCCTGCTCGTCACCCAGCCGTGGACGGGGACCGCCGACCTGGTCGGGATCGCCTTCGCGCTCGGGGCGGCGGCGTGCTGGGGGGCGTACATCCTGCTCACCCAGCGGGTCGCCGACCGGTTCTCCGGGCTCGACGGACTGGCCGTGTCGATGCCGGCGGCGGCCCTGGTGGCGACGTTCTTCGGCGCGCCGGCCGCGTGGCCGCACCTCGACTGGTCGCTGCTCCTCGTCGGGGTGGGGCTCGCGCTGCTGATCCCGGTGCTGCCGTACACCCTGGAGCTGTTGGCGCTGCGCAAGCTGACCACGTCGGCGTTCGGGACGCTGATGAGCCTGGAGCCGGCGTTCGCGCTGGTGGTGGGGGCGGTGCTGCTGCACCAGATCCCCGGGGCGCTCCAGGGGGCGGGGATCCTGCTGGTCACCCTCGCGTCGTTCGGCGCGGCCCGCACCGGCTCCCGCCCCGCACCGGCCGCGCCCGAGCTGGAGGTGGCGGTCAGTAGTCCGCGGTCTTCGTGACCTTGCCGAACCGGGGGAACACCGTCCCCACCGCCATCGCGTGCTCCTCCGCCGTCAGCCCCGACATCGCGTCCTCGACGAACTCCACCTCGAACCCGGCGTCGGAGGCGGCGCGCGCCGTGGACTCCACGCCCATCGTCGTCACCAGCCCGCCGAACACCACCGTGTCCACGCCGCGGGCCCGCAGGTCGGCCTCCAGCGTCGTACCGAAGAAGGCTCCGATCGTGTTCTTGACGATCTGCGTGTCACCGTCGCGCACGAGACCCTCGACGAACCCGCTGCCGGGCGGCTGTTCGGCGACGTTGGGCCGGTCGACCCGGACCAGGAACACCGGCCGGCCGGCCGCGCGGAACGCCGAAGCCAGCTGGAGGCACCGGTCGAGCACCTCGGGGCCGGTGTGCGGGGCGACCGGGAGCGCGACGATGCGCGGCATGAGGTCGATGAGGACGAGACCCGTTGTCATGATCGGAGGGTAGCGTGGCCGCCATGAGGCATATCGCGCTGTTGCGGGCGATCAACGTCGGCGGGCGGAACAAGGTGGCGATGTCCTGGCTGAAGGAGGCCCTGCTGGCGATGGGGTTCACCGACGTGGCCACGGTCGTGCAGAGCGGCAACGCCGTGTTCACCGGCGCGGGCGAGGATCTCGCGGGCGACATCGAGCGCCGGATCACCGCCGACCTCGGGCTCACGGTGTCGGTGCTGACCCGGACCCGCGACGAGCTGGCCGACGTGGTCGCGCGCAACCCGTGGCCGGACCGGGTGGCCGACCCGACGTCGGTGCACGTGGACTTCCTGTCCGAAACCCCGTCCCCGGCGAAGATCGCGACCCTCGACCCGGAGGCGCTGCGGCCCGACGAGTTCCGGGTCGACGGCACGGAGGCCTACCTGTGGTACCCGAACGGTTCCGGCCGTTCCAAGCTCACCAACGACCTGCTGGAGCGCCGCCTGGGCGTCGTCGGCACCGCCCGCAACTGGAACACCGTCACCAAGCTCCTCGCGCTGGCGGACGCGTGAGCGAGCTGCGCACGGGGGTCGACGTGCCCGGGGTGCCGGCGGAGCGCGCGCTGGCCGCGTTCACCGACCCGGACGTGCTGCGCGCCTGGTGGGGCGGGGAGCTGTTCATGGCCGACGGGATGTACGTGGTGAACTTCGCGCACCTGGGCCGGGTGCTCACCGGCCGGGTGCTGGCGCACGAGCCCGGGCATCTGGCGTTCTCCTGGCAGTGGGACGGGGAGGGCAAGGCGTTCCGGGTCGATGTGCGCGCGGACGGCGAGCGGCTGGAGCTGACCCACGGGCCGTACACGCCCGCGGACGCCGACGAGCGCACCGCGCACATCGCGGGCTGGGCGTTCTTCCTGCCCAGGCTGGCGAAGACGCTCCTCACGCCTTAACGGACGGTCCCGGCCGGGCGCTCCACGTGCGGCCGGGGCAGCGGATCCGGTGCCCCGCCCCCTAGTCTGTGGGCCATGGGAGCCTTGCAACCGGTGCACCTCGCCTTCATCCTCTGCCCGATCGTCCTGGCGGTCGCGGCCGTGATCGGGGTGGTCCTGTTCGTCTCGAAGGGCAAAAACCGCCCCTGACCCCAAATTTTTTTGGTACTCCGCGCGCACACCGATCGACAGGTGTGCGCGCGCCTTTTTCCTTGGCATACAAGGGTTTTCGGCATTCGCGTTGCCGGGCTGCCCCGCTGCTCCACATAGCAGCTGGTAGGCGTATTTACACGAATACATCACATGTGCAGATTTGTGAGTGCACTCTTATCACATGACTAGCGGTGTCTCAGCGAGCGGCGAACCGGCCCAGTTCTACTGGTGTCTGCGACACAACCGTGTGGAGACCGAAGGCAACGCGTGCGCCGGGGTGGATCGCCTCGGTCCGTACGCGACCGCGCAGGACGCGAGCCACGCACTACAGCAGGTGGCGGAACGCGAGGCGCGACTGGATGCCGAAGACGCCCGCTGGAAAGGAGAAACGGCCTGATCCGGTGCGATTTTTGCATACATATCAGTGCTAGCTCTCAAGGAGGAAACCATGGCCACGATGGCTAAGAAAGCCCCGGCCAAGAAGGCCGCGAAGAAGACCACCGCCGTGAAGGCCGCCGCCAAGAAGACGGCGACCACGGCGGTCAAGAAGACGGCGGCGAAGAAGACCGTCGCCAAGAAGACGGTCGCGAAGAAGACCGCGCCCGCGACGAAGGCGGTCGCCAAGAAGGCCCCGGCCAAGAAGGTCGCCACCAAGAAGGCGGCGGTGAAGAAGGCCGCCGCGAAGAAGACGACCACGGCGGCGAAGAAGGCCCCGGCGAAGAAGGTGGTGGCCAAGAAGGTCGCCGCGAAGAAGACCGCGCCGGCGAAGAAGGCCGCGACCAAGAGCACGGCCAAGACCGCCGTGAAGAAGGTCGCCGCCAAGAAGGCCAGCACCGTCCGCAAGGCGACGACGGCCGCGAAGAAGACGACGGCGAAGAAGGCGCCCGCCAAGAAGGTGGCCGCGAAGAAGGCGACGAAGACCGCGCCGACGAAGACGACGGCGGCCAAGAAGGCGCCGGCGAAGAAGGCGACGGTCAAGAAGGCGGTCAAGAAGGCCGCCGCGAAAAAGACAACAGCCCGCAAATCTACTGGTACGACCAAAAAGTAGTGCATCACGCGGGGCGGGGTCCGGGAACGGGCCCCGCCTCAGCGCGTCCGGGCGCAATGCCCGCGGGACCTGGTAGAAAGACCGCGTGACCCGGATCTCGAGTGCCCCCAGGATCGACTTCTCAGACCTGCGCCGCGAGCTGGACCTGCCCGGGGAGTTTCCCGCCCCGGCGCTCGCCGAGGCCGCCGCCGGCCCGCGCGACCTGCCCCGGACCGACCGCACCGACCTCGCCTTCGTCACCATCGACCCGCCGACCTCCATGGACCTCGACCAGGCCATGCTCCTGACCCGGCAGGGGGACGGCTACCGGGTGTACTACGCCATCGCCGACGTCGCCGCGTTCGTGGACCCCGGCGGCGCGCTGGACGCCGAGACCTGGCTGCGCGGCCAGACCGTGTACCTGCCCGACGGCAAGGTGCCGCTGCACCCGAAGGTGATGAGCGAGGGCGGCGCGAGCCTGCTGCCTGACCAGGACACCCCGGCCGTGCTGTGGACGATCGACCTGGCCGCCGACGGTACGACCACGCGCGTCGACGTCGAACGCGCGCTCGTCCGCAGCCGCGCCAAGCTCAGCTACGACATGGACCCGGCCACCCTGCCCGAGTCGATCGCCCTGCTGCCCGAGATCGGCCCGCTGCTCGTCGCGCTCGGCCTGGCCCGGGGCGCGATCAACCTGCCCATCCCGGAGCAGGAGATCTCCCCGGACGGCGACGGCTGGGCGCTGCACCTGCGCCAGCAGACCCCGCTGGAGCAGTACAACGCGCAGATCTCGTTGCTCACCGGGGCCGCGGCGGGCGCGATGATGCTCGCCGGCAAGGTCGGGCTGCTGCGCACCATGCCCCCGCCGGAGCAGGGCGCCGTCAACCGGCTCAAGACGTGCGCGAAGGCCCTGGGCATCGCGTGGCCGGCTGGCGCGAAGGTCGGCGAGGTGATCGCCACCGTGTCGCCGGGCGAACCGCGCGGGGCGGCGTTCCTGGACGCGGCGGCCGAGCTGATGCGCGGCGCCGGGTACACGCCGTTCGACGGGGCGGTGCCCGAGCAGGCCCAGCACGCGGGCATGGCCACGGCGTACGCGCACGTGACCGCCCCGCTGCGCCGGCTCGCCGACCGGTACGCCACCGAGGTCTGCCTCGCCCTGCACGCCGGTCAGCCGGTGCCCGACTGGGTGCGGGCGGCGCTCCCGGGGCTGCCCGAGGTGATGTCGAAGACCGACCGGCGGGCCAACGCGGCCGAGCGCGGCGCCGTCGACCTGGTCGAGGCCGTGCTGCTCGCCGACCGGGTGGGCGAACGCTTCGAGGCCGGGGTGCTCGACCTCGACGACCGGCGCGGTGTGAAGGGCGGCATGGTCGCGGTGGAGGAGCTGGCCGTGGTGGCGCGCTGCGAGGGGGTGCTGCCGCTGGGGGAGCGGGTCCAGGTGACCCTGGTGGAGGCGGACCCGAAGAAGCGGCGGGTGCTGTTCCGGGCCTAGAGGCGCACGTAGACGTTCAGGCCGTACGGGGTGTACCCGAGACGCTGGGCGATCCGCATGGCCGCCGGGCTGTCCACCAGGGCCCGGAACCGGGCGATCCCGTGCAGCCGGAGCGCGTGCGAACTGGCCGCCGCCGCCGTCCGGGTCGCCAGGCCCCGCCGGCGCGCCTCGGGCCGGGTCAGCAGGCCGACGTCGGTGGGCTGGCCGTTCCAGTTCGTCAGGTTCGCCGCCGCGAGCAGCCTGCCCTCGTCGAACGCGCCGAACAGCGCGCCCGGCTCGTCGGCGAAGCCGCCCTCCTCCCAGTCCTCCTCGGGGCAGGCGGAGCGCAGCTCGGCGAGCGCGAGGTGGTCACCGGGGTTGAGGCGGCGAATGGCCGAGTGCTCGGGGAGCCGGTCGGCGCTGGTCAGGTAGTGGTGCTGGCTGGGCCCGAGCACGGAAGCCTGCGGGAAGACCTCCGACCAGAACTCGGCCGTCAGGAGCGACTCCGGGCCGATCCCGTGCACGGCCATCACGGCGTCGGTGAGCTGTTCCGTGGGGACCGTGACCCGGACACAGCCCGGGGTGCCGAGCACGTAGACCCCGTGTCCACCCCTGCTGTCGGCCACGAGGTGCACGCCCGGGGTGGTGTCCCGGCCGAGCGCCCGATTCCAGTACTCCTCAACGACATTCAGCACCACGGAAGGGTGACATCGGTAACACCAAAGGGCAATAACCCATTCAGCCCAGTTGGTCTGTCAGAACGGTTGGCGCCTCGGCGAGAGAGGGGCCATACCAGGTCAGATGGCGGCCGGAGACAAACGCGGCGCGAAACTCAGGAAAGGCCTCCGGGCCGTCGCCCGGATGAAAAGCGTAGGGCTCGTCGGGAAAGACAATGATGTCCGGTTCCAGGGCGGTTGTTTCCTTCACCGACTTTTTCGGGTACCGCCCGGAATGGACCGTCGGGAAACCGAGTCTGGCGAGTACGTCGGCCGCGAAGGTGTCGTCTCCGACCCACATCCACGGCTTCCTCCAGATCGGCACCGCGACCCGGCGCGCGGGCGGCGGGGAGAAGTCCCACGCCGCGCGTGCCGTGCGCAGCCATTCCGGATCCGGACTGTCGAGCAGGACGCAGATGTCGGCGAGCGCGTCGAGGGCATCGGGCACCGTGCGCGGATAGGTGACGTGTACCCGCAGGCCGGCGGCGCGCAGCGCGAGCACGTCCTCCTCGCGGTTCTCCTCCTGGTTGGCGAGCACCAGATCCGGCTCCAGCGCGATGACGGCGGCGACGTCGGGCCACTTGGTGCCGCCGATCCGGGTCACGTCCAGGTCGGCCGGGTGGGTGCACCAGTCGGTGGCGCCGACCAGGGTCGCGGGCGCGGTGGCGGCGACGGCCTCGGTCAGCGACGGGACGAGCGAGACGACCCGGAGCGGGCCGGCGGCGCCGTCGAACCGGCGCGCTTCGGCCGGGTGGTCGGCGGGCGGGGCCGGGAACGGCGGGTCGCCCGCGTGCCGGCCCGGGCCCGGGTCAGACATCGGTGACGCGGATCCCGGCGTGCGCCTTGTACCGCTTGTTGATCGCGATCAGGTTCGCGGTCAACGCCTCCACCTGGTGCGCGTTGCGCAACCGGCCCGCCCAGATCCCGCGCATTCCCGGGATCCGCGCCGCGAGCGCCTGCACGACGGCGGCGGCCTCCCGGTCGTCCCCGAGCACCAGCACGTCGATGTCGATGCTGGCGACCTCCGGGTCCAGCAGCAGCGGCGCGCTGACGTGGTGGAACGCGGCCGTCACCCGGGAGTCGGGGAGCAGCGCGGCGGCCTGCTGGGCGGCACTGCCCTCCTCGACGGCGAGCGCGTACGGGCCCTGCTTGTCGAAGCCCAGCGGGTTCACGCAGTCGACCACGATCCTGCCGGCCAGCTCGGCGCGCAGCGACGCCAGCAGCTCGCCGTGCCCGGCCCACGGCACGGCCACGATCACGACGTCGGCGGCCGCCGCGACGGTGGCGTTGTCCCCGCCCTCCGCGCCGATCTCCGCCCCGGCGGCCCGGCCGCGCTCGGCGGTCCGGGAACCGATCAGCACCCGCTGGCCGGCCCTCACCAGGCGGACCGCGAGGCCCCGGCCCTGCTCGCCGGTACCGCCGAGGATGGCGACGGTCAGTGCGGAAACGTCAGGCAGGTCCATGCGCGCCATCCTACCCACGGGTAAAGGCTCTTGATCTGACGTCTTGGCCCGCTGAGGGCGGGGAGGCGAAGGCGGAGGAGGTTCCGCATACCGGTGTTGTATGCGGGGCCTCCGACAACGCGCGCATCGTCGCCCTCAGCGGGCCCCACCCACTAGAAGGTGTGGTCGATCGTGGGGAACTGGCCGCCGCGGACCTCGTCGGCGTAGGTCTTCGCCGCGTTCTCCAGCACGCCGGCCATGTCCGCGTACCGCTTCACGAACCGCGGCATCGGGCCGGTGCGCAGGCCGACCAGGTCCTGCCAGACCAGCACCTGCGCGTCGCAGTCCGCGCCCGCGCCGATGCCGACCGTCGGGATGGTCAGCTCCTTGGTCACCCGCGCGGCCACGTCGCCGGGCACCATCTCCATCACCACGGCGAACGCGCCGGCCTCCTGGACCGCGTGCGCGTCGGCGAGGATGTCGGCACCGGCGTCACCGCGGCCCTGCACCCGGTACCCGCCCATGGTGTGTTCGCTCTGGGGGGTGAAACCGATGTGCGCCATCACCGGGATCCCCGCGTCGACCAGGGTCCGGATCTGCTCGGCGCGCTTGCGGCCGCCCTCGAGCTTCACCGCGTGCGCCCCGGCCTCCTTCATGAACCGCACGGAGGTGTGGAACGCCTGCTCCGCGTTGAGCTCGTAGGAGCCGAACGGCAGGTCCGCCACGACGAGCGCGCGCTGGGTGGCGGTGACGACGGCGCGGGTGAGCGGGATCAGTTCGTCCACGGTCACGGGCAGGGTCGTGGAGTGGCCGAAGACGTTGTTGGACGCGGAGTCGCCGACGAGCAGGACCGGGATGCCGGCCGCGTCGAAGATCCCCGCCGTGTACTGGTCGTAGCTCGTCAGCATCGCCCAGCGCTCGCCGTTGTCCTTCGCGAGCTGGAGATCGCGGGTACGGATGCGCTTGGTGGCCGGGCCGCCATACAAAGACATGATCGGTCTCCTTGTCCCTCGAGGCCCTCGCGGGTCCCCGGGTGTTGAGAGGTTCTACGACCGATGGTCCCACCCGACCCGGCCCTTCCGGCAGGGTCGGGTGGACAATCTCACAGCTGGCCGAGGACGTCCGTCCGGCTGCGGTCGGAGTACATCGTGTAGGCCGTCTTCGCGGGGTCGCCCGGGGTCGGGGTCAGCTGGGCCAGCAGCTCACCGGTCCGCGGGTCGAAGATCAGGGTCGTCTGGCAGGACAGGTGCTGCGGCTTGCAGTCGACCCCGCCGGGCAGCGCCGTGGCGTTCGGGCCGAGCTGGTCGGCGAACGCGGTGACGGCGATCCCGGTCCGGCCCGAGGGATCGGACATCTCGCCCATACACCGCACCCCGGGGGTGTCGGCGAGCCGGTGCAGCATCGCCTTCCGGGCCATCCGGTCGAGGTGCGAGGCGGCCCGGCCCAGGTTGTCCACCTCGTCGAGCGCGGTCCTGCTCCGGGTGTACGTGATCCCGTCGGACACCGACCCGCCGGGTACAGCCGGTAGGTCGATCGCGTTGCCGCCGACGAACGCGACCCGCCCCGAGCCGTCGGGCGCGGTCCACTGGTCGGCGACCGTCACCTTCCAC
This sequence comes from Longispora sp. NPDC051575, assembly GCF_040681875.1. Lineage (NCBI taxonomy): Bacteria > Bacillati > Actinomycetota > Actinomycetes > Micromonosporales > Micromonosporaceae > Longispora > Longispora sp. NPDC051575. The sequence continues at coordinate 601,769 of NZ_JBFAZP010000006.1, read as the reverse complement.
GGCTCCTGCCCCGTGACCTCGACCGACGGCCGGCCGTACTGGGTGATCCGCACGTGCTTGTACCGCCCGGTCTGGTCGTCGGCCGTCGACGGGCTGATCCCGTCGGCCAGCGCGGCCAGACAGACCGCCCCGGGGCCGGGCGCCGCCGTGGGCGCGGCGGGGGCGCCGCCGAGCTGGGTGACGACCGCCACCGCCCCGGCCACGGCCAGCACCGCCGCGAACGTGCCGGCCAGCGCCAGCCTCGGTGCCCGCCGGGGCCGCGGCACGGGCGCGCGGCCCTCCGGGGTGATGTCGTGTTCGGTCTCCAGGCACAGCCCGGTCGGGTCACCGGGCCCGACCGGCGCCGACAGCGCGGGATCGGCGGGTCCGAGCAGGTCCCGGACCCGTTGGACGTCTCTGTTCACAGCAGTGCTCCCGTTCGCTTCGCAGGGGCGGGAACGGCCCGGTCCAGGGCGGCGGTCAGCCGCTTGCGCGCCCGGTGCAGCCGGACGGCGCACACCGCCCGGTTGCAGCCCAGCACCGCCGCCGCCTCGCTGACCGACAGCTGCTCCCAGCCGACCAGGCGCAGCAGCTCCCGGTCGTCCTCGGAGAGCGTGGCCAGCGCGGCGCGGACGTCGAGCAGCTCGTCGACCCCGCCGGCCGGGGCCGGGGTCTCGACGAGCTCCACGAACGTCGGGCGGGTCCGCCGCCACTCGTTGGCCAGCAGGCGACGCGCGACCCCGTACAGCCACGGGAGTTCGTGGTCGGGGACGTCGTGCCTGCGTCGCCAGGCGGTCAGGAAGACCTCCTGGGCGAGCTCCTCGGCGGGACCGGACGCGCCGAGCCGGCGCAGGCCGTAGCGCACCACGGCCGGGTAGCACTCGGCGTACACGGCGCGGAACCAGGCCTCGTTGGGTTCCCTCATGCTCCGGTATGTGTCGCGGGAGGGCCGGTGATTACAGGCCTTCGCGGAACCGGTTCGTCATCGGCAGCCGGCGGTCCCGCCCGAACGCCTTGATCGAGATCTTCGTGCCGGGCGCGGACTGCCGCCGCTTGTACTCGGCGATGTCGACCATCCGCAGCACCCGGTCCACGAGCGCCGGATCGTGCCCGGCAGCCTTCAGCGCGGCGCTGCCCATGTCGAGGTCGATGTACCCGTGCAGCAGCGGGTCGAGGATCTCGTACGGCGGCAGGGAGTCCGTGTCGAGCTGGTCGGGGCGCAGTTCGGCGCTCGGCGGCTTGGAGATCGAGTTCTCCGGGATCAGCGGCGAGACCGTGTTGCGCCACCGGGCCAGCTTCCAGACCAGCGTCTTCGGCACGTCCTTCAGCGGGTTGAAGCCGCCGGCCATGTCGCCGTAGAGCGTGGCGTACCCGACGGAGAGTTCGCTCTTGTTGCCCGTGGACAGCACCAGGTGGCCGTGCTGGTTGGACAGGCTCATCGAGACCATGCCCCGGATGCGGGCCTGGAGGTTCTCCGCCGCCAGCCCGCTGAGCGTCATGTTGGCCATGAACGCGTCGAACATCGGCGCGATGGGCTGCACGCTGAAGTGGAACCCGCCGAGCTTGGCCAGCTCCTCCGCGTCGTCGAGGGAGTGCTCGCTGGAGTAGCCGCTGGGCATCGCCACGCCGTAGACGTTGTCCCCGCCGACCGCGTCCACGGCGATCGCGGCGACCACGGCCGAGTCGATCCCGCCGGACACCGCGAGGATCACGGAGCGGAACCCGTTCTTGCGGACGTAGTCGCGCAGGCCCGTCACCAGCGCGCCCCACACCTCGGCCTCGTCGCCGAGCCGGGGCTCGACCCGGGGCGCGACGGCCGCGCCGGTCAGCTCGGGCAGCGCCGGCAGGGCGGTGCGCGCGACGAGCATCTCGCCGAAGTCGCCGGTGTCGTCGGAGGTGGCCGGCGGCAGGTGCAGGTCCACCACGAGCAGCTCCTCGGTGAACTGCCCGCCGCGCGCCAGCAGCTCGCCGTCGGCCGACACGACCAGGGAGTCCCCGTCGAAGACCAGCTCGTCCTGGCCGCCGACCAGGTTCACGTACGCGACGGCGGCGTTGGCCTCGCGCGCCCGGCGGGCCACGAGCGGCAGCCGCACGTCGTCCTTGTTCAGCTCGTACGGCGACGCGTTGATGTTCACCACCAGGCCCACCTCCGCGCGCCCGGCCACCGCGAACGGGCCGCCCGGCTGCCAGATGTCCTCGCACACGGTCATCGCGACGTCCACGCCGTTGATCCGCACCACGGTCAGCGTGTCGCCGGGCACGAAGTACCGGTCCTCGTCGAACACGCCGTAGTTGGGCAGGTGGTGCTTGAAGTAGCGGGCGGCGACCCGGCCGCCGTGCAGGAGCGCGAGCGCGTCGCGGGGGCCCCGGTCGCGGGCGGAGTCCGAGCCGGTCCGGGCGGGGCCGTCGGCGTCGAGGTAGCCGACGATGACGGCCAGCTCGGGCGGGAGCTCGGTGGCGAGCTGGTCCACGGCGGCCCGGGAGGCGGCGACGAAACTCTCCCGGAACGTCAGGTCCTCCACCGGATATCCGGTGAGGGTCATCTCGGGGAACGCCACGATCTGGGCGCCCGCCTCCTGGGCGCGCAGCGTCCAGTCGCGGATCAGTGCGGCGTTGCCGGGGACGTCCCCGACAGTGGTGTTCACCTGGGCGAGAGCGAGGCGCAGTGTCGGCATGGCTCCTATCTTGCCCCCGAGGCCGTACGGTAGTCCTGACAGGTCATCTGAGGGGGCGTAACGGTGGATCGGCAACAGCAGTTCGTGCTGCGAACGCTGGAAGAACGTGATATCCGGTTTGTCCGATTGTGGTTCACGGATGTGCTCGGCACACTCAAGAGCGTGTCCGTCGCGCCGGCCGAGCTGGAGGCCGCGTTCGAGGAGGGCATCGGGTTCGACGGCTCCGCGATCGAGGGCTTCGCCCGGGTGTACGAGTCGGACATGGTCGCCATGCCCGATCCCACCACCTTCCAGGTCTTCCCCTTCGAGGGCGGCGCGTCCGGCGAGAGCGCCCGGATGTTCTGCGACATCCTGATGCCCGACGGCTCCCCGTCCTGGGCCGACCCCCGGCACGTGCTCCGCCGGGTGCTGTCGCGGGCCGCGGAGAAGGGCTTCACCTTCTACACCCACCCCGAGATCGAGTTCTTCCTGTTCAACGACCTGCCCGACGACGGCTCGGCCCCGAGCCCCGTCGACGCCGGCGGGTACTTCGACAACACCACCCACGCCGCCGCCCGCGACTTCCGCCGCCAGGCCGTGCTCGCGCTGGAACGGATCGGCATCTCCGTCGAGTTCAGCCACCACGAGGTCGCCCCCGGCCAGCAGGAGATCGACCTGCGGTACGCGGACGCGCTGACCACCGCCGACAACGTGATGACGTTCCGGCACGTGGTGAAGGAGGTCGCGCTCGGCCAGGGCGTGCACGCCTCGTTCATGCCGAAGCCGTTCAGCGACCAGCCCGGCAGCGGCATGCACACCCACCTGTCGCTGTTCGAGGGCGAGCGCAACGTCTTCCACGACCCGTCCGACCCGATGAAGCTGTCCAAGACGGCGCGCTCCTTCATCGCCGGGCTGCTCGTGCACGCGCGCGAGTTCACCGCCGTGACGAACCAGTGGGTCAACTCGTACAAGCGGCTGTTCCCGCAGCACGTGGAGAACCGGATCACCGAGTCGCCCGCCTATGTCTGCTGGGGCCACTCCAACCGGTCCGCGCTGGTCCGGGTGCCCGCGTACGGCAAGCCCAACTCGGCGCGGGTCGAGATCCGCTCGCCCGACACCGCCTGCAACCCGTACCTCGCCTTCGCCGTCCTGCTGTCCGCCGGCCTGCGCGGCATCGAGGAGGGCTACGAGCTCCCGCCGGGCGCCGAGGACGACGTGTGGGGCCTGTCCGACGCGGAGCGTCGCGCCATGGGCTACGCTGCGCTGCCGCAGAACCTGGCCGAGGCCATCGAGGTCATGGCCGGTTCGGAGTTCGTCGCCGAGACCCTCGGCGAGCACGTGTTCGACTTCTTCCTCGCCAACAAGCGGGCGGAGTGGGAGGAGTACCGACGACAGGTCACCCCCTACGAACGCCAGCGCTACCTCGGGATGCTCTAGTGGAACTCCTCGCGTCCGGCAGGGACGCCGACGTCTACGCCATCGACCGTGACCGTGTGCTGCGCCGCTACAAGGGCCAGCACAACTCGGCGGGCGAGAAGACCATCATGGCCAGGTTGCACACCCTCGGCTTCCCCGTACCCCGGGTCTACTCGGCCCGGCAGCGCGACCTCATCATGGAACGCCTCTACGGCCCCTCCATGGTCGAGGCGCTCGTCGCCGGTGACCTGGAGGCCGAGCGCGCCGGGCTGATGCTCGCCGAACTGCATCAGCGGCTGCACAAGCTGCCCGCGCCGGTCCCGAACAAGCCCGATCACCGGGTACTGCACCTGGACCTGCACCCCGGCAACGTGATCATCACGTCCAAGGGGCCGGTCGTCATCGACTGGCGCAACAGCCGCACCGGCGAACCCGGGCTGGACCGGGCCGTGACCGGGGTGATCCTGGCGCACGTCGCGGCCGGGGACAGCATCCTGGCGGCACCCGCGCGGGCGCTGCTCGCGGCGTACCGGGAGGCGCTGGGGGAGCCGCTGAGCCACGTCCGGGAGGCGATGGCGTTCCGGGCGGCCGACGGGAACCTGACCGAGGCGGAGCGCAACGAGTTGTCGCGCGCGGAGGCGTTGCTGGTCTAGTCGGGCCTTCGGGTCCGCACGGTACCGAGAACGCGAACGAGCCGCGCTGCCCACTTCGGCAGCGCGGCTCCGTTCGTCAGTGGGCTGCGGGGTTGGGCACCCGGGACTGGACCGGGCGGTGCGTGGCCCTGCGGAACAGCAGGAACGCCTCGCACCCCAGGCACAGGCCGAAGGCCGCGTTCAGGAAGGCGGCGGCCAGGGCGAACCCGGCGGCCACGGTACCGACGACGGGCGCGCCCGCCAGGTACCCCACGGTGGCGACCGCCGCGAAGCCGAGACCCACGGTCTGGGCGAACCGGAACGGCGCGGCGGGCTCCAGCTCCTCCGGCCGGCCGAGCCGGGGCGCGAGCAGGGCCCTGTAGACGAGGCCGTAGGGGGACAGCGCCGGGCGGAACGCGCTGAGAGCGAACACGACGGCCTGGGCCAGTGCCAGCCACCCGGAGCCGGTGATCAGGACGAGGACGAGCACGACGGTGGTGACCGCGGCGGAGAACCGGGGCCCACGGGGATCGAGCAGCATACGTAACAGCCTTCTCGGACGCGGCGGCGCCCGGACATTCTCGCAGATCAGACCAGGTCGGCGATAGCTGTCATCAGCTGTGACCTGGTCGGCAGCCCGCTGGCGCGCCGCACGATCCGGCCCGCGCCGTCGACCACGAGCACGGTCGGGGTGCGCCGGATGTCCAGCGCCCGGACGGTGTCGAGGTGGTGCTCGGCGTCGAGCTCGACGTGCGCGACGCCCGGGGTGCGCGACGCCACGTCCGCGCAGAGGGCGCGGGTGGCCCGGCAGGGCGCGCAGAACGCCGAGGAGAACTGCACGAGCGTGACCGGCAGGCTCAGGTCCAGGTCGAGGCCGGCGAGCGCCGGGTGCCCGGGAGCAGGGGGCTCGGCTCCGGAGGACGCGGCCCGGTCGGACGAGCCGGCCCGACTCTGGGCCCCGGGTCGGTCAGGGGACGCGGTGTGCCCCGAGGGGGGCTCCGGCACCAGCGGCCGGGCGGGAGCCGGGCCCGCCACGTCGCGCATCCGCCCGTTCGACCGCTGCCAGAGCAGGCCGAGGACAGTGGTCGCGCCGAGCACGGCCACCACGACCCACAGCCCGGGAGACATCCGTCTACGATCCCACGACCGGTACCCCGTTGAGCAGGTCCAAGGGGATGTCTAGTTGGTCACGTCCGAACTTGCGGGGCTGCACCGGATCGTCCAGCTGGTCGACGTCGAGGATCCGGTCGAGCCGGAACACCCGGGCGGCGTCGCGCAGCCGGCACCAGGCGAGCAGGTACCAGACGACCCCGCCCACGTACCCGATCGGCTCGACGACCCGCTTCGACTGCACCCCCTGTTTGTCCAGGTAGACGAGGCGTAGCGCCCGGCCGGCGGTGAGCGCCTCGGCCATGGCCCGGGGCACCGGGGTCGACGGCGGGCCGACCATGTACACCCGCTCGGCCAGGTCCCGGGTCGCCGAGACCTCGGCGGGCGGCATCACGGCCAGCAGCTTGTGCAGGGCGGCCCGTGCGGCCTCCTCGAACGGCGTGCCGCCGAGCTTGTGCAGAGCCACGGCCATCGCGATCGCCTCGCCGGGGGTCACGTTCACCGGCGGCAGGGTGTGGCTGCGGTCGAGCGCGTAGCCCCCGGTGCGGCCCGGCTCCGCGTAGATCGGCACCCCGGACTGCTGCAACGCCGACAGGTCGCGCTCCACGGTCCGGGTGGACACCTCGAACCGGGCCGCCAGCCAGCGCGCGCTGCGGGGGCGGGGCGCGACGGCGCGGAGCTCCTCGACGAGCGCGTAGAGCCGGTCGGTGCGGTTCATGGCCGCACCGTACCGGCGGGGTGTGACATCAATCTCCGACAGGACGTTGTCGCCGGGGCGGTCCACGCTGTCCCGATCGCAGCACCGCGACCGCGAACCCGCGGGCCGCGCACGCACACCGGGGGCCGCCACGACCGGTCCCCGGGAACTCACGGGAGACACGCATGTCCGAGTGGCAGAACGGGATCGGCTGGTTCGAGATCGGTACCGACGACGTCGGCGGCACGGAGGCGTTCTACGGCTCGGTGTTCGGCTGGCGGTTCTCCGAGCAGGCCCCGTACCGCAAGGTCAGCACGCCCGCCAAGCGGTCGATCGAGGGCGGGGTGTTCGCGACCGGGGGCCACACGCCCAACTACGCGACGTTCTACATCGTGGTCGACGACGTGCCCGCCACGTGCGCGGCGGCGGAGGCGGCGGGCGGCAAGGTCCTCGTCCCGGCCCAGGACGGCGACAACGGCCTGGTCTTCGCGCACCTGTCCGACCCGACCGGCAACCACATCGCCGTGTACAGCCCCCAGAACGGCAAGGACGTCTAGACGGGTACTGGGGGACCCCCGGCCCTCACCTCGCGGCCGGGGGTCCCGCCGGGCGGCGTGCTGGCTAGGCTGGCAGCGTGACGCGAACGCTGGTGATCGAGAACGACCCGAAGGACGACCTGCGCAGGCTCGGCGACTGGCTGACCGGTGGGGGGCTGGAGCTGGAGGTGCTGCGCCCGCACGCCGGCGACGCCCTGCCGGAGACCCTGGAGGGCTACGCCGCGTTCGTGGTGATGGGCGGCGCGCAGGACGCGTACGAGGCCCCCGACGGCACCCCGGGCGCGCCGTGGTTCCCGGCGCTGGAGCGGCTGTTCCGCAAGGCCGTCAAGGACCGGGTCCCGACCCTGGGCGTGTGCCTCGGGGCGCAGATCCTGGCCCAGGCCATGGGCGGCACGGTCGAGCGCGCGCACAACGGGCCGAACATCGGCGCCCGGTTCGTGGCCCGCCGCGACGCCGCCGAGCGCGACGCGCTGTTCGCGGAGATCCCGCTCGGGCCGGACGCGTTGCAGTGGCACTTCGACGAGATCACCGAGCTGCCGTTGAACGCGACGCTGCTGGCCGCCTCGCCGCGCTGGCCGAACCAGGCGTTCCGGGTCGGCGACCGGGCGTGGGGCCTGCAGTTCCACATCGAGTGCGACGTCGACATGATCCGGGTCTGGGCGACCAACGACGCGGAAACCCTCCAGGAGCTGGGTACGGACGCCGAGACCGTCATCGCCGGGTGCGCGGCCGTCATGGACGACGTCCGGGAGACGTGGCAGCCGTTCGCCGAGCGGTTCGCGAAGCTGGCCCAGGGGAAGAGCCCGGGGCCGCTGACCCTGATCGACCTGCCGCCCCGGTAATGCGCCCCGCGGACCCCGAGCTCGCCGCCCGGCAGCTCCAGCGCCTCGCCGAGGCGGGTGTGCCCGGCGTGCCCGCCCCGCGCCTCCTGGCGGTGCTGGGGGCGTCGTCGGCGCTCGGGGACCACCTGATCGCGTACCCGGAGGACATCTCCGCCCTTGACGGTCCTGTGCCGGTTCTGGGGGACCTCAAGCGCGACTACCGGCGGTCGCTGCTGCGGATCGCGGCCGACGACCTGGTGGGCGCGGCGGACACCGAGGCGACGATGCGCGCGCTGGCGGGCCTGGCGGACCGCACCCTCTCCGCCGCGTTGCCCCCGGGAGCCACGGACGCCACGGAGACCGAGCCGCCCGAAACCCAGCTTCCGCCCGCGGTCACGGCCGCCGCGGTCCTGCTCGCCGACGCCCCGGTGCTCGATCCCCGGTTCGCCACACCGCCCGCGCCCGCCCTGGTGACGCCGGCGTTCCAGCTGGCCGTGATCGCGATGGGCAAGTGCGGGGCGAACGAGCTCAACTACGTCAGCGACGTGGACGTCATCTTCGTCGCGGAGGGCGACCTGACCGCCGCGACGGCCGCCGCCGCCGACCTGATGACCCGGTGCGGGACCGCCGCCTGGCCGGTGGACGCGGGCCTGCGCCCCGAGGGCCGCAGCGGCCCCCTGGTGCGCAGCCTGGCCAGCCACGCCGCGTACTACCGCAAGTGGGCGCACACCTGGGAGTTCCAGGCCCTGCTCAAGGCCCGGCACGCGGCCGGCGACCCCGCGCTCGGCCGGGAGTGGCTCGACGACGTCACCCCGCTGGTCTGGCGGGCCGGCGACCGGCCGAACATCGTCGAGGACGTGCGCGCGATGCGCCGCCGGGTCGAGGCGCACAACCGGGCCGGCGAACGGGAGATCAAGCTCGGGCCGGGCGGGCTGCGCGACATCGAGTTCACGGTGCAGCTGTTGCAGCTGGTGCACGGCCGGGCCGACGAGTCGCTGCGCTCGGCGGGCACCCTGCCGGCGCTGCGCGCGCTCACGGCCGGCGGCTACGTGGGCCGGGCCGACGGCGAGATCCTGGAGCGGGCGTACCTGTTCCTGCGCACCGTCGAGCACCGGCTCCAGTTGCAACGCCTGCGCCGCACGCACACCGTGCCCTCCGACGCGCATGGGCTGCGCTGGCTCGCCGGTTCGTTGGACTGCACGGTGGAGGCGTTCGACGTCGAGTGGCGGCGGCACGCGCGGGAGGTGCGCCGGCTGCACGAGAAGCTGCTGTACCGGCCGCTGCTGGAGGCCGTCGCCAAGGTGCCGACGGAGGGGCTGCGGCTCACCGCGAAGGCGGCCGGCGACCGGCTGGGCATCCTCGGGTTCGCCGACCCGGCCGGCGCGCTCCGGCACATCGAGTCCCTGACCGGTGGCGTGACCCGCACGGCGGCGATCCAGAAGACCCTGCTGCCGGTACTCCTCGCCGAGTGGGCCGACGCGCCCTCCCCGGACCAGGGCCTGCTCGCCTACCGCCAGGTGTCCGAGAAGCTCGGCTCCACCCCGTGGTACCTGCGGCTGCTCCGCGACGAGGGACCCGTCGCGCTCCGGCTGGCCCGGCTGCTGGGCCTGTCCCGCTACGTCACCGACCTGCTGGCCCGCGACCCCGAGGCGCTCCGGCTGCTGGCGGACGACCGCGAGCTGGTGCCCAGTACCCCCGAAATGCTCCGGAGGGGGCTGGAGGCCGCCGTCGCCCGGCACACCTCGGCCGAGTCGGCGGTGCTGGCGATCCGCGCGCAGCGCCGCCGGGAACTGCTGCGGATCGCCTGCGCCGACATGCTCGGCAAGCTGGACCCGGCCGCCGTCGGCCGGGCGCTGTCGGACGTCACCGACGCGGTGCTCGACGCCACGGTCCGGGTCGCCGGGCCGCCCGGCCGGTTCGCGATCATCGGCATGGGCCGGCTCGGCGGCGCGGAACAGAGCTTCGGCTCCGACGTGGACGTGCTGTTCGTCTGCGACGACGGCGAGGAACAGCAGGGCATGTGGGTCGCCGAACAGGTCCGCAAGCTGCTCGGCGCGCCCTCGGCCGACCCGCCGCTGATCATCGACGCCGGGCTGCGCCCCGAGGGCCGGCAGGGGCCGCTGGTCCGCAGCCTGACGGCCTACCGGCAGTACTACGCCAAGTGGGCCCAGGTCTGGGAGGTACAGGCCCTGCTGCGCGCCCGGCCGGTGGCCGGCGACCCGGGGCTGGGCGCGGAGTTCGTCGCGCTGGCCGACAAGGTGCGCTACCCCGCGCAGGGGCTCACGCCGGCCCAGGTCACCGAGATCCGCCGGATCAAGGCCCGGGTCGACGGCGAACGGCTGCCCCGGGGCGCCGACCCGGCCACGCACGTCAAACTCGGCCGGGGCGGGCTCGCCGACATCGAGTGGACCGTGCAGCTGCTCCAGCTCCTGCACGGCGTCCGGGGCACGTCCACCCTGGCGGCGCTGGCAGCGCTCGACCTGGACGCGGGCGACGAGGAGGCGCTGCGCGAGGCCTGGTTGCTCGCCAGCAGGGTCCGCGACGCGCTGATGCTGATCCGGGGGAAGCCGGGCGACCAGCTGCCCCGCCACGGGGTGGAACTCGCCGGCATCGTCCGGGTCCTCGGCCGGTCCGGGGACCCGCAGGAGTTCGTCGAGGAGTACCTGCGCACCGCCCGGCACGCGCGCGCCGTCGTCGAGCGGCTGTTTTATCAGTAACTGTGCTGTGGTTGTCCTCTTTCGGGCTAGCTGGAGACCCTGAAGAGGCCCGGGCCGGGTACCTCCGCGGTGGTCCAGCCGCCCGGCCCGGGCGTCAACGTCCCGCCCGGCATCCGCAACCAGCGCGAGTACCGCACCCGGACCACGCGCCTGCCCGGGGCCTCGGCCGCGAAGGTGACACTCACGGCGTCGGCCTCGATGTACCCGGCGACGACCGGCTCGGGGTTCGCCACCGCGTACAGCCGCCAGTGCGCGTCGCGCCACACCTCCGTCAGGTACGGCAGACCGGATCTGACCAGGGCGGCCTCGGGGCGGGCCAGCCAGGACGGCTCCGCGTCGGACACCGCCACGTGGCTCACCGCGTTCTCCCGCAACCAGTCCCGGTAGTTGTCGGCGGTGAGCTTCGTGCCGCCGGGGAGGTTCTCGTACAGCAGCGGGTTGCGTTCCAGGTCGAGTTGCCGGAGCCAGCCCCGGGCGAGCGGGGCGACGTACGCGGCCTCCCAGTAGTCGCGGGTCGGCACGACCTCGGTGCGGGTGGCGCGGTGCGTGCGGAGGGCCTCGGTGAGGGGGGTGTAGAAGGACCTCTCGTTGGCGGGGTTGCCGGCGTCGCGCAGGTCGGCGACGACCACGGGGGGCGCGAGCCAGAACGCGACGGCAGCCGCCACGAGGAGTACTCCCCATCGGAGCCGGTCCGTGGTCCAGGGCCCCGTGGGGGCGGTGGTGCGGCGGCGGAAGGGGAGGTCGCCCGTCGCGGCCAGGATCGGGAGGGCGAACATCACGGCGAGGCGGGTCGCGTTCAGGCCCACCGGGGTGTCGATCAGGAACGCGGCCAGGACGCCCGCCGCCGACAGCACCGCGCCCACCCGGACCGGGCGGTGCACCGCGAACACGGCCACCAGCAGCGACGCGACCACGGCGCCCCGGGTGTCGCGGGCGCTGATGTTCATCACGCCGCCCTCGCCGAACAGCAGCCCCGTCAGGCCCAGGCCCAGCGCGCCGACGCCGGCGAGCACCGCCCCGGACCGGTGCCGGGTCACGAGCAGGGCGGTGCCGGCCAGGCCGACGAACAGGCCGGCGACCGGGCTGGTCAGGCCGGCGAGGAGGCCGGCGGTCGCGGCACCGCCGTACCGGATGAGGGGGTTCTTCGCGGTCAGCGCCAGGAGGGCGAGGAGGCCGAACGCGACGCCGAGGCCGTAGGTGACCCGGCCCGAGGCCAGGTTGCCCGCGACGCACACCGCGCCGACCACGCCGCCGAGCACCGGCCGGCGGACGTCCGCCCGGACCAACAGGGCCGCGAAGGCGAGCGCCGCCGTCAACAGGGACAGAACCGCGACGGTACCCGTGCCCAGCGCAGCCATCAGCGCCGGCGACACCAGGCTGTAGCCGAACTGGTCGATGCCGCCGTACCAGCGCAGGTCGATCGGGGTCAGACCGTGCGCGGCGAAGAAGTCGGCCCGGGCCACCTGCGCGGACAGGTCGGTCCCCAGGGGCGGGGCGAGCAGGTACGCCACCGACAGCGCGGCCGCCACTCCCACGGCGGGCAGCACGGGCCGCCAACGTGCGTTCATCGCCCCAGTCTGCCCGCCGCCGCTCCGGCGGGACGCGCGGCGTGCCCGGGGAGTGCGCGTGCTGTCCGGTTACGTCGTGGGGTGGTGCACGACCTGGCTGTCCGGACCGGCGTGCCCGGCGTCCCCCGTTTCCGGTCGTGACAGCATGATGCCCGTGCGGATCAGCCGATACACCGGAATGCTGGGGGCCGTGGCGCTGGCCGTGGCCGGGTACCTCGGCGGAGCCCTGCCGCACGCCGACCTGCGCTCGACCGTGCCGTCGATCCTCGGGCAGCCCCGCACGGCCGGCGCCGTCGCGCTGTTCGTGACGGGGGTCGCCCTGTTGTCCTGGTCCTGGCTCCGGCTCGCGCCTGTGACCCGGGCCGGCGCGGGCGCCCGGGACCTGACGGCGCGGGCCGGTGCCCCGGATCTCGCGGCCGGGGCCGTTGCGGAGACCCGAGGTGGTCGGGTGCGGTCCGGCGTGGCCGCGTTGTCCGTCCGGTGGGTGCTGGTCACCGCCGGGCTGTGGGCTCTGCCGCTGCTGCTGGCCCCGCCGCTGGCCAGCCGGGACGCCTACGCCTACGCCTGCCAGGGGGCGACATACGCGGCGGGCCGCAGCCCGTACGCCGAGGGGGTCGCCGCGTTGCCGTGTCCGTGGGTGGACACGGTGTCGTTCATCTGGCGGGACACGCCGGCACCCTACGGACCCGGGTTCGTGGTGCTCGCCGGGGCGGCGGCGGCCCTGGCCGGGGGGAGTCTGTTCGCGGCGATCGGCTGGCTGCGGCTCGTGGCCCTCGCGGGGGCTCTGCTGATCGCGTGGCGGGTGCCCGCCCTGGCCCGGGCCTGCGGCACCGACCCCGGGCGGGCGCTGTGGCTGGGCCTGGCCGCACCGCTCGTCGGGATCCACCTGGTGTCCGGCGCGCACAACGACGGGCTGATGATCGGACTGGTGGTGGCGGGGCTGGGGGCCGCGGTGGCGAGGGAACCGGTGACTGCGGCCGGAACCGTTGCCGGGCGGTCCGGGGCTGCCGGGTTCGGGACCGGCTGGTGGCGCGGGGTCCTCGTGGTCGGGGCGTTGCTGGGGCTGGCGCTCGCGATCAAGGTGACCGCCGTGGTGGTGCTCCCGTTCGCGGCCCTGCTCCTCGCGGGCCCGCTCCGCCGACCGACCGTCACCCGGGTGTTCGCTGTCGCCGCCGCCCTGGCTGTGGTGGCCGCCGCCGTGCTCGGGCTCGTCTCGCTCGCCACCACGCTCGGCTTCGGCTGGGTCGACGGCCTGGCGAGCAGCGGAGACTCCCGGCAGTGGACCTCCCTGCCCACCGGCGTCGGCTTCGCGATCGACTACCTGTTCCTGCCCCCGGGCCACACCTCGGTCCCGGTCACCCGGGCGGTCGGCATCGCGGTACTCGCCGTGGTCCTCGTGGTCCTGTTTCTCCGCACCGCGAACTGGCTCCCGCGCCGGGGACCCGGGGGGCTCCCGCACGGGGAGTCCGAGGGCCTCGACCGCACCCGCCGGATCGTCGCCGCCGCAGGCTGGGCCCTGGGCTGCACCGTGCTCCTGGCCCCGGTCTTCCACCCCTGGTACGCCCTCTGGCCCCTCACCCTGCTCGCCGTCGCGGACTGGCGCCGCTGGCTCGGCTGGGTGGCCACCGCGCTGGCGTTCCTCGTCCTCCCGGACGGCTTCAACCTCGCCCGGGTCACGAAGCTCCCGGGCGCCCTCCTGATGCTGGCGCTGGCCCTGTTCCTGCTGTGGCGGATGTTCCGACTGTGGCGCACCCGGCAAGCCCCCGGGAGCCCCCCGGCGTAGCCGGCACCCGGCCGAGCCCCGGCACCGTGCCGCCTGCGGACCGTACCGCTCCGGCCCCGAGTGTCTCCGCACCCGGGCCGGATCCCACCGTCATCAGAGAAAGCTCTTAGTCCTGTGGGGTTTCGACGGCCGTCGACTCGTCGCGCACCCAGGACAGGTAGTCCGGGTTCCCGGCGACGATCGGCACGCAGATCACCTCGGGCACGTCGTACGTGTGCCCGGACCGGATGTGGTCCTCGAGGTCCTGGTAGCGCTCGACAGTGGTCTTGAACCAGATCACGTACTCCGGCGCGGACTCCACGCTGTCCAACCACCAGTAGATGCTCGTGATGGGCCCGACGATCTGGGCGCACGCGGCGAGCCGGCCCTCGACGGCGCTGCGGGCCAGCTCGGCGGCGGCCTGCTGGGAGGCGACCGTGGTCGACACCTGGACGAACTCGAGAGCCACGGACGTCTCCTAGAAAGTGGGGTGCGGAAACCCTATCGGGTGGCCGGAGCGGCGGTCACACCCAGTTCCGCCTGGACGCGCCGGCGGATGTCGGCGACGGTGCGGGAATCGGTGAACGCCCGGGTCACGCCGATCAGCCACGCCGCCTCGGACTCCACGGTGGGCCCGACCTCGTGCGGGGGCGCGGGGGAGGCGAGGTAGCGGTGCCCGGCCGCGTGCGCGACGAGCGCGGCGGCGACCCGGGCGGCCTCGGCCACGGTCGGGTCCTGGCCCCGGACCCAGGCGGACACGTCGGGGTGGAAGTAGCCGCGCAGGGCCAGGTGCGCGTCGCGGATCTCGATCACCCTGCGGTACAGCGCGAACCCGGCGTCCCACGGCAGCCGGGAGGTGGACCGTTCCAGCGCGATCTCCGGGAACTCCGCGTGCAGCGCCGACCACAGTGGACCGAGCGCCCGGTAGCCGTGCAGGGCGCGCAGCCACCGGTACGGCCGGACCAGGGTGCTGCCCCACGCGCTCAGGGTCGCGCCGAGCGCCCACAGCAGCACGGCCATCGCGCCCAGCAGCGTCGACACCGGCGGCGGGTGCTCGATGTGCGGGTGGTACTGGAGCATCCGGCCCACGGCCCGCGCGGCCGTCCACGCGACCCACGCCAGGCCGAACAGGGTGCCCGACGCCACCACCCGCAGCCCGAACCGCAGCACCGGTTCCTCGGCGTGCCGGAGGTAGTGCCCGATGAGCAGGAAGAACGTGGACATGCCCCAGCCGATGTAGCTGAGGCAGATGACGGTGGCGATCGCGATCGCGGGCCGGTCGCCGTAGAGGTCGCTGAAGTGCGTCGTCGACTCCGTCGTCTCCGAGTACACGAGCACGATCATCACGGTGTACGAGACGAGGAACGCCAGCAGCGGCACCAACGGCTGCCGCGAGCCGGCCCGGCGCGAGTGCTGCACGGTGCGCGACAGCAGCGCCAGGCACAGGCTCGCGCCCATGATCAGCCCGTTGCCGACCATCAGGCTCGTGTGCGGGACGACCTCGTAGCGGGTGGTCAGCACGACGGTGTTCGGGGCCAGCACGGCCGCGGCGGCCCCGGAGCAGACGATCGCCCCGCACAGGTACCGCAGCCCGGCCACCCCGCCCCCGCGCACCAGCTTGTACCCGGACGCCAGCAGCGACACCACGAACGCCACGTACGGCACGGCCACGATCATCGGTGCTCCCGGGACTCGAACACCGACCGCAGCCGGGCCAACCCGTCGGCGACCGTGACGTCCCGCGGCTCGGCGGGCCCGTCGGTCCGGCGCCGGTGCACCCGCCGGGCGATCAGCGACGCGATCAGCTCCGCCTCCTGCTCCTGGGTCTCCGTGTACCCGCCCCGGCCCAGTACCCGGCGGACCAGCTCGGCCGACAGGCTGGGCAGCAGCGCGCCGACGCCGTCCAGCGCCGTGGTGCCGACGTGGCCCCGGACGAGGTGGCCCACCTCGTGCAGCAGGATGTGCTCCCGGTGCAGGGGGGTGGTGTCCTCCGGGTAGCAGATGTAGTCGGTGTGGTCCGTGCTCACCAGCAGCCCGCAGGCCGAGCCCGTGGGCGCGCGGACGGGCACCAGTTCGATCGGCCGGCCGCGTTGCGCCGCGAGTCCGTCGAGGAACTCGCCGACGTCGAACGGGTCGGGGATCGCCAGGTGGGAGACGGTGTCCCGGCAGCTACGCCACAGGGCGCGGTTACGCCGCACCGGGGTGCCGGCTGGCCTCGCGCCGCCCGATGGCCTCGATCATGTCACTGATCGTGCCGAGCCCCTCGGGAGACAGGGTGACAGCGCGTAACGCGACCTCGCGGACGGCCGCGTCGCGGAGGGCGCCCAGCAGGGCCAGTTCCTCGGCGATCCGGGCCCCCTGCTGGTCGTCGAAGAAGTACGCCGGGGGGACCTGGAAGAACTGAGCCAGGGCCTCCAGATGCCGCTTGGTGGGGTTGTCGCGCCGGCCGGTGCGCAGCTGCCAGAGATACGTCGCGGAGAATGTCTCCCCGGTCGCCTCCCGGCACGCCCGCGCGACCTCCTCGTGGCTGTACTGCTCACGGTTCGGCCTCCGGACGATGTCGAAGAGCCGATCGATCTTTTCTGCCAGCGTCGACACTTCTGTCACCGCCCAACCTCCCCTGCCCGTCGTGGGGATCCATGCTAGTTGACTTCCCGCGTCGGGTCATCTCCCCTGTTCAGCCCCCATGGGTTATGGTGGGGCCAGCGCGTACCAGGACGCCACCCGCCCGCGGCAAGCACCGAGTGCACCTGGATTCCCCCTCACTCTGCGTTGCCACGCGCCTGTCCCGTCGCGCCCGGCCGCAGCGGGCCCGGGTGACGACTGGAGGACGCATGACCAGGACCATTCCCGACAACGCCGACCTCGGACAGCTCCGGGCCCAGGCCAAGGAACTGCGCCGCGCGGCCGGCAACGGCAACCCGGCGGCGCTGGCCCGGGTCCGCGCCGTGCTGCCCGGGGCCGGCCCCGAGCTGTCCCTGCGCGACGCCCAGTTCACCGTGGCCCGCGAGTACGGGCTGCCCGGGTGGCGCGAGCTCGCCGCCGCCGTGGTCGCCCAGCAGAGCGGCGGCAAGGACCTGCACCGCTGGTTCGGCGTCGAACTCAACAACGGCACCTGGGACGTCCTCGACGGCGGACTGTCCGAGCACAGCCCCGTCGCCGACCGCGAGCAGGCCCTCTACGCCGCCTACGCCTCCACCTACCACTGGATGCAGATCGGGACGGTCGCCAACCAGGGCCGGGGCGAGTACATGATCGCCAGCGTCGCCGCCGCCGTCGGACTGGTGGACGTCGCCGCCCGGCACGCGGCCCGGTACGCCGAACTGATCGACGCGCACCCGGCGGCCTTCGCGGACTGGGACCGGGCGTTCGCGGCCGAGGGGCTGGCCCGGGTGGCGGCCCGGTCCGGTGCCGGGGACGCGGCGGCGCTGCGGGACGAGGCGGAGAAGCTGGCCGGGGAACTGGCCGACCCCGAGGACATCCGGATCGTGCGGGAGCGGCTCGCGCGCGGGCCGTGGGAGCGGGTGGCCACGCCCACCGGGCAGACCGGGGCCGGCGTGGGAAGTAGTGGACAAGTCCAGTAGGTGAAGGCGCGCGCGGGGGTCGAGCGGCCCCCGCCCGCCGCATCCTGGGGTGGTCGTCTTCGACCCTCCAGGAGGACATCCATGAGTTCCACCCTCGCCCGGCTCGGCATCGCCGGTGCCGCCCTCGTGGCCGCCGTCGGCCTCGGCGCGGCCCCGGCCCAGGCGGCCGGCCCGCTCAACGTCGCCGCGCACTGCGCGGACACGCCGAACTACGTGACCAACTGCGCGGTCTGGTCCATCACCGGCGGCACCGCGCCGTACACGGTGCGCTGGGACCGCAACTACGCCTACCAGCCCGGACTCGACGGCGTGTACGACTTCTCGTACCAGTGCAGGAACACGTCGTACCACTGGACCGTGCGGGTGACCGACGCGAACGGGACGACGAAGGCGGTCGGACCGCTGCGGGCGCCGTGCACGCTGAACCCGACCTGATCGGGGCAACGAGGAAGGGCTCCCCGGAATCCGGGGAGCCCTTCCTCATGGAGCGGGTTCTTGCGACGGGTGCGCACGTCGCGGTTGACGCAGTCACTGTGTTGCCGCTACGACTGCTTCCGCTTCGCTTCAGCAACCCGCTGTGGTTGCGGGGGCCTGCGGTGGTCGCAGGTTCCCGCAGTCGCTGTGCCGCCGCTACGACTGCTTCCGCTTCGCTTCAGCAGTCGTAGTACATCGCGAACTCGTGCGGGGTCGGCCGCAGACGAACCGGGTCGATCTCGTTGGTCCGCTTGTACTCGATCCACGTCTCGATCAGGTCCGGCGTGAACACGCCGCCCTCCAGCAGGTACTCGTGGTCGGCCTCCAGAGCCTCGAGCACCTCCTCCAGCGAACCGGGGACCTGCTTGACCTGCGCGTGCTCCTCCGGCGGCAGCTCGTAGAGGTCCTTGTCGATCGGGGCCGGGGGCTCGATCTTGTTCTTGATGCCGTCGAGGCCGGCCATCATCATGGCCGCGAACGCCAGGTACGGGTTCGCCGACGGGTCCGGCACCCGGAACTCGACGCGCTTGGCCTTCGGGTTGGTGCCGGTGACCGGGATCCGGGTGCACGCGGAGCGGTTGCGCTGCGAGTAGACCAGGTTGACCGGGGCCTCGTAGCCGGGCACGAGCCGGCGGAACGAGTTGATGGTCGGGTTGGTGAACGCCAGCAGCGACGGCGCGTGGTGCAGCAGGCCGCCGATGTACCAGCGGGCCAGGTCCGACAGGCCGCCGTAGCCGGCCTCGTCGTAGAACAGCGGCTCGCCGCCGAGCCAGAGGCTCTGGTGGGTGTGCATGCCCGAGCCGTTGTCGCCGAACAGCGGCTTCGGCATGAACGTGACGGTCTTGTTGGCCTGCCACGCGGTGTTCTTGATGATGTACTTGAACAGCTGGACCTGGTCGCCCGCGTTCAGCAGCGTCGAGAACCGGTAGTTGATCTCGGCCTGGCCGCCGGTGCCCACCTCGTGGTGCGCCCGCTCGATGACGAAGCCGGCGTCGATCAGGTTCGTCGACATCGCGTCGCGCAGGTCGGCCTGGTGGTCGACCGGGGGCACCGGGAAGTAGCCGCCCTTGTACTTGGTCTTGTAGCCGAGGTTGCCGCCCTCCTCCTCGCGCCCCGAGTTCCACGCGCCCTCTTCGGCGTCGATGTGGTAGTACCCGGAGTGCGCGTTCGTGTCGTGGCGGATCGAGTCGAAGATGTAGAACTCGGCCTCCGCCCCGAAGAACGCGGTGTCGGCGATGCCGGAGGAGGCCAGGTACGCCTCGGCCTTCTTCGCGACGTTGCGCGGGTCGCGGCTGTACGCCTCGCGGGTGAACGGGTCGTGCACGAAGAAGTTCAGCGCGAGGGTCTTCTGCGAGCGGAACGTGTCGATGAAGGCCGTCGTCACGTCCGGGAGCAGGAGCATGTCCGACTCGTGGATCGACTGGAAGCCGCGCACGGACGAGCCGTCGAACGCGAGGCCGTCGGTGAACACCGACTCGTCGAAGGAGGCGGTGGGCACGTTGAAGTGCTGCATCGTGCCCGGAAGGTCGCAGAACCGGACATCGACAAACTTTACGTCCTCGTCCTTGAGGTAATTCAGCAGTTCTTCCGGGTTGGCGAACACAGCAGTCCTCCGTATACGAGCCAGGGGGCTTGACTGCCTGTGACAGTATGACCTGCTCGTTGCCCCGCCATGTCCCAAATGTTTCGGGCGTGTTACACGGGCGCCGTGCGCCGGGGGCGGCCCCGGACCCGGCGGGTACGCTGCGGAATCATGGCAGAAGATACCCCCGTCGAACTCGCCTCGATGAACCAGCGGTTCGGCGCCCTGCTGATCGACTGGCTGCTGTGCCTGCTGATCGTCTGGCCGTTCAGCCAGCCGGGCTGGATGGGCACGTGGGCGCTGCTGGTGCTGGTCGCGGAGTACACCTTCTTCGTGGGGCTGTTCGGTCAGACCCCCGGGATGCGGGTGCTGCGGATCCAGTGCGCGCTGGTGCCCGACGGCGGCCCGATCGGCATCCCGCGGGCGCTGGCCCGGGGCGTGCTCCTCGCGCTGCTGATCCCCGCCGTGATCATGGACGACTACGGCCGCGGCCTGCACGACCGCTGGGTCGGCTCCATCATGATCAAAGCCTAGACGGGTACGCGCGCCGCGTACCCGTCGAAGGGTTGGAAAAAGGGGCCACCCGATCGCCGGGCGGCCCCTTTCCTGTGTCCTGCTACCGGCCCCGGGTCGCCCCGCGCGGCGGCTTCATGTTCTTCGGGATCGGACCCTTCGGCATCGCCGGCCGGCCCGCGCCGAGCGCCGTCAGCCGGGTCTCCAGGGCGTTGACCTGCTTGCCCGTGATGTTGCGGGGCAGCTTCATCATCGACATCCGCAGCTTGCGCAGCGGGACGGTGTCCGCCTCGTTGCCGACGATGAAGTCGTAGACCGGGGTGTCGCCGACGACCCGGCCGAGCTTCTTCTTCTCCTGGGCGAGCATGCTCTTCAGCCGCGCCGGGGCGCCCTCGGCGACCAGGATCACGCCGGGCCGGCCGATCACCCGGTGCACGAAGTCGTTCTGCGTGGTGAGCTGCACGGCCGGGGTCACCCGCCAGTCGCCGCGCATCATCTCCAGGATCTGGGCGGCCGCCCCGGGCTGGCCCTCGGCCTCGGCCATCATGGCCGTGTTGGACCGCAGGTTCAGCACGAGCATCACGCCCAGCAGCGCGAGCAGGACGCCCGTCGGCGCCCACAGCCACGAGTCCAACAGCCACACGAGCAGACCCGCGATGAGTACGGGGACGAGCACCGCGACGGCGACGAGCGGAACGAACAGCTTGTCGCGCTTCGCGGTGAACGCGAAGACCATCCCGATCTGCTTCAACCGGTCGCGGAGGGAAACTTTTTGGGTTTGTGGGGCCTTGGCCATGCCGAGAGTCTAGTTCCCGATCACGGAGCGGGTGAGGTGGCCCGGGGCCGCTACAGTCTCGGGCGTGAATCACCCGCCACCGCCCTATGGATATCCGCCTCCGTACCCGGTTTATCCGGGCCGGCCGCCGCGCCGCCGGTCCCGGGCCAGCGGCAGCGTGCTGCTGCCCATCCTCGGCGTCAGCCTGGCGGCCCTCGGCGTGCTCGCCCTGCCGTGGAGCGAGGGCGTCTGGATCTACGACATCATCGGCGAGGTCAGCGCGGAGACCCGCCCCGGCGTCGGCCTGTCCTACGCGGTCGCGTTCGCCATCCCGTCGCTGTTCTTCGGCGCGATGCTCGCCTTCGCCGCGAATCTGGACTCGGCCGTCCTGCGCTGGCTGAACTTCGGCATCGGCGCGGTCATCGTCTGCGGGTTCGGCGGGCTGGCCATGTTCGTCTCGGGCGTGGGCGAGGCGGTGGTGGCCTCCAGCGGCAGCGAGTACTCCACCAACGGCGCCGTCACCGGGATCATCGCCGGGGTCACGATCATCTGGTTCCTGCTGCTGCTCGGCTTCGCGTTCATCCGGGGGCTGGCGCTGCGGATCATCGGCGGCCTGATGCTGCTGGGGTACGCGCTGTTCGCCGCCCTGGCCATCACGGACCTGTACGCGGACGGCTCGGCGGACCCGTACCCGTGGGCGTTCCTGCCGGCCCTCGGGTGGCTGCTGTGCGCGATCGGCGCCTTCAGTGGCCCCAAGTACTACTACGCCTGAGTGGGTGGGGCCCGCGGAGGATGGCGACGCGCGTCCGCCCCGCCCTCAGCGGGCCAAGGCGTCAGATCAAAAACGAGAGCCGGAGCGCATGCGCTCCGGCTCTCGTGTAGCTAGGTGGTTCAGGACGTGACGCGCGCGTCCAGCGCCTGCTGGAACAGCCGCCCGGCCCGGTAGCTCGACCGGACCAGCGGCCCGGACATGACCCCGGCGAAGCCCATCTGCAGGGCCTCCTCCTGGAGCTCGACGAACTCCTCCGGCTTCACCCACCGGGTGACCGGGTGGTGCTTCGGCGACGGCCGCAGGTACTGCGTGATCGTGATCAGCTCGCACCCGGCGTCCACGAGGTCGCGGAGCGCCTGGGTGATCTCCTCGCGCTCCTCGCCCATGCCCAGGATCAGGTTGGACTTGGTGACCAGGCCGGCCTTGCGCGCCTCGGTGATGACGCTCAACGAGCGGTCGTACCGGAACGCGGGGCGGATCCGCTTGAAGATCCGGGGCACGGTCTCCAGGTTGTGCGCGAGCACCTCGGGCCGGCTGTCGAAGACCTCGGCCAGCTGGTCGGGCTTCGCGTTGAAGTCGGGGATCAGCAGCTCGACACCGCAGCCGGGCATGAGCTGGTGGATCTGGCGGACGGTCTCCGCGTACAGCCAGGCGCCGCCGTCGGGCAGGTCGTCGCGGGCCACACCGGTGATCGTCGCGTACTTGAGTTCCATCTGGGCGACGGACTCGGCCACCCGGCGGGGCTCGTCGGCGTCGAAGTCGGCCGGCTTCCCGGTGTCGATCTGACAGAAGTCACATCGCCGGGTGCACTGGTCGCCACCGATGAGGAACGTGGCCTCCCGGTCCTCCCAGCACTCGTAGATGTTGGGACAGCCGGCCTCCTGGCAGACTGTGTGCAGGCCCTCACGCGTGACAAGATTGCGAATCTGGGTGTACTCGGGACCCATCTTCGCCTTGATCTTGATCCACGGAGGCTTGCGCTCGATCGGGGTCTCGGCGTTACGGGCCTCGACCCTCAAAAGGCGTCGTCCTTCTGGGCTCACCACAGTCACGTCGGTCAGCCTACGCCCGGCCAACCCCCACCTGAACGGGCGTGTTACCGGGCTCACCACGGCGTGTCTTATGTCCTTGACAACACTCCGCGTCCGTTCGCTACTCTCTGTGGCGCAGGGTGCCAGCGACTGACAACCGCCCCTGGCCCTGCCGTCCGGCCCACGCACGGGCCGACTGAGGCCGCCACGAGGCGGCGAAGGTGTGGTGGTACCGCGAAGCGCCCCATCGCCCACACCTCCGGGGAGTAGTTCCCACAGGAGGTGTCATGCAACGCGTTCTCTCGTCCCAACTCGCCGCCCACGTGGGCCAGCGGGTCAGGATCGCCGGCTGGACCCATCGCCGCAGAGTACTCAAATCAGTCGCTTTCCTCATTGTTCGGGACCGTGAGGGCCTCGCCCAGGTGGTCGTGACCACCCCGGGCGCGCTCGACGGGTTCGGCGAGGAGACCGTGGTCGGGGTCGTCGGCACGGTCACCGCGAACCCGTCCGCCCCGGGCGGCGTGGAGCTCACCGAGCCGGAGATCGAGCTGCTGTCGGAGCCCGTCCGCGAGCTGCCGGTGGAGCTGTTCCGGCCCGAGTTGGGCGTCACCCTCCCGACGCTTCTCGACCATGCCGCCGTCACCCTCCGTCATCCCGGCCGTCAGCGGATCTTCGAGCTGTCGGCGGCCGCGATCCGGGGTTTCCGGCGGGTGCTGGACGCCCAGGGCTACACCGAGGTCTGCACGCCCAAGATCGTCGGCTCGGCGACCGAGTCCGGCGCGAGCGTTTTCAAGATCGACTACTTCGGGGGTACGGCCTACCTCGCCCAGTCGCCCCAGTTCTACAAGCAGACGATGGTCGGCGTGTTCGAACGCGTCTACGAGATCGGCCCGGTCTTCCGCGCCGAGCCGCACGACACGTCCCGCCACCTGGCCGAGTACGTCTCGCTCGACGTCGAGCTGGGCTTCATCCAGGACCATCGCGAGGTGATGGCCGTCCTGCGCGACGTCGTCGCCGGCATGGTCGCCGAGGCCGACGGGCTCGGCTTCGACCTGCCCAAGGTGCCCGCCGAGATCCCGGTCCTGCACTTCTCGGAGGCCCTGGCCATCGCGGGCGCGGACCCGTCGGAGCAGGACCTTTCCCCGGCCGACGAGCGCGCCGTGGGGGAGTGGGGCCTGCGCGAACACGGCTCGGACTTCGTGTTCGTCGAGGGCTACCCGACCCTCAAGCGCGCCTTCTACACCCACCCGGAGCCGGGCCGGGCCCCGTACTCGCGGGGCTTCGACCTGCTCTTCCGGGGTCTGGAGCTGGTCAGTGGCGCCCAACGCCTGCACAAGTACGCCGACTACGTCGCCACCCTGGCCGAACGCGGCGCGGACCCGGCCCCGTACGAGAGCTACCTGGAGGTGTTCCGCCTCGGGATGCCCCCGCACGGCGGGTTCGCGATCGGGCTCGAACGGTTCGTGATGCAGCTGATCGGCGCGTCCAACATCCGCGAGGTCACCCTGTTCCCGAGGGACCTGCACCGCGTGACGCCGTAGCCGGACGGTGGTGGTGGCGGCCCGGATTTCCCGGGGTCGCCACCACCGCTGACCGGGACGCGGCCGGTGGTCGGGGAGCGCGCGGCCCGCTCCGGGGCCGGGAGGCGCCCCGTGGCCGGGTCAGAACCGCCAGCCGCGCGTGACCGACCGCAGCCCGGCCCGCGCCGGACCGGCCAGGTCGGCGGCGATCGAGCGGACCAGGGGCACGGCCAGGTAGACGAACGCGACGGCGATGTACACGATCGCCACCCAGCCCCGCCAGTCCGGCCCCTGGTGGAACACGAGCGGGTACCACAGCGCGGAGAACTCGGGCGTGTAGTGGCAGAAGGCCTCGTACGCCATCGTGTCCCGCGAGCACTGTTCCGGGTACGCGGCCGAGATGAACGCCGCCCCGCACACCGCCACCCAGCACGACAGCGCCCACGCGCCCAGCGTCAGGAGCCGCACCCACAGCGCGGCGCCGAGGTCCCAGAGCCGCACGGCCAGCGCCAGGGACGCGGGCAGCGAGGCGAACAGCAGGAACCTCGGGCCCCAGGTCAGGCCGCCGTACCAGGCCCACCAGGGCGCGTACACCAGGATCAGGCCGGCGAGGAAGAGCAGCCACCAGCCGTACAACCGGAACAGGGTCGTGTCGGGGGACAGGGTGAAGCGGCGCATGGCGGACCGCACCGGCAGCAGCAGGCCGGGGGCGAAGAACACCAGGCCCTTGCCGAAGGAGAGCAGCAGGGACAGCAGGCCGAGGAAGAACGGATAGCTGAAACCGGGCAGTCCGGAGTACGGCATGATCGTCCGGTAGCCGGCGTTGCCCTCGTAGCCGCTGGCGAACGGGGAGCCGCGCCGCGCCCAGCTCTCGGCCAGCATCAGCGCGGCGGCGGCGACCAGCACCAGCGCGTACCGCAGCCGCCGGGTCTCCAGGCCGCGCCGGGCCAGCACCAGGCCCAGCCCGAGGGCCGCCGCCGGGGTGTTGACGACGCCGAGCACGGCGGCCGTCCAGCCGAAGGCGATCCCGGCGCGCACGGCCACCGCGACCAGGCCGATCCCGACGCCCATCGACGTGTACACCTCGGCGTTGAAGCCGGTGACGTGCGCCGAGTACATCGAGCCGGCGATCAGGACCAGGAAGAACCGGCGGAGCAGCGCCCCGGGCAGGTGGTCGCGGAGCAGCAGCCACGCGGCGAGCAGCCCCAGGGCGAACAGCAGCGTGTTGTACGCCTGGGTCCACGCCGCCGCGTGCCCGAGCAGGTGGCCGATGAGGAACAACTGGCCGGAGAACAGGGGGCCGACCAGCGAGTACTCGTTGCCGATCAGGTCGCCGCGCAGCACCAGGGCGGTCAGCGCCTCGTACCGCTTGGAGGCGTCGCCGCCGATGTTGTGCGGCAGGACGAACAGGAACCCCGCTAGACCGAGGACGATGAGGACCGTCTCGGTGACCGCCAGGATCCGCGTGCGCCGCATTCTTTGAGAATCTAGGGCAGCAGCATGCCCAGGTGGCGTTCCACGACGGGCAACACTTCGGAAACTGTCACGTCCCGCCCCAGTTCCTGGGTGAGGGAGGTGACACCGGCGTCGCGGATGCCGCACGGCACGATCTTGTCGAAGGCCGTCATGTCCGGGTCGCAGTTGATCGAGAACCCGTGCTGGGTGACCCCGGAGGCGACCCGGATCCCGATCGCGGCGAGCTTGCGGTCGGGGCCGCGCTCGTCCTCGAGCACCCAGACGGCGCCCCGGCGTTCCTTGCGCTCGGAGATGGTCGCGGTGGCCACGCCGAACTCGGCGAACACGGCGACGAGCATGGCCTCGACCCGGTGCACGTACGCGATCACGTCGAGCCGGGTGTCGAGCTTCATGATCGGGTACCCCACGAGCTGGCCGGGGCCGTGCCAGGTGATCTTGCCGCCCCGGTCCACGTCGATCACGGGGGTGCCGTCCACGGGGCGGTCCCAGGGCTCGGTGCGCTTGCCCGCCGTGTACACGCTGGGGTGTTCCAGCAGCAGGATCGTGTCGGGGGTCGAGCCCGCGACCACGGCGTCGTGGATCCGGCGCTGCTCGTCCCACGCGGTCATGTAGTCCACGACCCCGGCGCGGACCACGGTTATCGGCGCTGTCTGTGTCACGGACGAAGCCTATCGCGCGCCACCGCCAGTCCATTATCTGTACAACTCGGCACGTCTAACCGTTCCGTCCCGGGGGGCGTGCTTGTACATTTACATGCATGACTGCCTGACCCGGACCGGGGGCAGGTGAGCGTCGGCGGGTGGTGGCACACAGGTGCCGTCGACGCGATCCGGAGAGGAGTGCTGCGTAACTTTTGTCCGGCTGGTACGTTCCTTATTGAAAATGGGTATCACTACCGGAGTACACAATGAAGATCGCCTTCGTGGGGAAGGGCGGCAGCGGCAAGACCACCCTGGCCGCGCTCTTTTCCCGCTACCTCGCCCACACCGGAGCACCGACCCTCGCCATCGACGCCGACATCAACCAGCACCTCGCCGCGGCCCTCGGGTCCACGGAGGAGGAGGCCGTGATGCTCCCGGCGATGGGCGACGCGCTACCCGACATCAAGGAGTACCTGCGGGGCGACAACCCCCGGATCAGTTCCGCCGCCGCCATGGTCAAGACCACCCCGCCCGGGCGTGGCTCGCGACTCCTGCGGATCTCCGAGGACAACCCGGTCTATGACTCACTCGCCCGCGCTGTCGGGGGCGTACGGCTCATGGTCACCGGACCGTTCGCGACGGAGGACCTCGGGGTGGCCTGCTACCACTCGAAGGTCGGCGCCGTCGAACTCGTGCTCAACCACCTCGTCGACGGGGCCGGGGAGTACGTGGTCGTCGACATGACCGCCGGGGCCGACTCCTTCGCGTCGGGGCTGTTCACCCGGTTCGACCGGACCTTCCTGGTCTGCGAACCGACCCAGCGCAGCGTCGGCGTGTACCGGCAGTACGCCGGCTACGCCCGCGAGTACGGCGTGCGCGTCGACGTCGTCGGCAACAAGGTCGAGGACGCCTCGGACGTCGAGTTCCTCCGCGAGAACGTCGGCGGGGACCTGCTCGGCTGGCTCGGCCGCTCCCCGTACGTCAAGTCCGCCGAACGCGGCCACCCCCAGCCCATCGAGTCCCTGGAGGAGGCCAACCGCGCCGTCCTCGCCCGACTCAAGGGCGCGGTGGACGCGACGGAGAAGGACTGGGCGCGCTACAGCGACCAGGCCACCGAGTTCCACCTGCGCAACGCCTCGGCCTGGGCCAACGCGAAGACCGGCGAGGACCTGGCACACCAGATCGACCCGGACTTCGTCCTGGGTTTCACCGTCAACGAACGATAAGGAGCACGTTATGTCCCTTGATGTCCCCGCCGCCCTGCTCGAGCGCGCCGAGTCCGGCGCGGTCACCGACGCGGAGTTCGTCGACTGTGTCCGGGTCTCCCTGCCCTACGCGTGGGAAATCGTCAGCGGCGTCGTCGCCGACCTCGGGCTCAGCGAGGCCGAGATGGCCGACCACGAGATCCCGCCGCCGAGCGAGGCCGAGCGCGGCCAGCTGCTGCGCGCCCTGGCCTCCGACGCGATCCGGGGCGGCCTGGAGCGGCACTTCGGCGTGAAGCTGGCGTTCCAGAACTGCCACCGGGTCGCCGCCTTCCGGCCGTCCGCCGTGGACGGTGCCCGGTACCAGGCGTTCGTCTCGCCGCGCGGCCAGCTGCTCAACCAGTCGCCGGAGCTCCGTGACTGCTGATCGTCCGTCCACCCCGGGGGCCGTCCCCGGGGTGGACATCTTTCTGCTGGCCGGGCAGTTTCCCGGCCAGAGCGCGCGGGACGCCCTCGACAACTGCGTCCGCTACGCGCTCGCGGCCGAGCGGGCCGGCTTCGGCGGCGTGTGGCTGGCAGAACACCACTTCATCCGGTACGGCCGGTGCGCCTCCGCCCCCGCCCTCGCCGGCTACCTGCTGGGCCGCACGTGCACGATCGCCCTCGGCGCCGCCGCCGCGATCCTGTCCAACCGGCACCCGGTCGCGCTCGCCGAGGAGGCGCTGCTGCTCGACGCGGTGTCCGGGGGGCGGTTCCGGTTGGGGGTGGCCCGGGGTGGGCCGTGGGTCGACCTGGAGGTGTTCGGCACCGGACTGGCCCGGTACGAGCGCGGGTTCCCCGAGGCGCTGGACGTGCTGCTCGACGCGCTCGGCGGGAAGGTGGCCGCAGCGGGTGAGTTCTTCGACTTCCGGCCGGTGGACCTGGGGCTGTCGGTGGGCGGGGGAGTGGCCGGGGCGGGTGCTGTGAGGGGGACCGCCGGAGTGGCCGGGGTCGCCGGGGCGGGTGCCGTGGCCCGGGAGGGTGCGGTGGCCCGGGAGGGTGCGGTGGCCCGGGCGGGTGGCGCGCCGGTGTGGGTCGCGGCCACCTCGCCGGGGACCGTGGCGCTGGCGGCGGCGCGGGGACTGCCGCTGCTGCTCGGCGTACACGACGATGATCTTTCGAAGGTCGCTCTTCTGGAGTACTACCGCGCGGCCGGTGGGCCCGACGACGCCCCGCACGCGTCGGCGCACCTGGTCGGGGACCCGAACCTGCTGCGGAAGTCCATGCCGGGCTGGCTGGCGTCCACGGCCGACTATGTCCGCCTGGTGCCCGGCACCGGACGTGATCCGGCGGCGTACCTGGAGCACCTGCTGGCGATCAGTCCGGTGGGGACGGCGGAGGAGTGCGCGGCGCGGCTCCGGGCGAGCGCGGCCGTGACAGGGGTGCGCAGGCAGCTGCTGCTCGTCGAGGGCGCGGGCGCGCCATCAACCGTTCTGGCGACCATCGAATCCCTCGGTTCATTGCTTTCTTCGAATTGATCCGATACTCAGGCAATCGCCGAGTTGTAGAATCGCGGTGTCAGGTCACATTTCTCGTGCACGCGAATCGAGATGACGATGACCGCGATCGGAATACGGCACGTTGTCGTGCTGTCCTGCGCCGCACTGCTCAGTATGGGATTCGCCGCGCAGGCTGTCGCCACAGCCGCGAATCAGCCCTCGGCCGCCGTCGCCGCGCCAGCGGCGACCAAGGCCCCAGCTCAGCCGCCACCCAGCATCGGCACGCCGGTCAGGGACGGCAAGTTCGAGTTCGTCGTCAAGAAGGTCGAATGCGGAGTGGGCGAGGTCGGCGGCGAATATCTCAACAAGCGGGCCCAGGGGCAGTTCTGTCTGGTGACCCTTTCTGTGAAGAACATCGGAAACAAGCCCCAGACGATGTCCGACAGCAACCAGAAGGGATTCGGAGCGAACAACGCGCGCTATTCAACCGACTCCTCCGCCAGCCTCTACGCCAATTCCGATGGCGACTCGGTGTGGTACACGGAAATCAATCCGGGCAACGAGGTCGCCGGAGTCATCGTCTTCGACATTCCCAAGGACGGCCAACTGCTGAGCCTGGAACTGCACGACTCGCTGTTCTCCGGCGGAGTCAAGGTCAAGCTCCAGTAGGTCCCGAGTCGCCCAAAGCCCAGTGCAGCGCGGACGGCAGCGTCGTGTGCTCGAACGTGTAGCCGGCCGTCGTCAGGGCCTCCGGCATCGCCCGCTGGCCGGTCAGCACCTCGGAGCTGAACTCGCCCAGTACCAGTCGGAGCCCCACCGACGGGGCGGGCAGCACCGCCGGCCGGTGCAGCGCGGCGGCCAGCTCCTTCGTGAACTCGGCGTTCGTGACGGGGGCCGGGCCGACCATGTTGACCGGGCCGTGTACCGCCGCGTCCAGCAGGAACGTGGCCGCGCCCAGCCAGTCCGCCAACGTGATCCACGGCATGTACTGCTTCCCCGAACCCAATCGGCCCCCGACCCCGGCCCGGAACAGCGGCAACATCCGGGGCAGCAGCCCGCCGTCCCCCGACAGCACCAGCCCGGTCCGCAGGTGCGCCACCCGCACGCCCGCGTCCTCGGCCGGCCGGGTCGCCGCCTCCCAGGCCCGGCACACCTCCTGGAGGAAGCCCTCGCCGAGCGGGGAGTCCTCGGTGACCAGCCGGTCGCCGGTGTCGCCGTAGAAGCCGATCCCGGAGGCGCTGAGCATCACCTTCGGCGGCACGGGGGCGGCGGCCACGGCGCGGGCCAGCACGGCCGTCGGCTCGACCCGGCTGTGCCGGATGGTGTGCTTGTAGGAGCGGCTCCACCGGCGGTCGCCCACGCCGGCGCCGGACAGGTTCACCACCGCGTCGGGGGTGCCGAGGTCGAGCACCTCCGCGTACGGGTCCCAGCGCGACTCGTCGGGCGCCTGCACCGGCCGGCGGACCAGCCGGGTCACCTCGTGGCCGTGCGCCGTGAGGTGGTGTGACAGGGCCGTGCCGAGGAAACCGGACGCGCCGGACATGAGTACCCGCATGCGGCCCATTGTCGCACCGCCCGACCGGGACCGGACCGTCTCCGGCCAGGCCGGACCGTCCCCGCCGGGCTAGCGGACGGGTTCGGACTCCACGACGCTGGTGCCCGAGCCCTCGCGCGACTCCCACGCCCACTCCTCGTGCAACCGGAGCCGGCCGTCGGGGAGCGCCTCCACGCGGGCCACGCAGTGTCCGGCGTCGGTGCGGCCGTCGGTGGTCAGCTGGCTGTACCGGAAGTCCAGGGTGTCGCCGTCGCGGGTGCCGACCAGGTGGCCCAGGCGGATCGAGCCGCCCGAGTAGCGGGCCCAGACGAGATCGCCGTCCTGGTGGTACTCGAAAACGGTGTCCGTGCCGACGTCGCCGCCGACCACGTCCGCCACGGCCCGGAACACCCGCCCGTCAAGATCCATCATCCGAGCATAGAGAAGCGGCGGGCCCCGTGGGACCCCGAGCACGCGGAAGCGGCGGGTCCGGTGGGACCCCGAGCACGCGGAAGCGGCGGGCCCCGAGTGGGACCCGCCGCTTTCCGTGGTTCAGGTGGCACGGCGGGTGTGCCGCCGTGCCAGGTTCGGGAGCGGACCCCCGAGCCGGGTACTACAGACCGAGGTCCGCCTCGAAGTTGCCGGCCTCCAGCCGCTCCTTCATGGTCACCAGGAACCGGGCCGCGTCCGCGCCGTCCACCAGGCGGTGGTCGTAGGACAGGGCCAGGTACACCATCGACCGGGGCACGATGATCTCGCCCAGGTCCGGGTCGGTCACGACGACGGCGCGCTTGACGACGGCGCCGGTGCCGAGGATCGCCGACTGCGGCTGGTTGATGATCGGCGTGTCGAACAGCGCGCCCCGGCTACCCGTGTTGGTCAGCGTGAACGTGCCGCCGGACAGTTCGTCCGGGGTGACCTTGTTGGAGCGGGTCCGCTCCGCGATGTCGGCGATCCGGCGCGCGAACCCGGCGAGGTTCAGGTCGCCCGCGTTCTTGACCACCGGGACCATGAGGCCCTTCTCGGTGTCCACGGCCATGCCGAGGTGCTCGGCCTCCGGGTACGTGATGGTGCCGGCGGCCTCGTCGATCTTGGCGTTGACGACCGGGTGGATCTGGAGCGCCTCGACGGCGGCCAGCGAGAAGAACGGCAGGAACGACAGCTTCACGCCGTGCCGGGCCTGGAACTCGGCCTTGGCCTGCTGGCGCAGCTTGGCGATCCGGGTGACGTCCACCTCGACGACCGTGGTGAGCTGGGCCGCGACCTGCAGGGACTCGACCATCCGCTTCGCGACGAGCGCGCGCAGCCGCGACATCTTGACCGTGCTGCCCCGCAGCGGGCTGGGGGCGGCGACGGGCTTGGACGCCTGGGTACCGGCGGCCGGCGCGGCGACAGCGGCTGCCACCGGGGCCGGCGCGTTGGCCTTGGCCTTCTCGATCGCGTCCTGCACGTCCTGCTTGCGGATCCGGCCGCCGACGCCGGTGCCCGACAGCGACGCCAGGTCGATGCCGTGCTCGCCGGCCAGCTTGCGGACCAGCGGGGTGACGTAGCCGTTGTTGCTCTCGTCCGCGCCGTTCTGCGCGGCGGGCGCGGGCCGGGCCGGAGCCGGAGCGGACGCGGCGGGAGCAGCCGGAGCGGCCGGAGCCGGGGTGGCCGCGACCGGGGCCGGGGCGACCGGGGCGGGCTGGACCGGAGCCGGCGCCACGGGGGCCGGAGCCACCGGGGCGGGCGCGACCGGCGCCGGGGTGGCGACCACCGGGGCGGGCGCGGGAGCCGCCGGAGCGGGGGCGGCCGGAGCGGCACCCGCCGCGCCGATGACGGCGAGCACGGAGCCGACCGGCACCGTCTCGTCCTCCTCGACGCGGATCTCCAGCACCGTGCCGGCGACCGGCGACGGGATCTCGGTGTCGACCTTGTCCGTGGAGACCTCGAGCAGCGGCTCGTCGGCCTCGACGGTCTCGCCGACCAGCTTCAGCCAGCGGGTGACCGTGCCCTCGGTGACGGACTCGCCGAGCAGCGGCATCGTGACCTCGGTGCCCTGCGCCGGAGCGGCGGGGGCGGCCGGGGCCGCGGGAGCCGGGGCGGCGACCGGCGCGGGGGCCGCGGCCGGGGCCGGGGCCTCCGCCACGGGGGCCGGGGCGGCAGCGGCGGGGGCCGCCGGGGCGGCCTCGACCGTCTCGCCGTCCCCGGCGATCACAGCGAGCTCGGCGCCGACGGGGACGGTCTCGTCCTCGGCGACGACGATACGGGCGACAACCCCGGCGACCGGGGAGGGAATCTCGGTGTCGACCTTGTCGGTGGACACCTCGAGCAGCGGCTCGTCGGCCTCTACCCGCTCCCCCTCCTGCTTCAACCAGCGGGTGATGGTGCCCTCGGTGACACTCTCACCGAGAGCGGGCATGGTTACCGAGACCGGCATCTCGTTCGACTCCCTCGTAAGGTTCTTCTCTTAGGCGTGCGCGTGCAGGGGCTTGCCGGCCAGGGCCAGGAAGGCCTCGCCGAGCGCCTCGTTCTGGGTCGGGTGACCGTGGACGAGCTGGGCGACCTCGGCCGGGTACGCCTCCCAGTTGTAGATCAGCTGGGCCTCGCCGATGAGCTCGCCGACCCGGGCGCCCACCATGTGGATACCCACGACGGGGCCGTCGGTCACGCGTACCAACTTGATGAAGCCCTGGGTCTTGAGGATCTGGCTCTTGCCGTTGCCGCCGAGGTTGTAGTTGTACGTCTCGATCTTGTCCGAGCCGTACCGCTCCTTGGCCTTGTCCTCGTTGAGGCCCATCGAGGCGACCTCGGGGTCCGAGTAGGTGACGCGCGGGATGCCCGACTCGTCGATCACCGGCGGGTTGAGGCCCGCGATGTCCTCGGCCACGAAGATGCCCTGCTGGAAGCCGCGGTGCGCGAGCTGCAGGCCGGGGACGATGTCGCCGACCGCGTACACCCCCGCGACGTTGGTCTTGAGGCGCTCGTCGGTGAGGACGAAGCCGCGGTCCATGGTGATGCCCTGGGCCTCGTACCCGATGTTCGCGGTGGCCGGACCACGCCCGACGGCGACGAGCAGCAGCTCGGCCTCGAGGGTCTCGCCGCCCGCGATCGTCACCTTCACGCCGGTGGCGGTCTTCTCGAGCTTCTCGAACGGCTTGCCGACCTTGAAGCCGATGCCGCGCTTGCGGAAGGTCCGCTCGAGCTGCTTGGAGATGTCCGGGTCCTCGGCGGCCACGAGCCGGGGCAGGGCCTCGACGATGGTGACCTCGGCGCCCAGCGACTTCCACGCGGAGGCGAACTCGACGCCGATGACGCCGCCGCCCAGCACGATCGCGGAGGTCGGGACCTTCTGGAGGTTCAGCGCGTGCTCGGAGGCGAGGACCTTCTCGCCGTCGAGGTCCAGACCGGGGATCGTCTTCGAGTACGACCCGGTGGCGAGCACGATGTTCTTGCCGGTGACCCGGCGGCCGGCGACCTCGATCGTGTTCGGCGCGACCAGCGTGCCGGCGCCCTCGATGTAGTCGATCTTCGAGGACTTGATCAGACCCTGCAGGCCCTTGTACAGCTTGGCGACGACGTCGTCCTTGTACTTGTTGACGCCGGGCATGTCCACGCCCTCGAGGGTGGCCTTGATGCCGAAGTCCTCGGAGTGCCGCGCGGAGTCGGCGATCTCACCGGCGTGCAGCAGCGCCTTGGTCGGGATGCAGCCACGGTGCAGACACGTGCCGCCGACCTTGTCCTTCTCGATCAGTGCCACGGTCAGGCCGAGCTGAGCGGCACGCAACGCGCACGCGTAGCCCCCGCTGCCGCCGCCGAGGATTACTACGTCGTAACCGTCGCTCACGTGATCTCCTAGAAGACTCAGCAGTTCCGTGGTCATCTTGTCACTTCAGGGTGCGTCCCCGCATAGCGACCCGTGGGTTCCTGTGCCCAAGCACACGTTTCCCGGGCGCGGCGCCGGGTGGCGCGTCGTGGTTGCCGAGGCGGCGGGGCCGCTGGACGATATATGGCGCGCGGTCGATTCGGCGGTAGGCTTTCCGGCACGGACGAGAGAGGAAACAGCGGTGGGGTGGTTTCGGCGGAACCGCAAGCCCGACGGGGACCGGATGGCCGACAAGGCCGCGGTCAACGCCGACCTGACGCACCTGCGCGAGTGGGCGCGGTCCCGGCAGGGCGTCGAGGCGTACCTGGAGCCGAGGACCACCGTCACGGAGACCACCGTCATGCTGATCGCCCACGACGGTGAGTGGACCCGTCGGCGGGTGACCGGGCCCGACGCGGCCGGCCGGCTCGCCAACGAACTCGCCATCCCGCTGTACGAGGTGACGAAGGTCGGGTATCCGGGCCGGATGCGGGAGTTCAACGCGCGGCGCAAGGCCCAGGGCCTGTAGGAGGCCCCGGGCCGTGCTGCGGGGACTAGCCGTTGCGCGCGATGTCCTCGACGCTCTCGATCAGCGTCCGGACCGGCACGCCCGTGCCGCCCTTGGCGATGTAGCCGTACGGCTCGCCCGAGTGGTAGGACGGGCCCGCCACGTCGATGTGCGCGAACTCGACGCCCTCGGTGACGAAGGCCGACAGGAAGATGCCGCCCTGCAGCATGTGGCCACCCCGGTCCATACCCGCCGAAACCTGGAGGATGTCGGCGATGTCGGACTCCATGTTCTTCTTGATGTCGTCCGGCAGCGGCATCGTCCAGCCCTGCTCGCCGACCCGGTCGCCGGCCGCCTGGACCCGCGCGCACAGCTCGGGGGTACCCATCAGGCCGTGCACCCGCTTGCCGAGCGAGATGACCTGGCCGCCGGTGAGCGTGGACGTCTCCAGCAGGTACTGCGGCCCGTCCTCGCAGGCCCGCGCGATGGCGTCGCCCAGGATCATCCGGCCCTCGGCGTCGGTGTTGAGCACCTCGACCTTCGTGCCGCCGTACATGGTGACGATGTCGCCCGGCCGGTACGCCGTACCCGAAGCCATGTTCTCCGCCATCGGCGTGTAGGCGACGACCTCGACCTTGGGCTTGAGCGCGGCGATCGCGATCATCGTGGCGATCACGGCGGCCGCCCCGCCCATGTCGCTCTTCATCTCCCACATGCCGGCGGCCGGCTTGATGGACACGCCGCCGGTGTCGAAGGTGATGCCCTTGCCGACCAGCGCGATCTTCTTCTTCGCCGACTTGTGCTTGTAGGAGATCCGGACCAGGCGCGGCTTGGCCTCCGAGCCCTCGCCGACGGCCAGGATGCCGCCGTAGCCGCCCTTGCGCAGCGCCTTCTCGTCGAGCACCTCGACCTCGAGGCCGGCCTTCTTCGCGGCCGCGGTCGCCAGGTCGGCGAACGACGGCGGGCGCAGCTCGTTCGGGGCGGTGTTCACCAGGTCGCGGGCCAGCGCCACGGCGTCGGTGACGATCACGGCCCGCTTCAGCTCGGCCTTGGCCTCCTTGTCGGCGGCGTCGGTGACGAGCACGGTGACCTGCGAGACCGTGGCCTTGGGGGCCGGCTTGGACTTGTAGCCGGCGAACCGGTACGCGCCGAGCAGCGCGCCCTCCGCGACCGCGCGCAGTCCGCCGTCCTCCTCCGACAGGCCCGGCAGGGCCAGGGCGACCTTCGCGGTACCGGTCAGGGCGCGCACGGCGGCACCGGCGGCCCGGCGCAGCGTCTCGGCCGGGGCCGGGCCGGCGGTGCCGAGGCCGACCGCGACGACGACCGGGGCGGTGGTCGCGCCGAGCGACGCGAGCTTGGTGACCTCACCGACGGCACCGGTCGCGCCCAGCAGGGCGAAGGTGGCGGCCAGCTTGCCGTCGAACGCGGCGTCGACGCCCTCGGCGCCCTGGGCGAGGAGAGGAGCCGCCGCGGGGTCCGCGTCGCTGTACACACCGACGACGATCGCGTCGACGGGAAGTTCTGCCGGGTCGGTGTCGGCGAGGGCGAGCGTGGTCACACGATGCTCCGTTGCGGTCGGTGGGTAACGATTTCCCTGCCGATGCTAACCAGGTCTGGACTCGCGATAAGTTGCAACCATGACAGAACAGCTCCTGCGCTCACCCCTGCACGACCGGCATGTCGCCCTTGGTGCGAAGTTCGCACCCTTTGGTGGCTGGGAGATGCCGTTGGAGTACGCCGGAGGGGGTGTCCTCAAGGAGCACTCCGCGGTCCGGGAGTCCGTGGGTGTGTTCGACGTCTCCCACCTGGGCAAGGCCACCGTGACCGGGCCGGGCGCGGCGGACTTCGTCAACCGGTGTCTCACGAACGACCTGAACCGGATCGCCCCCGGCAAGGCGCAGTACACCCTGTGTTGTGACGACGCCACCGGCGGCGTGGTCGACGACCTGATCGCGTACCTGTACGGGCCCGAGCACGTCTTCCTGATCCCGAACGCGTCGAACACCACCGAGGTCGTCCGCCGGCTCGTCGAGGCCGCGCCCGAGGGGATCTCGATCGTCAACCAGCACCCCGACTACGCGGTGCTCGCCGTGCAGGGGCCGCGCTCCACGGAGCTGCTGGAGAAGCTGGGCCTGCCCACGGACCACGAGTACATGTCGTTCGAGACCGCCAAGCTGGGCGGCGCGGAGCTGACCGTGTGCCGGACCGGCTACACCGGCGAGCACGGCTACGAGCTGGTCGTGCCGGCCGCGCAGGCCGCCGAGGTGTGGGACGCCCTGTTCGGCACCGACATCGAGGTCCGGGCCGCAGGCCTGGCCGCCCGCGACACGCTGCGCACCGAGATGGGCTACCCGCTGCACGGCCAGGACCTCTCCCTGGAGATCTCCCCGGTGCAGGCCCGGGCCGGCTGGGCCGTGGGCTGGAAGAAGGCGGAGTTCTGGGGCCGCGAGGCGCTGCTGGCCGAGAAGGCCGCGCCGCAGCGGGTGCTGTGGGGCGTGCTGGCCACCGACCGGGGCATCCCGCGCGCGCACATGACCGTGCTGCGGCCCGGCACCGACGAGGTCGTCGGCGAGGTCACCAGCGGCACGTTCTCCCCGACGAAGAAGATCGGCATCGGGCTGGCCCTGATCTCGACCGCCTCCGGGCTGACCGAGGGCGACCAGGTCGAGCTCGACGTCCGGGGCCGCCGGTCCGTGGTCACCATCGTCAAGCCGCCGTTCGTGACCGCGTCGACCAAGTAGCCATGGCGACGTTCGCGCAGGTCCGGGAGCTGGCGCTCGCGCTGCCCTCGGCGGTGGAGGAGCCGACCTGGGGGGACGTGACCTTCAGGGTCAACGGCAAGATCTTCGCCATCACGGGTACGGAGTCCGCGCACGTCTCCGTGAAGGCCTCCAAGGAGGACCAGGCGGAGCTGATCGCGTCCGATCCGGAGACCTACTCGTTCGCGCCGTACGTGGGCCGGTTCGGCTGGGTGCTCGTCCAGCTGGCCGGCGTCGGGGCCGACGACCTGCGGGACCTGTTGACGGAGGCGTGGCGGCGGACCGCGCCGAAGAAGCTGGTCAAGGAGTTCGACGCGGCATAACGCGGAGCTGCACGCGGCTCGGGGGCGGTTTCCGGAATCCGGGGACCGCCCCCGACGTGTGGTGGGCGGTCCGGGGCTCAGCGCGCGGTGAGGAAACTGGTGACGATCTGGGCGATGCTGGTCACGAGGGTGGCCACGACGGCGATGATCGCGATCCGCTGGTCGAGTGTGCGCTCCGACCAGCGGAGCCGGGCTCGCGGTCGTGCCGGGGCGACGGGGTCGGCCGGCGTCGCCGGTGGCCCCGGCGACCACGTACGGGCCGGGCGCGCGGGACCGGCCGGCGGCGCGGGCTCCGGTGGCCGCCACCCGGTCGGAGTCGCGAGCGGGCTCGTCCGGGCCGGTCCCTGGGCCGGGGGCGGCAGAGGTGAGGTGGGCAGGCCCAGGATCACCGGGGTGCCGGTGTACTCCTCCGCCGGAGCCGCCTGGCCGAGCCGCATCGCGAGCCGCCGGTAGCCGGTGCCGGCCAGGAAGCCCACCGCCCCGCCGATGGCGACGATCAGGAACACCGAAACGGTCACGAGCTGGTCCAGCAGGAAGCTGACGCCGCCCCCGGCGAGCGCTGGCAGCACCCACAGCGGCCAGGACGGTCCGGTGTACACGAGGCTCCCGGGCTTCGCGACGGCGCGCCGGTCCAGCCATTCCGCGGTCCGCATCACCAGGTGGACCGGGATCCACAGTGCGACGGCGGTCGCCAGCGGCAGCCAGACGTTCCAGCGGCCGACCCCGGAGGGGTCCTCGGGCGCCCAGGAGACGGCGGAGACGAAGACGGCGAAGGACGCCTGCCGGAGAATCCGGCCGCCGCCGTCGCTCTCGTGGGCGGAGACCACGCCGAGACCGAGCAGCGCGCCCACCAGGCCCAGGTAGAAGAAGAAGGCCGCCCCGTAGAGCAGGTCGGCGCTCGTCGCGCCGCGCGCGAGGTCGTCGGCCTCGGCACCGTTGAAGCCGTCCCAGTACAGACCCAGGCCGAGCAGGACGGCGAGCCCGCTGATCCCGGCTCCCCAGGCTGCCACCACCGCGCCGCGATCGCTCACAACCTCCATTGTGGGCCGGGTCAGGTGTCCCGGGCCAGCCCAATACCGGTCGATCTCCGACTGGTCGTCGGCCCGGGGAGGTCGCGGCCCGGAAGGTCCCGGTTCGCCGCCGTGCCGTGGACGGCGTGGCTAGTGCGCGGCCCAGGCCAGGCCGATGAGGGTCGCCGTGGCGGCGAGTTCCACGCACGCGCCGAACACGTCCCCGGTGACCCCGCCGAACCGGCGCACCGCGTGCCGGGTCAGCACCGCCGCCGCCAGCAGCGCGACGGCCACGGCGAGGGGACCCTGCCAGGGCCGGTCGGTGGCCCGGACGGCTGCCGCCGCGACCAGCAGGGTGAGGCCTCCGGCGGACACCCACGAGGTGGTACCGGCGACCAGCGCGCCCAGCCCCGACGGCCGCGCGGCGGGCACCCCGGTCCGGCAGGCCCAGGTCACCGCGAGCCGCCCGGTGGCCGTGGCCACGACCAGCGCCGGGAGTACGTGGGCCGTGGGCAGGGCGGACACGGCGGCCACCTGGGCGAGCAGGGTCAGCACGACGGCCGCCACCCCGAACGGCCCCACGTCCGGCTTCTTCATGATCTCCAGCGCCCGGTCGGCCCCCGCGTACGAGCCCAGGCCGTCCACGGTGTCCGCCAGCCCGTCGAGGTGCAGTCCCCGGCTGAGCAGCGCGCCGAGCGCGACGACGAGGACGGCCCCCAGGAGCGCCGGGGCGTGCGCGAGCCGCAGACCCAGGGCCGCACCGCCCAGGACCGCCCCGAGGGCCGCACCGACCAGTGGGGCCCACCGCATGGCCGCCCCGGCGGTGGCCCGGTCGACCCGGCCGCCCCGGACCGGGGCGACCGTGAAGGTGGTGACCGCCAACCGCAACCCGTCGAGCACCGCCACACCTCCCCGCCCCGTACCCGTCGCATCCGGACCCTGTCGCGTCACCGGCCCGGCGGCCGCGCGTTCCACCCCGGCGTGCCCGGCGTGCCCGGCGTGCCCGGCGTGCCCGGCGTGCCCGGCGTGCCCGGCGTGCCCGGCGTGCCCGGCGTGCCCGGCGTTACTCCGTGGCGTCCCCGGCTTCCTCTGCGGGCTCGACGTCGCTGGTCAGGGCGGCGGCCAGGGCCAGGGCCGTCTGGGCCAGGGGCAGGGCCGCCAGCGCGTTCGCCCCCTCGCCCAGGCCGAGCTTGAGGTCCAGGACGGGGTACAACCCGAGGACGTCCGCGCCCAGCTTGACGGTCGGGTGGCCGCCGTGGTCGAGGAGCAGCAGCCAGTGCCGGGTCTGGCCGGCGATGTCCCGGGCGAGCAGCCCGGCGGTGACGCCCAGCGGCCCGTCCAGGACGACCGGGGTGCGCCGGGTGGCGGCGGCCAGGATCACGCCGGTCGCGACGGCCAGCTCGGTGCCGCCGATCGCGGCGAGCAGGCTGCGCGGGTCGCGGGCGGCGGCCCGGATCCGGCGGAGGGCGTCGCGCGCCGTGGCGGCGCGGGTCATCCAGCCGTTGTCGTCGACCTGGCCGTCGGCGGTGCTGAGCCGGGCCAGCAGGGCCGGGGGCTCGGCGCCGGTGAGCAGGGAGACGATCGCGGCGGCGGGCGTGCCGGCGTCGGTCAGGGTGCCCAGGACCAGCAGGTCCGCGCCGCCGTCGACGGCCCGGTCGGCGAGTACCCGGCCGTGGTCGATGGCCGCCGCGACCTGCTCGGCGGTCAGGACGTCGGCGTGCACCGGGTCGCCCTCGTCGGCGGTCAGCTCCACGACCTCCAGGTGGACGCCGGCCCGGTCGGCGAGCAGCGGGTACACGCCCTCGCCGGCCGCCGGGCGCGGGTCGCCGGTGGAGT
Source organism: Longispora sp. NPDC051575 (assembly GCF_040681875.1). Lineage (NCBI taxonomy): Bacteria > Bacillati > Actinomycetota > Actinomycetes > Micromonosporales > Micromonosporaceae > Longispora > Longispora sp. NPDC051575. The sequence continues at coordinate 560,994 of NZ_JBFAZP010000006.1, read as the reverse complement.
TGAGCAGGACGAGCCGCACGTCGGAGTACTCCACCGGGGCGGACGTGCCCTGCTGGCCCCCCGCGACGGCGACCGTGTCGGCGAGCCCGCCCAGCCCGGGGCCGGCCACCTCCAGGGTGCCGAGCCGCTCCCGGGCGGCCTCGCGGGCGTCCTCGTCGGGCATGCCCATCGAGGTCGGGTCGAACGGGTCGGGCAGCTCGGTCAGTTCGACGCCGGACACGACGACGCCGGGCGTGGCGCGGGTCCGGACCGGGGCGGTGCGGATCCGCCGGTTGAGGGTGGCCCGGTCGGGCGGGGTGCCCTTCAGCCACACCGGCGCCCCGGCGACGACGAGCACGACCCCGTCGCAGACCTCGGCGAGCCGGCGGTTGAGCACGCCCAGCGCGTCGGTGAACCTCCGGCCGGACTCGGTGGCCGGCACGACGGTCAGCCCGACCTCGGGGGAGACCAGGACCAGCGGGCCCCGGCGGGCGGCCACGGCGGCGACGAGCGGGTCGGGGTCGACCTCGCCCTCCCAGCCGGTGGCGTCGTAGGAGGCGGTCAGCCAGGCGCCGAGGTCGTCCACGAGCAGCGCGGCCTCGCCGGTCAGCCGGTCGGTGAGGTCCGCGCCCACCTCCTCGGTGGTCCAGTGCTCGGGACGCCGCTCGGTGTGCGCCTTGATCCGGTCCGCCCAGGCGGCGTCGTCGCGGCTCGGGCCGGTGGCCAGGTACGTCACGCGGGGGGCGCCGGTCAGCAGCGCCTCGGCGTACTCCGACTTGCCCGAGCGGATGCCGCCGAGCACGAGTACCCGTCCGAATGCCTCAGTCATAACTTCGCATCCTGCCACCTGTTTTCGGGCTACGGGGCACGGGTCCACGCCCGCTAGGCTTGCGATCTACGGTCACCGGGAGCGAAGGGGTACGCAATGGCGTGGATCTGGCGGTACGAGGACGCTGACGGACAGCCGGTGGACGGTCCGGGCGAGACGTTTCCGAACCAGGGCGACGCCGAGTCATGGCTGGGGCAGCAGTGGCGCGACCTGGCGGCGACCGGGGCGGCGAGCGTGGTCCTGGTCGAGGACGAGCGCGTGGAGTACCGGATGAGCCTCCTGTCGTGAACTACCAGCTCGGGGCCCGTCGGGAGCACTTCCGGCCCAGCCCGGTCTTCGTCGCCCTGCTGGCCGTCACCCTGGCCGGCGGCGCGATGGCCTACCTCGGCTACGGCAGCGTCAAGTTCGACGTGTTCCTGCTGGTCATCGGCGGCTGGCTGGTCTCGCTGTGCCTGCACGAGTTCGCGCACGCCTTCACGGCCTACCGTGGCGGGGACCATTCGGTGGCGGCGCGCGGGTATCTGACGCTCAACCCGCTCAAGTACACCCATGTATTGCTTTCCATAGTTCTGCCGCTTTTGTTCGTGCTGCTCGGCGGGATCGGCCTGCCCGGCGGCGCGGTGTGGATCGACCGGGGCGCGGTGCGCGGGCGGCTGCGCCGGAGCCTGATCAGCGCCGTCGGGCCCGCGGTGAACATCGTGTTCGGGTTGGCGCTGGCCGCGCCGTTCTGGTTCGACCCCTACCCGGACGAACACCGGGCGTTCTGGGCCGGGCTCGCGTTCCTCGGGTTCCTGCAGTTCACGGCGGGTCTGCTCAACCTGCTGCCCATCCCGGGCCTCGACGGCTACGGCATCATCCAGGAATATCTCCCGCACGACTGGCGCAGCGCCCTGGACAAGGCCCAGCCCTGGGGCATGCTGTTCGTGTTCGCGCTCCTGTGGTGGCCGCCGGGTGGCGCGGTGTTCTTCAGAATCGTCTACTTCCTGTGCGAGCTGGTGGGACTCCCCAGGGACTTCGTCGGCGCCGGCAGCGCCCTGATCCGGTTCTGGCAGTAGTCCGCGAGCTAGGGTCGGGCCTATGGAATTTCGTCATCTCGGCCGGTCAGGCCTCCTCGTCAGTGAGATCTCCTACGGCAACTGGATCACCCACGGCTCCCAGGTCGAGGAGGACGCGGCGCTCGCCTGTGTCCGTGCGGCCCTGGAGGAGGGCATCACGACCTACGACACCGCCGACGTGTACGCGGGCACCCGCGCGGAGGCGGTGCTCGGCCGCGCGCTGAAGGACGAACGCCGCGAGGGCCTGGAGATCTTCACCAAGGTGTACTGGCCCACCGGCGACGGCCCGAACGACCGGGGCCTGTCCCGCAAGCACATCATGGAGTCGATCAACGGCTCCCTCAAGCGGCTCGGCACCGACTACGTGGACCTCTACCAGGCCCACCGCTACGACTACGCCACCCCGCTCGAAGAGACGATGGTCGCGTTCGCCGACGTCGTCCGGCAGGGCAAGGCCCTCTACATCGGGGTCTCCGAGTGGCGCGCCGAGGAGATCCGCGAGGCCGCCGCGCTCGCCAAGGAGCTGAGGATCCAGCTCGTGTCGAGCCAGCCGCAGTACAACATGCTGTGGCGGGTCATCGAGGCCGAGGTCATTCCGACGTCGGAGGAGCTGGGCCTGTCCCAGATCGTCTGGTCGCCGATCCGCCAGGGCCTGCTCACCGGCAAGTACCTGCCGGGCCAGCCCCCGCCGGCCGGCTCCCGTGCCACGGACGAGAAGTCCGGCGCGCACTTCATGAGCAACCTGATCTCCGACGAGGAGACCCTGACCCGGGTCCAGCTCCTCAAGCCGCTCGCCGAGGCCGCCGGGCTGACCATGGCCCAGCTCGCCGTCGCCTGGGTGCTGCAGAACCCGAACGTCGCGTCCGCGATCGTCGGGGCGTCCCGGCCGGAGCAGGTCCGCGACAACGTGAAGGCGGCCGGGGTCACGCTCGACGTGGAGCTGTTGAAGCAGATCGACGAGGTGCTGGAGCCGGTGATCGAGCGGGACCCGGCGAAGACCACCTCGCCGGCGGCGCGGCCGTAGGTTTCGCGCGGGAGGCCGTCGCCGCGGTGGCGGCCTCCCCGGAATGTCGCGCGGCTGGCCGGACCTGGCTCCGGGTGGGGGCCGTCTGGCCCCGCGTGGGGGCTGTCCGGCCCCGGGTGGGCCCCGGGTGGCGCGGCGTCCCCGGTCGGTTCAGAGCACCGGGCGGGCCGTCGACATCAGGCGCTCCACGTGCTCGATCACCTCGGCCCGGCTCGCGAACACCGGCTCGATGATCTCGTCCCCGCGCCGGTCCAGGGCTCCCCACCGGTGCTCCGCCGACACGATCAGGTACGCCACCGGGTGGATCACCAGCCCCCGGTACGCGGGCTGGACCAGCACCCGTCCCGTCCGGTCCACGACGCCCTTGCGCCCGCCGCGCTCGACCACGGCGAGCCCCTCCTCGGTGAACCCCTCCACGTAGCGCCCGTCGGCCAGCGCCGTGCAGAACTGGTCGTACGAGCAGGACAGCATCACCTTGCCGTGCACGTCCACGGCCCCCCAGCCGCCGGCCCGGCGCACGGCCGCGACGCCGTGCCGGAAGGGCCGCACGTCGTCGTACCCGGCGGAGATGACCACCCGGCCGTCGAGGTCGATGGCCACCCAGTCGTCGTCGTCCGTCCGGCGCACCCAGGCCAGCCCGTCCCGGTACGGCTGCGCGTCGGCGTAGTCGCCCTCCGGTACGAGCTGCTCGGGGGCCTCGCGCTGCCGGGGCATCGGCCCGAACCCGACGGTCGAGGCGCGCTCGGCGATCGCGTCGAGGACCAGTTCGACCTCGCCGATCAGTTCCTGGTCGTAGGTGAGCCGGCGCAGTTCGAGGGCGCGTTCCAGGTACGCGGCGGCCTCGATGAGCCGGCCCTGGTCGTACGCCGACCGGGACGCGTGCGCGTACAGGCTGGCGCGCAGCGGGCCGGGCAGCTCGGTGGAGTTCGCCTGCGCGTACAGCTCGTCGGCGGCCCGGTGCTCGCCGCGCCACTGGTGCACCCGCGCGAGCCGGGCCCGCGACAGCGCGATCCGGCGCAACTGGTCGGTGCTCTCGGCGTGCTCGACGGCGAGCCGGGCGTCACTGAGCGCCGGGTCGTACTCGCCGAGCAGCCGGTGGGTGACGGCGCGCAGGCCGAGGAGCCGGGCCCGGGTACCCGGATCCGAACTGTCGGAAATCCGACTCGTGAGGGCCGCCCGAATCGAGCGCAGCCGGGCCGGATCGGACACCGTCTCGCGCAGGGTCACCGGGTCGAGGGGGAAGCGTTCCTCGGCGAGGGCGCGCTCGGGGTCGCCGTCGTAGGGGACCGCGTCGTCGGTGGGGACGTAGGCCGCGACGTCGGGGATCTGCGAGGCGGCGGACGGCAGCGGTTCGACCGGGGCCGGGGGCGGGGGTGGGGGTGCGGGCGGCGCCGGCTCGGTTCGGGGCGCGGGGACCACCGGGGTCGCCACGATCACCGGCGGCGGAGCGGGGCGGGACTCCACGACCACCTCGACCACATCCACCCGCACGGCCGGCGGCGGGGCGGCGGACGGGGCCGCAGGCCCAGGAGGTGCGGAAACGGGAGCCGCGACCGGGCTGGGAGCCGCAGTCGGCGGAGCCACTGCTGCCACCGAGACCGGGGCCACCGGCACCGAAACAGCCTCCGGAACGGGCTCCGAAACCGGCGCCAACGGTGCCGGTTCTGGTACCACTACAGACGGTGCGACCGAAACTTCCTCTTCCGCCCGGACCACTTCGGGCAGCGAGGGGCGGGTGGCGAACCAGCCACCGGCCACACTCGCGTCACTCATGCCGCACGCACCCTGCGAAATTAGCCTGACGGGGGGACACCGCGCGGCGTAGGCTCGGCCGCTTGTGTGTCGATAGGAGGGTAAAGCGTGACCGCACCCGCCGCCAGTATTCCGGCCGGTTCGTTACGAGCCTTTCTGGCCCTCGCCGGAGCAGGTTATAGACGATTTTCTACCTATACGCAGGCCACGTTCGCCATGGCTTTCACCAACTCGGTCTTCGGGTTCCTCAAGTGTTACGTGTTCCTGACAGTCGCGGCCGGCGCCGGCGGGGTCGTGCTGGGCTACGACCGGTCCCAACTGGCCACCTACATGTGGGTCTCGCAGGGCATCATCGGGGTCATCAACGTGTGGGGCCAGCTCGACCTCGTGCAGCAGATCCGGACCGGCAACGTGGTGTCCGACCTGCTCCGGCCGATCGACCTGATGTGGGCGGCGGCGGCGACCGAGTCCGGCCGGTTCCTGTACTCGATGCTGGTCCGGTTCAGCCTCCCCGTCGTGGTCGGGGCGGTCTTCTTCACGTTGTACGTGCCCCGGCACGTGATCACCTATCCGCTGTTCGCGGCGGCGCTCGTGCTGTCGGCGGCGCTGTGCTTCTGCCTGCGGTACCTCCTCGCGCTCGTGTGTTTCTGGTTGTTGGACGTCCGTGGCGTGTGGACCGCGTGGCTGCTGATGTCGGGGCTGTTCGGCGGGCTGCAGTTCCCGATCGAACTCTGGCCCGACGGGCTCGCGGCGGTGCTGCGGGCCACCCCGTTCCCGCTGCTGTTCCAGGGGCCGCTGGACGTGCTCGTGGAGAAGCGGTCCTTCGACGTGCTCGGCCTCCAGCTCGGCTGGCTGGTGGCGCTGGTGGCGCTGTCCCGGGTGGTGCAGGCCCGGGCGCTGCGCAGGCTGGTGGTGCAGGGTGGCTGACAACCCCTATCTGCGGGTACTGGGCGCGCAGGTCCGCAGCCAGGCCCAGTACCGGGCGTCGTTCGCCCTGGACCTGGTCACCGCCACGGTGCTGGCGGCCGTGGACGTCGGCGCGATCTTCATGCTGTTCCGGGTCACGAAGACGCTCGGCGGTTTCGCCTGGACCGAGATCATCCTGATCACGGCGCTGTCGGTGGTCGCGTTCAGCTTCGCCGACGGGCTGGTCGGCGAGATCGAGCGCCTCAAGACGTACGTCCGCACGGGGCTGCTCGACACCGTCCTGCTCCGGCCGCTGTCCGCCCTGGGCCAGCTCCTGGTGCTCGACTTCGCCAGCCGCCGCCTGGGCCGGATGCTCCAGGCCCTGGTCTTCTACGGGGTCGCGCTGGTCGTCGCCCCGGTGGTGTGGACCCCGGGCGCGGTGCTGCTGGCCGTGCTCGCCCCGATCGCGGGGGCGGTCTTCTTCGGGTCGCTGTTCGTCGTCTTCGCCTCGCTGGCCTTCTGGTGGGTGGAGTCCGGGGACGTGGGCAACGCGTTCACGTACGGCGGCCGGGACTTCACCAACTATCCGACCACCATGTTCGGGGGCTGGTTCCGTGGCCTGTTCGCGTACGGGCTGGGGTTCGCGTTCGTCGCGTACCTGCCGGCCCTGGCGCTGCTGGGCCGCTCGGACCCCCTCGGCGTACCGGATCCGCTGCGGTGGCTCTCGCCCGTCGTCGCGCTGCTCGCCCTTCTGTTCGCCCGGACGGTCTGGCGGGCCGGGCTCCGTCGCTACGGGAGTACCGGATCATGATCATTGAGACGCGTGGACTGCGGAAGGACTTCACGGTCCGCAAGAAGGTCGGCCGGTTCCGCCGCGAGTCGGTGACCGTGCCGGCCGTCGACGGGGTGGACCTGGCCATCGACCGGGGCGAGCTGCTCGGCTACATCGGCCCGAACGGGGCCGGCAAGTCCACCACCCTGAAGATCCTCACCGGCATCATGACCCCCTCGGCCGGCGAGGTCACCGTGTGCGGGCTGCGCCCCGTGCCGCAGCGCACCACCCTGGCCCGGCGGATCGGCTCCGTGTTCGGCCAGCGGTCCCAGCTGTGGTGGGACCTGCCGCTGCGCGACTCCTTCGACCTGCTCCGACACGTGTACCGGGTGCCGCCGGCCGAGCACGCCGCCCGCCTCAAGCGCTGCCGCGCGCTGCTGGACCTGGACGAGTTCCTCGACACCCCGGTGCGGCAGCTCTCCCTCGGCCAGCGGATGCGCGGCGAGATCACGGCCTCGCTGCTGCACGGCCCCGAGGTGCTGTTCCTCGACGAGCCGACCATCGGGCTGGACGTGATGAGCAAGCAGGCCGTCCGGGGCTTCCTGGCCGAGTTGGGGGCCGCCGGGGACACCACCATCGTGTTGACCACCCACGACCTGGCCGACATCGAGAAGCTGTGCGAGCGGCTGGTCGTCATCGACCACGGCCGGGTGGTGCACGACGGCTCCCTGGAGGCGCTGCACGACCGGTACGACTCCCGGCGCGGCATCGTCGCGGACCTGGAGGCGCCGTGGCCGGCCGGGCTGGTGATCCCGGGCGCCCGGGTGGTGGAGGTCGACGGGTCGCGGGTCCGGCTGGAGGTGGACGGGGCCACGGTCGGCGAGGTGGTGGGGCGGCTCGCGGCGGTGGTCGCGCTGCGGGACCTGTCCGTGGTGGAGCCGGAGATCGAGGACGTGATCGCGAAGCTGTACGGCGGGGCGTAGGGTCCGGCCGCAACCGGCTCGGGCCGCCGGCACCGGGCCCGGGCAGGCAGCACCAGTCCCGGGCCGCCCGCCGCGCCCCGGAAACGCGTCGTGGGCACCCCCTCGGTGAGGGAGTGCCCACGGGCGGACCCGGCTACGCCTCCGGGTGCTCGGTCACGTTCTGGAGGTACAGCGGCAGGCCCAGCGACTCGATCAGAGCGAGCTGGGTCTCCAGGTAGTCGATGTGACCCTCCTCGTCGGCGAGGATCTCCTCGAAGAGGTTCGCGGAGGTGACGTCACCGATCTTGCGCATGTACTCGATCCCCTTGCGGAGCCGGGTCACGGCCTCCTGCTCGACCTGCATGTCGCAGGCGAACATCTCCGGGACGCTCTCGCCGATCCGCAGCGGGAACAGCCGCTGGTAGTTCGGCAGCCCGTCGAGGTACAGGATGCGGTCGGTGATCTTGTCGGCGTGCTTCATCTCGTCGATGGACTCGTGCCGCGTGTACTTGGCCAGCTTGGTGTAGCCCCAGTTCTCCTGCATCTTGGAATGGAGGAAGTACTGGTTGATGGCCGTCAGTTCGGCGGTGAGCTGCTCGTTGAGGAACTCGATGACTGTGGGATCTCCCTGCATGATCAGCAGGATAAAGGCACCGGTGTCCGGGTCAGTCGCTAAGGGTATGCAATTACGCGCTTAGGGTAGCCAATGCTGGGCTTTCCTCGCCGATCAGATCCGCGATCCGGTCCAGGCACGAACCGCAGCCGGTGCCGGCCCCGCAGGCGTCGCCGACGCTCTCCTCGCACCGGGCGCCGAAGCGGATCGCGTCGCGGACCTCGCACTCGCGGACGCGCGCGCAGATGCAAACGAACACGCGATCACCCCTTCGCTTAGCCTGGCCTAAGCAAGGATGCCCTAAGGGGGCGGCTCCGTCAAGGGTTCGCGCAGGTCAGAGTGGGTCCACCGTTCGGGGGAGAACGTTCGTCCCTCGATGTGCGCCGTGTCCTGTTCAGATGTTTACCGTTCGACCGATTCGGCCTTTACCTGCCGGGCCCTACGGTTCGGCACATGCGGATACATCGAGCTTTGACGATTGTTGCCGTCGCGGTGGCCGTGACGGTCGGGTTCGGCTCCCCGGCCTTCGCCGCCACCAAACTCACCCAGTCCCAGGCGGCCGGCCAGCTGTCGGCCTCGGGCATCACGTGGTCCTCCAGCGGGGGCTGCACGAACCGGAACGTCTCCACCTGCACGTCGTTCGAGCAGATCAACCAGTCCACCGTCAGCGGGATCAAGACGTTCAAGGCGATCACCGGCTGCGCGATCAACATCACGGGGGGTACGGAGACCGGGCACTCCGGCGGCACGTACAGCCACTGGAACGGCTACAAGGTCGACGTCGGCAAGACCACCTGCGTGACCAACTACGTCAAGAACCACTACACCTACGTCGGGTACATCTCCGGCTGGGGATACCAGTACAAGGCGCCGTCGGGGAACCTCTACACCGACGAGGGCAACCACTGGGACATCCTGTACTACACCTGCGGCTGCTGACCCGCCCTCCGACCGTCGCCGGGGAGGCTTCGAGCCTTCCCGGCCGGTCGCGTCGGGGTGGGTCGCTCACCAGAGCCTTGCGACGGCCCCGGAGTCGCAGGTCCCGGCGCCGGGCACGCACCCGGGCTCGACGGGCGTGGCCGGGTCAGTAGAGCCAGAGGGAGACCGACGAACCCTTCGCGACCTGCTGGTTCGCGCCCGGCGACTGGGTGTAGACCGTGTTGCGCCCGCCCGGCCAGTTGAAGGCCCTGACCGCGACCAGCCCCACCGACTCCAGCTTCTTCTTCGCGTCCTCGAACGACAGCCCGCCCACGTCGGGCACCGCCACCATCGGCGGGCCGGCGCTCACGCTCAGCGTGACCTGCGCGTTGGTCTCCACGCCGGTGCCGCTGACCGGGTTCTGGCCGATCACCCGGTCCTTGGCCACGGTGTCGTTGTTCACGACGTTGACCACGACGACGAGCCCGAGCTTCTCCAGTTCGCGCTTGGCGTCCTCGACCTTCTTGCCGACCACGCTGGGTACCGTGATCGGCGGCGGCCCCTTGCTGATCGCGAGGGAGACGGGCGCCCCGGCGGGCAGCACCGTGCCGGCCGGCGGGTCGACCGAGGCCACCTTCCCGGCGGCGACCGTCGCGCTGTACTGCTGGGACTGGGTGACCCGGAACGTCTGCGCCTTCAGGGCCTTGAGCGCGTCCTCCCCGTCCATCCCGACGAGGTCGGCGGGCACCGTGTGCCGCTCGGGCCCCTTGGAGACCGTGACGACGATCGTGCCGCCGCGCAGGATCGACTCGGTGGCCTTCGGCTGCTGGGAGACGACGGTGCCGACCGGGGCGGTCTCGCTGTAGCCCTCCACGGCCTTCAGGGAGAACCCGGCCTTCGCGGCCCTGGCCTGCGCGTCCGCCTGGGCGAGGCTGACCAGTGCCGGGGTCTCGGTGTACCGGCCCGCGCCGAACCACCAGCCGCCCAGCGCCGCGAGCACCCCGATCACGACGACGGCCGCGATGACGGCGAACGGCGGTTTGCGCAGCGCGCGCTGGGCGGCCATCGGCAGCCGGGCGGCGAGCGGGATGACGGTGGTGTGCGCCACGGGCGGCGGGACCGGGTGGTACCGCGCGACGGCGGGCCGGGGCGCGCCGAGATCCTCGCGGGCGGCGCCGAGCTCGGCGAGCATCGCCCCCGCGTCGGTGGGCCGCGCGCCCGGGTCGCGCCGGGTGGCGCGGGCGACGAGTTCGTCGAGGCTGGCGGAGGTCTCCGGGGCGAACCGCGACGGGGCGGGCACGTCGCGCTCCACGTGCTGCCAGGCGACGTCGACGGCCTGGGCGCCCTCGTACGGCACCCGGCCGGTGAGCAGCTCGAACAGCATGATGCCGGCGGAGTAGACGTCGGCGCGCGGGTCCGCGAACCCCTCGGAGACGAGTTCCGGGGCGACGTAGGCGACGGTGGCGAGCAGTTGGCCGCTGGCGGTGTTCTCCTCGCCGCTGGCCTCCACGGCGCGGGCCAGCCCGAAGTCGGCGACCTTGACCTGGCCGTCGTCGGCGATCAGCACGTTCTCGGGCTTGACGTCGCGGTGCACCAGGCCGGCCCGGTGCGCGGCGCCCAGGGCGGCGAGCACGGCGGCCATGATGTTCAGCGCCTCGTCGCCGGGAAGGGTGCCCCGGTCGTTGAGGACGTCGCGGAGGGTGCGGCCACGGACGTACTCCATCACCAGGTACGGCAGGCCGTCGTGGCTGCCCTCGTCGTACACCGCGACGATGTTGGGGTGGGTGAGCCGGGCGATCATCTTCGCCTCGCGCTCGAACCGGTCGGTGAACTGCCGCTTGCCCGCGTGCGTCGGATGGATGATCTTGATTGCGATCTCGCGCTCCAGGCGCTCGTCCATCGCGTGGTACACGGTCGCCATGCCGCCCCGGGCGATTCGGCCGCGAATGCGGTACCGCTCGTCCAGGAGCGCCCCGATCAGGGGGTCGGCGACTGTCGTGTCCACGCCCGCGAGTGTACGGGCCGGGCGCACCCCCGTGGTCCACCCGGCCCGACGACGCTCAGTGGTGGGTACTCGTGGGGGTCGGCGCGACCGTCGCGGTGGGCGTCGCGCTGGGCGTGGGACTGGGCGAGGAACTGGCCGTCGGCGACGGGGTCGGGCTGCCCTCCGGGGTGGGCGTCGGCCCGGCCGTGGACCGGGTCGGGGTCGGCCTGGGCGCCTCGGGGCGGGCGGAGGCCGACGGCTCCGCGGACGGGCTCCGGGTGGGCAGCCGGCGCGGGGTCGAGGTGACCCGCCGGGGCTCGGAGCCGGCCGGCCCGCCGTCGGCCGTACCCCCCTGGATCTCTGTGCCGCCCCGGCCGGCGGCGGCCCCCAGGGCGGTGTCGCCCCGCACGGCCTTCGCCACGCCGAGCACGGTGAAGTACGAGCCGGCGGCCACCGCGAGGACCAGCAACGACAGGCCCAGGAGCACGATGCCCCGGTGGGTGGGGTGCTCCGGCTCCGCGCCCCGACGAAACAGGTCGTAACGGACGGAGCGTAGGACTCCGCGGATTTCCCGACGGAGGTTCATGTGCGATTTCCCTTCCAGAGGCCGACCCGAGGGGCGGGAACGGGGGAGGCCCTAGTCTTGTGGGGTGACTACGGAAATTTCGCCAGCCGAGTGGCTGACCCTGCCTGATGTGTCCGAACGGCTCGACCTGCCGATCCTCAAGGTCCGGCAGCTGCTGCGGGAGGGACAGATCCTCGCGGTGCGCCGCGACGGGGTGCTGCGGGTACCGAGCGAGCTGCTCGCCACCCCGCTCGCGATCAAGCACCTCCCGGGTGTTTTGAACCTCTTGCGTGATGCTGGGTACAACGACGAAGAGGCACTCAGGTGGCTCTATACCCCCGACGAGTACCTGGAGGGGACGCCGGCCGCCGCCCTGAGCCACCGGTCCACCGAGGTCAAGCGCCGGGCACAGGCCGCGGGCTATTGAGGCACCTGTCGTACCTGTTCGTGCTGGTCGGATGCCTGGCCGCCGCGATCTGGCTGGAGCCCGTGCTCCGGACCGGGGTGCTCCGGCAGGGGCGGCGGCTCGCGCTCACCGTCCTGCCGGTCGCGGCCGTCTTCGTCTGCTGGGACCTGGCGGCCATCGCGGCCGGGCACTGGCGCTACGACCCCGCCCAGGTGCTCGGCGTGACCCTGCCCGGCCGGTTGCCCCTGGAGGAACTGCTGTTCTTCCTGGTCGTACCCCTGTGCGCGATCCTCGGTTTCGAAGCCGTCCGGAAAGTGCTGGCCCGATGACCTACACGGCCGCCGTCGGCCTCGGGCTGCTGTGCGCGGTCCTCGTCGATCTCCGGGTACTGCGGACCAGGCTGCTGCTCGGGCGGACATTCTGGGCGACGTACCCGATCATCGTGTTCTTCCAGCTTCTGTCCAACGGGATTCTCACCGGCCGGGGCATCGTCCAATATGATCCCCGTGCGATCACCGGCTGGCGGATCGCGCACGCCCCGGTCGAGGACCTGGGGTTCGGTTTCGCCCTCGTGCTGACGACACTGTCGGTATGGACCTGGCTGGGGAAGCGTAAGAGTGAACAGTAAGCAGAAGGGCCTGCTCGCCTCGGCGGCCGTCCTCGTCGTGGCCGTGCTGGCCGTGTTCCTGATCGGCAAGCTGTCGGCGGACCCGAAACCCGCCCCGGACGGCGCGCGGGCCACGGCAACAGCCACCGGCGGCACGGCGGCCACCACCGGACCGGCCGCGCAGGCGACCTCGACGAAGCCGCGGGCCACCACGCCCGCGCCGCCCGACTCCGGGCTCAAGAAGATCAAGGTCGCGGACCTGCCCGCCGAGGGCCGCAACACCCTCGCGCTGATCGACCAGGGCGGGCCGTTCCCCTACAAGCAGGACGGCGTGATCTTCGAGAACCGGGAGCGCCGGCTGCCGCAGAAGCCGGGCGGCTACTACCACGAGTACACGGTCGTGACGCCCGGCGAGGGTGACCGGGGCGCGCGCCGCCTGATCACGGGCGACGGCGGGGACCTGTACTACACGGCCGACCATTATGGCAGTTTCCAGCAGGTTCTCCGCTGACTTCCGGAATAACCGCCCACGCCCCCGCTGTCCGATTGATCATCGGTACATGCTGGAGCTGCTGGCAAGAAACTGGGGCCTCGTCGTCCTGCGGGGCGTCCTCGCCGTCGTGTTCGGCGTCCTGGCCGTCGCCTGGCCCGGGGTCACCGTGCTCGCCCTGGTACTCGTCTGGGGGGTCTACGCCCTGATCGACGGGGTCACCGCCGGCTGGCTGGGCATCTCGGGCCGGGGCGAGCACCGCTGGCTGCTCGTCCTGATGGGCGTCGCCGGGGTGCTCGCCGGCATCGGCACCTTCCTCTGGCCGGGGATCACCGCGCTCGTCCTGCTGGTCTTCATCGCCAGCTGGTCGATCATCATCGGACTGCTCTACCTGTACGCCGCCTGGCAGATCCGCAAGGAGGTGACCGGCGAGTGGCTGCTGTACCTGTCCGGCGCGCTGTTCGTCCTCCTCGGCATCGTGCTGCTGGTCCGCCCCGGTCAGGGTCTGGTCGCGCTCGCCGTCACCCTCGGGATCTGGTCGATCATCTGGGGCGTGTCCCTCGTGTTCTACGGCTTCCGGCTGCGCGGCCTGGCGAGGACGTCACACCCCTCCGGTATATAGAACGCATGTACGAATCTCTGGCCGAACTCCTGCACCGCCGCCGCCGCGCCCGGGGCTGGAGCCAGCACCGGCTCGCCCGCGAGCTCAACACCCTGACCGGCCGGCCCACCCTCACCCGGCACGAGGTGTCCCGGTGGGAACGGTCCCGCCGGCTGCCCGGGCCGTTCTGGCGCGGGGGGCTGGCGGCGTTGCTCGGCCTGTCGGAGGAGGAACTGCGGGCGGCCTCGGCCGCCGGGCGCCGCCGACGCAGGGTTCGGACCCGGCCGCGCTGACGGAGGGTCCGCGCTGGCCACGCCTACGCCGGCTCCGCGCCCGGCCCCGCCGGATTCGACCCCGGCCCCGCCGAATCGGCCCGGGAGCCCCCGGTCACCAGTGCGGAACCCGAACATCCGGAGCACCCCCTGATCGACTACCGTCGGGGCCGTGAATCACGATCATGCGCCGCTGCAGCGCCGGGTGACCGCCGCGTTGGAGTCGTTCCTGACAGCCCAGCGCGAGCGGCTCTCCGCGATCGACTCCGCCCTGCTGCCGGTCGCCGACGCGCTCACCGAGTTCGTGCTCGGCGGCGGCAAGCGGATGCGCCCCGCCTTCGCGTACTGGGGCTTCGCCGGCGCGGGCGGCACGGACGCCGACGAGGTCGTCGGGTGCCTGTCGAGCCTCGAACTCGTGCAGGCCAGCGCCCTGATCCACGACGACGTGATGGACGCCTCCGACACCCGGCGCGGCCTGCCCGCCATCCACCGCCGGTTCGCCGACCGGCACGCGGCCGAGGGCTGGGCCGGTGACTCCGAGGCGTTCGGCCGGGCGGCGGCGATCCTGCTGGGGGACCTGTGCCTGGCCTGGTCGGACGAGCTGTTCGACGGCGCGGGCGTGGATCCGGTGGCGGTGGCCCGGGCCCGGCCCGTGTTCGACGAGATGCGCACCGAGGTGATGGCCGGCCAGTACCTGGACGTGCTCGCGGTCGCCACCCGGGACACCAGCCTCGAACGGGCCAGCAAGATCGCGGTGTACAAGTCGGCGAAGTACACCATCGAGCGCCCGATCCTGATGGGCGGCGCCCTGGCCGGGGCCGACGACGGCCTGCTCAAGAGCTACTCCGCGTACGGGCTCCCGCTCGGCGAGGCGTTCCAGCTCCGCGACGACGAACTGGGCGTGTTCGGCGACCCGGCCGTCACCGGCAAGCCCGCGGGCGACGACCTGCGCGAGGGCAAGCGGACGTACCTGGTGGCCGCCGCCATGGCCGCCGGCACCCCCGCCCAGCGCGACCTGGTCACCGCCCTGCTCGGCGACCCGGACCTCGACGACGCCGGGGTGGCCGCGCTCCGGGACGTGATCGTGTCCACCGGCGCGCTGGCGACCGTGGAGGCCCGGATCTCCGAACTGACCGCCGCCGCGCACGAGGCCCTCGACGGGGCGCCGGTGGAGCCGGGGGCGCGGGCCGTGCTCGCGGACCTGATCACCGCCGCGACCCGCCGCGCGGGCTGACCCGCCACCGGGAGACGCCCGCCCCGGCCTGACCCACCACCGGGAGGCGCCGGCCCCGGCCTGACCCACCACCGGGAGACGCCCGCCCGGCCTGACCTACCGCGTGGAGCGCCTCCGGGTCGCGCCCACCCGGCCCGCGCCGCAATCCCGAGCCCGGCCCGGCGGCCCGTGCCCCGGGGCCGCCCGCCCGGAAAAGAAGTGTGGGCCAGCCCCGTTCCCGGCTCCTCCCACCCACCCCGTTCCCCGGTTACATCGACCCATGCCCGATCCCGAGAACGCGCCAATCGTCGAGCTGCTCCGGCGCCTCGCGGCGCACCTGATCCGGCAGCACGAACCCGCCCTCGACGCCCCGCCCGACACCCGTCCCCGCAGGTGCCGGGCCTGCGGCGAGTCCTGGCCGTGTCTGGGCCGCCGGCTGGGGGAGCGTGGCTGGGCGGCGAGCGCCGACCGTCCCGAATGATGGTGGTTCTTCAACTCCCCCCACCGCCACCAGTAGTCTGGCGACCGTGGCAATCAACAACGCGTCCTTCCGCCCGGCACGACCGGCGTCGATCGGTGACCTGATCCGGCACCCCGACCCGACGTTCTCGTTCGAGTTCTTCCCGCCGCGGAACGCCGAGGGCGAGCAGGTGCTGTGGCAGACGATCCGGGAACTGGAGCAGCTGCGCCCGTCGTTCGTCTCGGTGACGTACGGCGCCGGCGGCACCACCCGCGACCTGACCGTGGAGGTGACGGAGCGGCTCGCCACGGAGACCACGATGTTGCCCATGGCGCACCTGACCGCCGTGGACCACTCGGTCCGCGAGTTGCGGCACGTCGTCGGCCGGCTGGCCGGCGCCGGGGTCCGCAACATCCTCGCGGTCCGGGGCGACCCGAAGTCCGGCGTCGACGGCGAGTGGATCAAGCACCCCGAGGGCGTGCTGTACGCGGAGGACCTGGTCCGCCTCGTGAAGGAGGCCGGGGACTTCAGCGTGGGCGTGGCCGCGTTCCCGTACAAGCACCCGCGCTCGCGGGACATCGAGGAGGACACGAGGTTCTTCGTCCGCAAGATGCGGGCCGGCGCGGACTTCGCCATCACCCAGATGTTCTTCGACGCCGACGACTACCTGCGGCTGCGCGACCGGGTCGCCGCCGCCGGCTGTGACGCGCCGATCGTGCCGTGCATCATGCCGGTCGTCGCGATGGGCACGATCGCCAAGTCGGCCCAGTTGTCGGGGGCCCCGTTCCCGTCGGCGTTGGCGGCGCAGTTCGAGAAGGTGGCCGACGATCCGGCCGCCGTCCGTAGACTCGGGATCGACCAGGCCGGCGAGCTGTGCCAGAGGCTGTTGCGCGAGGGCGCGCCGGGGATCCACTTCATCACCTTCAACAGGTCCACGGCGACCCGCGAGGTGTGGCAGAACATCACGGGGGTGCGTGCGCATGCGGCATGACGGAGTCACGGTCATCGGGGTCGGCCGGGTCCCGGTCACCCCGGACGTCCTGATGGCGAACCTGGGGGCCGAGGTCACCGCCCCGTCGGTGCAGGCCGCGCTGGACCGCTGCTCGGCCGCGCTGAACAGCATCAACGACGTGCTCAAGCGCTCCGGGGTGCCCGACCGCGACCGGCAGACCGCCGGCGCCCGGGTCTTCCAGGCGTTCGGCCCCAACGGCGCGCCGCAGGGCTGGACGGCCAGCCAGCAGCTCACCGCGCGGCTGCGCGACCTGGGTACGGCCGGCGACATCGTGGGCGCGGCGATCGGAGCGGCGGGCGACGCGGCCCGGCTGCACGACCTGAGCTTCGCCGTGGACGACCCGGCCGAGGCGAAGACACGCGCGCGCGATCTGGCCTTCGAGGACGCGAAAACGAAGGCCCGGCGTTACGCTGAGCTGGCCGAGCGACGACTCGGTGTGGTCGAGGCGGTCTCCGAGGCGGGTCAGGGCGGCGGTTCCGGCCCGGGGCACGCGATGCGGGCCATGGCTTTCGGGGGCGGCCCGTCCGTGGAGGCCGGTGAACTGGAGATCTCGGCATCCGTCGAGGTGCGATGGGGGTTGTTGAGCTGACGACGCTGGGCTGGGACGGTTACGCGGCACGCTGGGCGTCGCTGCACGGGGTCGATCCGAGGACGACCCCGCAACCGTTCCGTGGCTGGCTCCGGGTGTCCTACGCCCTGGCCCGCCCGCTGGCCCGGCTCGGCGCCGCCCCCGGCAACCTGCTCGCCGCGAGCCTGGTCCTGAGCCTGGCCGTGCCGGCGTTCGCGGCCGTCGGCGGCTGGTGGACCCTCGGCGCGGGGGCGGCGGTGCTGCTCGCGGTCGTCACCGACGCGGTCAGCCGCGCGCTGGCGGTGCTCACAGAGCGGATCACCCGGATCGGCTACGTGTACGCGGCCCTGGTCGAGCGGTTGTCCGAGGCGGCCTGGCTGGGCGCGTTGTGGCTGCTGGGCGCGCCGGGCGTGCTGATCGTGGCGTGCGGCGCGCTGACCTGGCTCCAGGAGTACCTGCGGACCCGGACGGCCGAGACCGGCGTCGTCCTCGTCGAGGGTTCCGTGCTCGGCGAACGCGGCCCCCGGATCGCGACCGTCGCGCTGGGCCTGATCCTGTGTGGACTGGCCGGTGCGGCCTCCGAGACCCTGGCCCGGGGCGCGGCGGCCCTGGTCGGGGCGGTCTGGCTGCTCGTCGCCGTCCTCGGCCTGACCCACGTCTTCACGTCGGTCCGCCGCTCCCTCGGCTGACGAACCCCTTCATCGGGGTACCGGGACCCGCGCGGACCCGGGCGCCCACCCGGAAGGCGAACCGCCCACGTTGCCCCGGCCCCATCGTGTGCCGTGATCAGGCCTCCCACCCGGGCCCGCTATGCGCTCCGACCAGACTCGTCGCCCCGGTCCAGCGGCAGCGACCGCCCCAACACGGCGAACGGCCGCTCGTCCCCGGGGAAGTGGAAGTCGCGCAGCACGTCGAGGAACCCGAGCCGCCGGTACAGCCGCCAGGCCCTCGACGCCTCCCGGGGCACCTCGGGCGTGGACAGCAGCACCGTGCCGCGCGGCACCCCGGTGAGCAGTGCCACCAGCTGCCGGTGCCCGCTGCCGTGCCCCTGCGCGCCGGGGGCCACGTGCAGCTCCACCAGTTCGAAGCAGTCGTCCATCCAGCCGTGGTACACCGGCCGGGGCAGCGCGCCGCGCACCTGCTCGTGCCACCACTGGCCGGGGCTGGACGTGTACCCGTAGCCGAAGCCGAGCAGCGAGCCGTCGTCGTCGAGGGTGGCCACGGCCCGGAAGCCCGGCCGGCCGGCGTGGCTGGCGACGAAGCTGCGCCGGGAGAAGATCAGGTCCCTCGGGTACGCCATCGCCGCCCCGTACACGGCCAGGACGTCGTCGAGGCGGTGCAGGAGATCGTCGGGTCCCCAGTGGATGAGTGGCATAGGTACGTATCTTGGCGCATTAGGACAAGGTCTGCGGCGCGGCAAGCCGGGCCGAGAGCCAGTTGAGTGCCGACGGGATCAGGACGAGCCAGGCGGAAAGCGTGTGCCCGCCCACCGGGATGAACGCCGTCGTGAACCGGACCGGGGCCCTGACGTGCGGCGCGAACTCCCGGATCCCCGCCATCGCGTTCTTGTCGTCGTTGGCCGACCCGAACCAGATGTCGACGTCGGGGACCGGCGCGTTCTGGATCCGCCACAGCGGGGAGTTCTCCTGGCGGGCCCGCTCGTTCCCCTTGAACAGGTCCTGGGTGCCGCCCGCGCCGCCCGGCAACGGCTTGAAGTACCCCGCGATGCTGCCGGCCGCGACGTACCGGTCGGGGTGGCGCAGCACGTGGTTCACGGCGCAGTACCCGCCGGTGGAGAAGCCGATCACACCCCAGGCGGCCCGGTCCCCGCGTACCCGGTAACGGCTCTGCACGGCGGCGGGCACGTCCTCGGTCAGATACGTGTCGAACTGCGGCCCGCCCTCGGCGTTCACGCACTCGCTGTCCCACTTGGGATCAGGGTGCATGGTCGGGTAGATCACGACGGTCGGGGCCATCCGGTGCGCGGCGATCTCGGCGTCGAGCATCTTCTGCGCCCCGGTGCCGGACACCCACGTGTTCGGCGTGCCCGGGTAGCCCGCGTAGGCCGTGATCACCGGGTACCGCACGTTGTCGGACTGGTCGTAGCCCGGCGGCAGGTACACCACCACCGGCAGCGCGATGCCCGCCTTCCCCGGCGCGGGCGTGAACTGCTCCATCCGGCTCTGCCCGGGCGCGGCGGTGGGCGGCGCGGTCCCGTCGTCACCGCCGGACGGCACGGCGGCGGCGTCGCGGTCGCCGAGCACGTGCCCCCAGGTCGGGGCCAGGAACATGATCCGGTTGACGGCCACCCCGACCACGGAGAACGCCGTGACCGCGCACAGCAGGAGCAGCACCGGACGGATCAGCCAACGCACCCGGCGGGCCCGGGGCCAGGCCCACGCGACCAGGACGGTCGTCGCGACCGCGATCGCCATGGTGAGCAGCTGCAGGCTCAGGCTCGTGGGGGTCATCGCCGGTTCCCGGGGGCCGCCGGGGGCCGGCTCGGGGTGGCCGGCGGCCGGGGCGAGGACGACGCGCCGGGGGTGGGCGTCGGTGACGTGGTCGTGGACGTGCTGACCTGGCCGGCCGTCTGCGCCGGGTCGAGGGCGGCCGGGAGCTGGGCCGCCGCCCAGCGCAGGGCCGTCGCCAGCGGGTCGGCGTGCTTGGGGGAGAGACGCGTGTTGGGGGAGGCGGTGGCCGTCGGTTTCGCGGTGCCCGGGTGCGGGGTGCCGGTCGGGTTCGCCGTGGCACCCGGGTGGGCCGAGCCGCCCGGGCCGGGGGTGCTGCCCGTGGACGGTGGGCCGCCCGGGCTCGTGCTGCCGGCCGCCGAGGGCACGGGAACGCCGGGCGGCACCGCCACGCCGGGCGCGAGGAACACGGCCACCGGGCTGTTCATCGCCGCGAGCGCCTTCGCCGGGGCGGCCAGCTCGGCCGGGGCGGGCGGGGTGACGGCGGCCGCCGACCGGTACCGCTCCGGGTGCCGGCGGGCCAGGTCCAGCGCCGCGACCCCGTACTTCCCGACGCCGACCGTGGACCACCGGTCGGGGGTGGTGCGCAGGTCGCGGGCCAGTTCCTCCGGCAGTTCCGCGCCGAGCAGCCGCAGGGAGGCGGCGTCGTGGGTCCTCGGGTGCAGGAACACGACGATCGCCGGGTCGCCGTTGCGGCCGGCGGCGCGCGGGTCCGACCAGCCGGGCGTCCCGGGCGGCCCGAACGCGACGATCACGGGGAACCGGCTGTTGGGCTGCAGGAAGTACTGCGCCGGCAGGCTGATCGACGGGTGCTCCGCGACCGGCCACTTTCCGCCCCCCGCCGGCTGCCAGGGGAACGCCAGCCCGGACTTCGCGCCCTGCTGGGCCCGGGCCCGCAGCCACTCGTCGAGCCCGCCGCTGGTGACGCTCTCGGCCACGTGCCGCTTGGCCTTCGGCGGACTGACCAGGGTCTCCAGGGTGGGGTAGAGCTGCTCCGACCGGTTCACCACGAGGCCCACGCAGAGCACCACCATGATCTGGGACAGCAGCAGCGAGCCGCTCCGCAACGCCAGGCGCCCCCGACGCGGCCAGCGCCGCCACAGTGTGACCGTGCCCGCCACCACGAGGATCGCGAGGACGAACCCACCGACGAGGGTCGATGTGGCGGTCAGGGACATGGCTCCCACTGTAAAGAGCGGTTTTCCGGTACGACGACCGGAGTGATCTGTCCGACACCTCCACATCCCGCGCACCCCGAACACCCCTCCCCGACGGGTGGCCGAGCTGGTTCGCGGTGTGGAGATCGACCGCAAGGGGGCTGTTGTCCCGAATTGAAGAATGGTGAATGGGTGTTGCGTCCACTGTGTGGAGAGCGCTACTCTACGTCTATTCGAACAAGAGTTCGAACATGCACGCGGTTCGACCGGCTGGAGGATTCCGCATGCTGACGATCCCGGCACACGCCTTCCCGCAGCGCACGCCGCTGGAGCTGTTCGCGCTGGCCCGCAAGGGGTTGGCCGAGGCCGCTGCCGCCAGCACCGACGAGGAGCGCTACGCCACCGCCCATCTCGCCGCCCTGCGCGCGGCGGCCGCCGTCGTGGCCGCCAGGGCCCGGCCGGCCCCCGGTGGCCGGGGCCGCCCGACCAGCGTCTGGGGTCTGCTCACCCTCGTCGCGCCCGAGTTGTCCGACTGGGCGGCCCTGTTCGCCGCCGGCGCCCGCCGCCGGGCCATCGCCGAGGCCGGGGTCCCCGGCGCGGTCACCCACCAGGAGTCCGAGCGGCTCATGGTGGAGGCCGAGCGCTTCGTGGCGATCGTCGCCGACGCGCTCGCCCTGAGTTACCGGTCCGCGACCGCCCTGCCCAGGGCGGCCTGACCGGCCACCACGTCCCCGTCCGGGGCCGCGCCACTGCGTCGGCTCCGACCGGGGCCCGGCGCCCGTCGTCGGCAATCCCCCCGTCGGCGGCGACGCGCCTGCTGGTTCCGCGACCCGGCACCCCCCTGCCGGGTCGCGGAACACAACTACCCGGCAACGCGTGGGGCGAGGGTCCGGTGTGCTCGCTTTCGCCGGGTCGGACGCCCTAGGCTTTGCGGCATGACTGACCCTCTGGTCGAGCGCATGCGTCCGTTCGGCACCACGATCTTCGCGGAGATGTCCGCGCTGGCCGCCCGCACCGGTGCCGTCAACCTCGGCCAGGGCTTCCCCGACACCGACGGCCCCGCCGAGATGCTCGAGGCGGCCCGGGCGGCGATCCTCGGTGGACACAACCAGTACCCGCCGGGGCCCGGGGTGCCCGCCCTGCGGGCCGCCATCGCGGAGCACCAGCGCCGGTTCTGGGGGCTGGAGTACGACCCGGACGGCGAGGTCCTCGTCACCGCCGGGGCGACCGAGGCGATCGCGGCGTCGATCCTGGGGCTGTGCGAGGCCGGCGACGAGGTGATCTGCTTCGAGCCGTACTACGACTCCTACGCGGCCTCGATCGCGCTGGCCGGCGCCGTCCGCCGCCCGGTCACCCTCCGCCCCACCACCACCACCACCGCCGGCCCCGCCGCCAAGGCCACCGCCACGTCGACCGGCACCGGGAACACCGGCACGGCAGCCATCGCCGGCCACCCGACCTTCACCACGGCGGCCGGCACCACGGGTCACCCGACCGGCGACTCCGCTCCGGGCCCCACCGGTCACCCGGCCGCCGACTCCGGCCCCACCGGTCACCCGACCGACGCCTCCGGCCCCGGCGTCGAGGACACCTTCCTCGGCGCGGCCGGCCCCGAGGGCGACCCCGGTGCCGGTTACGCGTTCGACCCGGACGAGCTGCGCGCGGCCTTCTCCCCGCGTACCCGTCTGGTGCTCTTGAACTCCCCGCACAACCCGACCGGCAAGGTGTTCACCCGCGCCGAACTGACCCTGATCAGCGAACTGTGCGTCGAGCACGACGTGATCGCGGTCTGCGACGAGGTCTACGAGCACCTGGTGTTCGACGGCGAGCACCTGCCCCTGGCCGGCTTCCCGGGCATGCGGGACCGCACCCTGCAGATCTCCTCGGCCGGCAAGACGTTCTCCTGCACCGGCTGGAAGGTCGGCTGGGTGTGCGGCCCCGCCCCGCTGGTGTCGGCGGTCCTGCGGGTCAAGCAGTTCCTCACGTTCGTCAACGCGGGCCCGTTCCAGCCGGCCGTCGCGGTGGCCCTGGCCCTGCCGGACGGCTACTACCGGGGCTTCCGCGACGAGTTGCGCGCCAAGCGGGACGCGCTGTCGGAGGGGCTGCGCAAGGCGGGGTTCGACGTCCGCCGGGCCGAGGGCACGTACTTCGTGACGGCGGACATCACCCCGCTCGGCGGCGTCGACGGCGTGGAGTTCTGCCGCGCGCTGCCGGAACGCAGCGGGGTGGTGGCCGTGCCGACCCAGGTGTTCTACGACGACGTCGAGGCGGGCCGCCGCCTGGTCCGGTTCGCGTTCTGCAAGAAGCCGGAGGTCCTGGCCGAGGCGGTCAGCCGACTGACCGTGGGCGCATGACGGTGGGCCGCCAGTCGAGCCACCGGCCCCACGGGTCGACCTCGGCGAGCGCCACGACCTCGGTGATCCGGCCCGCCGCGTAGGTGACGGACGTCAGTACCACCGTGTGATCGCCCTCGAAGGGGTTGGGGTCGTCGGTGACGAGCGCGAGCGCGTGTTCGGGGTGCTCCTTGGTGATCCACACCAGGTCGCGCCCCGCCGCCGCGAGCAGCGCCGGGAGCTCTGCGCGCCGGTCCTTCTGACAGCAGAGGACGCTGGAGCCGTACACGACGGGCAGCTCGTCGGGCGGGATGTCGGCCAGGGCCCCGGGCAGCTGTTCGAAGAAGTCGCCGGCCCGCCAGTCGATCGTGGCGGCGTCCAGCGCGGCGAGACCCGCGGTGACCCGGGCGAGTTCGGCGGTGCGCTCGGGCCAGATCCCGGACAGCAGCCAGCGCACCGCGGCCGGGTCGTCGTGCCGGATCGGGTCCAGCTCCAGGGCGATCCGCCGCGCGATGTCCAACTCGGCGTGCCCGGGGACCTCGCCGCGGATCTCGCACCCGAGGGTGACCGCTCCCGCGCCGGTCACCCCGGAGGGGCCGGTCGACGCCGGGTAGTAGTCATAGTCATAGAAATCGGGCAGGAGGGTCAGGCCTGCCGCCGAGCCCATCTCCACGAGGGCCAGCGGCCTGCCCCCGGCGGCGACGGCCGCCCGGCCCAGCGCCGGCCGGATGATCGCGGCGATCGACGGGTCGTTGCTGCGGGGCTTGGCGTCGGCGCACAGCGCGGCCAGCCGGTCGCCGTGCGCAGCGACCAGGTCGGCGAACGCCTCGACCAGGCCGGCGTCGGGTTCGCGGGTGCCGCCGAGGGTGGGGTAGTAGTCGGCGAGCGGATGCCCGACCGTGCGCACCACGCACTGCACTGCGGAGAACAACAGGGGCGGGTGCGCCGGCGCGACCTCGCCGGAGCCCAACGGCGCCGCGAGGGCCGGATCCGCCGCGACGGCCCGGGCCAGGGCCACATAGCGGGGGGAGCCGCCCATCGTGAACCGGCCGTCGGCGGCCGTGGTGAACGCTTCCGCGAGCGTGGGGGTTTCAGTCACCGGGGAATAGTAGGTCGATCACGGACAAACGTCCGGACACCTTTTTCACCGTACGGGCCGATGGCGCTAACACCCTGGTATCGCCTAGCTTTGATACACGTGAGCTACCCCGAGCAATCCAACCCTCAGAGGTGGTACGGCGAGGAGCGCGATCCCCGCTACGCCGAGCCGCCGTACGCCGACCAGCGCCCCTCCGGGGAGTACCGGCCGCCGGAGCCCCGCGCCGGTGACCCTGCCCCCACGGAGCCCGCCTGGGGCGGCGCCACCCGGCCCGACGGCCCGGCCTGGGGCGGCGACCAGCAGTCCTGGACCCCGCCGGCCGATCAGCCCCCGGCCGCCTGGGACACCCCGCAGCCCCGCGCCACCGAGGGGTCCTGGACCCCCGAGCAGCGTCCGGCGGAACAGTCGTGGACGCCCGAGGGCCGGCCCGCCGAGGCGGCCACCGGCCAGTCGTGGACGCCCGAGCAGCGTTCGGCGGAGCAGCCCACCGGCCAGTCGTGGACCCCGGAGCAGCGCCCGGCCGAGCAGCCCTGGACCCCGGCGGAGCAGCCCACCGGCGGCCAGCGGCACCAGGCCGAACGGGTGCCCCTGCTCAAGGGCCAGCCCCGCCCGGAGCAGCCGAAGAGCAACGGTTTCCCCTCGGAGGGCAGTGGAGGCTTCCCGACGGAGCAGCCGGCGTTCGACCCGCCGACCACCCGGGTGCCGACCGTCGACCCGGCCCGGGGCCCCGAGCCCGCGCGCGGCCCGGAGCCGGCGCGCGCCCCGCAGCCCGGCTACCCGACCGAGCAGGTCCAGCTCCGCCGCCCCGAGCCGGCGGCCGACGGCGACGGCGTGTACCGCTCCCGCCGCCCGGTCATCGCCATCGGCCTGGCCGCCGTGGTCGGCGTACTGGAGATCGCGGCCCTCGTCCTGCTCGGCTCCACGCTGCTGGCCAGCGGCACGACGTCACCCTCCGGAGTCGTCGCGGGTGTCCTGCTCCTGCTGGGTCTGCCCGTTTTCGCCGCCGGAATGTACGGCATGGTGACCGGCGCGGGCCGGGCTTCCGAACGGCACGGCGCCCGGGTCCTGCTCCGCCCGCCGCTGTCGTACCTGGTGATCGGCCTGGTACTGCTGCTCGGCGCGGCCCTGGCGGCCGGGTGACAACCGGCACACCGTAGACTTGTCAACCGGCGACCGCCCTGCGCGGTCGACCTCGCGCGCCCTTCGTACGCACAGTGCGACGGCGGCTCTCCCTGGTCCCATCCGCGAGATGGACGCCAACGGGCCGACGACCGGGCGCTAGGGCCGTGACCACCGGTCGCGGCGACAACCAGGGAACAACGCGGGCCCCGGCCCGCACAGGGAGAGAAAGACACATGGCCGTCGTAACGATGCGTCAGCTCCTCGAGAGCGGCGTGCACTTCGGGCACCAGACCCGGCGCTGGAACCCGAAGATGAAGCGCTACATCTTCACCGAGCGCAACGGTATCTACATCATCGACCTGCGCCAGAGCCTCGACTACATCGAGAAGGCGTACAACCACATCAAGGCGACTGTCGCCGGTGGCGGTTCGATCCTCTTCGTGGGTACGAAGAAGCAGGCCCAGGAGGCCATCGCCGAGCAGGCCGCGCGCGTCGGCATGCCGTACGTGAACCACCGGTGGTTGGGTGGCATGCTCACCAACTTCCAGACGATCTACAAGCGGCTCCAGCGCATGAAGGAGCTCGAGGCCATGGAGCAGACCGGTCAGGGCGCGACCGGCCTGACCAAGAAGGAGCTCCTGACCCTCTCGCGCGAGAAGATCAAGCTCACCCGCACCCTCGGTGGTCTGCGGGACATGCAGAAGCTCCCGGCCGCGGTGTGGATCGTCGACACCAAGAAGGAGCACATCGCCGTCGATGAGGCGCGCAAGCTGCACATCCCGGTGATCGCGATCCTCGACACCAACTGCGACCCGGACGAGGTCGACTTCCCGATCCCGGGCAACGACGACGCGATCCGGTCGGCCGCGCTGCTGACCCGCGTGATCGCCGACGCCGTCGCCGCCGGCCTCGTGGCCCGCGCGGGCAAGGGCCGCAACGACGAGAAGCCGGAGCCGGGCGTCGTCGCCGGCGACGAGCCGCTCGCCGAGTGGGAGCAGGAGCTGCTCGCCCCGAAGGCCGACGAGACCCCGGCCGCCGCCGTGGCCGTGGAGACCGCTCCGGTCGCCGAGGCTGCTCCGGCCGCCGAGGCCGCCCCGGTCGAGGCCGCCGCGGTCGTCGAGACCCTGGCTGCCGAGAAGCCGGCCGCCGAGTAGTCCTGAGATCCTCCCAACTTTCGAGTCAGAGAGAAGACCATGGCGAACTACAGCGCAGCGGATGTCAAGAAGCTCCGCGAACTGACCGCTGCCGGCATGATGGACTGTAAGAAGGCGCTCGAGGAGGCCGAGGGCGACTTCGACAAGGCCGTCGAGATCCTGCGCGTCAAGGGTGCCAAGGACGTCGGCAAGCGGGCCGGTCGGACCGCCGCCAACGGCCTCGTCGCCCAGTCGGGCAACGCCCTGCTGGAGCTCAACTGCGAGACGGACTTCGTCGCCAAGAACGGCGCGTTCATCGAGCTGGCCCAGACCCTCGTCGAGCACGTCGCGGCCACCAAGCCGGCCGACGTGGCGGCGGCCCTGGCGAGCGACCTGAACGGCAAGAGCGTCGCGGACCTGATCCAGGACGAGTCGATCAAGATCGGCGAGAAGCTGGTCCTGAACCGGATCGCGATCTTCGAGGGCCAGACGACGGTGTACATGCACCGCAAGAGCGCCGACCTCCCGCCGGCTGTCGGCGTCATGGTCGAGTTCACCGGTGCCGACGCCGACACGGCGCGCGGCGTCGCGATGCAGATCGCGGCCATGCGGCCGAGCTACGTCACCCGTGACGAGGTTCCGGCCGAGGTCGTCGAGTCGGAGCGCCGGATCGCCGAGCAGACCTCCCGCGAGGAGGGCAAGCCCGAGGCGGCCCTGCCGAAGATCATCGAGGGCCGGGTCAACGGCTTCTTCAAGGACGTCGTCCTGACCGAGCAGGCTTCGGTCACCGACTCGAAGAAGACGGTCGCCCAGATCCTCACCGAGGCCGGGGTCACCGTGACGCGGTTCGCCCGCATCGAGGTCGGCCAGGCCTAAGCACGAACTCAAGGGGGCCGCGGTGGTGTGTTGTTGACGCGCCGCTGCGGCCCTTTTGCCGCGTAATAGACTGACTTCGGAGGTTTCCATGACCGACACCGCGACCACCCGGTACCGGCGGGTGGTTCTGAAGCTCTCCGGCGAGATGTTCGGCGGCGGAGCGGTCGGCGTCGATCCGGATGTCGTCTCCGAGGTGGCCCGCCAGATCGCCAAGGCCGTCACCGAGCGGGGCGTGCAGGTCGCCGTCGTGATGGGCGGCGGCAACTTCTTCCGGGGCGCCGAGCTGCAGAAGCGCGGCATGGACCGCCCCCGCGCCGACTACATCGGCATGCTCGGCACCGTGATGAACTGCCTGGCCCTCCAGGACTTCCTGGAGAAGGAGGGCATCGACACCCGAGTGCAGACCGCCATCCACATGGCCCAGGTCGCCGAGCCCTACATCCCGCGCCGGGCCATCCGGCACCTGGAGAAGGGCCGGGTCGTCATCTTCGGCGCCGGCGCCGGCATGCCGTTCTTCTCCACGGACACCGTGGCCGCCCAGCGCGCGCTGGAGATCGCCGCCGACGCCGTGCTGATGAGCAAGAACGGCGTCGACGCCGTCTACACCTCGGACCCGCGGACCAACCCGGACGCCGAGAAGCTCGATACCATCACGTTCGAGGAGTCGCTCCGGCGTGGACTGAAGGTGGTCGACGCGGCCGCGTTCAGCCTCTGCATGGAGAATCGGCTGCCGATGCTCGTGTTCGGTGCCGAGGGCGACGACATCCTCGTCCGGGCGCTCGGCGGCGAGCGGATCGGCACCCTGATCACCTCGGCTGAGGCCGGGCCCCGCAAGTAGAGCACCACCGACTTGAAGAAGGAGCGACGAGCCAGGTGATCGACGACACACTCCTCGAGGCCGAGGAGAAGATGGATTCGGCAGTCGAGCACGCCAAGTCGGAGTTCGCGGCGATCCGCACGGGCCGCGCGAGCGCCGCCATGTTCTCCAAGATCGTGATCGACTACTACGGGACGCCCACGGCGCTGCCGCAGATGGCGTCGATCGGCGTGCCCGAGGCCCGCATGGTCATCATCAAGCCCTACGACGGCAGCCAGCTCGGCAACATCGAGCGCGCGATCCGCGACTCGGACCTCGGGGTGAACCCGAACAACGAGGGCACCCAGATCCGGATCAACATCCCGCCGATGACCGAGGAACGCCGCCGCGACATGATCAAGGTCGCGCGGGGCAAGGGCGAGGACGCCAAGGTCGCCATCCGCAACATCCGCCGTCGGTCCAACGACGAGCTCGCCCGGATCCAGAAGGACGGCGAGGCCGGCGAGGACGAGGTCAAGCGCGCGGAGAAGGAGCTCGACGGGCTGACCACGAAGTACGTGGCGGTCATCGACGAGCTGCTCAAGCACAAGGAAGCCGAGCTGCTCGAAGTCTGATGACAGATTTCGACCCCTTCGACAACGGAGTCCGGCGCGCCCGTCGCGAGCGCGCCGACACTCCGGCGGACGAGCAGCAGCCGGACTGGCTCGACCAGGCCTGGGACTCCACCACCCCCGCGTGGTCGGAGCCCGAGCCGGCCGTACCCGCAGAGTCTGAATTTGATCCTTTCGCCCCTTCCGGCGCTGTTCCGGTGGAAGGGGCTTCCGCCGTGGCCGACGACGCCACCGGGGCGCTGCCCCTGGTGACCGCCGAGGCCCAGCCCCCGGCCGCCGCGCCCCCGCCGAAGGGCGGCCGCAACCTGCCCGCCGCGATCGGCGTCGGCGTGGGCCTCGGCGCGCTCGTGATCGCCAGCCTGTTCATCCGGCGCGAGGGCGCCCTGTTCCTGCTGGCGGCGGCCGTCGTCATCGGGATCTGGGAACTCGTCCGGGCGCTCGGCGACGGCCCCGAGCGGCCCCCGCTGGGCCCGCTGCTGGCCGGCGGGGTGCTGATGATCGGCCTCGCCTGGTTCGGCGACGTCGGGGCGCTCACGATCGGCCTGCTGCTCACCCTGCTGGCGGTGATGGTCTGGCGGCTCGGCGACGGCCCCCCGGGGTACGCGCGCTCGGTCACCTCCGCCGCGATGGTCGCCGTGTACGTACCCTTCCTCGCCTCGTTCTTCGTCCTGCTGCTGCGGCCCGAGGACGGCGCGCTGCGGGTGGTCTGCGTCGTGGCGGCCGTGGTGCTCTCCGACACCGGCGGGTACATCGCGGGCGTGTTCCTCGGCAAGCACCCGATAGCGCCCACGGTGAGCCCCAAGAAGTCCTGGGAGGGCTTCGCCGGCTCGGTGCTCGCCTGCGTGATCGGCGGCACCCTGATGCTCCGGTTCATGCTCGACGCGCCGTGGTGGGCGGGCGCCGTGTTCGGCGTGGCCCTGGCGATCGGCTCGACCGTGGGCGATCTGGCCGAGTCGTTACTGAAACGTGATCTCGGGATCAAGGACATGGGCACGCTGCTGCCCGGCCACGGCGGGGCGATGGACCGGTTGGACTCCCTGCTCGTGGCCGCTCCGCTCGGGTACATGTTGCTGAGCGTGCTGGCCGCCCCCACCGGGTGAAGTGGCTCGCCTTTCCTCCCTGGGGTCGGTTGTTCGGGGGTCGGCGTGGGACACTGGCTGAGTCATGACGACCCTGCCTGTACTCAACATGTCGCCGCCGCGCCGCGCCGGCCGTTCCATGCCGCCCCGACACCTGGCCGACCTCGATCTGGCCGGGCGTCGGGCCGCCGTCGCCGAGTTGGGGGAGAAGCCGTTCCGGGCCACCCAGCTGTCGAACCACTACTTCGGCCGGCTCGAGGGCGACCCCGCGGCGATGACGGACCTGCCCGCGGGGCTCCGGGAGAAGCTGGCCGGCGAGTTGCTGCCCCAGCTGCTCACCCCGGCCCGCCGGCTCGCCACGGACGACGGCCTGACCCAGAAGACGCTGTGGAAACTGCACGACGGTTCCCTCGTCGAGAGCGTCCTGATGGGGTACCCGTCGGTGTCCGCCACAGATGAGGACGACTCGGAACAACCGGCCAGGTTCGGTCGGGCCACGGTGTGTATTTCGTCACAGGCCGGCTGCGGGATGGCGTGTCCGTTCTGCGCCACCGGCCAGGCGGGCCTCACCCGGAACCTGTCCACCGGCGAGATCGTCGACCAGGTCGTCGACGCCGCCCGGATCGCCGCGAGTGGCCAGCTCGCGGGCATGCCGACCCGCCTGTCGAACGTCGTGTTCATGGGCATGGGCGAGCCGATGGCGAACTACAACCGGGTCATCGAGGCCGTCCGGCGGATCACCGATCCCGCCCCGGAGGGCCTGGGCCTGTCCCAGCGGCACGTGACAGTCTCGACGGTGGGCCTGGTGCCCGCGATGCGCAAACTGGCCGACGAGGGCCTGTCGGTCACCCTGGCGCTGTCCCTGCACGCCCCGGACGACGAGCTGCGCGACGAGCTCGTCCCGGTGAACACCCGGTGGAAGGTCTCCGAGGTCCTTGACGCGGCGTGGCACTATGCGTCGAAGACCGGACGTCGGGTCTCGATCGAATACGCAATGATCAGAGATATGAACGATCAGCCGTGGCGCGCCGACCTGCTCGGACGCCTACTATCTGGTCGGTTGGCACACGTGAACCTCATCCCGCTCAACCCCACACCCGGCAGCAAGTGGGATGCGAGCCCCAAGCCGGTGGAGCGGGAGTTCGTCCGACGACTGCGTGCCGCGGGAGTGCCGACTACAGTTCGGGACACGCGGGGTCGGGAGATCGACGGGGCATGTGGGCAGCTCGCTGCTGCGGAGGTGGATGAGTGACGAGTTCAGGTGGTCAGCGGTTCCGACGTCGGGCGCTGCGCCGTGGCTACAAGGTCGACGAGGTGGACACCTTCCTCGACCGCGTGGAGGCGACGCTGGGCGGTGACGCGCCGGGCACGCCCGTGACCGCGCAGGAGGTCCACGACGTGGTCTTCCGCGTGCGGTTCGGCGGCTACGACGAGTGGCAGGTGGACCTGCACCTCGACCGGGTGGAGCGCCAGCTGACCGAGCTCGAGGAGCGGGGCGGCCTGTACCAGCGGGTCGAGCAGCGGCTCGCGCCGCAGCAGGTCCCGCCGCGCGCGCAGCCCCAGGGCCCGCCGCCCGTGCAGGCCTTCGACGAGCGGCCGCAGGCGCAGCCGTTCGACGAGCGGCCCGCCATGGCGCCGCCGCCCGCGATGCCGCCGCAGTTCGACGACCGGACGGCGCAGCAGCCGCCGGTGCGCGACGACCGGGGTTTCGCCCCGCCGCCGCCGCGCGAGGACTACCCGACCCAGAACTTCCCGAGCGTCGTCCCGCCGCCGGCCCCCGTGGCCCCGCCGGTGAGCCGCTCGGGGGAGTACCCGCGGCCGGACCCCACCAGCTTCAACAGCGGCGGCTACGACGCGGCCGGCCGGCACGGCCGGATGGAGATGACCGGCGAGATGGGTGCCGTCACCGGTGCCTTCACCCCGGACGAGGTCAGCAAGGTGGACGCGCTCCGGCGCACCTTCCAGCCCCGCCGCTTCGGCAGCGGGTACGACCCGGCGCAGGTGGACCGCCTGTTCGACGCGGTCCTGGCCTACATGACGGGGCGCTCCGGCGCCGCCGTCGCCGACGGTGAGCTCGACCCGAGCCAGTTCAGCCTGGTCCAGGGCGGCTACTTCGAGGCGGACGTGGACTCGGCGCTCAAGGAGATCCGGGCCCTGCTCCGCAAGTAGTAGATGTAGAAAAGAGCCCCGCATCGCTGCGGGGCTCTTTTCTATTGCTCTAAGGCGAAGTGGCCGTCGTCAGGGCGCGGATGGCGAGGCTTTCTCGGCACCGCTAGGGCAGCGCCCTGCGGGGCCGAGAAAACGCAGCCAGCCGTGTTCTGACGACGGCCCCCAACGGTCTAGTTGGACTTCAGGCCGTTTTTGCGGAGGAGCCAGTCGCCCACGATGGTGGCCGCGAGCAGGAGGGCCAGGCCGAACAGCCAGATGTTCTCCACGTTGCCCTCGTGGTTGCCGATCGCCATCACGAGAAGGATCAGGATCGTGACGATCCCGCCGATACGTGCCGCCTTCAAGTTCGTCGGCTTGTGCTGGTCCGGCGAGGTCACCGGTTCGGAGCTGCCAGCCACGTCGTGTCCCTTCCTTACGGTGTGCGTCGCGTCCAGTCTGGCATGACGGGTTGGGGGCGCGTCGGAGGGTTCGGGTAGCGTCTAGGGCGCGTCTTACGAGGAGGTCAAGAGTGCGGGTCACGGGTACCGGTCACGCGGGCATGTTCATCGAGACCGGCGCGGGCAGCATCCTGTGCGACCCGTGGGTGAATCCAGCCTATTTCGGCTCGTGGTTCCCGTTCCCGGACAATGTCGACCTCGACTGGGACCGGTTGGGCAACCCCGACTTCCTGTTCGTCTCGCACCTGCACCGCGACCACTTCGACGCCTCCTTCCTCCGGGACCGGATCTCGAAGAAGGCGACGATCCTGCTGCCGGAGTACCCGACGTCGCAGCTGGAGGACGAGCTGCGCGACCTCGGCTTCACCTCGTTCTACAGGACGGTGTCCGACGAGGTGCACGAGATCGACGGCCTCAAGGTCATGATCCAGGCGCTGACCTCCCCGACGGACGGCCCGATCGGCGACTCGGCCATCTGGGTCGAGCACGACGGGGTGCGCCTCCTCAACCAGAACGACGCCCGGCCCACCGACCTGTCGACGTTCGCGGCCCTGGGGCAGGTGCACGCGCACCTGCTGCAGTTCAGCGGCGCCATCTGGTACCCGATGGTGTACGAACTGCCCCAGGCGGCCAAGACGGCGTTCGGCAAGCAGAAGCGCGACCGGCAGTTCGACCGCACGGTGCGCTACATCGACGACCTGAAGGCGTCGTTCGTCCTCCCGATCGCCGGCCCGCCGTGCTTCCTCGACGACGCGCTGTGGCAGTTCAACGACATCCACGGCGACGAGGGCAACATCTTCCCCGACCAGCAGGTGTTCCTCGACCACATCGAGGGCCTCGGCTACGACAACGGGGTGCTGCTGCTGCCCGGCTCCGTCGCCGACGCCGCCACCGGCAAGGTCGAGCACCCGGTCGCCGACGTGCGCGCGTTCTTCGAGAACAAGCCGGTCTACCTGCGTGAGATGGCCGAACGCAAGCGGCCCGCGTTGGAGGCCGAGAAGGCCACCTGGTCGCACCCCGAGATCGACGTGCTCGCCGAGCTGAAGCGCCGGGTCGAGCCGATCATGGAGGAGTCGGAGTACATCGCGGGCGGCATCGGCGGCCCCGTGCGCTTCGACCTGCTGGCCACCGACTCCGAGGAGGTCGTCGAGAGCATCGTCTTCGACTTCCCGAACAACGAGATCCGGGTCGCCGCCGATGAGAAGGTCCGCTACCGGTTCCGCACCGAGCGCCGGCTCCTCGAGCACCTCATCTTCATCGACGAGGGCGACTGGGTGAACTCCCTGTTCCTGTCCTGCCGGTTCTCGGCGGCCCGGATCGGCCAGTACAACGAGTTCGTCTACGCGTTCTTCAAGTGCCTGTCGGAAGAGCGGATCAACTACGCCGAGGGCTGGTACGCCGAACAGAAGCCCGACGCCGAGGACATCGAACTCGAGGGCTGGACCGTGCAGCGCCGGTGCCCGCACCTCAAGGCGGACCTGGGCCGGTTCGGCAAGGTCGAGGACGGCGTGCTGACCTGCCAGATGCACGGCTGGAAGTGGAACCTCGAATCCGGCAAGTGCATCACGAGCGCGGGGCACGAGATCCGCTCTTCGGCGTCCTAGAGGCTGCCCGGCGCGGCGATGTCCCGGTACCCGTCGAGGTCGTGTTCTTGGTTCTGGTGTCAGGACACGATCAGGTGGTCGCCGGTCGGGGTGGCCAGCAGCGGGCGGTCCAGGACGTCCAGGGTGAGGGAGCGCTCGACGTCGAGGGCGTGGATTCCGGGGTACCCGTCGGCCACGCCCCGCGCGAGCCGCGCCGCTCCCCGTGACCGGCGGGAACGCTCCAGGTAGGGCTCCGGTGCGGTGCCCGGGTCGGCCTGGAGCGCCGCGATGAACTCCGCGCACTCGCGGTCCTCCTCGCCGCCCGTCACGACGAAGGTCGCCGGCCGGTCGCCGAGGGCCCGGGCCGTGGCGCGGGCGTTGGGGAAACTCGCGACGTAGAGCTCGTCCGCGGTGCGGGCCGCGGCGGTGCCACGGGTGCCGTTCCTGGTCGCGTGGATGATCGTCGCGCCCTTGACGTCGACTGTGGACAGTTGGCCGGGGGAGTTCGTCAGGGGGAAGTCCGGCAGTTTCGGGCCGTCGGTGCAGCTGGTGGCGTCCGGGTAGGTTGCCCGCAGGCGCCTGGCGTGGTCCTTGTCGGCGGCCAGCACGATCCGGGTCGCGCCCAGGTGGATCGCCCAGGTGGCGAAGCTGAACGCGCGGAACACGTCGATCACCACTACCGGGTCGGTGGGCTGGTCCAACTCCTCGATCGTCACGAAGCGTGTCACCCGGGTCAGGGTACTGGCGTGCGTCGGTGTCGTGTGTCCCGTGGCGTGCGTGCGTCGTCCTGCGTGGATGTGGCGGTTGCCGCCCATTCATGTGGCGCGGGCTCCTGGAGAGATAGAGGGTGGGCGTGCTCCGGGGGTGACTGCGGTCGGGTACCCATCTGGCCTTCCGGGTTTGGACTTCGTCGGCGGAAGGCGATCGACCGGCGGGAATGGCGGCAGAAATCCGGGCTGGGGCGGAGCGGAGCAGGCGGGATGCATTCGGGTGGGTTGTGGGGGCTTCGAGAGTGGCGGATACCCGCTATCGTGTCGCTTTGACTACGGGGTGCACGGATAGCTGGAGGAATACGGGGATGGCGCGGCCTCGGTTCGACCTGGTTGTGAACGGCTACGACACACAGGACGTCGACCTGGTGGTTGCCCGGCACGAGACCCATGGCTGGGGGCAGGGCGGGTGGGTGACCACCTGGAGCAGGGAGAAACTGAGAACCGCGGACGTGGGGTACGACATTACCCAGGTCAACGAGTACCTGATGTCGCTCGTGAAGCCACCGACGCGGTCCTACGGTCCCGCAATAGACGCACTGTGGCCGCCGGCCCCGCCGCCCGTGGGGAAACACGTGCCGACCGTGACGAAGGTGCGGCAGTGGGCCGCTCGCGGCACGTTGGTCCTCGCCGCCGCCGTGTTCCTCCTGTCGTTCGCTCTCGTCTGCCGTTCGGACCGACTGGGCATCGGGAACGCGAGCAGTGCCACCGGCACTGCCGCGATCGGTCAGTGCCGCTCCACGGGGTGGAGTCTGGAGGCACCGTATCTCTGCGATGCCGCAGTCGAATGGGAGAAGGGGGACGGCGACGACGCTCCGATGGTGCGTTCACAGGATTCGCTGTCCGGCCTGGTGCCCGTCGAGGAGCGCTGCTTCACCATCGGAACCGGTAGGAACGGACTGGGGCAGCTGAAGTGTGTGATCACAACGGCTGACTACCCGACGGCGGAGGGGCTGCAGAACAGGCTCTTTCTGGTGCTGTGCTCCGTTTGTGTCCTGGCGGCGTTCCCGGTCTGGTGGGCGGCCTCGACGTTGCAGGACCGGAGACGGCAGTTGCGGATCGCCCGTGAATTCCGGGCGGCGAGGCGGGAATCCGACAGGGGATTCATATGACGATCCAGCTATCGTGTCGAATTGACCATGGTCGGGCTGATAGGGGCGGGTGTGTCGGGGTGTTGGGGAGACTGCGGGCCGGGGTGACGGTGCTTGCCGCCGGGGTGGTGCTGGTCGCGGCACCTGGGGTGGCGCACGCGGATACGGTGCGGGGGCTTTCGTGGCACCTCGATTCCCTGAAGATCGGGCAGGCGCACGCGATCAGCCAGGGTGAGGGTGTGGTTGTCGCCGTGATCGATTCGGGGGTGGATGCGGGGCATCCGGATCTGCAGGGGCAGGTGTTGCCGGGGTTTGGGATTGGGGGGGATGCGGCTGCGGATGGGCGGGCGGACGTCGTGGGCCACGGAACTCGGATGGCTGGGCTCATTGTGGGTAAGGGGGGCGGCGACCAGCACGTCCTTGGCGTGGCGCCCAGGGCCAAGATCTTGCCTGTCTCACTTGGCTCCAGCTATCCGGGCGGCGAAATCGCTGACGCCATTCGCGGCGCGGTTGACCGTGGAGCTTCCGTTATCAACGTGTCGTTGGGCGGTGGGACGGCCGCTGCGACGAGCGAGGAGACTGCTGCGGTGGCCTATGCGATATCAAAGGATGTCGTTGTTGTCGCAGCTGCTGGCAACTTAGAACAGGGCGCACGGGCCGTTGCCTCGCCAGCCCGAATTCCTGGAGTCGTGGCCGTAGCTGCATCGAGCCAGGACGGGAGTGCCTGGTCTGGATCTGTGCAGGGCGCTGAGTTGGCAGTAGCTGCACCTGGTGTTCGGATTGTATCGACGGATCCACAGACCGTCACGCGAAGTGGATATGCCGTCAGCGACGGAACGAGTGGCGCCGCCGCCATTGTCTCCGGTGAAGCCGCTCTCATTCGTTCCAAGTTCAAGCAGCTCAGTGCTGCCAATGTCATCAACCGAATCATTCGCACGGCGAAGGACGCCGGCAACCCCGGGCGCGACGACCTCTACGGCTTCGGGGTGATCGATCCCGTGGCCGCGCTGACCGCCGACGTGCCAGAGGTCAGCAGCAATCCGTTGATCGCGGGAGGGACGGGCGCGTCGCCGGTCGCCACGGGTACCGGCAAGCCCCCGCTCGTGGCCGTCCACATCGACTGGAAAGTCATGGGTCCGCTGCTGGCGGTCGTGGCAGTCGCCTTCGCCGGTGGTGCTGTGTGGCTGGTCCTGGCGGGCAGGCGTCGTCGCCGCGCGCACCAGCCTCCTGTCGGCTCACATCCTTACGGCCCAGGCTATCCGCCGCCGCCCGGCTACGGGCCGCCGCGACCGCCGGGTCACTAGACACACGTTGGACAACAACTTCATGGGGAGGGTTCACCGATGGGTGAGCAGGAACTGACGGTCACCAATCCACAGGCCGCGATCATGGTCAGCCATTCGCGCAAGATCGGCCCCGATACCTGGGAGATCCAGCTCGTGGACGGCCGGGTGATGACCATCAAGACAGAGGGCAACCGGCTCGACGGTGAGATCTCGGCCTGGTGGTTGCCGCCGGCGATGCGAATGCGGATCACCGCCGACGACAACGGCATGCGGACCGCCGAGGTCCCCGACGGGCTGAAGTTCGGGCCCGGCGAGGGACTGAGGACGGAGTACGACCTCACCTCGCTCGCCGAAGCCCAACGCTGGCTGCAGGACACCGGCGACGTGTCGCGGAAGCTCCTGGCGGGCATGTCCGACGTCAAGAGGCTGATCGACGGGCCGGCGTCGACCGGTACCGGTGTCGGTGGTTTTCCGAAGGCGACGGAACTCAAGACCCGACACGACGGGGTGTACGCCGGCTTCGAGAGCATGCTGCGGACCGTCGCCGAGGAGCTCTACGACGCGCACGACGCGCTCGGCCAGGTGATGCGCAACTACGTGTCGGTGGAGGACCGCAACCGGATGACGGCGGAGCAGATGACGAAGATCCTCACGGAGCAGACGACCACGTCCCACGACCTGAGGGAGACCCGGTGACCACCGACTGGAGCACGATGGTCCGTCAGGTCGTCATCCAGGGCCGACCCGGCGACCTGAAGAGCGCGGCTCTCGGCTGGGAGCAGCTGCTCAAGCAGGCCGGACAGGTCAAGGCGACGCTGGAACGCGATGTGAGCGACCTGGCCCGGTACTGGACGGGGCCCGCCTACGAGGCCTACAAGACGCACGTGCTGGGGATCGCCAAGAAGATCGGGGACGCGATCGACAAGGCGAACGCGGGTACCGGCATCGCGCCGTCCCTGCGGGAGGCGGCCTCCCGGTTGGCCGAGGCGCAGGCCGCGATGCCTGTGCCGCACGGCATGCTCGGTGACCTGTTGGCGGCCCGCAATGGGCAGATCAGTTTGGGGCCGAAGTTCTGCGAGCTGTCGCTGTCCAATGAGCTGTTCAACAATCCCGTTGCCAGGCACCTCGGGAACATCACGGACCTGTTGGAGAAGGCGGTCCACGATATTGAGGGGCCGGCTCGGAAGGCTTACGACAAGGTGTCGGGTGACTATGAGGGGGTGAAGGCGCGGATGCCAGAAGGGGCAGGGACCAGTGCAGGTTACGACGTGGGCCATGAAGGACTTGACCTCACCGATACACCGCCAGCCGGCACCTCAGGCGGCCCCGATCTGGGCTCCGGCGGCGCGTACACCCCGAATGGTTTTGCTCCTCATCAGCCCAGCCCAATGACCCCCGCCAACCCCACCCGCGACGCCTGGAACCGAGGCTGGGAGGACGCCGGCGACTTCCGTCCACCCCGCACCGACGCCACCACCCCCTCCACCACCGGCCTCGCCGGCCTGGGCGACTCCTTCGGCTCCGGCGGTACTCCGCTCGGCTCAGGCACGTTGGGCGCCGGCGCCGGCGCGGGACTCCCCGCCCAACTCCCCGGCGGCGGCACCCTCGGCCGCCCCGTCGACCTGCTCCGCACCCTCGCGGCCGGCAAC
Source organism: Longispora sp. NPDC051575 (assembly GCF_040681875.1). Classification (NCBI taxonomy): domain Bacteria; kingdom Bacillati; phylum Actinomycetota; class Actinomycetes; order Micromonosporales; family Micromonosporaceae; genus Longispora; species Longispora sp. NPDC051575. The sequence goes on along the minus strand of NZ_JBFAZP010000006.1, from coordinate 522,326 downwards.
GCCGCCCGCGCCGCGAGCCCCGGCCTCGGCAGCGTCGGCGCGATCGGCTCCCCGGCAGCCAGGTCCGCCGAGGACGACCCCGCCTACTCGACGTGGCTCCGTGAGGACAAGACGATCTGGTACGGCGACGAAGAGATCGCCCCCGCAGTCCTCGGCAAGGTCGAGGAACCGGTGTCCGACTGGCCGGCCGGCGTCGAGATGGTGCGCTTTGTTCGGCCGCAGGACTGATCCCGTGACCTGCACGCGAGTCAGCGGGACAGCGGGGAGCGCCTTCCGATGAGGACAGACGAGTGGATCACCGAAGCGGGCGGGATGGCCCGGTTCGCCGCCTCCTGTGTCGTGGGAGCCGAGTCCGCGAACCGCGAGGTCACTGTCATGGTGGGCGTGGGCGGCGTACCCCGGTCGATCGTGTTCGGTGGGCAGGCCGCGCGCCTGGACGGCCGGAGCCTGGCGCGGCTGGTCCTGGGCACCCTGCGCACGGCCGCGTCCCGGGTCGACGAGCACCTCACTGCCAGGCTGGGCGATCACGCGGGCCTTTTCCGCAGCGAACTCCCTGACCTCCCGCCGGGCGACGGGACGGGAGCCGAGGTCGGCGACAGCGACCCGGTTCAGAAGCCGATTCCAGAGCTGGAACGGGCCCGGGCCCTGGTGGCCGGCCGGGTCGAAATCGCATCCCAGTTGCGGATCTCCGCGTCCCAGAATCGCACTCTCGTGGAGAACTCGGACGGCCGGATCCGGGTCGGGGTCAGGGGTGTGACGGTGGAGGAACTGTTTCTGGCTGACGGCTTGCTTCCGGAGTACGGCTCGGAGGCGTTGGGCTTGCTGCTGGTGTCCCTGGTCCAGGGTGCCATCGCCCGGTCGGCTGAGCGGGTCGCGGAGCTCGCGGGCGAGTTGACGGGTACCCGGCTCGACATACCCGGACGGGGGTCGGTCTAGGTGGAGGATCCCAAGGGGTTCTGGGTGGACCCCGCGCAGCTGGAGGAGTGCCGGCAGAGGCTGGCACAGGTGCGGTACAGGACGGCGGAGCTGCTCAAGGTCGCCGAACAGGCCGATCCGGAGTGGTACATCTGGGGCGCGCTGGGCATCAACATGGCCGCCGCGTACTGGAACGGCTGCGGCCGGGACCTGTACCGCCAACTGGAGATGATAGGCGAGGGCATCCAGGGCCGGGTGCAGGCCGTCGATGCCACCGGCAAGGCCTACGCGGACGCGGACCGGGGCATCGCCGACGCGCTCGGGGGCGTCCGCAAGCTGCTCGGAGAGGAGGGGAAGTGACCTCTCCGGAAGCGAACGACAGTGACGTGACCAACGACAAACCCGATGGCGCGTGGACGCTGACCCTGGGCGACGACGGCACGCCGGGCAATATCGGCCGGTACGAGTTCCTGCGGTTCGACATCAAGTCGGATATCCCGTTCCTCTCGGATTCGGTGGCGATCGGGAAGGTGCTCGGCCAGTTCGGCGGCGAGGAGCAGACGGACCTGGCCGAGCTGTTCACGGTGATCGGCGGCCTTGGGAACAGCGTCTTCGAGGTTGCGATCGACCCGTTGAACGCGCTGCTCAGCGCCGGTCTCGGGTTCCTGATCGACGTGGTTCAGCCCGTCGAGGACCTGGTGGGGCTGGTCACGGGCAACGCGGAGCGGATGGGTACGGAGATCGCCCGTTGGGAACGGGTCGGCAAGGCGTTGGTTCCACTCGCGGCGGAGGTACGCGCGAGCGGCAACGAAAGCCTGCTCGGCTGGCAGGGCAAGACGGGGGAAGCCGTCAGGCAACGGCTCGGCGAGTTCGCCGACGGCATGCGCGCGGTGGCCACGGACATCAAACTGATCGAGGTCTGCCTGCTGCTGGCGAAAGCCGTCATGGAGATCGCGCAGGCGTTCCTGATCGGCCTGCTGGCGACGTGGGTCGAATGGCTGATCATCACGTGGGTGTTGGCGATGGGCACCGTGGTGGAAACCGCCGGCGCGTCCGTCAACCTGGCTGTCGTCGCCACCGAGATCGAGGGGACGCTGGTGCTTGGCAGGGGCGTCGCCTTCCTCGACCGGGTGGTGCCCGTGCTCAACCGGCTGGAGCGATTCTTCAACAAGTTCGAGCCGGACAAGATGCCGGGGATACGCCGCGGGTTCCGGCCGCCGGCGGGTCAGCGCACTCCGGGGGACGTGGCACGGGAGTACTCGGGGAGTGAGGACACCTGGATGCCGGCGGGACTGAAGGCCGCCGGGGGTGTGGCCAGCGTCGGGACGCGGTATCAGGACTGGCTCGACGACCCGCACCGACGGGACCAGGCCGACATCGAACGCTACCTGGACAAGGACAGATGACATCCGGGTGTACCGCCAAAGTTGTACGGCGGTCGGAAACGTCAACCCTGTGCTGGACGCCACCGGTGTCCCACCTCGGTAGCGTTCCCGGAGTCCACACTAGAGACGAGGCGGGCCGGACATGACGACGCGCCTGCTCCTGATCATCGGGGGCGTGCCCGTGGCCCTGGTCGCGGGCACGACGGTGACCGCGTCCCCGGCCGGCGCACCGGCCCGGAAGGTGGCGGGGGAACGGCGGGACCGGGCGGGAGGGGTACGGGGAGACGGCGCGCAGGTCCGGGCGACGGATCCGTCCGGCCGGCCGAGGCTGACCGACCGGACGACCGTCCCGGCCGGTCACCGGATGGCAAGCTGGCGGCATGACCATTGTTTTCCGTACCGAGCGGCTGGTTGTCCGGCCGTGGGACGAGTCCGACGCGGACCGGCTGTTCGACATGTACGCGCGGATGGAGGTCGTCCAGTACCTCGGTGCCACTCCGCAGGTGATGACAGAGCCTGAGCAGGCGCTGCGGACGGTGGCCCGGTGGCGGGAGCGGTCGGCGGATCCCCGGTTCGGGATCTGGGCGGTGCAGCGTCCGGACGGGGTGGTGGCGGGCACGGTGCTGCTGGTGCCGCTGCCGGACGGGGACGGCGAGGTGGAGGTGGGCTGGCACTTCCATCCGGACTCGTGGGGTCACGGGTACGCGACGGAGGCCGCCCGGGGCGCGATCGAGAAGGGGTTCGCGGAGGGGCTGGACGAGATCCTCGCCGTGGTGCACCCGCCGAACGCGGCCTCGTTGCGGCTGTGTGAGCGGCTGGGCATGACCCCGCAGGGGCTGACGGACCGGTGGTACGGGGTCGAACTCGAGTCGTTCCGGATCACCCGGTCCTGACGGGTGGGGGCGGCGGTGCGGGCGTTGGTTGGGAACCTCCGGCACCGCCGCCCCGGACCGGCTCCATGCCACCGCCATGGCGCGACCCGAGCTGACCGGTCAGCGGCCGAGACCCGGAGTCCCCGCCGAACACCGGCACGGGCGCGAGCCGTCGAACCTCGGTCGGCTGCCCGCCGCCTGGGCAATGGCCGACACCCGCAGTCCCGTGCCGACTCCGGCGTTCAGGCGCGAGCCCCCGAACCATGGTCGGCCCTCCACCGGCTGGGCAGCGGCCGAGGCCTGTAGTCCCCGTCGAATACCGGCTCCGGCACGCGGACGCGAGGCGCCCGAATCTCGGTCGGCCTCTCGCCGGCCGGGCGGACCCAGGCACGTGCCGGCACCCGCGACCCCTACCGGATGCCGACCCCGCCCCACCCGACCGACCACCGGCCCCCAAGCACCCCACAGACCGCGTGCCCCGGGCCTTCACAGGTCCGCCACGGCACCGCCACAACCACCCCCCGACCGGTCGGCGACAATGTCCGGGTGACGCGCACCCTCGTACTTCTCGGCTCCACCGGTTCGGTGGGCACCCAGGCCATTGACGTCGTGCGGCAGCACCCGGACAGGTTCCGGGTGGTGGGACTCGGCGCGGGTGGCGGCAACGTGGCGCTGCTGGCCGAGCAGGCGCTCGGCCTCGGGGTCGAGATCGTGGCGGTGGCCAACTCGACGGCCGTGCAGGATCTCCAGTTGGCCTTCTACGCGGAGGCGCAGAAGCGGGGCTACGCGACCGGGGACTTCCGGATCCCGAAGATCATCGCGGGGCCGGAGTCGATGGCGGACCTGGCGGCGTACCCGTGTGATGTGGTGTTGAACGCTGTCACCGGGTCCATCGGGCTCAAGCCGACCCTGGCGGCGCTGAAGGCCGGTCGGACCCTGGCGTTGGCCAACAAGGAGTCTCTGGTCGCCGGTGGGGCATTGGTGAAAAAATTCGCTCAACCCGGTCAAATCGTGCCGGTGGACAGCGAGCACTCCGCCCTGACGCAATGCCTGAGGTCGGGTACGGAGCGTGAGGTTCGCCGCCTGATCGTCACGGCGAGCGGCGGCCCGTTCCGGGGACGGTCCCGGGAGTCGCTGCAGGGCGTGACGCTGGAGGAGGCGATGGCGCACCCGACCTGGGACATGGGGCCGGTGATCACTATCAACTCCGCGACCCTGGTCAACAAGGCCCTGGAGGTGATCGAGGCGCACGAGCTGTACGGCACGCCGTACGCCGACATCGCCGTCGTGGTGCACCCGCAGTCGGTGATCCACTCGATGGTCGAGTTCGTGGACGGGTCGACGATCGCGCAGGCCAGCCCGCCGGACATGCGGTTGCCGATCGCGCTGGCCCTGGGCTGGCCGGACCGGGTGCCGGAGGCCGCGCGCGCCGTGGACTGGACCCGCGCGCACACCTGGGAGTTCGCGCCGCTGGACGACGAGGTGTTCCCGGCGGTGGCGCTCGCGAAGGCCGCCGGTACCGAGGGCCGCTGCCGGCCGGCGATCTTCAACGCGGCGAACGAGGAGTGCGTGGAGGCGTTCCGGGTCGGCCGGCTGCCGTTCCTGGGGATCGTGGACACCATCGCGCGGGTGCTCGACGACGCGCCCGACTACGCTGAGCCAGGTACCGTCGAAGAGGTGCTCGCCGCGGAGGCGTGGGCTCGCGCTCGCGCTCGCGAGCTGGCCGGGACGTACTAGAGAGGGATTTCATGGTGCAGGCGCTCGGGGTGATCTTGTTCGCCCTCGGCATTTTCGTCTCGGTTTGTCTGCATGAGGCCGGACATATGTGGACGGCCAAGCGGTTCGGGATGAAGGTCACCCGGTATTTCGCCGGCTTCGGCCCGACGCTGTTCTCCTTCCGGAGGGGTGAGACCGAGTACGGGCTCAAGGCCATTCCGCTGGGTGGTTTTGTGAAGATCGTCGGAATGACGCCCCAGGAGGAGGAAGAGGAGGAGCTGAGCGAGGCCGACCAGAAGCGGGTCATGTGGCGCAAGCCGTTGTGGCAGCGCACGATCGTGCTGTCCGCGGGCTCCGCCGTGCACTTCATCCTGGCCTTCGTGATCATGTGGCTCGCCGCGCTGTTCGTGGGCCTGCCGAACGCGGCGTACGCGCAGGCGTACGAGGACCAGACGAAGTACTCCCGGATCACCGTCATGCCCTGCGTCGTCGTCGCCAACGAGCAGCGCACCTGCAACGTGACCGACCCGAAGTCCCCGGCCCAGGAGGCCGGCCTGCGCAGCGGCGACACGATCACCAAGGTGAACGACAAGGCCGTCGCCAACTACCTCGAACTGGTCACGGCGATCCGCGCCGCCCCGGCCGGCCCCGCCACGCTCACGGTCACCGCCGACGGCGCCGAGCGCACCGTCACGGCGAACCTGGTGGCCGTCCAGCGCGCGTCGCTCACCGTGAAGGACAAGACGGAGACGGTGTCGGCGCTGGGCGTGTCCACGTACATGCCGCCCGGGGTGCCCACCACCGTGACGTACGGCCCGGTCGACGGGGTCGGCGCCGCCGGCAGCTTCTACATGGACACTCTCGGCAACACGTTCACGGCGCTGAAGAAGTTCCCCGAGAAGGTGCCGAAGCTCTGGGACGCCCTGACCGGCTCCGAGCGCGACCCGGAGACCCCGATCAGCGTGGTCGGCGCGAGCCGGATCGGCGGCGAGCTCGCGGATCGCGGCCTGTGGTCCGTGTTCCTTTGGCTCCTTGCGTCGTTGAACATATTTGTGGGCATCTTCAACCTGCTACCCCTGCTCCCGCTCGACGGGGGCCACATCGCGGTCGCCTGGTTCGAGCGCGTCCGGTCCTGGTTCGCCGCCCGACGCGGCCGCCCGGATCCGGGCCGCGTCGACTACGCCAAGCTGATGCCGGTCACCTACGTGGTCATCATCGTCTTCGGCGCGTTCACCCTGCTCACGGTGGGCGCTGACATCTTCAACCCGATCACCCTGAAGTAGTGGAAGAACAGTGACCTCGATCAGCCTTGGTATGCCCCCCATGCCGTTACCGGCTCTCGCCGAGCGGCGCGTCTCCCGTCGACTGATGGTCGGTGACGTGCCGGTCGGTGGCGGCGCGCCGATCAGCGTGCAGTCGATGACGACGACGTTGACCTCCGATGTGAACGCCACGTTGCAGCAGATCGCGGAACTGACCGCGTCGGGTTGCCAGATCGTCCGGGTGGCCGTGCCGTCCCAGGACGATGTGGAGGCTCTGCCGGCGATCGCGAAGAAGTCCAACATCCCGGTGATCGCGGACATCCATTTCCAGCCGAAGTACGTGTTCGCGGCGATCGACGCCGGGTGCGCGGCGGTCCGGGTGAACCCGGGCAACATCCGCCAGTTCGACGACAAGGTGGGCGAGATCGCCAAGGCGGCCGGCGACGCGGGGATCCCGATCCGGATCGGCGTGAACGCGGGCTCCCTGGACAAGCGCCTGCTGGAGAAGTACGGCAAGGCCACGGCCGAGGCCCTCGTCGAGAGTGCCCTGTGGGAGTGCTCGCTGTTCGAGGAGCACGGTTTCCGCGACATCAAGATCTCGGTCAAGCACAACGACCCGGTCGTGATGATCCGCGCGTACCGGCAGCTCGCGCAGCAGTGCGACTACCCGCTGCACCTGGGCGTGACCGAGGCCGGGCCGATGTTCCAGGGCACGATCAAGTCCGCCGTGGCGTTCGGCGCTCTGCTGGCCGAGGGGATCGGTGACACGATCCGGGTGTCGTTGTCCGCGCCGCCGGTCGAGGAGATCAAGGTCGGCAACCAGATCCTGGAGTCCCTGGGGCTGCGGGAGCGGGGCCTGGAGATCGTGTCGTGTCCGTCGTGCGGGCGCGCGCAGGTGGACGTGTACAAGCTGGCCGAGGAGGTCACCGCCGGGCTCGAGGGCCTGCCGGTGCCGCTGCGGGTGGCCGTGATGGGCTGTGTCGTCAACGGTCCCGGCGAGGCCCGTGAGGCCGACCTGGGTGTGGCCTCCGGCAACGGCAAGGGCCAGATCTTCGTCAAGGGTCAGGTCATCAAGACCGTGCCGGAGTCGCAGATCGTGGAGACCCTGATCGAGGAGGCGCTGCGCCTCGCCGAGGAGATGGGCGCCGAACTCCCCGAGGAGCTGCGCGGCCTGTCCTCGACGGTGACGGTGCACTAGAACATCGAGACCGGCGCCCGTCCCGTGTTCGCGCGGGGCGGGCGCCGCTATCTTCACCCCAAAAGCCTTTGATGGCTACGAGTGGGCCACCGACCCGATCCCGGACGACCCCTGCCCAGCCAGGTCACCGGCTCGGATGCTCCCGTCCCCGCTCGGCCCTGCCCAGCCCGGCGACCCTGCCCCCAGCCTGACCGGGCCCCACCCAGCCCGGTTCCTGCCTCCCACCCTGATCCAGCCCCACCCGGCCCGGCGACCCCTGCCCCCGGGCTACACCACCGCCACCTCAGGCCGAGTCCGCACCCCCCACCGCACCACCGCCGGATACACCACCCCGGCCACCCCGAACACCGCCCCCATCCCCACCCACCCGAACCGCCCCCCGGAAGCCACCAGCACCGCCAGCAACGGCGGCGTCACCATGTTCCCGAACTGCCGCCCCATGGCGTACGTCCCCTGGTACTGCCCCTGCGCCCAGTCCGGCGCCAGCCCGAACACCACGCTGAACGTGGCCGTCGACAGCCACAGCTCCCCGAGCACGTGCACCCCGGACGCCACCACGACCAGCACGGCCACCGCCCACACGGGCAGCCCGGCGGTGAACCCGTACAGCACGCAGGCCACCCCGACGACCAGCGCCCCGCGCCGTCCGATCCGCGCGGCGTCCCGGATCCCGTCGACCCCCCGGCTGGCCCACACCTGCAAGGTCACGCACCCGACGGTGTTGACCAACAGGGCGACGGTCACCAGCCACAGTGGCGCGTGCCGCTGGGTGGCCAGCCACAGGGGCAACCCCAGACTGATGATCTCGTTGTACGCGCTGGCCATGAATCCGTCTACGGCCGTGAACACGAGGAACGGCCGGTCCCGCAGCGCGACCATCCGGGGCCCGTCGGCGGGCACGGGCAGCACGGGCACCCGCGCGGCCCGGGACAGGATCGCGGCGGCCACCACGAAGGTGCACGCGTTCCCGAGCAGCATCGCGACGTACGCGGCCCGGGTGTCCAGCAGCAGCGGGATCCCGCCGACCAGGGTGCCGAGCGCGATCCCGCCGTTGTTGACGGACCGGACGAAGGCGCGCAGTTCGAGCCGCTGGTCGGGCGGCACGGCCCCGGCGATCATGGCCCCGGCCGCGCCCTTGACGGTGGCCTCGCCGACCGCGATCAGGCAGGCGAGGACGACGAAGGACCAGAAGCCGGTGACGAGCACCATGCCGGCGTACACGAGGGCGCAGGCCAGCAGGGCGCCGATCTGGGTGCCCTTGGGACCGACCCGGTCGGCGACGTAGCCCAGCGGCGCGCTGAGCACGGTGCCGAGGACCGCCGCGATGCTCAGCCCGATGCCGAGTTGGACGGGGGTGAGCCCGACGGAGCGGGTGAGGAACAGGACGCTGCACGACAGGTACGCCCCGTTCCCGAAGGTGTTGACCAGGGTGGCGAGGGTGATGATCCGGGCGGTTCCCGGGGGCGGCAGCAGTCGGTTCAGCACGGCCCGATCAAACAGTACGAACGTACGGTTTGAAAAGGAGTTGTGATCCATGACACGCTAGCGGGCGTGTTGACGTCCACGTTGCCCGTGCGGCTTCTCGGCGAGAGCGACCGCGCGGACGTGCTGCGCCTCCTGGCCAGGTCCCCGGTCGCGTCGGCCCAGCTCGCGGAACGCATCGAGGCGTACGGGGTCTCCGCCTGGCGCACCGGCGGCCAGCTCCTCGGCCACGGCCCCCGGGGTCAGTTGGAGGGCGTGTGCTGGCGCGGCGCCAACGTCATCCCGATCGGCGTCTCGACCCACTTCGCCGACGTGCTCGCGGCCGACCGTCGGGGCGTGGGCTCCATCGCGGGCCCGGCGGACACGGTGCTCGACCTCTGGCGGCGGCTGGAACCGGTGTGGGGCCCGGCGCGCCTGACCCGGCCCGACCAACCACTCCTGGTGACGGGCGGCCCGTCGGCCGTGGTCCCGGAGTCGCGGGTCCGGCTGGTCCGCCGCCGGGAGCTGTCCCTGCTCTACCCGGCCTCGGTGGCCATGTACACCGAGGAACTGGGCGTGCCGCCGATCGAGGACGAGTACCAACGAAGGGTCTCCGCCCTGATCCGCGCCCGGCGCGCCTATGCCTGGATCGAGGGCTCGGAGGTCCTGTTCAAGGCCGAGTTGGCCGTCGTGTCCCGGCACACCGCGCAGTTGCAGGGCGTCTGGGTCGCGCCGGAGCACCGGGGCCGGGGGATCGGCGCGGCGTGTCTGGCGACCGTCATCGAGGACGGCCTGCGCCGGCTCGCCCCGACTGTCAGTCTGTACGTGAACGACTTCAACGCGGCCGCCCGGCGTGTTTACGCTAAGTGCGGATTCCGACAGGTCGGCACGTTCGCGACGATCTTGTTCTAGGGCGAACATGCGTTCCCCGCAACATGAATGAATCGGCCGATCGGCCACAACTCGTGATTTCCCTCACGCACCTCGCTACTGTATGTAACGACAGCACTCCTAACGAGTAATGAGGTGACGCTGCCATGGGGAGGATCGTCAAACAGATCTCCGAGAACACCACGAAGTACTACTGGTATCCCGGGGACAAGAAGGATTGGATCAGGGCCGGCATAGCCCTCGGTGCGGGCGCGGCGGTCTTCGCCGTGGCCCGGTTGTTCACCGACGGGCCACTGTGGGGCGCCGTGCTCGGAGCGTCCGCGACCCTTGCCGTGGCCGGTTTCAACTTCGGGCGTCGCGACGCCCGGGCCCTGCACACGTTCCCGGACGTGGCGGCGGCCCGACGCGCTGCGATGGTCGACACGGGGCGAGCCGCCTGGCGGGCGCTCGTCGAGGGGTTCGGCGCGGCGGCCGCCGCGGTGTTGATCGTCAACATCCCGCGGACCGGCTTCGCGTACAACTGGTTGCTTCCGATCGTGCCGGCCATCATCGGCGCGCTCGGCCACCAGGCGGGCATGCTCTACGAGCGCTTGCAGCAGACGGCCGCCGCCGAGGCCGCCGCGACCAAGGAGGCGAAGCCGGTCCCGGCCCCGCCCGCCGCGGCCGCACCGGCACCGGAACCGGCCGCCGTGAGCTGAGCACGGGGACTGTCGGCCCCGGGGTCTAGATTGGGACTATGGGGAAGACGTACGAGAGCATCGACGCTGGGCTGCGGGAGTTCATCGCGGCCCAGCCGCTCTTTTTCACCGCCACCGCGCCGACCGGCCCCGACGGGCATGTCAACGTGTCACCGAAGGGCATGGCGGGCTGCTTCGCGGTCCTTCCCGACGACCCGGGGCTGACCCGGGCAGGCCCCCTCGAAGACCCGCTGCCGGGCTCGCCCGACGCCGGATCCGAGGCCCCGATCGGCCGGGTCGCCTACCTCGACTACACCGGCAGCGGCGCCGAGAGCATCGCCCACCTGCGGCAGAACGGCCGGATCACCATCATGTTCTGCGCCTTCGAGGGCAGACCCAAGATCGTCCGGTTGTACGGGCGGGGCCTCCTGCACTTCCCCGGCGACCCCGGATTCGCCGCCCTGCGCGGGCGCTTCCCCCGGTCCGAGGACCACGGGCTGCGCGCCATCATCGAGGTCGAGGTGCACCGGATCAGCTCGTCCTGCGGGTTCGCCGTCCCGCTGATGGACTTCGTCGGCGACCGCGACCTGCTGGAAGCCTGGGCCGACAAGCGAACCCCGGAAAAACTCGTCGAGTACCGCACGGAACGCAACGCGCTCAGCATCGACGGCCTCCCCGGCTACCCGGTCCCCGCCGCGCCCGTCACCTCGTCGGGGGCCGCCGCGTCCCGGGTGTCCGGGTGAGGGCCCGCGCCGAGGAGCTGCTCCGCCGGCTCGCCGGCCCCACGGCGGTCCTCCGCGACGACCAGTGGACCGCCATCGAGGCCCTGGTCGCCGACCGCCGCCGGGTGCTCCTCGTCCAGCGCACCGGCTTCGGCAAGTCCGCCGTCTACTTCGTGGCCACCGCGCTGCTCCGCGAGCAGGGCAGCGGCCCCACGGTGATCGTCTCGCCGCTGCTCGCCCTGATGCGCAACCAGGTCGACGCGGCGGCCACCGCCGGGATCCGGGCCGCCACCATCAACTCGGCGAACCTGGACGACTGGTCGGCCGTCGAGGCGGACATCCTCGCGGGGAACGTCGACGTGCTGCTGGTCAGCCCGGAACGGCTGAACAACCCCGACTTCCGCGACCGGGTACTCCCCGTCCTCGCCGACTCCTGCGGCATGCTCGTCATCGACGAGGCGCACTGCGTCTCCGACTGGGGCCACGACTTCCGCCCCGACTACCGGCGGATCCGCACCTTCCTCGCGGGCCTGCGCCCCGGCGTCCCCGTGCTGGCCACCACCGCCACCGCCAACGAACGCGTCACGGCCGACGTGGCCGAACAACTCGCGGTGCAGGCGCCGGCCGCAGCGGCCACGGGTGCGGCGCGGCCGGGCTCCGGTCCGGCGCGGTCCGGCCCCGGCACACCGGTTCCGGCGCGGACCTCGGGCGGCGGCCCGGCGGCCGACTGGGACGACGCATGGGCCAGCGCGGAGCCCGACCTGTGGGACGAGGCCGCCCTGGCGGAGGAAGCCGACCTCGGCCAGCCCCGGGACGCCGCCCAGCCGCCCGGACGCCCCGGCCAGGACGCAGACCAACCGCTCGACCGGTCGCGCCACGACCCGCCGTCCGGACAGGCGCAGCGGGACGCGGCCCCGGCGACCGACCGGCCCGGACGGGACCCGGCCCCGGACGCCGACGTCGCGACGGAGCCGCAGGGCACCCTCGTGCTGCGCGGTCCCCTGGACCGGGAGTCCCTCCGCCTCGGCGTGCTCCGCCTGACGGACGCCGCAGAGCGCCTCGCCTGGCTCGGCGAACACCTGGCCCACCTGCCCGGCTCGGGCATCGTCTACACCCTGACCGTCGCCGCCACGGAGGAGGTGTCGGCCTACCTGCGCTCCTGCGGGTACGAGGTCGCCGCGTACTCCGGCAAGACCGACCAGGCCGAGCGGCTCGCCGCCGAGGAGGCGCTGCTCCGCAACAAGGTGAAGGCGCTGGTGGCGACCTCCGCCCTGGGCATGGGATACGACAAGCCGGACCTCGGTTTCGTCGTGCACCTGGGCGCGCCCAGCTCGCCGATCTCCTACTACCAGCAGGTCGGCCGGGCCGGTCGCGCCGTCGAGCACGCCGAGGTGCTGCTCCTGCCGGGCCGCGAGGACGAGGCCATCTGGCGGTACTTCGCCTCCGTGGCCTTCCCCGCCGCCGACCAGGTCGCCGCGGTCCTGGCCGCGCTCGGTACGAGCCCGCTGTCCACCCAGGCGCTGGAGTCGCGCACCGAGCTGCGCCGTACCCGGCTGGAACTGCTCCTCAAGGTTCTCGACGTCGACGGCGCGGTCCGCCGGGTCAAGGGCGGCTGGGTCGGCACCGGCGAACCGTGGAGCTACGACGCCGAACGCTACGCCCGGGTCACCGCCGCCCGCGACGCCGAACAGCAGGCGATGCGCGACTACTGCGCCCTCCCGACCGGCGCCTCGTCCGTCGCGACCGCTGCCCCGGACGAACCCGCCCCTCCCGGGTTCGCGGCCCCGTCCCGCCCGGTCGGCGGCGGAACCGGCGGCACCTGTCGGATGGAGTTCCTCCGGCGGCAGCTCGACGACCCGGGCGCTCGCCCGTGCGGCCGGTGCGACGGTTGCGCCGGCCCCTGGTACCCGCTGGACATCGCCCCCGCCTCCCGCGACCGGGCCCGCGCGTTCCTCGGCAAGCCCGGCGTCGAACTCGACCCGCGCAAGCTCTGGCCGACGGGCGCGCCGGCCAAGGGCAAGATCCCCGCGGGCGAACTGGCCGACTCCGGCCGCGCCGTGGGCCGGCTCTCCGACCTGGGTTGGGGCGCGCGGCTCCGCGAGGTGACCCGCGCCGACGGCCCGGTCCCCGACGACGTGTTCGCGGCCGTGATCGACGTCCTGAAGTCCTGGGGCTGGGAGCGGCGGCCCACCGCCGTGGTCGCGGTCCCGTCGCGGACCCGCCCCCAGCTCGTCTCCACGCTGACCCGCCGCCTGGCCACCGTCGGCCGGCTGACCGACCTGGGCGACCTGACCAGGATCGGCGGCGGCCCCCCGGGGGCGTACGCGGACGCGAACAGCGCGCACCGGCTCGGCGCGGTGTGGGGCGCGTTCGAGGTGCCGCCGATGGACTTCGACGGCCCGGTGCTGCTCGTCGACGACTTCGTCGATTCGGGCTGGACGATGACCGTCGCCGCCCGCGCCCTCCGCCAGGCGGGCGCCCCGGCGGTCCTGCCCCTGGTCCTGGCCCTGTCCGGCTAGGCCGAACCCCTGCGGCGCCCACCGTGGGGCGGCCGTCGGGTTCGGGTACGAAGGGAGAAGAGCCTTTGACTCCCTCCGTACCCGAACCCGACGGCCTTCTCGCGTACGGCCGGAAACGGTCCGTGGCGGGTTCGCTGGGAGAGAGTCAAAGGCTCTTCTCTCTCCCAGCGAACCCGCCACGGACTACCCCACAGCGAGTACGGAGGGGTGCCGACGCGTGGGCCGGTACCCATCAGAGGGGTTATCTGAAGATGACCGTCCGATGGGCGTTGAGCAGGATCCGGTGCTCGACGTGCCACCGCACAGCCCGGGCCAGCGTCGTGCGCTCCAGGTCCCGCCCGATCGCGACCAGGTCCTCCGGCGTGTTGGTGTGGTCCACCCGGGCGACCTCCTGCTCGATGATCGGCCCCTCGTCGAGGTCCCCGGTGACGTAGTGCGCCGTCGCCCCGACGATCTTCACGCCCCGGTCGTAGGCCTGGTGGTAGGGCCGCGCGCCCTTGAAACTGGGCAGGAACGAGTGGTGGATGTTGATCGCCCGGCCGGACAGGGCGGTGCACAACCCGTCGGACAGGATCTGCATGTACCGGGCGAGCACCACCAGGTCCACCCGCTCGGACTCGACCAGCGCGAGGAGCCGCTCCTCGGCCTCGGAGCGGGTCGCGGCGCTGATCGGGATGTGGTGGAACTTGGCCCCGTGGAAGGCGGAGAGCTGTTCGAGGTCGGGGTGGTTGCTGACCACGCCCACGATGTCGGCGCGCAGGTCGCCGTTCTCGACCCGGTAGAACAGGTCGCTGAGGCAGTGCGCGTAGCGGGACACCATGACCAGGATCCGGGGCCGGACGGCCAGGTCGTCGAACCGCCAGGTCATGTCGTAGGTCTCGGCGAGCGGCTCGAACCCGGCCCGGAGCGCGTCGACGGTGACGCCCGGGGCGGTGGTCCGCACCCGCATCAGGAACCGTCCGGTGGTCGGCTCGGCGAACTGGCGGCTGTCGACGATGTTGCCGCCGACCTCGTGCAGGTAGGCGGAGACGGCGTGCACGATCCCCGGTCGGTCGGGGCAGTCGAGCCGAAGGACGAAGTCACCCATCGCACCAGGTTAGTGGTCGGCCGCCGTGCCGCCGCCGTGCACCGCGCCGTCCCGGGGAGTGGGAGAACCACCCGCTCGGCCGACCTGCCGGGAAGCCCGCCCACCCGACGCACCAGGGAGCCCCGTCCACCCGGGCACCCGACCCACCGGGGCGCCCCGCCCACCCGCCGCGCCCGGGGCGCCGCCCCACCCCCGCCGGGCGTGGCGCGCGGCACCCGCCCCCAGGTTCCCCCTCCGGCACCGCCCCGGCACCGGATAGGCTCGACGCATGACCGTCCGCGCTCCCCTTGTCCCCGGTGTCCAGTCGCCCTGGCGGGCCGTCCCGTCGAACATCGTCCGTCCCGAGTACGTCGGCAAGAAGAAGCCGACCAGGATCGGCGAGGACGTCCAGACCCCCGAGATCATCGAGCGGATGCGGATCGCGGGCAGGCTCGCGGCGCAGGCCCTGGAGGTGGGCGGCCAGGCCGTCAAGCCGGGGGTGACGACGGACGAGATCGACCGGATCGTGCACGAGTTCCTCTGCGACCACGGGGCGTACCCGTCGACGTTGGGTTACAAGGGTTTCCCCAAGTCGTGCTGCACCTCGCTGAACGAGGTGATCTGCCACGGCATCCCCGACTCGACGGTGGTCGAGGACGGCGACATCGTGAACATCGACGTGACGGCGTACATCAACGGGGTGCACGGCGACACGAACGCGACGTTCTTCGCGGGGGAGCCGGCCGAGGAGGTCCGGCTGCTGGTGGAGCGGACCCGCGAGGCGACGATGCGCGGCATCAAGGCCGTGCGGCCGGGCCGCTCGCTGAACGTGGTGGGCCGCGTGATCGAGTCCTACGCGAAGCGGTTCGGCTACGGCGTGGTCCGCGACTTCACCGGCCACGGCATCGGCCAGACCTTCCACACGGGGCTGTACGTGCCGCACTACGACAACCCGCGCCTGGACACGGTGATCGAGGTGGGCATGACGTTCACCATCGAGCCGATGATCACGTTGGGCACGCACGACTACGACATCTGGGCCGACGAGTGGACGGTCGTGACGAAGGACCGGAAGTGGACGGCCCAGTTCGAGCACACGCTGGTCGTGACCGAGGCCGGCGCCGAGATCCTGACGGTCGCGTGAGCCAGGCCCCCGGTCGGGTGCCACCCGCCACCACCGCCCGGATCGGGGCCGTCGCCGCCGACATCGGGGCCGTCGCGTGACCAAGGCCCCGCCGGCGGTCGACCATTCGCACGCCGACGTCTCCGGCGGCTGGCTCCGCCCGGCCACGTTCGGCGCGATGGACGGCCTGGTCACCAACATCGGCCTGATCGCGGGCGTGGGCGGCGGCCGGCTGGACCCGAAGACGATCGTGCTCACGGGTCTGGCGGGCCTGGTCGCGGGGGCGATCTCGATGGCGCTGGGGGAGTACACGAGCGTCCGCACCCAGAACGAGCAGGTCGCCTTCGAGGTGGACAAGGAGCGCCGCGAGCTGGCGGTCAACCCGGAGGGCGAGGCCGACGAGCTGGCCGAGGCGTGGATCGCCCGGGGCCTGCGCGCGGATCTGGCGCACGAGGTGGCGTCGGAGCTGGCGAAGAACCCGGCGGAGGCGCTGCGGGTGCACGCCCAGGAGGAGTTGGGCGTCGACCCGGGGGAGGTGCCGAGCCCGTGGATCGCGGCGGGGTCGTCCTTCGTGTGTTTCTCGATCGGCGCGCTGATCCCGTTGCTGCCGTATCTGCTGGGTGTCGACCAGCTGTGGCCGGCCCTGGCGGCGGGCGGCGCGGGCCTGTTCGTGGCGGGCGCGATCGTGTCGCGGTGGACGCGGCGGGTGTGGTGGGCGAGCGGCCTGCGCCAGTTGACGATGGGCGCGCTGGCGGCGGGGGCGACCTACCTGATCGGCAGCCTGTTCGCCTGAGCGCGACCCACAGATCGACACCTTCATCTGGTTACGGTGGGGACGCGCTCCCGTGGGAAGGCACTGCCCACCGGCGTCGCATCATCTGCACGGACTCCCGGCCCGCCCCTGAGCCGCGTCGGACCCGCGTCGCATCATCTGCGCGTGCCCTGTCCCCGGGGTCCGCACGTTGTGGGGAACAACTAACGAGCCAGTCCGGCACACGTCACGGGTCAACCCAACAGGTCCGATATGTCCCCATCCACCGGCCGGCCGCGCTCCGCCAACGCCTCAGCTTGTGCCATCAACTTCTCGCCGACTTCGGTGCCCGTCATCTCGCCGAGTCCGGTCCGGGTGACCGCGTCGGCCGCGCCCCGGAAGTAAGTCCTGGTCAGCAGGCCCTCGACGGTGGCGGACGCGATCCGGGCCTGGGCGAGCAGCAGCACCGCCCCATCGGTGTCGTACCGCTGCGCGAGCCGCGAGGACCGCGCGTGTAGGGACATGCCCTCGTACCAGGCGGCGCGGGCGAGCGCCGAGAACTCCCGCCCGCCAGCCTCCGCGAGCCGGGCGAGGTGCGTGTCCCGCAGGGTGTCGAGCCAGCCGCCCGGGTCGTGCAACGCCGTGGTGGTCAGGTACTGGTCCGCCGCCAGCGGCCAGGTCGTCGACAGGGTGCGCGCGTGCCGCAGGTACGCGTCGGCGCTGATCACGCCCAGGTCGACGATGATCCCGTCGATCCGCCGGCTGCCGGGGCGCGGCCCGCCCCCGTCGCCGTAGGTGACCACGACCAGGTCGATGTCGCTGCCCACGGTGTCGTCGCCGTGTGCGAGGGAGCCGTGCACGCCGACCGCCCGCACGTCGGCGGCCCACCGGCGGCGGACGGCGTCGGACAGCTCTTCGGCGAGTTCCCACCGGGGGTTGGGCGCGACATCCTCACTGGACATACGGCCATTCTGCGCCCGGAAGGCACCGGTGGGGGCGCGAACTCCGAAGCCCTGTCGGCGACAGAGCGCGAAGGGGGCCGGGGGCGGGGAGCGCGGCCCAGGTCGGGCGGCCTCAGATCCGGGGCGTGGCCCCGGAGCCGGGCGTGGCCTCAGATCCGGGCGTGCCGCAACTGCCGGCCCGGCCCCTGCGGCGCGATGCCGTTGAGGTTGACGAACACCGACCGCTTGGTGACGGCGTTGCCGCTGTTGTCCAGCACGTAGCCCTCGATCCAGGCCCAGCCGTACACGCTGGACCGGCGGCCCTCGGTCTTGGTGACCCGCAGGAGCAGGGGCTTGCCGAACTGGGGGCTGGCGGACTTGGTGAGGCGTACGACGTCGCCGGGTGTGGGCATCATCGGCTCGGACCTTCGCGTTCGGTTGAGCACAGTTGTCTGGTATTGCACCGTCAGGTCAAAATTCGCACAGTGTGAAACCTGAACGACGTGGATGGCTTGTTGGTATAAGTTCGAGCCTGAGCGTACGGTGACCGTTCCTGTACGTCAAGACAGAGCGTAATTTTGTCGGTACAAGTAGTGATCGTTTTCGGAGGCGCTGATGCCGTCGCTGTACGCCACACTCGCGGACACTCTCCGCGCCGAGATAGTGGCTGGTGCCCTGCCCCCGGGCACCCAGTTACCCAGCGAACACGAGCTGGTGCAGCGTCACGGAGTCAGCAGGAACACGGTCCGCAAGGCCCTCGGCCAGCTCGTCCACGATGGACTGGTGATCAGTCGCCAGGGCAGCGGGTACTTCGTCCGTGAGCACCAGCCCGTGATCTGGCACGCCTCGCGCCCCGAGCGCAACGTGCAGACGAGTGTGCTGCCGGCCGACGCGTGGAGCCACTGTGTCCGCGAGCAGGGTCGTACCCCGGAGGAGAAGATCCGGATCGTGGTCGGCGTGCCCAACGCGCGGATCGCGGCGGCCCTGCAACTGAAGCCTGGGGAGGAGGTGGTCGGCCGGCTGCGTGAGCGCTATGTGGACGGGGTGCTGAGCACCCTCGCCGACTCCTACTACCCGGAGTCCCTGGTCCGGGACAGTCCGATCATGCTGCCCTACGACGTCCAGCCGGGGGTGTACGCGATCCTGGCCAGTCGCGGTGCCGGCTTCACCCGCAACCGGGACGAGATCATCACCCGGATGCCGAACCGCGAGGAGTCCAACCGGCTCAAGCTGGGCCCGGGTACGCCGATCGCCGAGCATCTGAGGGTCAGCTTCACGCCGAGCAACCGCCCGGTGCGTCTTCTGCTGTCCATCCTGCCCGGCGACAAGGTGACGATCGCCTACGAGAGCTTCGCGACGTAGCGTCACGAGCCGCCCCCGGGTCCCGCTAGTCCAGCACGAACGTGATCAACAGGTGTACCTGGTAGTTGGTCACGTTCCCCTTGCCGTCCAACCCGACCTTCATCTCCTTGACCCACGCGCTCGTCACGTTGCGGAGCGTGTCGTTGGCCCGGCCGATGCCGGTCTTGATCGCGTCCTCGAAACTGGTCGGCGAGGTCGCGCTGACCTCGGTGACGCGGGCGACGGTTCCAGGCATGCCGGTCCTCCAACTACAGCGAAGTATGGAATACCAGCAAAGCTAACCTACTTTTTGGGTACTAACCGGAAGATTCGGATTTTCCGCCCGGCCCGCTCGGCATAGCTGTCGTAGGCGGGCCACACCCGCGTGACCAGCCCCCACAGCCGCTCGTACTCGGCGCCGGTCGCCATCGTGGCCGTCACCGTGGACCGGGCGCCCCGGATCTCCACCGTCGCCTCGGGGTCGGCCAGGAGGTTCCCGCTCCAGGCGGGGTGCTTCTCCTGGCCCCAGTTGGAGCCGACCACGACATAGCCGTCGCCGTCCGGCGCGTACAACAGAGGATTGGTTCTGGGTTGTCCGGACTTGCGGCCCGTGGTGGTGATCAGCAGGGAGGGTAGGTCGGGCTTGCCGAGGATCATCAGCCGGCCCTTGCTCCACCGGGTGATCACCTTGTCGACGGGGACGAGCTGCCGGCCCAGCCAGGCGAACCAGCGCTGGTGCCCGAGGCGCTTCACGAGCGCGGAGTAGCGTGCCACGCCCGACAGTGTGTCAGCGTGGCACGCCGCTCCGCTAGAGGTGAATCATTCTCATGTGATCCGGCGTTCGATCGGCAACCGGGACCGGGTGAGCAGGCCCGCACCGGTCATGGCCAGCACCGGAACCGCCAGCACCACCAGAGCGAGCAGCAACCACGGCGCGTCCAGCGGCAGCGGGACGGCCACCGGCCACGCGTCCCGGTGCGACAGGTTCACCGAGAACAGCACGGCGTACATCATGCCGAGGCCGACCAGCGAGCCCATCAGACCGCCGAGGATCGCGATCACCCCCGCCTGGGACAGCGACAGCCGGCGCCGGAAGCCCGGGGTCGCGCCCACGGCGGCCAGAGTGGACAGGTCCGCGCGCCCGTCCGCCGCCGCCAGCCCGGTCGCGATCCACGCCGCGCCCAGCGTGACCAGGCACGCCGCGAGCATCAGGACCAGGAGCATCTGGGTCTTCTCCGCGTTGTACGCCGGCGTGCCCCGCTCCAGCTCCATGTACGCCCCGATCGACACGGCGTTGACCGCCGCGCGGGCCCGGTCCTCGGCACCCGTGTCCGGCAGCTTGTCCATGACCCCCACCAGCCCCACGACCTGGGGCGACATCCCGAGATCGGCGACGACCCCCGGCGGCAGGACCGCCCGGGTGCCGCCGACCGCCCCCGTCAGTACGGCGGCGGGCACCCGCACGGCCTTCCTGGTGATGGTGGGTTCGTTGACGCCGTCCTTGGCCGAGACCGTGATCTTGAGTACCTCGACCGTGCCGTCGGTGATCATGCGCGGGTTCCTGACCAGCACCTTCCCGGCCCGCAGCGCGGCGGTCGCCCGGTCGAGCTCCGCGCCGGACAGTCCGGTCACGGTCCCCAGCGCGGTGCCGTCGTCGACCAGGTACGGGACGATGTTCCCGCCCACCCGGTCGGACTCGTCGCACCGGCGGTCGGCCAGCGCGGCCTTGCGCTCGGCGGCGGTGGGCTCCCGTTCGAGCCGCTCCCAGCCGTAGGGGCACTGCTCCCGCACGGGCAGTTCGATGGCGACCTCGCACCCGGTGCGGTCCGGCGCCGCGGGGCCGCCGCCCGGCGTGCCCGAGGTGGCGCAGCTCGGGGCGGACACCTCGTGGCTGGTGCCGACCGGAAGGGCCCGGCGCAGCGTGTTCGCGACCCGGGCGCGCTCCCCGGGATCCTTGCCGGCCGAGTCCACGGACACGGCGACCCTGCCCACCGGGTACGACGGCCGGTACTCGGCGGCCTGGCGGGCCTGGTCCCCGGCGAGGTAACCGCCGAGCGCCACGCACCCGGCCACCGCCGCCATCACGGCCGCGATCGCCGGCGCCGCCGAGGCCCGGTTGCGCGCCGCGTCCCGCAGGGCGATCCGCGGTGCCAGCGGCAGGAACCGGCCGAGCCGCGACACCGCCCCGACCAGGGCGGGCGTGCACAGCACCGCGCCGAGTTCGAACGCGACCAGCCCCAGGATCAGGAGCGGGATCACCCGCTCCAGGGCCGCGAAGCTGACGGCCGCGATCCCGGTGACCACCAGGGTCAGGCCCACCGCCACCCACCGGCGCTTGGACCGGGTCACGCCCCGGCGGCCCGACAACGCCTGGACCAGGTTGACCCGGGCGGCGGAGAAGGCGGGGACGAGCGCGCCGACCAGCCCGGTGCCGACCGCGAGGCCGACCGCCGCGAGCTGCCCGAGCGGCAGGACCCGGACCCCGCCGCCGCGCTGGCCGACCAGCAGTTCCTCCAGGAACGGCCGGCCGAACACGGCCACCGCGATGCCCACCACGACCCCGACGCCGGCCGCGAGGAGGCCGAGCACGACCCCGTCGGCGAGCACGATCCGGCGGATCTGCGCCGGGGTGCCGCCGGCCGCGCCGACCAGGGCGAGTTCGCGCTGCCGACGCCGGGCGCCGACCGCGAACGCGGGACCGGCGAGCAGCACGACCTCCAGCAGGGACAGGACGACGACGAGCGTCACGTACGCGACGTCCTGCTGGTCCAGCGAGATGCCGCCGGTGCGCATGTCGTACGTCACGTAGTAGGGCACCTCGGAGCGGGCCGGCGGGTGCAGCAGCACGTCCCGGGACATCGCGACGACGCCGGACTTGTTCAGCTCGCGGACCTGGGCCCACGGCAACGCGGCCGGCAGGTCGGCCAGGTACCGGTCCGCCATGGAGGGCACCGCCGGATCGCTGTCCGGCAACGTCCCCGGCAGGGCCACGACGAACTGGTCGTTGATCCCGTCGGGGAACTCCACGAGCCCCACCACGGTGTACGACGCGGAGCCGTCCCCGAGCCGGACCACGTCCCCCACGGCGGCCCCGAGCCGGTCGGCGGCCTTCCTGCTCAGCGCCACCTGCCCGGCGCGCTTGGGCGCGGAGCCACCGACCTGACGGAGGATTCCAGCCGCCAGCGGGTCGGCGTAGTCGAGCGAGCGGGTCTCGAGTTTGGCGATCCCGGCGTCGCGCGTGGCGAACACGGCAGAGGTGCCCGACCGGTCGAGCAGGAGCCGGCTGCCGGCGGGCAGGGCCGCCGCGACCTCGTCCCGACCGGCTGGCTCAGAGGGCGGGGGCGGCTTCGACAGGTCGGGCGGGGACCAGGCCGACCGTTCGGGGTCCTGAAACAGGGCCGCCGACTGCGGCTTGATCACGGCGGCGTCGGCCGCGCCCAGGACCCGGGTGGCCCGCTCCTGTGGGGTGAGCTGGAACATGTCGTAGGTCGCGGCGGTGAAGGACACGGCCAGTACGGGCAGCATCAGCATCACCACGATCAGGGCGGACCGGCCCTTCGCGCGCCGGATCTGCCGCCACGACATCCGCAGCGTCGTACGCAGTGCGCTCACGCCCCGGCCTCCAGCAGCGAGTCGACCTCGGGCAGCGGGCCGGACGCGTCGACCATCAGGCCGTCGCGCAGGAAGACCACCCGGTCGGCCCAGGCGGCGTGCCGGGCCTCGTGGGTGACGAGCACCCCGGCGGCTCCGGCGTCGCACCGACCGCGCAGGACCCGGAGGACGGCCTCGCCGGTCTGGGAGTCCAGCGCGCCGGTCGGCTCGTCGGCCAGCACCAGGCGGCGGGGACCGACGAGCGCGCGGGCGATCGCGACCCGCTGCTGCTGGCCCCCGGACATGTCGTCGGGGAAGCGCGGGGCCAGGTCGACCAGGTCCAGCTCGGCCAGCGCCGCGAGCGCCGTCCGCCGGGCGGCGCGCACGCCGATGCCGTCGAGTTCCAGGGGCAGGGCCACGTTCTCCACGGCGGTCAGGCTGGGCAGCAGGTTGAGGTCCTGGAACACGTAGCCGATGCTCTGCCGCCGGAGTTTCGCGAGCCCCTTCTTGGTCTGGGAGCCGAGCGACTGGCCCTCGACGAGCACCTCGCCCCGGCTGGGCCGGTCCAGGCCACCGGCCAGGTGCAGCAGGGTGGACTTGCCCGAGCCGGACGGGCCCATCACGGCCACCAGTTCGCCGGCGCGGACGGTCAGGCTGACCCCGCGCAGGGCGTGCACGGCGGCCTCGCCCGTCCCGTGGGTGCGGTGGGTGTCCCGCAGTTCCAGTACCGCCGCGCCGGTCATGCCAGGCTCCGCTCGTCGTCGTGGGCCGCCACGTCCTCGGGGGTCGGCTGGGCGGAGGGCGCCGGGACCGGGTACCGCAGCAGGCTCGCCTCGCAGTGGTCGAGCCAGCGGGCCTCCGCCTCGGCCTGGAAGATCAGGGCGTCGAGCACCAGGAGCCAGGGCAGGTCGCGCGGCGGGGCGGCCCGGGACTTCAGCCGGGTGTACTCCTGCAGCGCGCGCATCGTCGCCGTCCGCTGGGTCTGCACCACGGAGGTGACGTCCACGCCCGGGGTGGTCAGCGCCAGGGACAGCTTGATGGCCAGCTCGTCGCGCGGCCGGTCGGCCCGGGCGACCGGGGTCGCGAACCACGTCGCCAGTTCCGCGTGCCCCGCGTCGGTGATCTCGAAGGGCCGCTGTCCGCCCTCGGACTCGGGCAGCGGGCGGACCAGGCCGTCGCGCTCGAGCCGGTTCAGGGTGGTGTAGACCTGCCCGATGTTGAGGGGCCAGGTCGCGCCGGTGGACTCCTCGAAGGCCACCCGCAGCTGGTACCCGTATCGCGGCCCGTGTTCCAGGGCTGCCAGAATCCCGTGCTTCACGCTCATAGCTACCGAGTATGCATACCCGGTATGGCGATGGCAAACGATCTACTGTTAAGTTTGAGAACTAATTGACAGTACTCAATCAAAGGCTCTTGGATGGGTGGACCACCACCATCAGGAGGAACCCAGTGCGCATAGCTCTCTCCGTCGCCGTCGGCCTCGCGCTCGCCGGCGCGGCCCTCAGCGTCGCCACCCCCGCCCAGGCGGGCTACCCCGGCTGCAACGGGGTCGTGATCGGCTGGCACGCCCACGGCACCTGTACGAACTTCGCGTTCCGGCTCAACGCCGAGTGCCCGGACGGCACGATCGTGCGCAGCGCGCTCACCCCGGCCCGGGGGAACGCGGACGTGTTCTGCTGGCAGAACCAGTCCGAGCAGATCCGCCGCTACTGGTTCGACTGACCGGTCCGCCGGCCCGTGCGGCGGCGACCGTTCCGGGCGGACGGCTCAGGCCGGGCGGCCCGGGAACGCGACCACCGACGGGGACACCCCGCCCACCCGCCGCCACCGGGCCGCGCGCTGCGCCGTGTCCACCAGGGCGTCCAGGGCCAGCCGGCGCTCCTCGCCCTCGGTCACCGGCAGCGCCGCCCGCCACGCCTGCGCGGCGCGCTCCTCGATCCCGACCGCCAGGGCGAGCGCGGTGGCCCGGTCGGTGACCGGGGACGGCGGCGCGTACACCGGCTCGGCGGGCGGGGGAGTGGCCCCGGCGGCGGTCAGGCGGACGACGAGGGCGTCGCGGCGCTCGCGGTGCGCGGCCTCGGCGGACCGGGCGGCCTCCAGCGCGGTGCCCTCCAGCCGGCTGCCGAGCACGCCGTAGCCGTACACGGCCGCGTGCTCGGCGGCCAGCGCGGCGGTCAACTGGGTGGCGGCGTTCACGACATCACCTCCACGTGGGTCGCGCGGCAGGCGGCGATGGAGCCGAGCAGCGCCGCGTACGCGCCCGGGATGGTCAGCACCGCGTCGTACGCGGCCTTCGCGGCCTGCTTCTCCTCCTCCAGCAACCCGGCCCTGCCCAGCGGCGCGGACCCGGAGGGGGCCACGGAACGGCTCGGCTTCGGCTTGCGGATCGCGGCGGCGACGGCCTCGGCGTGCGCCCAGTGGTCGTCCCGGATCGCGCCGAGCCGGTCGGCCAACTCGGGGGTCGCGGCGAACGCCTCCTCGTACAACCCGGCGAGCCGGACCGTCGCGTCCAGGTGCCCGGCCAGCGGGTTCGGCGGGGGCGGACCGGCCTGCTTGTCGAACAGCCCGCAGCCGGCGAGCCCCACGGCGGCGGCGAGCCCGACGAGCGTGCCGAGGGCCTGACGGCGGGAGATGGGTTCCATGCGCACCCGGACGAGGGTAGCCGGCCGGACGGCGGCGCGCCGGGCGAGCGCGCCGCGAGGACCGCGGGGGCGGCGGGTTACGCTCATACCCCCGGTCGGCGCCTCGTGGCCCACCGGTGGTGCTGACTTATAACTGGAGGTGTTCGGGCGATGGCGAGTCTGACCGCGCTGAAAACCCGGATGACCGAGATCGTCGCCCCCGCCGTGACCGGCGCCGGCTACGACCTGGAGGACCTCGCCGTGTCCCGGGTGGGCCGGCGGCTGCTGGTCCGGATCACCGTCGACGGCGACAACGGCGTGAACCTCGACACCGTCGCGGAGCTGTCCCGGCTCATCTCGGACGGGCTCGACGCGCACGAGGCGGAACTGGGCTCCGAGCCGTACACCCTGGAGGTGTCCTCGCCCGGGGTGGACCGGCAGTTGACGACGGCGCGGCACTGGCGGCGGTCCGTGGGCCGGCTGGTGAAGACGGCGTCCGCCGGCACCGGCCGGGTGGTGTCCGTGGCCGACGAGGTCGTCACGCTCGACGTCGACGGCACGGAGAAGCAGCTCACGGTCGCCGAACTCGGCCCCGGCCGGATCCAGGTGGAGTTCACCCGGGTGAACGAGGCGTTCCCCGACGAGGACGACATCGACGACGAAGACTTCGAAGACGACGACGCCGAGCTAGCTACCGCTGAAGTGGAAGAAGAGGATCAGAAATGAACATCGACCTCGCCGCCCTCCGCGAACTGGAGCGTGAGCGGGAGATCCCGTTCGAGACGATCCTGCACGCGATCGAGTCGGCCCTGCTCACCGCCTACCGGCACACCGAGGGCGCCGTCCCGCAGGCCCGGGTGGACATCGACCGGCGCACCGGCGTCGCCTCCGTGATGGCCACCGAGCGCGGCCCGGACGGCACGATCGTCCGCGAGTGGGACGACACCCCGCACGACTTCGGCCGGATCGCGGCCATGACCGCCAAGCAGGTCATCCTCCAGCGGCTGCGCGAGGCCACCGACGACGTCAACTTCGGCGAGTACGTCGGCAAGGAGGGCGACATCGTCACCGGTGTCGTGCAGGCCGACGGCGCGCGGGCCGAGAAGGGCATCGTCGCCATCGACCTGGGCAAGGTCGAGGCCGTGCTGCCGCAGTCCGAGCAGGTCCCCGGCGAGCTGTACGAGCACGGCATGCGGATCAAGTGCCTGGTCGTCCATGTCGCCAAGGGTTTCCGCGGCCCGCAGATCACCGTGTCGCGCTCGCACCCGAACCTGGTGAAGAAGCTGTTCTCCCTCGAGGTGCCCGAGATCGCCGACCGGACCGTGGAGATCATGTCCGTGGCGCGCGAGGCCGGCCACCGCACCAAGATCGCGGTGCACTCGGCGGTGCAGGGCGTCAACGCCAAGGGCTCGTGCATCGGCCCGATGGGTACCCGGGTCCGCGCCGTCATGAGCGAGCTGCACGGCGAGAAGATCGACATCATCGACTGGGCGGAGGACCCGGCGCAGTACGTGGGCAACGCCCTCTCGCCGGCCCGCGCGCTGTCCGTCGAGGTGGTCGACCCGGTGGCCCGCGCGGCCCGGGTCGTCGTACCCGACTTCCAGCTCTCCCTCGCGATCGGCAAGGAAGGGCAGAATGCCCGACTTGCGGCCCGGCTGACCGGATGGCGGATCGACATCCGTTCCGACGCCGAGGGTCAGGGCGATCACGGAAACGAGGCTGGCGGGGCGCGTCGGGGAGCGACGGGGTAGACTTCCTCGTGGTACGTCGCGCAAATCCGTCTCGAACCCAGCCGATCAGGCTGTGTGTCGGTTGTCGGACGCGCGCGCCAGCCTCCGAGTTACTGCGAGTGGTCGTTGTGGGGTGCGCTGTCACCCCTGATCCCCGCCGCAGGCTGCCGGGCCGAGGTGCGAGTCTGCATCCCGTTCCGGCCTGTCTCACGCTGGCAGAGCGGCGCAGGGCCTTCGGCCGGGCGCTGCGGGAGACGGGTGTCCTGGACACCGGTCCGCTGCTGGAGTTTCTTGGAGTTGCCGATGGCGGTGTCACCCCGACGCCGCACGGATCCCGTAACAAGGCAGGTCGACCAGCATGAGCATCCGATGAAGCAGCTGCAATGAGCCAGCTTCCGATGCACGAGTGAGGTTGCTGCGGGTCTTTGCCCGCACGACCTCGGAACCTAGAGGAGTGCAGTGGCAGGAAAGGCCCGCGTACACGAGCTCGCCAAAGAGCTCGGGGTCGAGAGCAAGACCGTGCTCGCCAAGTTGAAGGACATGGGCGAGTTCGTCAAGTCAGCATCCAGCACCGTTGAGGCGCCGGTCGCCCGGCGACTCCGTGACGCCATGGCGGCGTCCGGTGCCCCGTCAGCGGCTCCGGCCGCGCCGGCTGCCACCCCGTCCGCTCCGGCGGCCCCGGTGAGCAGCCCGACCTCCGTTGGCCCGAAGCCGACGGACGCCAAGCCGATGGCCCCCCGGCCCGGTGTGCCCGGCCCGCCGCGGAAGGCCGTTCCCGGCCCTAAGCCGCAGGCCCCGGTCGCGCCGTCGCCCAAGTTGGCCAGCGCGCACGACATCGAGGTCGCCGCGGCCGAGGCCCGCGCGACCCAGCTGAAGAAGGACCAGGAGGCCGCTCAGGCCGCCGCGGCCAAGCAGCGTGCCGAGGCCAAGGCTGCCCCGCAGCCGAAGCCCGGTGGTGCGCCCGCCGCCCCGGCGCGTCCGGCCGGCCCCGCCGGCGGTCCGACGGGCGGTGCCCCGCGTCCGGGGCCGCGTCCCGGCCCGCGGTCCGGCAGCGCCAGCAACAACCCGTTCGGGATCACCCCCGGCGGTAACCAGCCCGCTCCCCGTCCGGCTCCGGCCGCCGGTGGCGCTCCCCGTCCGGCCTCGCCGGCGGGTGGCATCCCCCGGCCGAGCCCGGCCAGCATGCCGCCGCGGCCCAGCCCGGCGTCCATGCCGAACCGTCCGGGTCCCCGACCCGGTGGTGCTCCGGGTCGTCCCGGTGGTCCGGGTGCCGGTGCCGGTCGTCCCGGTGGTCCGGGTGCCGGCGCGGGTCGTCCCGGCGGCGGTCCCGGCGGTGCCGGTGGCGGCTTCCGTGGCGGTCCCGGTGGTGGCGGCGGCGGTGGCGGCTTCCGCCCCGGCGGCGGTGGCGGTGCTCCCGGTGGCGGTTTCCGTCCCGGTGGTGCCCCCGGCGGTGCCCCCAGCGGCGGCGGTGGTCGTCCGGGTGGCGGCGGCCGTGGTCGCGGTGGCGGCACGGCGGGTGCGTTCGGTCGTCCGGGTGGCAAGCCCGCGCGCGGACGGAAGTCGAAGAAGCAGAGGCGTCAGGAGTTCGACAACCTGTCGGCCCCGACGATGAGCTCGGGCGCTCCCCGCGGTCGTGGCGAAGAGATTCGTCTGCCCCGTGGCGCGTCGCTCTCCGACTTCGCCGACCGGATCAACGCGAACCCGGGCTCGCTCGTCCAGGAGATGTTCAACCTGGGTGAGATGGTCACGGCGACGCAGTCCTGCTCCGACGACACGATCATGCTGCTCGCCGAGCACCTGGGCTACACGATCTCGATCGTCAGCCCGGAGGACGAGGACCGCGAGCTGCTCGCGCAGTTCAACATCGACCTCGACGCGGAGGTGGACGTCGACCGGCTGGTCGTGCGTGCCCCGATCGTCACGGTCATGGGTCACGTCGACCACGGTAAGACGAAGCTGCTCGACGCGATCCGCAAGTCCAACGTCGTGGCCGGCGAGTCGGGTGGCATCACCCAGCACATCGGCGCGTACCAGGTGCGGGTCGAGCACGAGGGCATCGACCGCGCGGTCACCTTCATCGACACCCCGGGTCACGAGGCCTTCACGGCCATGCGTGCCCGTGGCGCCAACGTCACGGACATCGTGGTGCTGGTGGTCGCGGCCGACGACGGCGTCATGCCCCAGACGATCGAGGCCCTCAACCACGCGAAGGCCGCCGAGGCCCCCGTCGTGGTCGCGGTCAACAAGATCGACAAGGAAGGCGCCAACCCGGACAAGGTGCGCCAGCAGCTCACCGAGTACGGCCTGGTCGCCGAGGAGTACGGCGGCGACACGATGTTCGTGGACGTCGCGGCGAAGCCGGGCATCGGCATCGACAAGCTGCTCGAGGCGATCCTGCTCACCGCGGACGCCTCGCTGGAGCTGACCGCGCCGATCGACGGCCACGCCCAGGGTGTGTCCATCGAGGCCCACCTGGACAAGGGTCGGGGCCCCGTGGCCACCGTCCTGGTCCAGAAGGGCACGCTGCGGGTCGGCGACTCGATCGTGGCCGGCAACGCCTACGGGCGCGTCCGGGCCATGCTCGACGACACCGGTACGCCGCTCACCGAGGCGGGTCCGGCGACGCCGGTCCAGGTCCTGGGTCTGACCGCCGTGCCGGGCGCCGGGGACACGTTCCTGGCGGCCGACGACGACCGCACGGTCCGGCAGATCGCCGAGCAGCGCGCCGCACGCCGTCGCGCCGCCCAGATGGCGAACAACCGTGGCCGCGCCACTCTCGAGTCGCTCATGGAGCAGCTCAAGGAGGGCGAGAAGACGACCCTGTCCCTCATCCTCAAGGGTGACGTGTCCGGTTCGGTCGAGGCCCTGGAAGACGCGCTGTTCAAGTTGGACATCCCCGAGGAGGTCCAGCTCAAGGTCATCCACCGCGGTGTCGGTGCGATCACCGAGAACGACGTCAACCTGGCGAGTGCCTCGTCCGGCGAGAACGCCACGATCATCGGCTTCAACGTCCGCGCGACGTCGCAGTCGAAGGAGCTGGCGGACCGCGAGGGCGTCGAGATCCGGTACTACACGGTGATCTACCAGGTTCTCGAGGAGATCGAGGCCGCGCTCAAGGGCATGCTCAAGCCGGTCTACGAGCAGGCCGACCTCGGTACCGCCGAGGTCCGCGAGGTCTTCAAGTCCTCGAAGATCGGTACGATCGCGGGTTGCATCGTGCGCTCCGGCATCATCCGGCGGAACACGAAGGCCCGGCTCATCCGGGACGGCGCGGTCGTGGCCGACAACCTGTCGATCACCTCGCTCCGGCGTTTCAAGGACGACGCGACCGAGGTCCGCGAGGGCTTCGAGTGTGGTATCACGCTCGGATCCTTCAACGACATCAAGGCCGAGGACGTCATCGAGACGTGGGAGATGCGCGAGAAGCCGCGCGCGTAAGTTCACGATGGGGGCCCGGAGACTACTCCGGGCCCCCGCCCTTTTTGTAGAAAGAGAAGCATGTCCCGTTACGCGCTGTTGATCGCCCCGTCGTCCAACCGGGTGTACGCCGACACGGCCCCCCGCCTGGCCCTGGCCGAACTCGCCGTCTTCGGCCGGACCGCCCTGAAGGGCAGGATCGGCGAGCTGGCGGAGACGACGTTCGGCGGCGTGCCGTACGTGACGTTCGAGGCCGAGGACCTGACCGACCGGGACGTGGCGTACCTGTCGAATCTGTCGGCCATGTTCGCGCTGTTCCGGGTCGAGGGCGACCTGCTGCGCCCGGAGCCGTTGCGCCGCCTCGACACGTTCGACGACGACCTGATCACGATCCAGAAGTACGCGGGTAAGACGAACGAGCAGTTCACCAAGCTGCTGCTGAACGTGACGATGCTCGCCTCGGGCAAGGACCTGCTCGACGACCGGCCGGTGGTCTTCGACCCCATGGCCGGGCGCGGCACGACTTTGAACCAGGCCCTGATGTACGGCTACGACGCCCTCGGCTGCGACCTGGACCAGAAGGACTTCGAGGCGTACGCCGCGTTCCTGAAGACCTGGCTGAAGCGCAAGCGGCTCAAGCACCGCGCCGAGGTGAACCCGGTCCGCCGGGAGAAGAAGCTGCTCGCCCGCAAGCTCGAGGTCACGATCGCCGGCCAGCAGAACCTGTTGATGTACAACATCGACGCGCTGAAGGCCCGCGAGGTCATCAAGGTGCGGACCGCCGACCTGCTCGTCACCGACGCCCCCTACGGCGTCACGCACGGCGCGCACCACAAGGGACTGTCGCGCAAGCCGATCGAGCTGCTCGAGGAGGCCGTACCCGGCTGGGTGGAGATCCTGCGGCCCGGGGGCGCGTTCGGGATCGCGTTCAACACGTTCACCGCGGACAAGGACGACATCGCCCAGGTGCTGGAGGACGCGGGCCTGATGGTGATCGACACCCCGGGGTTCACGCACCGGGTCGACCAGGCAATCACGCGCGACATTCTCGTGGCCTGCAAGTAGCCTCGTCCGGGTGTTCACTGGTACCGCGTTGTTCGATCTGCTGCTGCCGGGGGATTCCCGCAGCCTGAAGGAGAAGCGGGGCTACGTCCGCCCGCTGATCGCCGCTCTGAGGAAGTTCGAGGTCGCCGTGGCCGAGGTCGGGGCGTTGGACCTGACCGGCCGGGCCGAGATCGGGGTCGCCGTGGTGGCCGCCGAGATCGCCCATGTCACCGAGGTGCTGGACCGCTGCGAGCGGCAGTTCGGCATGATGCCCGAGGTGCAGCTACTGTCCGTACGTCGTCGACTACATGGCGACGAGGATTAGTAGAAGTTTGTCCGTTTAGCTGTGCGGTGGAGGTCACGATGTGTGCACCTCCGCCGAAACCGAGTACTGTCGTCAGTTGGTGTGGCACAAGCCGGAGGTAGGAAGATGTCTGACTCGGCCCGGGTACGACGGCTGGCCGGTCGGGTGCGCGAGCTGGTCGCGTCCAGTCTGAAGACGCAGATCAAGGACCCTCGACTCGGCATGATCACCGTGACCGACGCCCGGATCACGAACGACCTGCGCGAGGCCACCGTCTACTACACGGTGTTCGGCGACGCGGTCGAGCAGTCGGCGTCCGCCGCCGCGCTGGAGAGCGCCAAGGGCGTCCTGCGCAGCACGGTCGGCAAGCGGCTCGGGCTGCGGCACTCGCCCAGCCTGACCTTCGTCGCCGACCAGGTGCAGGAGCACGTGGCGAACATCGACGACCTGCTCGCCGCCGCGAACGCCGCCGACGCGGAGGTGAACCGGCTCGCCGCCGGTGCGCAGTACGCGGGCGAGGCCAACCCGTACAAGGCCGAAGAAGAGTCGTGACGACCCCCACGGCGCGTCGACCCGCCGGGCCCGTGGGCCCGGCGGACACCGGTCCCTCGGAGTCCGAGTGGGCCAGGGCCCTCGACGCGCTGGCCCGGGCCGAGCGTCCGCTCCTGATCTGCCACGTCAACCCCGACGGCGACGCGCTGGGCAGCATGCTCGCCGTCGCGCTCGGCCTGTCCCGGCTCGGCCGGCCCTGCCAGGCCTCGTTCCCGGGGCCGTTCACGCTGCCGCCGCTGTTCGACGGCATGCCCGGCCGTGAGCTGCTCACCCCGGCCCCCGAGGTCGACCCGACGCCCGATCTGGTCGTCACGTTCGACGCGGGCAACGCCGAGCGCCTCGGTGAGCTGGCCGCCCGGTTCTTCCCCGTCGCCGACGACGTCGTCGTCCTCGACCACCACGCCTCCAACACCTTCTTCGGTACGGTGCACCTGGTCGACGCGGGTGCCGCCGCGACCGCCGTGCTCGCCGACGAGCTGCTCCGCCGGCTCGGGGTGCCCCTGGACGCGGAGATCGCCGAGTGCCTGTACGTGGGGGTGGCCACCGACACCGGCTCCTTCAAGTACAAGGCGACGACGCCCGCCGTGCACGGCCTGGCCGCCCGGCTGCTCGACACCGGCATCCAGCCCGACGTGATCTCCCGTCGACTGTTCGACACCCGGCCATTCGGCGCGCTCGGCCTGTTCGGCGCGGCCCTGGAGCGGGCCCGGCTGGACCCGACGGCCCCCGGCGGCCTGGTCTGGACGTACGCGACCCAGGACGACCTCGCCCGGCACGGTCAGACCTACGACGCGCTGGAGAGCCTGATCGACATCGTGCGCACCGCCGGCGAGGCCGACGTGGCGTGCGTGCTCAAGGAGCTCGACACCGGCGAGTGGGCGGTGTCCATGCGCAGCAAGGGCGACGTGGACGTGGCCCGGGTCGCTGTGGCCCTCGGCGGCGGCGGGCACCGGTACGCGGCGGGCTTCACCGGCACCGGGACGGCCGAGTCCGTGTTCGCGCAGGTCCGCGCGCAGCTGTAGCGCTACCGCCCCTCCGTACTCTCTGACCGGCCGGAACAGGGCCGGCGCTTCGGCGTACCCGTCGGATGGGTTTCCCGTCTTGTGGGAAAGCCGTGCAAACCTTGGGACTGAACGATAGTTTGGTCAACATGCGCCGAGTAGTACTCATTCTTAGCCGCCGAGGCGGGGCCTGATCCACGGGCCGGCCCCCCGCCCGGGGTTTCTGCGCTGGCCCGATCTTTCGATCAAGCTGAGGATGAGAACAATGGCACGCAAGCACACGCCCCGGCCGCAGGACACCGAAGCCCGCGAAGCCGCCCGCCAGGCCCTGCAGACCTCCATGGACGTCCGGCAGTAACGAACGACCTGATGTGGACAAGGGCCACCCCTTCAAGGGGTGGCCCTTCCCGCGTCATTCGAGCAGCTTCTGCCAGGTCTGGTCGCCGTCCTTGCTGCACTCGTGGTTCGGCGCGTACCGGGGGCAGTTCCCGTTGTACTCGCGCACCGTGTGCGACACCCACGGCAGGATCCGGTAGGTGTTCTCCTTCGTCGGCATGTACCGGTCCGACATCGAGGACGACACCGAGCCGAACAGCAGCAGCAGCCCCACGAACCCGCCGATCGCGGCCTTCGTCGGATCGGGGAACGCGCCCCGGTCCCGGAACCGCCGGGCCACCAGGTACACCGCCAGGCCACAGAGGATCAGCCCGCAGTACAACAGCTGGTTGTTGGTCCGCAGCCACAGCTGCACGGTGCCGGTCTCGAACATCCGGGACGCGAACCACATCCGGGCCACCCAGGCGCTCGCGAACATGCAGACGATCGTCACCACCATCGGCTTGCGCAGCCCCAGCCACAGGCACACGCCCAGGCAGACGAACAGCAGGATGCTGAACAGCCCCACCCCGCCGAGCTCGCCGGGCAGCGGCCACTGGCCGACCTTGCCGGGCATGTCGGTGCGCCACATCAGGAAGTACGTCGGGTCGGTCTTGGTGTCGAACGCGAAGTTGCGGTCCGCGGTGGTGGCGGACTCGTGCAGCATCGTCAGCACGTACCGGCCCGCGACCAGCGCGAACGCCAGACCCGTCGTGCCCAGGAACGCCAGCCCCTTCCACGGGGCCTTCTTCCACGGGAAGAACATCGCGCACGCCGCGAGCACACCCGCCGCGCTCCAGATGAACCAGCCCGAGTACGTCAGGAACAGCACGCCGAGCCCCACCCCGAACGCCGCGCCCTGGGCCAGCAGCACCCGCCAGCCGGCCAGGTGGCTGCGGCTCAGGGCCCGCACCATCGCGGCCAGCACCGGGGCCAGCAGGATCAGCACGATCTGGCTGTACGGCTTGTACGCGTCGATCAGCGAGAACGCCGGCAGCACCCCGAACGCGAGCGCCGGCAGCGGGCGGAGCAGCAACCGCCACGCCAGGTACGCGAGCGGGCCGGTGACCGCCGCGCCCAGGATCTGGAGGTCCTTGAACGCGTACGCCGTGTTGCCGCCGTGGAACCATTCCGCGTAGTAGCCGAGGATGTACAGCGGCAGCGGCGGGTAGACCGGCGACGGCGACGGCAGCCCCTTCGCGACGACGGCGGCCCACTCCACGATCCGCCCGCTGTCCCCGTTCAGCCCGAACATCGGCCACGGCGTGCCCAGCAGCGCCACCACGGCGCCACCGGCGACGAACCCGCTGGCCAGGCCCGCGACGCCGGCGCAGCACAGCCGCAACGCCGGGGCGAAGAACCGCGACCCGCGCACCTTGAGCGTCAGGAGCAGGGCGGCCACCATCACCAGCGCCACCAGGGCGAACCGGAACTGCAACGTGGCCAGCGCGCTGACCTGGCCGATCCGGTCGAGCGGGTTGACGTTCAGGTGCCGCACGGACAGCGGCAGCACCAGCGCGGCCCCGAAGCCGACCAGGGCCTCCAGCACCCACCAGTGCACGGGGCGGCCGCGGAGCAGGCGGCGGAAGCCCTTCGGCTGCGGCGCGGGGGTCGGCTCCGTCTCCGGGGCGTCGACGGCCGGTTCGGTGACGGGTGGTGCGGAGTCCGGTGCCACGGCGGTGATTCCTTCTTTGTGCGGCAGCAGTGCTGCCCGGTCGTGCGCGGGTGTGCGGGAGCCGAGCCGCGGGTCGTGCGCGGGCCGGCGGGTCGTGCGCAGACCGGCGGAAAGAGGCCTCGGAATGGTACCCTGCGGCAGGTCGCCCGGCATGTTCCGACTGCGGCCGGGGCACCACCCGCGATCATCCGGGTGCGACCCGCGATCGTCCACCGGTGCCCTACCGCACTATCGTGACATCCGGCACTTCGGGCAGGCACCCGGGCATTCGGGGCCAGCGCGGTGACTGAGGGTAGATACAATCCACGAGATCCTCCTGAGAATCCGCCGAAGATCCACCGGGCGGAGGTCCAGATCGTCGACTTGATGAGGCCGAACGTTCCGTGAGTACCAGTTCGTTGAACCGTATGGCTCGACCCCGCGCACTCTGGTCGTTGGCGTTCATCGCCTTCTTCCTCATCTTCGGCGCCTGGTCCGTGGCCGCACCCTACGACGGCACGCCGGACGAGATGCAGCACGTGATCCGGGCCTCGGGGGTCGCGGGCGGGCAGATCATGCCCGAACCGGTCCGGGTGAAGGGGCAGAGCGGCACGATCCAGAACGTGTCCGCCGGCCTCGACGCCCCGGCCACCTGCTGGCTCGCCAAGCCCGGCGTCTCCGCCGCGTGCGCCGACGAGCCCACCGGGGGCCCGCTGGTCGACACGCCCACGCTGGCCGGCCGCTACCACCCGCTGTACTACGCCGCCGTCGGCTGGCCGCTGCGGATCTGGGACGGCTGGACCGGGGTGCTGCTGGCCCGGCTCGTGAGCGCCGCGCTGTCCGCCGCCCTGCTCGCCTCCGCGTTCGTGCTGCTGGTGCGCTCGCGGTACGGACTGATGCTCGGCGGGCTCCTCGTCGCCAGCACGCCGATCCTCGGGCAGATGGCCGGGGCGGTGAACCCCAACGGGCTGGAGATCTCCTCCGGCATCGCGCTCGCGTCGGCCGGCATCCCGTTGCTGATGGGCGCGCAACGGGCCGCCGCCCGTCCCGCGTTCTGGCTGCTCGGGATCAGCGCCGCCCTGCTCGCGACCCTGCGGTCGATGGGGCCGCTGTTCCTGTTCGTCGGGCTGCTCGCGATGCTGCTGCCGGCCACCAGACGGCACTTCCGTGAACTTCTGGCCAGGTTCGGGCGGCCGTTGCGGGTCGTCGCCGTCGTGGTCGTCGTCTCGGTGGCGCTCGCCGGGGTGTGGATCCTCCTGATGAAGACGGGCGACCTCACGTCCCCGCCGCCCAAGGCACAGCTCACGGCGGGACAGGCCGTGCACACGGTGTTCAACCAGTGGGGTCCGCTGCTCCAGCAGCTGGTGGGCATCGCCGGCTGGCTGGACGTCACCATGCCGCTGCCCTTCTACTGGCTGTGGATCGGGATCGCCGCGAGCCTGACCCTGTTCGCGTACGTGGTCGGTTCCCGGGTCGACCGGTGGCGGCTCGGCGTCGTCCTGATCGGTGGCGCGCTGGTCCCGTCGGTCCTCCAGCTGATCAACATCAACACTGTGGGGTACATCACCCAGGGCCGCTACATGCTGCCCGTACTCGTCTTCCTCCCGCTGTTGAGCGCGTTCATCCTCGAACGGCGGCTGCTGAGTCCCCGGCAGTCGCACTCGTTCACGAAGATGTGCGTGTGGGCGCTGCTGCCGATCCACATGGTGTTGCTGTGGTCGTCGATGGTGCGCTGGCAGCGCGGCCTGCCGACGGTGCCGACCCTGCACCACCTCGATCCCTTCTGGGGGCCGTGGCGGCCGGTGCTGGGCTCGTGGACGCCGCTGCTGGCGATGCTCGGCGGGCTGCTGCTCCTCGGGGCGCTGGTGTTGCGGAACTCGGCCCGGATCGCCGCCGGCCCGGTCGGTGGCGACGTCGGTGGGGACGGTGCCGGGGTCGAGGCGCCCGTGGTCACGGCCGCGTCGGGCGTGGTCACGTCGGGTGGGGAGTCGGCGGCTGTGGTCGCCGATGTGAAGCCCGCCACCGGATCCACCCCGCCCCACAGCGAGTTGCAGACCGTTCGCTCCTCGTAACCTCCACCGAACGGTCACCCGTTCGGCCCCCCAGCGGGACAGCGGGCGACCGCGGTTCTGGGTCACAATCACTGCGCCTGTCCACCGGTCCGCCGGTGGCACCCTTCAGTGAGAGGATCCATCGTGCAGGAGAACACCGAGGCCACCACCGTGGGACGTCGCCGGCTGCTTCGCGGAGGCGCAGCCGCCCTCGCGGGAGTCGCCGGAGCCGGGGTCGCCGTGGCCGCGGCGTCACCGGCCCAGGCCGACCAGGGTCAGGCGATCCTCGCCGGCGTGGAGAACACCGCCACCGCGACCACGACCCTCAGCACCTCCGCCGCCACCGGGACGCTCAAGGTCGCCAACGCGGCCGGTGCCCCGCTGGTGCTCGCGCCCAGCGGCGTGCCGGTCCCCGACGGCTCGCCGGTCGGGGCCGTCGGCGCGACCGAGAACGGGTACCTGCTGCACGCCGTCGCCAACCGCGACGGCGGCACGTACGCGGAGGTCGTCTACTCCTCGTACTTCGCGTCGATGGTCGTCCCCACCGCCCCCACCCGGATCCTGGACACCCGCGACGCCAGCCTGCGCGGCTCGATCGTCGAGGGCCAGGCGTACGTCAACCCGCAGACGGGCCAGGTCGCCGCGGGCAAGGTCATCCGGATCAACCTGAGCAACCTCGTGAAGTGGGGCATCGGCGTCCAGATGAACGTCACCGTCGTCGCGGGCGGCGTCGGCGGCTTCGTGTCGGTCTGGGGCAGCAAGGGCGACCGGCCGAACGCGTCCTCCGTGAACTTCTCCGGCGGCGACGTCCTGTCGAACTTCGTGCAGAGCCAGCTGATCAGCGTCGTGGACTCCAACCAGGTTCCGCTGTGGACGGACACCATCAAGGTGTACGCGCACACCAACACCGCGATCATCGTCGACGTGGTCGGCTTCATCGTGGACCAGCCGTGGCGCATCACCAGCTCGGGCGCCGTGGTCCCCGGCCAGATGAACGTGCGCCGCCCGTCCGGCGTCGCGATCGAGCCGACCCCCGAGGGCCGTCAGTTCGACGTCCGGCACTAGGACCACGCGGGGGGAGGGGGTTCGACGCCCCCTCCCTCAGCGGGTACGCAGCAGGCGGCGCGCGACGGACCAGTACCCGGCGGAGAGGGCGTTGAACACGCCGACGCCGGGGGGAGCGCTGATGTTGGCCGCGTCGATCCGGGCCGTCAACTGGCGCGCGAACACCCCGTCGGGGACCCGCCGCTCGGACTGGAGCTGGCGCCGCCGGGCCGCCACGAACGCGCGGTTGTGCCACAGCCAGGTCCAGCCGGAGAACTTCTTCCGGTGCCAGCCGCCGGCCAGCGAGGACGCGACCATCGCCAGTTCGGTGACGGCGAGCATCGGGGCCAGGACGAGCAGGGTGCGGGTCTCGTACGTGGTGAAGAGGGTGAGGAGCCGGTTGCGCTCCACGTAGTACATCTTGCGCTCGTTGCGGGAGAACTCGTAGTGGTGCCACACGACCGCGTCGGGCACGAACTCGATGCTCAGTCCCCGGTGGTGCACGCGGATCGAGAGCTCGGTGTCCTCGTGGTACATGAAGTACTCGGGGGCGAACCCGCCCAGCTCCCGCCACAGTTCCGTGCGGATCGCGAAGACGCAGCCGCTGACGATCGGGACCGCCCGGCGGGCCGCGTGGTCGGTCGCCGGCTCGGAGAAGCCGCCCGCCCACACCATGCCGGTGTAGTGCATGGGGTTGCCGACGGTGTTCATCAGCTCCGGCTGGTCGGCGAGGCGGATCGAACCCATCGCGAGCCCGACCGCCGGCTCGGCCGCGACGGCGACCAGGCGGGCCAGCGCCTCCGGCGCGATGATCGCGTCGGAGTTGACGAAGGCGAGGAACTCGGTGTCCGCCTCCGCCGCGCCCGCGTCGCAGCCGCCCGCGAACCCGGTGTTGGTGTCCGGGGTGATCACGCGGACCCCGGGCAGCGACTTCACCAGGTCCATCTGGTCGGAGGTGCAGCCGTTGTCCACGACGAGCACCGACACGTCGACGCCCGTGGAGTCGAGGACCGCCCGGACGACCTGCTCGAGGTACGGCTCCGGGCCGTACGCGAGCACGACGGCGGCGACAGCGGGCATCATGACACGGTCTCCTTGGCTGGGCTGACCAGTTCCGCGGCCGGGCGGACCCGCCAGAGCAGGACGGCGAGGACGACGGCGGCGACCGCCGAGCTGGCGACGTAGGCGAACTCGACCCGCAGCCGGACGTCCCCGGGCCCGAACGTCACCGCGGCGAGGACCGCGAGGGCGAGCAGCCAGACGAGGGCCTGTTCGCGGTGCCGGTGCAGGCTGATGGCGCCCTGGGCCAGCACGAGCGCGAGCATGTAGGCCAGGGTGCCGGTCGCCAGGATCGCGAAGTCGGCGGTGCCCAGCACGTCCGGGGCGTTGAAGAACACCCGGATCGCCCAGGGGCCGAGCAGGATCGCGGGTACGCCGCCGCCGATGCCGAGCAGGGCGACGACGCCGGTCGCGCGGAGCAGCAGCCGGTGGTACCCGGCGGTGTCGCCCCGGGCGAGCAGGCCGGACAGGCCGGGCAGCAGCGACGCCTGCAGGGCCGCGAACACGAAGATGGGGATCCGCGCCAGGATCAGCGCCGACAGCAGGGCCGCGACGAGCGCCGCCTCACCGGGCGCGAGGAGCTTGGCGCTGACGACCCCGATGTTGACGACGGTCTGCGCCGCGAGCGCGGAGATGGTGAGCAGGCCGAGGCCGCGGGCGTACCCGCCGAGGCTCTGCGGGCTGCCCGGGCCGAGCGCGCCCAGGGTCGGCGGGAGCGTCGCCAGGACCGCCACGACCGGGGCGACCGTCAGGACCAGCGCGTAGGCGAGGGGGGAGCGCACGTCGGCGAACACCAGCGCGAGGCTGAGCCCGATCCGCAGGCCGCCGTCGATGCCCAGCTGGATCCCGTAGGCGCCGAACCGGCCACGGCCGGCGAGGATGCCCCGGGTCGCATACGAGACGGCCGCGCCGACCAGGGCGCCCGCGAGGGCCGCGACCATGCCCAGGTCGCCGTCGAACAGCGCGTCGGCCAGCGGGCGGGCGCCGATCGCGAGGCAGAACAGGAGGACGGCGAGGACCGCGCCGGACACGGCGACCGCGCGCCGGGCCACCGGGGTCGCCCCGTCGCCCCGGGCGGCCCGGGCGGCGACGATCCGGCCGGTCTCCTGCTCGACGGGCAGGAACAGCCCGAAGCCGAGCGAGATGACGATCGACCACACGACCGACACCTTCGACATGTCGACGGTGCTCAGCCGGTGCCCGGCGGCCGCGATGTGCACGTAGGACGCGACACCCAGGATGGCGAGTCCGCCGCCGACCGCGATGGTGCCGGCCGGCAGCGCCCTGATCAGGCGGTGCAGCATGTCACCGTCGGATCAGCGCGAGGAGCAGGATGATGAACGCCCGGCCGAGGTAGACGGTCGCCTTGAGGGGGGAGTGGCTGGGCACGCCACCCTGCCGGGGGCGCATCTCCACGGCGACCTGGCGGACGGTGTGCCCGTCCCGGATCGCGCGGACCAGGGTCTCGATGGTGTCGCCGAGGTACTCCACCGGGTACCAGTCCGCGAAGTACTCGATCATCTTGCGGTTGGAGCACCGCAGGCCCGAGGTGGTGTCCGTCAGCTTCGTGCGCGCCAGCCGGGAGATCACCATGCCGAGCATGCCCATCGCCCAGCGGCGCGGCCCACGGGCCTGGTACGAGCCGACGCCCGCGAATCGGGCCCCGATGACGAGGTCCGCCTCCTCCAGGCCGGCGATCAGGAGCGGCACGTACCGGGGGTCGTGCTGCCCGTCCGCGTCGACCTGGATCGTGACGTCGTAGTCGTTGTCGCGGGCGTAGCGGTAGCCGAGCCGCATGGCCCCGCCGACCCCGAGGTTGTACGGCAGCCGGAGCACGGAGGCGCCCGCGGCGCTGGCCACGGCCGCCGTGTTGTCCCCGGAGCCGTCGTCGACCACGAGCACGTCGACGTCGGGCAGTTCGGTGTGGATCTCCTTGATCACCGAACTGATGGCCTCGGCCTCGTTCCAGGCCGGCATGATGATCAGGACCCGGCTGCTACTGGGCGTTCTCATTGCTCTCCAGCTTCGCGTGGATGAGGGCGACGTCCTCGGCGAGAATGCGGGTCTCCTCCTCGAGCCGGCTGACCTCCCACGACAGGTGGATGCAGGTCAGGAGCAGGAAGACGACGGCGAAGAAGAGTGCCATGCTCACGCCGGACTGGATGCCGATCAGCGCGCTGAGACTGTTGAGCGCCTGGGGGAACATCGACAGCGGCAGCATCACCAGACCGACGAAGATCCACAGGATGCCGTACTTCTCGCGGAGCTGCCGGCGGCGCAGCAGTTCGATGATCACGACGAGCACGGTCAGGCCCGTGAGCGCCGTGACGATGGTGAGATTCATGACAGTCCCTCGATGAACGCTTTGGCGAGCATCTCCCGCCACGGGCCCAGGGGTGCGACCGGAGTACGGCCCCAGGCCAGGTGACCGAGCACACTGTTCGCCGGCCGGGCAGCCGGTCGAACGAACCGGTCACTGGTCGTCGGCAGGACCCGAGCGGGGTCGAGGCCGGCTTCTTCGAAGATCGCGCGGGCCAAACCATACCAGCTCGCCCGTCCCGCCGACGTCCCGTGGTACACGCCCGCGGGGGCGGTGCCGTCGAGGGCCGCGCGGCCCAGGTCGCGCAGCTGGACGGCGAGCGCGGCGGACCAGGTGGGCTGGCCGTACTGGTCGTTGACGACCTCGACGGTGTCCCGTTCGCCGGACAACCGGAGCATCGTCCGGACGAAGTTGGGGCCGTGCGCGCCGTACAGCCACGCGGTCCGCACGACGTAGCCGGTGTCGGGGAGGTGGCGGAGGACCGCCCGCTCGCCGACGAGCTTGCTCCGGCCGTACGCGTTGACGGGGGCGGTCGGCGCGTCCTCCGCGTGCGGCAGGGAACCCTGCCCGGCCAGCACGTAGTCGGTGGAGACCTGGAGCAGCCGGGCCCCGCTGGCGGCGCAGGCCTCCGCGAGGGTCGCCACCGCGTGCCCGTTGACGGCGGTGGCCTCGTCCTCGGCGGTCTCCGCGGCGTCCACGTTCGTCCACGCGGCGGCGTTGACCACCACGTCGTGTCCGGCGACCGCCGACGCCACGGCCAGCGGGTCGGTGATGTCCAGCTCCGTGCGGGTGACGGCGGTGACGTCCTCGCCGCCGAGCGCCGCGAGGAGGTCCTGACCGAGCATCCCGGCCGCGCCGGTGACGAGCCAGCGGGTCATCGCGCGAGGGCCGCCCGCTCCTTGAGGGGCGTCCACCAGTCGCGGTTGTCGCGGTACCAGGCGACCGTGGCGGCGAGGCCCTCGGCGAAGTCGACCCGGGGCGCGTACCCCAGCTCGGTGGCGATCTTGGAGATGTCGACCGAGTACCGGCGGTCGTGGCCGAGCCGGTCGGTGACGTGGTCGACGCTGGACCAGTCGGCGCCGCACGCGTCGAGCAGCAGGCCGGTCAGCTCCTTGTTGGTGAGCTCCACCCCGCCGCCGATGTTGTAGACCTCGCCGGCCCGGCCGCCCTCGGCGACGAGCTGGATGCCCTGGCAGTGGTCGTCGACGTGCAGCCAGTCGCGGACGTTCGCGCCGTCGCCGTACAGCGGCACCCGGCCACCGTCGAGCAGGTTCGTGACGAACAGCGGGATGACCTTCTCCGGGAACTGGTAGTGCCCGTAGTTGTTGGAGCAGCGCGTGATGACCGTGTCGAGCCCGTGGGTGCGGTGGTACGCGCGGACGAGCAGGTCGGAGCCGGCCTTGGCCGCCGAGTACGGCGAGTTGGGCTGCAGCGGGTCGGTCTCGGGCCACGAGCCCTCGTCGATCGAGCCGTACACCTCGTCGGTGGACACGTGCACGAACCGGCCGACCTCGTGCCGGTGCGCGGCGTCGAGCAGGACCTGGGTGCCGAGCACGTTGGTCAGCACGAACTGGGCGCCGCCGTCGATGGACCGGTCGACGTGCGACTCGGCCGCGAAGTGCACGATCACGTCGTGCCCGGGGACCAGCTCGTTGACGAGGTCCTTGTCGCAGATGTCGCCCTGCACGAACCGGAACTTCGGATTGTCATGTACCGGCGCGAGATTGGTAAGATTGCCGGAATAGGTTAGTTTGTCCAAAACGGTGACCTGAGCGCCGGAGTAGGCGTCATAGCTGCCGGACAACAGGCTGCGCACATAGTGCGAGCCGATGAAACCGGCACCGCCGGTGATGAGGACCTTCACAAGGCAGGGAGTCTAGTCGAAGCCCCGTCACCCTCCGCTAAGCTACCCCGATGCGTGGAATCGTGCTCGCGGGCGGTACTGGTTCGAGGTTGTGGCCGTTGACGCAGGCAGTCTCGAAGCAGCTGATGCCCATCTTCGACAAGCCCATGATCTATTACCCCTTGTCGACCCTGATGTTGGCCGGTGTCCGGGACATCCTGGTCATCACCACCCCCGAGGACCAGTCCCAGTTCCAGCGGCTGCTCGGCGACGGATCGCGGTTCGGGATCCACCTGTCGTACACGACCCAGCCCAGCCCGGACGGCATCGCGCAGGCGTTCCTCCTCGGCGAGGAGTTCATCGGCGACGAGTCCGTGGCCCTGATCCTGGGCGACAACATCTTCTACGGCGTCGGCCTCGGCACCCGTCTCGCCGAGAACTCCGATCCGGACGGTGGCCGCGTCTTCGCCTACCAGGTCGCCAACCCGCAGGAATACGGCGTGGTGGAGTTCGACCCGGCCGGCCGGGTGCTCTCGATCGAGGAGAAGCCGGAGAAGCCGAAGTCGAGGTTCGCGATCCCCGGCCTCTACTTCTACGACAACCAGGTCGTCGACATCGTCAAGGGCATCAGGCCCAGCGCCCGGGGCGAACTGGAGATCACGGCCGTCAACGAGG
This sequence comes from Longispora sp. NPDC051575, assembly GCF_040681875.1. Taxonomy (NCBI): domain Bacteria; kingdom Bacillati; phylum Actinomycetota; class Actinomycetes; order Micromonosporales; family Micromonosporaceae; genus Longispora; species Longispora sp. NPDC051575. The sequence goes on along the minus strand of NZ_JBFAZP010000006.1, from coordinate 478,205 downwards.
AGTACCTGCGCCGCGGGCAGCTGCACGTCAGCGTCCTGGAGCGCGGGACCGCGTGGCTCGACACGGGCACGTTCAACTCCCTGGTGCAGGCGTCGGAGTTCGTCCGGGTCGTCGAGGAGCGCCAGGGGCACAAGATCGGCTGCCTCGAGGAGATCGCCTGGCGCAAGGGTTTCGTGGACGACGCGGAACTGCGCGCCCTGGCCGAGCCGCTCCGCAAGAGTGGTTACGGAGAGTATCTGCTCGGCCTGCTCTAAACCCCCCGGCCACCCTCAGAAAGTGACTTCGCAGTGAAGATCAACCCGCTCGGCATCGAGGGCGCGTTCGAGATCGTGCCCGTCCAGCGCGGCGACAGCCGGGGCCTGTTCCTGGAGTGGTACCGCCACGACCTGTTCGCCGAGGCCAACGGCCACCCGCTCCGGCTCGCCCAGGCCAACCTGTCGGTGTCCAGCCGGGGCACCGTGCGCGGCGTGCACTACGCGGACGTGGCGCCGGGCCAGGCCAAGTACGTGACGTGCGTCCGGGGCGCGGTGCTCGACTTCGTCATCGACATCCGGGTCGGCTCGCCCACCTTCGGCCAGCACGAGGTCGTCCGGCTCGACGACGTCGACCGGCGCGAGGTGTACCTGGCGGAGGGGCTCGGCCACGCGATCTGCGCGCTGACCGACGACGCGACGCTGCTCTACCTGTGCTCGGAGACGTACGCCCCCCAGCGGGAGCGCGAGGTCTCGCCGCTGGATCCGGCGCTGGGGCTGGAGTTCCCGTTCGCGCGGGACGAGCTCATCCTGTCGGACAAGGACGTCGCGGCGCCGACGTTGGCGGAGGCCGCCGAGCGGGGGCTGCTGCCGGACTACGCGGCCTGCAAGCGGTTGTACGCCGATCTGAAGAGCTGACAGTTCGCAGCAAGGAGGCCGGCCGTCCCTAATGGGCGGTCGGCCTCGCTGTCTGTCCGGTGTGGACGCCGGCTTCAGGGGTGCGGCGCCGGGAAATCTCCGACCTCACGGGCCGGGCACCGGGCCGGCCCCAGATCGGGCGCCTTGCCGGCCCCAGACTCAGCGGCCCGCACCGCTACCAGGACGACGTGAACTTCAGATCCGGCTCGAACGCCACCAGCTCCACATCCAACCCGCTCGCCTGGCTCAGCGCCGCCCGCTGCGCCGGATCCACCGTCACCACCTGGTACCGGCCCGGATGCGCCCGCAGGAACGCCACGAACTCGTCCGGCGTGTGCCGCTGCTTCGTCGACGCCCAGTCCCGCCAGTCGGCGAGCCCCGGGTAGTCGCGCTGGATGACCGCGATCCACACGGACACGAAGACCTCGTCGCCCCATGACGGCAGCACGATCGTCGTCCGCCGGTCGGGGTCGGGCACCCGCAGCACCGTGTCGATCATCGCGCCCGCGTGCGGCTGGGCCAGCTTGCCCTTGAGCCGGAGCCGGCCGAGGTTGGACCCCCGGTCGTACGCGGTGGGCAGCGGCGAGTGCAGCGGGTTGAACACCTGCGCCGAGGTGACCGTCAGCGCCACGCACACCAGGGCCGCCCGCAGCCCGCGGACCCGGCCGGGAACCAGGAGCCCCTGGAGGAGCCGGCGCATCGCCAGGCCCAGGCCGACGAGGAGCACCACCGCGACCAGGTGCAGGGCCTTCTCGTAGTAGTAGGAGACGAAACCCGCCGTCCGGTACTGGAACAGCGCGATCGCCCCCGCGTACGCGCACGCCGCCGCCAGCACCGCGAGCACCATCTGCCCGGTCGGCCCGAGCTTGATCCGGCTGCCGTACAGCCCGGCGACCGTGAGCCCGCCGAGGGCCAGCAGCAGCGTGCCGTTGATCGGGTCGATCGCGCCCGTGGCGGTCAGGGCCGCGCCGGTGCCCACGTCGTTCTGCACCGTGCTGACGTTGATCAGCACCGGTACGGCCGACAGCGCGGCGACGACCGCGGCGGCCAGGGCGCTGAGCACCCAGCGGCGGCGCAGCCGGACCCGGTACCGGACCAGGCTCGCCAGCACGGCCGCGGCGGCGACCGGCAGCACGAAGTAGTAGGTGAAGGCGATCGCGACGAACAACGCGCCCACCACGGCCACCTGTTCGCCCGTGGACGTCAGCGGCCGGATCAGCAGGGCGCACAGGACGACCAGCAGGCTGAGGCAGACCAGTTCGGCCCAGAACCCGCAGCGCATCACGGTCTGGAGGTCGCCGAGCGCGGCCATCGAGGCGGCCAGCACCCCGAGGGGCAGGGCGAGCATCAGCCGGAAGCCGGGGCCGGCCACCCAGTTGATCGCCCAGGCCAGGACGCCGCAGAGCAGGACGAGCGAGCCGAAGTCGTACCACATGAAGTTGTTGAGGGAGGTGAGGCCGTCCGGACGGGGCCCGCCGCCCCGGGCGAAGGCGTCGAGCACCGCCGCGACGAAGTGGCCGCCCTGCGGGTAGTCGATGAACGCCGGCGGCACCGTGGCCGAGGCCGCGTCCTGCCGGAGGAACGTGTACCCGCCGACGCCGCCGATCGCGTCGAAGATCATGAAGTGCGCCGCCATGTCGCCCCCGGACGCGACCTGCGCGAACCGGTCCGTGAACCGGCCGGCGCGCATCGGCCACCAGACCGTCACGAAGCCGATCAGGAGCCCGAGCGGCACCACGGCGTCGACCAGCCGGAACCGGGGGACCAGGAAGAGCCGGTGGCCCCGGACCGCGGCGAGCACGGCGAGCACCGACAGGGCCGTCCCGGCGATCGGCACCGGCCCGAGCCCCCACGGCCAGACGGAGATCAGCAGCCCCGCCGCGCACGTGGCGCCGAACAGCAGCGCCCCGGCCACGACCACCCGGTCGAGCGCGAACCGGCTACCGCGCACCAGGACGGCCGTGGCACCGAGCAGCACCAGGGGGAGCAGCCAGTCGAGACCCACGAGGTGCGCGACCACGGCCACGAGCCAGGAGGCGGCGACACCGACGAGGGCCGTCCGTAACCGCAACGGCCAGCTCCGCGTCGACCGTGGGTCCCGGTTCGGGTCCGGCGACACCAGCCAGGCGCCCTTCATGGTAGAGATCCTCCTGGTGGGGGCCTTGTATTCTGCGGCAGCCGGTGAGCGGCTGCTCCACACTACGAGCTGTCGTCCGAGGCACCGACCACAAGGATGCAGCACGCTATCACAGCGGATCGCGCCGTCAGCGATAGCGGTTCATGTTTACCCATGCTTGCCGATTGGCCGTATTTCCTCCCACCCAACGTGACGCGGAACTCATCGGGCACGGCCCCGGACGTGTCGGACCCGGTGACTAGGGTCGGCGTGTGACTGACGTTTCGCTCCGCCGGATCGCCGGGCTGGCCCTGCCCGCCCTGGTCGTGCTCGCCGCCGAGCCGGTGTACCTGCTGGTGGACACCGCCGTGGTCGGCCACCTCGGCCGCACCGCCCTGGCGTCCCTGGCGATCGGCGGCGGGGTGCTGGCCGTGGCCGCGTGGCTCGGCAACGTCCTCGCCTTCGGCACCACGAGCCGCACCGCCCGGCTGTTCGGGGCCGACCGGCGCGCCGAAGCCGTCGCCGAGGGCGTCCAGGCCTCCTGGCTGGCCCTCGCCGCCGGCCTGATCCTGGTGGTCGCCGCCCAGTTCGGCGCGGGGGACCTGGCCCGCGCCCTCGCCGGCCCGGGCGAGGTCGCCGACGGCGCGGCCACCTGGCTGCGGATCGCCAGCCTGGGCGCGCCCGGCATCCTGCTCGCCCTCGCCGGCAACGGCTGGATGCGCGGCGTGCAGGACACCCGCCGCCCCGTCCTGTTCGTGCTCGGGGCCAACCTGCTGTCCGCCGTGCTCTGCCCGGTCCTGGTCTACCCGCTCGGCATGGGCCTGCAGGGCTCCGCCGTCGCCAACGTGATCGCCCAGACCCTCTCCGGCGCGCTGTTCGTCCGGGCGCTCCTCGCCGAGGGCGTCCCCCTCGCCCCGCACCCGGCGCGCCTGCTCCAGCAGCTCACCCTCAGCCGCGACCTGATCATCCGGGGCCTGGCCTTCCAGATCTGCTTCCTGTCCGCCGCCGCCGTGACCGCCCGGTTCGGGGCCGCCGCCCTCGCCGCGCACCAGATCGCCCTGCAACTCTGGATGTTCTGCGCCTTCGCCCTCGACGCGCTCGCCATCGCCGCCCAGTCCCTGGTCGGGGCAGACCTGGGCGCCGGCCGCGCCGCCGAGGCCCGCCGGACCGCCGCCCGGATCACCCGGATCGGGGCCGGCTGCGGGGTGGCGCTGGCCGGGTTCATCGGCGTCGGCGCGTGGTGGCTGCCGCAGGTGTTCACCACCGACCGGGCCGTCCTCGACCAGACCATGGTCGCCTGGCCGTGGTTCGTCGCGATGGAACTGGTCGCGGGCGTCGTCTTCGCCCTCGACGGGGTGCTGATCGGCGCCGGCGACGTCGCCTACATGCGCAACCTGACCATCGCGGCGGCCCTGGGCGGGTTCCTGCCGGCGATCTGGCTGACGTCGGTGTTCGACCTGGGGCTGGGCGGGATCTGGGCCGGGCTGACGCTGTTCATGCTGATCCGGCTGGTGACGCTGGTGTGGAGGTTGGTGTCCGGGCGGTGGGCGGTGGTGGGGGCGGTGCGCTAGGCCGCGCCGGATCGTCGGCGCTGCCGGTGTGCTCGGTTCCGGCCAGGAAGCTTCGCGTGGCCGGCGAGCGCCGGTCGACGGGTGGTGTCGCCTGGTCGCCGCTGGCCGGCGGATGATGCCGGGCGGGCGCACCGGCCGGGCGGGTGGCCCCCGGCGGACCGGCCCGGCGGCGTCTGGAAGGCTTTCCGGGTGGCGACGACAGGGCTAGTGATCGTGGACAAGCCGGCGGGGATGACCTCCCACGACGTGGTGGCGCGGGTGCGCCGCCTCGCGAAGACCCGACGGGTGGGCCACGGCGGCACCCTGGACCCGATGGCCACCGGGGTCCTCGTCCTCGGCGTCGAACGCGGCACGAAGCTCCTCACCTACGTCATCGGCAGCCGCAAGGGCTACACCGGCACGATCCGGCTCGGCCAGTCGACGATCACCGACGACGCCGAGGGCGAGTTCGTCACCGAGGTCCCGGCCGACGACGTCACCGACGAGGCGGTCCGGGCGGGCCTGGCGACCATGGTCGGCCTGATCCAGCAGGTACCCAGCTCCGTCAGCGCGATCAAGATCAAGGGCGTCAGATCCTATTCCCGGGTACGCGCCGGCGAGGACGTCGAACTCCCCTCCCGCCCCATCACGATCCACCGCCTCGACGTGGGGTCGATCCGCCGTTCCCCTGGACTCGTGGACGTCGACGTGTCGGTCGAATGCTCCTCGGGCACCTACATCCGCGCCATCGCCCGCGACCTGGGCGTCCTGACCGGCGTCGGCGGCCACCTGACGGCCCTGCGCCGCACGGCCGTCGGCGGCTTCACCCTCGCGGAGGCCCGGACCCTGGACGAGCTGGCCGAGCTGGACGACCCGGTGAACCTGGACCTGAACACGGCCGCCGGCCGCCTCTTCCCGCGCCGCGACCTGGACGAGGCCGAGGCCAAGGTGATCTCCCACGGCGGCCCGCTGTCCCCGACCGGCATCGACGTCCCCTACGCGGTCTACGGCCCGGGTGGCGACGTGCTCGCCGTCATGGTCGAGAAGGCCGGCCGCGCCAAACCCGAACTGGTGCTTGCGCCAGCCTGACGCCGTAACCGGCCCGGTCGTATGACACCGGTGCTGAGGCTGAGGGAAGCCGACTCGGACCCATGGTCGTCACCCGGCTGCTTGGCGCCAGGCGATCGGCCCCGATCACGGCTACGTTGTGGGGAACCGCAATCCAGAGGCCTTCTCGGCCTGCAAGCGGCGTGAGGTCGATGGGGCCGGGCATGTCGATGTACAGGTGGTGCAGTTGTCGGGCCTCGTGTAGTGGCGCCAGATCAACCGCACGATGACTGACCAGGTCGAGATATTTCAGTCGCCCTAATGGGATGACAGACACGTCGACTCCTCCCATCGATTCGAGATTGAGTCGACGCAGCTCCCGGAGTTCCGCGAGAGGCGAGAGGTCGGTGTTTGCCCCGACATCGATTGCCAGGTAGCGGAGACTGGCGTGCCACGGAACAAGTGAGCTGATGTCATCCAGAACATTGAAGTGGATCTTCAGAGACTCGGGGGTGGTAAGAAAGCTGAGCGGATGGAGCGTGGTCAGGCCGGACGCTCCCGTCAGTCGAACGTCCCGTAGCCCGGTGAGCTGAGTCAGGTGCGCCAGTTCGCGAACTGATACGCCGGACAGTTGCAAGCGTTCCAGCGACGTGGCATGAGTAAGTCCCATCAGACCATGTGTGCGCAGCCCGTTGACTGTGATGTGGCGGAGGCTGGACGATTTCGCGAGCGATGAGAGATCGAGGCTTGGCTCATTGATCCGCGACGTCCGTAACACGCTGAGGATCTCCAACGGAAGGTCCGCGATCTCCGTCAGATCCGGAGATTCTTCGACGCGTAGGGCGAGCGATCGGAGATGTGGCAGTGTTCGAAGAACCCCTAGTTCAGGTCTGCTTCCCATCCTCAACGTCGAGATGCTGACATGTTTGACGCGGGTGAACTCGGGGAGCGCGGCGAGTTGTTCCGGGCGTGAGATCTCAATGTTCGTGTGGGATCGCAATACTCGGCGTGCGTATTCGGCAGACTCGAAATGACGCCAGGCCGTCATCAGGTGTATGCGCGCAGGGCCGCTGGCTTGAGGGGACAACGACTCGATCAGGCTCAGGCCTGCCTGCCCGCCCACTCTCCCGGCGACGCTGATGGTGTGTGCGAATTCCTCACGGTTGTTGGGGGTCGCGGTGGCCAGGAGGTCGAGTCCCATCTCGCCCAGCCCCACCAGGACGTCTGCGTCCGCCCGGGTTCGGGGCGGGAGCAAGCGCTGTGCGGCCGCCTCGATCCTGCCGCGGATTTCCGGGGCCAGCTCTGGTGACGTCTCCAGACAGGCGACACACACCAGCAACAGACGGTCGTCAGTGTCCCGGTCCGCGCGGTCGATCAACGCCCGGAGCAGTTGGCTCCGCTTGGCCTTGGACGCGTGGCCGGCGGCGAGCACGATCACCTCGCGCCAGTTGTCGAGGTGCGCGTTGTTGATCAGCAGCCCGAGGTGGTCGTCGTCAACGGCGGCCTTGGCTGCCAGGTATTCCTGGAATGTTCGGTGCACGAAGTCGAGCCGGCCCTGTGCCGGCTCCCGCAGCAGTCCGCTGCGTTCGAGCATGTAGCGGAGCATCTCGGCCCCGTCTGACCCGACACCTGCCATCCGGGTCAGCAGCTTGCCCATCTGCCTTGCGGCATCGGCGATCGGAGCCTCGGTGTAGTCGTTGAGGATCAGCCAGAAAGCGAGCTCCTGCAACAGCAGTGTCTTCTTCGTGACGGAGACCTCTGGGCCGGTGTCGATGCCACGGCTTTTGTCGCGGCGGTCGAGCAGCATGGTCAGCGCGGTGGAGTACAGCTCCATCCGGGTGTCCGGCAGTTGTGCTTGGTGGTCCCGATGGAGGGCGCACAACAGTGCGCACAGGAGTGGGTAACTCGCGAGCCTGCGGAGATGGGACTGGCGGTCAAGCTGGGCGAGCAGGTTCGATTCATAGGTCAGAAGTTGGGCGCACTCCTCGGTGTCCTCCGCCCGGTCGTCGCGCATCGCCGCGTGCCAGCGTCGCACGAACACCGTCGTGTCCTCCGCTGTCATGGGTTCCAGCTCGGCGACGTCGAAGTTGTTGGTGCCGAGCCAGTCCGCAGGCACGGCGGCCGGACGGGAGGTGATGACGTACCGGGAATCGGGGAATGCGGTGACCAGTTCGCTGAGCCAGGTCCGGACCTCGTCCCGCCGTTCCGGTGCCAGCTCGTCCACCCCGTCGATGAGCACGATCGCCCGACCTTCGCGGAGCTGTCGGTGCGTCCAGCGGGCCGGCATTTCTTCGAGAATGTGTCCGCCGATGTCCGCGATGAACTCCTCGGGACGCGGAAGTGGCTGGGCGGCGTACCGGCGCAGCGGGAGAAAGAACGGCACCGTATCGCGCCAGTCCTGTAGCTCGGCGGAGAATCCGCGCCGGGCGCTATGGACCGCTATCCACTGCAGGAGGGTGGTCTTGCCGATCCCCGCCTGACCGCGAACGAACAGTCGGCGGCTGGCGGCGAGCGCGTCCTCCGCCCGCGCCGAGGCGGTGGTCGGGTGCCGGGAACGACCGCCCTTCTCATCGAACAGGAGTTCTCCCGAGACCTGCAGGTTCAGGTAGGCCACGGATAGCGGGTACTTTCGGCTGGCCTCGGAAAGGCTCGCCCCGAAGAACTCGATACGGTCCAGCCGATGGGCGACCAATTGTTTGTAGTCCGCCTCGAAGTCGTAAACGCCCCTGCTGGCAGGAAGTCGGTCGAGCACCTCTTGGAGGAGGGCCAGGACCTGGGTCTCGCGCCGCAGCAGCTCCTCCAGAGCGCCCATGCCACTGCCGGGAAGGGCGCGAGTGACCTCGATCAGGTATCGCGCGGACTCGCGCAGGACTAATTGGTAGAATTGGCACGCAGGGGCGCTGAGTCCCCACCGGGTGGGTCCCTGCTCCGAGAGTAGGTACTTGAAGAGAAAGCCGGCGTCAAGGTCGGTCTTGAACAGGTCCTCGTCGGTGAGCTGCGCGTTTCGCAGTGTCTCCACGACGGCGTCGATCGCTGCGGACTTCTCGTTCTCGGGAAGCCCGGCGAACTCCTGCTCGACGAGCCTCTCGATCCGGTCGGCGACCCGTTCCGCAGTCTGCTCCAGGATCCGTTTGAACTGGCGCTTCTCCTTTGACGTGCGCAGTCGTTGCACGGCCTCGTCAGCAATCTCGTGGCCCAGGCTCTCGATGAGCTTGACGTCGCCGAGCCAGATGCTGCAGGCGGCTTTGGTGATCGCTGTCCCGAGAACGAAGGCTCCGGCGGCCAGGAAACTCATGGAGCCACCCTGTCATGCGGCGACCACACCGACCACTTCGGACTTCAGGGGGTGGGTGGCAGGACGAGGTCTCCTGTCGGTACCCGTAGGAGATCGATCTTCGGCGGGACTCGGGTGCCTCCTTCCGGGTGGGCGGATAGGCTCGGGGGTGACGAAGGGGAGTGGAGATGCAGCGCTGGCGGGGAGTGGGTTCGGCACCGGGCGGCTGGGGCCGGTCCGTGGTCACCATCGGGGTCTTCGACGGCGTGCACCGCGGCCACCAGGCCACCATCGGGCACACGGTCAAGAGGGCCGCCGAGCTGGGGGTCCAGTCCGTCGTCGTGACCTTCGACCCGCACCCGAGCGAGGTGGTCCGCCCCGGCAGTCACCCGGCGGTGCTGACCGGTCCGGAGCGCAAGGCCGAGCTGATCGAGGCGCTCGGGGTGGACGTGCTGTGTGTGATCCCGTTCACGAGCGAGTTCAGCAGGCTGTCGCCGGAGACGTTCGTGCACGACGTGCTCGTGGAGCACCTGCACGCGGCGCTGGTCGTGGTGGGGGAGAACTTCCGGTTCGGGCACCGGGCGTCGGGGGACGTGAGCCTGCTCCAGGCGCTCGGCCGGACGTTCGGCTTCGGGGTGGAGCCGGCGCCGTTGGTGAACGACGAGGGCACGGTGTTCAGTTCGACGTACATCCGGAGTCAGATCGACGCGGGCGAGGTCGGGGCGGCCGGCACCGCGCTGGGTCGGCCGCACCGGCTGGACGGCATCGTGGTCCGCGGTGACCAGCGGGGCCGTGAGCTGGGCTTTCCCACGGCGAACCTGGCGGTGAGCACCCCGCACGCCGCGGTGCCCGCCGACGGGATCTACGCGGGCTGGCTGACGGAGCACGGCAACCGGCGGGCGGCGGCGATCAGTGTGGGGACGAACCCGACGTTCGCGGGGGTGGACCGCCGGATCGAGGCGTTCGTGCTGGACTACTCGGGCGACCTGTACGGGGAGCGGATCGCGCTGGAGTTCGTGCAGCGGCTGCGCGGAATGATCAAATACGACGCGTTGGACCCGCTTATCGCCCAGATCCAGGCAGACGTGGACGAAACACGTCGGATCCTGACTGTCTGATAACCGGTCGGGGGCGACTGGTAACCTTGACGGGTACGCCGGTTCTCGGCGTGGTCCCGCGTGCCTGCACGACGCCGCGGGCGTGGGACCAGTAAACCCCAGTTCAGTTAGAGGGAGAGTATGGCGCTCGAATCAGCGGTCAAGACCCAGATCATGCAGGAGCACGCGATCGTCGAGGGCGACACCGGTTCGCCCGAGGTGCAGATCGCGATGCTGACCAAGCGGATCTCGGACCTGACCGAGCACCTCAAGATGCACAAGCACGACCACCACTCGCGTCGGGGCCTGCTGCTGCTGGTCGGCCGTCGCCGCCGGCTGCTGAAGTACCTGGCGAAGTCCGAGATCACGCGCTACCGCGCGCTCATCGAGAAGCTCGGCCTGCGCCGATAGTTTTCCTGGGGGGAGTGGCCAGCGGGCCGCTCCCCCTCACTCCGCTCATGGGGACGACGCACCGGTCCTCGGTAGTGGTTGCCGGACACCAGACTCCGGCGGCTTCGATCGAAGACCGGCCAGCGAGAAGAAGCTCCCCTGGGCACACCAACCCAATCAAGGAGCAGTTTTGACTGACAAGACCCCCGAGGTCGTCCACCTCGGCACCCACAGCGCGACCGCCACGATCGACAACGGTTCGTTCGGCACGCGCTCGATCACCTTCTCGACCGGCCGGCTCGCCCGCCAGGCCGGGTCGTGCCTGGCCCAGCTCGGCGACACCGTCGTCCTGTCGGCCACCACGGCCAGCAAGTCGCCGAAGGAGCACTTCGACTTCTTCCCCCTGACGGTCGACGTCGAGGAGCGGATGTACGCGGCGGGCCGGATCCCCGGTTCCTTCTTCCGCCGCGAGGGCCGGCCGAGCGAGGACGCGATCCTCACCTGCCGCCTGATCGACCGGCCGCTGCGCCCGAGCTTCGTCAAGGGCCTGCGCAACGAGGTCCAGGTCGTCGAGACCGTGCTGGCGCTCGACCCCGAGCACCCGTACGACGTGGTCGCGATGAACGCCGCCTCCCTGTCCACCAAGCTCTCCGGTCTGCCGTTCTCCGGCCCGGTCGGCTCGGTGCGGGTCGCGCACATCGAGGGCCAGTGGGTGGCGTTCCCGACCCACGAGGAGACCTCGCGGGCGACCTTCGACATGATCGTCGCCGGTCGGGTCACCGAGGACGGCGACGTCGCGATCATGATGGTCGAGGCCGAGGCCACCACCAACGTGATCAAGCTGATCGCCGAGGGCTCCCCGAAGCCGGACGAGACCGTGGTCGCCAGCGGCCTCGAGGCCGCCAAGCCGGCCATCCGCGAGCTGTGCCGGGCCCAGTCCGAGCTGGCCGCCGTGGCGTCGCGCCCGTCGGTGGAGTTCCCGCAGTTCCTGGACTACCAGGACGACGCGTTCGCCGCCGTCGAGTCCGCCATCGCCGCCGACATGGCGACCGCGCTGACGATCGCCGACAAGCAGGAGCGCGAGACCGAGCTCGACCGCCTCAAGGCCGTCGCGCACGAGAAGCTCGACGGTCAGTTCGAGGGCCGCGAGAAGGAGCTCAGCGCGGCTGTCCGCTCGCTGACCAAGAAGCTGGTCCGCCAGCGCGTCCTCCGCGACGAGATCCGGATCGACGGCCGTGGCCCGCGCGACATCCGGCCGCTGTCGGCCGAGGTCGGCGTGCTGCCGCGCGTGCACGGTTCCGCGCTGTTCGAGCGGGGCGAGACCCAGATCCTGGGCGTCACCACGCTGAACATGCTCCGCCTGGAGCAGTCGCTCGACACCCTCTCCCCGGAGAAGTCGAAGCGGTACATGCACAACTACAACTTCCCGCCGTACTCGACCGGTGAGACCGGCCGGGTCGGCTCGCCGAAGCGCCGCGAGATCGGTCACGGCGCGCTGGCCGAGCGGGCGCTGCTGCCCGTGCTGCCGACCCGCGAGGAGTTCCCGTACGCGATCCGTCAGGTCTCCGAGGCCCTCGGCTCCAACGGCTCCACCTCGATGGGCTCGGTCTGCGCCGCGTCCCTGAGCCTGATGTTCTCGGGCGTGCCGCTGAAGGCCCCCGTCGGCGGTATCGCGATGGGCCTCATCTCCGACGAGGTCGACGGCAAGACGCGCTACGTCACGCTGACCGACATCCTCGGCGCCGAGGACGCGTTCGGTGACATGGACTTCAAGGTCGCGGGTACCCGGGACTTCGTCACCGCGCTGCAGCTCGACACCAAGCTGACGGGCATCCCGTCGGACGTGCTGGCGGGCGCGCTGTCGCAGGCGCACGACGCGCGGCACGCGATCCTCGACGTCATGCAGGACGCGATCGAGACCACCGGTGAGCTGTCGGAGTTCGCTCCGCGGGTCGTCAGCGTCAAGATCCCGACCGACAAGATCGGCGCGGTCATCGGCCCGAAGGGTCAGATGATCAACTCGATCACCGAGGAGACCGGCGCCGAGATCACGATCGAGGACGACGGCACGATCTACGTCGGCGCGACCAACGGCCCGTCGGCCGAGGCCGCGATCGCGAAGATCAACGCCATCGCGAACCCGACCATGCCGAAGGTCGGCGACCGCTTCCTGGGCACCGTCGTGAAGACCGCCGCGTTCGGCGCCTTCATCTCGCTGACCCCGGGCCGCGACGGCCTGCTGCACATCTCCAAGGTGGGCGACGGCAAGCGCGTCGACCGCGTCGAGGACTTCCTCAACGTGGGCGACAAGGTCGAGGTCCAGATCGCGGACATCGACAACCGTGGCAAGGTCTACCTGGACAAGGTCGGCGCCGACGGCGAGGTCATCGTGGTGGCCGGCGCCAGCGCCGGTGGAGGCGACCGTCCGCCGCGCGCCGAGGGTGACCGCGCCCCGCGCGGTGACCGCGAGGGCGGCGAGCGGCGCGAGCGCCGGCAGCGGCGCGACTAGTAGCTGATGACAGACTGGGGTCGGGCACGCAACTGTGCCCGGCCCCAGTTTCTCAAGCTCACACAGCTACCCCCTGACAGGAGCACACGTGGCGGAGGCTACGAACACAGCCCGGGCCCGAACCCGCACGCTGGAGGCCGATCCCCTCGGCGGCACCGTGCGCAGTACGGTCCTCCCCGGTGGCCTCCGGGTGATCACCGAGTCCGTGCCCGCGATGCGCAGCGTGTCGATCGGGTTCTGGGTCGGGATCGGCTCCCGCGACGAGACCCCCACGCTCTCGGGGGCCTCGCACTTCCTGGAGCACCTGCTCTTCAAGGGCACGAAGCGGCGCTCCGCGTTGGACATCTCGTCCGCGATCGAGGCCGTCGGCGGTGAGACGAACGCGTTCACCTCCAAGGAGTACACCTGCTACTACGCGCGGGTGCTCGACAACGACCTGCCGCTGGCCATCGACGTCCTCTGCGACGTGATCTCCTCCTCCGTCCTCAACGAGGACGATGTGGAGACCGAGCGGGACGTGATCCTCGAAGAGATCGCCATGCACGACGACGAGCCCGGCGACGAGGTGCACGACCTGTTCACGAAGGCGATCTTCGGCGAGCACGCGCTGGGCCGGCTCATCTCCGGTACCGAGGAGACGATCACCGCCCTGACCCGCAAGCAGATCGCGGGCTTCTACCACCGCCGCTACACCGCGCCCGAGATCGTGATCGCGGCCGCCGGCAGCCTGGAACACTCCGCCGTCGTGAAGCTGGTCCGGGCCGCGCTGAAGGACACCGCGCTGCTCGGCGGCGAGGGCGCGCCCGTGCCGGCGAGGCCGCAGGGCAGTCTGGTGCGCACCCGGTCGGGGCAGCTCAGCGTGGTGGACAAGGACACCGAGCAGGCCCACCTGGTACTGGGCTGCACGTCCATGACCCGGCACGACGAGCGCCGGTTCGCGCTCGGGGTGCTCAACAACGTGCTCGGCGGCGGGATGTCCAGCCGGCTGTTCCAGCTGGTCCGCGAGCAGCGCGGCCTGGCGTACTCGGTGTACTCCTACACCTCGCAGTACGCCGACGCCGGCACCTGGGGCGTGTACGCGGGCTGCACCCCGGCCAAGGCCGACGAGGTGCTCGGCATCATCCGGGACGAGCTGGCCAACGTCGCCGCGAACGGCATCACGGCGGCCGAGCTGGCCCGGGGCAAGGGCATGCTCAAGGGCGGGTTCGTCCTGGGGCTGGAGGACACCGGTTCGCGGATGAGCCGGCTGGGTAAGGGCGAGCTGCTGTACGGGGAGCTGCTCTCCGTGGACCAGCTCCTCAACAGGGTCGACGCCGTCACCCTGGACGAGGCGAACGCGATCGCCAGCGAGCTGTTGACCCGCCCGATGTCGCTGGCGGCGATCGGACCATTCGACGGGCACGATTTCTCGGGAGTAGTGAGGTCGTCATGACGGAGCAGGAGCCGCTGCCGGTCGGCGTGCTGGGCGCGCGGGGCCGGATGGGCGTCGAGGTGTGTCGCGCGGTGGACGACGCCGACGGCCTCGAGCTGGTCGCGATGGTCGACGCGGGCGAGGGCCTGTTCAGCGTCACCGACGCCGGCGCCCGGGTCGTGGTGGACTTCACCAGCCCGGAGACGGTGATGGACAACATCCACTGGTGCGTCGAGCAGGGCGTCAGCGTGGTCGTGGGCACCAGCGGGTTCACCCCGGAGCGGCTGCACCGGGTCGAGCACTGGCTGAAGCACAAGCCCGACGTGGGCGTCATCGTCGCCCCGAACTTCGCGATCGGCGCGGTGCTGATGATGGAGTTCGCCGCGAAGGCCGCCCCCTACTTCCCGTCGGTGGAGATCGTGGAGCTGCACCACCCGGGCAAGATCGACGCCCCGAGTGGTACTGCGCTGCACACCGCCGAGATGATCGGCGCCTCCCGCGCGGCGGCCGGCGTCGGCCCGTCCCCGGACGCGACGAAGACCGCGCTCGACGGCGCGCGCGGGGCCGAGGTGGCCGGGGTCCGGGTGCACTCGGTACGCTCCGCCGGCCTGGTCGCGCACCAGGAGGTGCTGCTGGGGACCGGTGGGGAGACCCTCACGATCCGGCACGACTCCCTGGACCGGGTGTCGTTCATGCCCGGGGTGCTGCTGGCCGTGCGCGAGGTGCTCAACCGGCCGGGGCTGACCGTGGGACTGGGCCCGCTGCTCGGCCTGTAGTTTTATTCGAGGACGTCAGCTGTCCGTGGGACCGCTGACGTCCTCGTTCAATGAGACGTGCAGCCGCACCTGGGGGACCAGGACGTCGGCCATGTCGAGAGCCCGGCGAGCGCCGTCGGGCTGCCATCCCGCTGAGGTGAGGAAATTGATGGTCGCCGGGGCCTGGTCGAAGGCCCAGGCCAGGGCGGTGCTGAACCCGTCGTCGCGCCAGTGCGCGGTGGCGGCGGACAGCAGGCGGCTGCCGTGGCCCCGCCGGCCCCACCGGGGCTCCACGAGCAGCTCCGTGAAGGCCGCCGCGTCGGGCACCTTGTCGTCGGCGTCGGCCGGGCCGATCGCGGCGAACCCGACGGTGTGCTCCTCGGCGGCCTGCTCGACGGCGACCAGCACCCGGAAGCGCGGGCCGGGCGGTTCGAGGACGGCGGTGCGCCAGTGCGCGGCGAGGGTGTCGGCGTCGAGCGCGGCGAGGATCTCCCGGGGCACGAGCTTGCGGTACGCGACCCGCCACGTCTCCAACTGGATCCGTGCGAGATCGGTGGCGTCCCCTGGACGCGCTGGTCGAACGAATCCGAGCGCCATGCCGAAAAGCCTACGTGGGTCGTTTCGTACTCTGGACACCGGCAGTGTCACCGATGGTTGGGTGGAGTCTTGATCGAGAGTCGTAAGCAGCGACTGTCCGCGTACGTGGCGTCGCAGGGCGGGCGCTTCTACAAGCAGCTCGCGTTCGTGGCGGTGCTGTCGGGCGTCGTGTGGTTGCTCGCCGACCGGTTCGGTGGCCAGCATCACCTGTTCGACCTGCGGATCTACCGGAAGGCAGTCACCTTCTGGTTGGCCGGGAACGACATCTACGACTACTCGCAGCCCGACGTGATCAACGGCACTCTCGGGTACACGTACCCGCCGTTCGCCGCCGTGCTGATGAGCCCGATGGGCGTGCTGCCCTACGGGTTCGTGAAGTGGTTCACGATCGGCACGACGCTGCTGGTCGCCATCCTCACCACGTACTGGATCATGAAGCCCGTGGCGATGCGCCGGGGCTGGCCGGTGTGGTTCGCCACGTCGGTCACCACGGCGCTGATCTTCGCCCTGGAGCCGATCCGGGAGACGATGAGCTTCGGCCAGATCAACCTGTACCTGGTCGCACTGGTCCTCGGTGACCTGCTGATCCTCGGCGGCCGGGGCTCGAAGTGGACGGGCGTCGGGATCGGCGTGGCCACGGCCATCAAGCTGACCCCGGGCTTCTTCATCCTGTACCTGCTGGTCACCCGCCGGTGGCGCGCGGCCGGGGTCTCCGTGGCAGCGGCCGGCGCGGCCACCCTGCTCGCGGCGGCGCTCGACTGGCACAGCTCGTGGCGGTTCTACACCAGCGTGCTGTGGGACACCGAACGCGTCGGCTTCCCGGACAACCCGGGCAACCAGGCCATCAACGGCATGGTGGCCAGGATCGACGACATGGTGCCGGTCAGCTCCGGCGGCAAGCTCGTCTGGCTGGTGCTCGCCCTCGCCGTCGGCGGCTACGGGCTGTGGCGGGCGGCCCAGGCGCACCGGGCCAAGGACGAGCTGGCGGCGATCACGATCACGGGGCTCGCGGGCGTGGCGGTGAGCCCGGTCAGCTGGACCCATCACCTGTACTGGATCGTCCCCGCCCTGGTCATCCTCGTCGACGTCGTGCTGGACGCGCCGGGCGAGAAGAAGGCCTGGTGGCGGATCGGCCTGATCAACCTCGTGTACTGGTCGTTCACGATGTCCCTGGTCTGGTTCTTCCGGCGCACCCCCGGTCACCACCGGAACAACAACCTGCCGAGCGCGGTGGGGGAGAACGCGTTCGCGATCCTGATCGTGGCGCTGCTGGTCTTCACGCCGTTCCGGCTGGGGATCGACGGGCGGGCCGGGTCGTGGGCGCGGGTCGAGGAGCCCGAGGCGCAGCCGGTTCCCGTCTAGGGGCGTGAGGGGAGGGCCCCGGGCCGGGGTCAGGCGGTCAGCGTGTAACGCAGGGTCGCCAGGCTCAGGCCGTCGCGGTCGTAGACCCTGGTCGCGCCGTCGGCCACGAAGCCGTACCGCTCGTAGAACCGGCGGGTGGCCGCGTTGCCCTCGGCGCACCACAACCGGACGGTGCGCCGACCGGACCCGGTCTCCGAGTCGCCGGGCGGCACCCGTCCGCCCAGCCGGCCCACCGCCGCGTCCATCAGCGCCCGCCCGATCCCGTGCCCCTGCCGCCCGGGGTCGACGTAGATCGCGTACACCTCGGAAAGGTCCGGATCGTCGCGGTCCGGCCCGCAGCCGGCGAACCCCGCGATCACCCCGTCGAGCACCGCGACGATCCGGTGCCGGCCCGGCGTGCCCATCCCGGCCCGCTGCCGCTCCAGCCACGCGCCGGCGTCGATCGCGTCGAGGTAGGCGTCGGGCACGAGGCCCCGGTAGGCGTCCTTCCAGGTGCGGACGTGCACGTCCACGGTCGCCGGCAGGTCGGTCCCGGTCGCGTCCCGGATGATCAGCATCCGGAAATTGTCGGACCCGTTGGCTACGCTGTCGAGCACTATGAGCATTCCGGACACGCTGACCGTCGCCCAGGCCCGGCGGATCACCCTCGCCGCCCAGGGTTTCGCCGACCCCCGCCCGGCCGGCGTGCCCGACGCCCGGCACGCCCGCAAGGTCATCGGCCGCCTCGGTCAGCTGCAGATCGACTCGGTCAACATCCTGGCCCGCGCGCACTACCTCCCGATGTACTCACGCCTCGGCCCCTATCCGCACGACCTCCTGACCAGGGTGTCGACGGGCCAGAACCGCGACCTCTTCGAGTACTGGGGGCATGAGGCCGCCCTGGTCGACGTCCGGCTGCACCAGCACCTGCGCTGGCGGATGGCCCTGGCCGACGACAAGGCCTGGGGCAACATGCGCAAGGTCGTCCGCGAGCAGCCCGAGCTCGTCGCGTGGATCCTGGACGAGGTCCGGGACAAGGGCCCGCTGACCGCGCGGCAGATCGAGCACGACGTCCCGGTGGAGAAGAACCACTGGGGGTGGAACTGGAGCGTCGCCAAGCAGGCCCTGGAGTACCTGTTCTGGGCCGGCCGGGTGACCGCCAGCCACCGCAACAGCCAGTTCGAGCGGGTGTACGACCTGCCCACCCGCGCCCTGCCCCGCTTCGTGACCGAGACGGCCGACCCCCCGCTCCCGGAGTCGTACCGGGCACTGGTCGAGGTCGCCGCCCGCGCGCTGGGCGTGGCGGCGGAGCCCGAGCTGCGCGACTACTTCCGGCTGCCCGTCGAGGCGACGAAGCCGGCGATCGCGGCGCTGGTCGCCGAGGGGGTGCTCACCCCGGTCACGGTCGAGGGC
Source organism: Longispora sp. NPDC051575 (assembly GCF_040681875.1). Lineage (NCBI taxonomy): Bacteria > Bacillati > Actinomycetota > Actinomycetes > Micromonosporales > Micromonosporaceae > Longispora > Longispora sp. NPDC051575. The sequence goes on along the minus strand of NZ_JBFAZP010000006.1, from coordinate 459,815 downwards.
TGGAAGAAGCCGGCGTGGCTGCACGTCGACGCGCGGCTGCCCCGCTGGGTGCGGGCGAGCACGCTGGTCAGCCCGTTCGACCCGCTGATCTGGGAGCGGGGCCGCACGGAGCGCCTCTTCGACTTCCGGTACCGGCTGGAGATCTACACCCCGGCCCCCAAACGCGTGCACGGCTACTACGTGCTGCCGTTCCTGCACGGCGACCGGCTGACCGCCCGGGTCGACCTCAAGGCGGACCGGGCGGCCGGGGTGCTGCGGGTGCCGGCCGCGTGGCTGGAGCCGGGCGCCGACCCGGGGGAGACGGCGGTCGCGTTGGCGGCGGAGCTGCGGCGGATGGCGGGCTGGCTCGGGTTGACCGAGGTGGCGCTGCCGGACCGGGGCGACCTGGCCCCGGAGCTGTCCCGCGCGCTGGGCTGACCGCCATAGGTCGTGCGTGCGCGGGCCGACGACGCCCATCGTGTGTGCCTGCACTGAGACCGCCCGTCGCCTGCGGGGACAGGCCCGGACCCGTCCCGCGCTGGGTGGTCCGCGCTGAGCACGGTCGAGGGGACAACCTCCGCGAAGTTGTCCCCTCATCACCCGGAGCCTGGTCCAGCCTCGGACTGCCCGCCCGTCTCCTTGGGTCGCCGGCCGGTCAGGGCCGCCGGAACACCACCGACGTGTCCGTCCGCAGCACCGGGTCGTGGTAGAGGTAGCGGACCCCGGCGGTACCCGTCTGGTTCTCGATGCCGACCGTCGCCGTGCCGCCCCGCTCGTCGACCTGGGCGTCGATCCCCTGGTAGCCGAGCCGGATCTCGCCGTTCGGGGACAGCGTCACCGAGAAGGTCACCCGGCGGGTCGGCTGCCCCTTGACGTACACGTCGCGCCATTCCACGGTGAACGCCCCGGGGGCCGAGGCGGTCAGGACGGCCGAGGACGCGTCGAGGACGAAGTCGCGCCAGAACGGGTAGATGGCCCCGTTGGGCGCCGCCGTGCCGGGGACGGACCCGTGCTCGGGGTAGGAGACGGTGCCGCCGAAGGACAGGATGCCGTTGGTGTCCACGGTGGCCCGGGTGTAGCTCTGGGCGTAGTACGGGAAGGCGAACGGCAGGTTCACCGTGGCGAGGGCGTTGTCCCGGGTCAGGGTGATCCGCTGCGTGCCGGGGACGAAGGGCAGGGCCCCGTCGACGCAGGTGTGGCCGTAGGAGTCGGTGCGCGCCGTGACCCGGACGTCGACCGTCTTCGGCGCGTCGAGGACCACGGAGGCGGTGGCGGGGGTGACGCACCGGCCGCGGCCGAGGGCGACGGTCACGCCGTACGTGTCGGGGGTCAGGCCGGTGAAGGCGTACCCGCCGGTGGCCGTCGTGGTCGTGCTCCGGCCCCCGGGGTTGAGGGTGACGGTGGCCCCGACCAGGGGTTTCCCGGTGCTGTCGACGAGGGCCCGCCCGCTGATCCCGAGCTCCCCGCTGATCGCCGTGTACGTCGCGGTGTGGGTGGCCGGACCCGAGGCGGTCACGCTGTGCGTCTGGGCCCCGCCGTCCGACCAGTTGGCGAACGCGTAGGACCGGTCGCCGAGCGCCTGCGGGGTGGGCGCGCTGACCGACTCGACGGTGCCCACGATCATGGTGCGGGTGAACGGCGTGGCCTCGGTGGCCGAGCCGACGGTGACCTGGAGCCCGGGCGGGCTGGACTCGAACCGGATGTCGGTGGTCAGCGGGTCGAGCCGGACGCTGGTGCTGCCGGTCAGCCCGGTGGAGTCGGTGGCGGTGAGCCGGAGTTCGAGGTGCGAGGGGTAGCCGTGGCCGGGGGCGACGAAGCTCCCGCCGGTACCCGTGAAGTCCTGCAGGGGGTGGGCGTGGCACTCCCCGGCGGTGTCGCAGTGGTGCAGGATCAGCTCCCAGCGCAGCCGGTTGCCGGGGATCGTGCCGTCCTGCGGGTCGGTGCCGTGCCCGGTGAAGGCGATGGTCTCGCCGACCTTCCACCGCAGTTGGCCGCCGGGGGAGTCGATGACGGCGGTGGGCGGGGCGTTGCCGGGGTGCACGACGGTGCTGGTGCTGGCGCTGGCCCCGGCGGGGTCGGTGACGGTGAGTTTCGCGGTCCGGTCGCCGGGGGTGGGGTAGACGAAGCTGGCCGTCACGCCGGTCGCGTCGACGGTGCCGTCGTTCTGGAAGTCCCACTGGTAGGTGAGCGGGTCGCCGTCGGGGTCGGTGCTCCCGCCGGCGTCGAAGGCCACGGTCAGCGGGGCCGGTCCGTGGTCGGGGGTGGCGGTGAGGGCGGCCACGGGCGGCCGGTTGGCGGCGAAGTACCGGATCCGGCGGACCGTGCCGCCGTTGAGGTCGACGTAGTACACGTGGCCGCCGGGGCCGACGGCCAGGTCGACGGGGTTGGCGGCCTCGGTGACGAAGGTGCTGATCCTTGTCGGGTCGGGCAGCCCGTCGGGGCCGGCGCGCATCGCCCAGACGCATTTGCGGCTGTAGTCGGCGAAGAACAGCGCCTTCCGGTACTCGGCGGGGTAGCTCCCGGTGTCCGGGTAGAACGCGAGCCCGGACAGCGCGCCGCCCCCGTTGGGGCAGTTCTCGCCGGGTACGACGGGCGCGCTGTGCTTGTAGGTGAAGTACGGCGCGGTCTGCCCGCCGGCGGTGTACAGGCTCTCGCACAGGTTGAGGTTGGCCGCGTCGTAGCCGGGCTGGCGGGCGGGGCCCTCGAAGCACGGCCAGCCGAGGTTCGCGCCGGGCGTGACCCGGTTGATCTCGTCCCAGGTGTTCCAGCCGGTGTCGCCGACCCACACCTCGGAGGTGCCGGGGCGGACGGCGAGCCGGAACGGGTTGCGCATGCCGTACGCGGAGATCCGCCGGGCGTTGGCGTTCATGGAGGAGTGGTAGGGGTTGCCGGGCAGGCCCTCCCCGGTGGCGGGGTCGATCCGGATCACGGCGCCGGACAGGCCGGTCGGGTCGCCGGTGGTCCGGACGTCCTGGGCCCGCAGCGCGCCGGCCTCGGAGGTGGGCGGGGTGGGGGCGGAGCCGCCGGGGTCGCCGCACGGGTTGCCCTTCTGCCCGTGGTCGGCGTACGTGAAGCTGGCGCCCTCCCCGGCGGAGGCGTACAGCGCGCCGTCGGCCCCGAACTTCAGGTCGCCGACGGAGTGGCTGGGGAACTGCTGGCACCAGTCGGTGACCAGCACCTGTTCGGGGCCGGTCATGTGGTTGTTGGCGGCCTGGAGCCGGGACAGCCGGCCGGTGACGACGCAGCCGTCGACGGTGGCGCCGGGCGGGTCGGGGCAGACGTCGCCCCAGGCGGGCGGGTTGCCGCCGGGCTTGGCGTCGTAGGTGTAGAGCACGTAGACCCAGGGGTCGGCCGGGAAGTTCGGCGCGAGGGCCAGGCCGAGCAGGCCCCGGTCCCAGAAGTTGTGCACCTTGGCGGACAGGTCGGCGAAGACGTCGGGGGTGGGGTCGGTGAGGGAGTCGTACACCTTGATCACGCCGCCCTTCTGGGCGACGAACACCCGGCCGTCGGCCGCGAACTCGATGTTCGTGGGGGCCGCGAGCCCGGACAGCACGGTCTCCTGGACGAAACCCGGCGGCAGGGCGCTCGCGGCGCGGGCCGGGTCCCCGGTGAGCCCGAGGCACACCGGGGACATGACGGCGAGGGTGAGGACGCTTCTGAGTAGCACACCACGAATCGTCATGGACCGATCATAAGAAACCTTTTCGGGTACTGGATGATAAACGGTAATGAATGCTACGGACGGCGGAACAGCACCGAGATCCCGTCGCGGAGCACCGGCTCGCCGTGCGAGTAGCGCAGGCCCACGGTGCCGGTCTCGTTCTCGATCCCGACGGTGGCGGTGCCGCCCTGTTCGGAGGCCCGGGCGTCGAGGTCGCGGTAGCCCACCTCGATGTCCCCGTTGGCGAGCAGCGTGACGGAGAAGGTGATCCGGTGCGACCGGTAGCCGTAGATGTAGGCGTTGCGCCACTCGACCGTGAACGTGCCCGGTCCGGCGCTGGTCAGGACCTGCGAACTCGCGTCGAGCCCGAGGTCGCGCCAGAACGGGTAGACGGCCGCGTTCGGGGCGCTGGTGGCGGGCAGGTCGACGTTCGCCGCCGCCGAGGTGGCCGTGCCGAACGCGAGCACCCCGTTGCTGTCCACGGTCGCGGCCGTGTACGTCTGCCCGTAGTACGGGAAGGCGAACGGCAGGGTCACCGGGGCCACCTTGTCGTCGCCGGTCAGCGCCAGGGTCGTCGCGCCGGTCCGGAACGGGCGGGCCGCGTCGACGCAGGTGTGCCCGTACCCGTCGGTGCGGGCCGTGACCGCCAGGTCGGCGACCTTGGGCCCGTCGACGATCACCGAGGCCGTGGCGGGGGTGACGCACCGGCCGAGGCCGAGGGTCGCCGTCACGCCGTAGGTGCCGGGGGTCAGGTTGGTGAACGCGTACCCGCCCGTGGCCGAGGTCGTGGTGGTCTGCCCGCCGGGTGTCAGGGTCACGGTCGCCCCGCTCAGGGGCCGCCCGGTGCCCGCGATCGTCGCGGTGCCGGTGACCGACAGCGCGGACGAGATCGGGGTGTAGCTGGCCGTCAGGGTGGCAGGGGTGGCCGGCGCGACGAGGACATGGGTCTGCGCGCCGCCGTCCGACCAGGTCCCGAACGCGTACGCCTGGCCGCCGACCACCTGCGGGGTCGGAGCGCTGACCGACTGGGACGAGCCGACGATCACGGTGCGGGTGAACGGCCCGGTCCCGGTCGCCGACCCCACGGACACCTGCAGGCCCGCCGGGGCGGTCGCGAACGTCAGGTCGACGGTGCGCGGGTCCAGCCGCACGGTGCTCGTCCCGGTCAGGCCGGCCGAGTCGGTGGCGGTGAGGATCAGGTCCAGGTGCGACGGGTACTCGTGGTCCGGTGCCGTGAACGTCCCGCCCGCCCCGTCGAACTCCCGCACCGCGTGGCTGTGGCAGTCGGTGGCCGACGAGCAGTGCTGGAGCACGAGCTGCCAGTGCAGCCGGTTCGCGGGCAGGGTGCCGTCCTGGGTGTCGGTGGCGTGCCCGGCGAAGGTGACCGTGTCGCCGACCTTCCACCGCAGGGAACCGGCGGGGGAGTCGATCACGGCGGTCGGCGGTGAGTCCCCCGGGTTGATCTGCCGGGTGGTGCTCGCCGAGGCCCCGGTGGAGTCGGTGACGGTCAGCTTGGCGGTGCGCGGCCCGGCCGTGGCGTAGGTGTACGACGCGGTCCGGCCGATGGCGTCCTGGGTGCCGTTGTTGTCGAAGTCCCACCGGTAGGTGAGGATGTCGCCCGGGTCGGGGTCGGTGCTCCCGCCGCCGTCGAACGCGACGGTCAGGGGCGCCGGGCCGGCCGACGGGGTGGCGGTGAAGGCGGGCACGGGCGGGCGGTTGGCCGGGTAGTACCGCAGGCGGCGGATCGTGCCGCCGTTGAGGTCGGCGTAGTAGACGTCCCCGCCGGGGCCGATCTCCAGGTCGGCGGGCCCGGCCGCGCCGGACGCGAACGTCTGGATCTTCGTCGGGTCGGGCAGGCCGTTGGCCCCGACGCCCATCGACCAGATGCAGTTGCGGCTGTAGTCGGAGAAGAACAGGCTGTTCTGGTACTGCGCGGGGTACGTCCCGCCGCTGCCCGGGTAGAACGCGAGCCCCGAGATGGCCGAGCCCCCGGTCGGGCAGGCCTCCCCGGCGACGACCTTGCTGTCGTGGTTGTAGGTGTAGTGGGGCGCGGTGACGCCCCCGGCGGTGTACAGGCTCTCGCACAGGCTCACATTCACGTTGTCGTACTGAGCCTGCCTGCCGGTTCCCTCGTAGCACGGCCAACCGAAGTTCCCCCCGGGCGCGGCGAGCCGGTCGATCTCCTCCCAGGTGGTCCAGCCGACGTCGGCGGCCCACACCTCGGACGTCCCGGGCCGCACGGCCAGCCGGAACGGGTTGCGCAGCCCGAACGAGGAGATCCGGCGCGCGTTGGCGTCCGCCGAGGACGCGTACGGGTTGCCGGGCAGCCCGGCCCCGGTCGCCGGGTCGATCCGGATCACGGTCCCGTCCAGCCCGGTCGGGTCGGCGGTGGTCCGCACGTCCTGGGAGCGCAGCGCGCCGCCCTCCGCGCCGGGCGGGGCCGGGTTCGCGCCGCCGGGGTCGCCGCACGGGTTCACCGGGCTGCCGTCCTGGCCGTAGTCGGTCCAGTTGAAGCTGGCCCCGTCGCCGGCGGAGGCGTACAGCGCGCCGTCCGCCCCGAACGCCAGGTCCCCCACGGAGTGGCTCGGGTACTGCTGGCACCAGTCGGTCACCAGCACCTCCTCGGGCCCGCTCATCTGGTTGCCCACGGCCTTGAGCCGGGACAGCCGGCCGGTCACCACGCAGCCGTCGGCGGTGTCCCCGGGCGGGTTCGGGCAGGCGTCACCCCACGTCGGGGCCGTACCGCCCGGCTTGGCGTCGTAGGTGTAGAGCACGTAGACGTACGGGCTGGTCGGGAAGTTCGGGGCCAGGGCCAGGCCGAGCATCCCCCGGTCCCAGAAGTTGTGCACCTTGGCGGACAGGTCGGCGAAGGTGTCGGGGGTGGGGTCGTCCAGCGAGTCGTACACCTTGATCACGCCGTTCTTCTGGGCGACGAAGATCCGCCCGTCCGGTGCGAACTCGATGTTCGTCGGCTGGTTCAGGCCGGTGAACACGGTCTGCTCGACGAAGCCGCTCGGCAGGCCGGCGGCCGTCGCGGGCGGACCCGGGACGAGGGTGGCCGCGAGGAGGCCGGCGGCCGTGAGCAGGCGACGGAGCTTCATGCGAAGCAGCATATGAAGGAAGCTCAATATAGAGAGTGTCGGATGCGTGACTCTCCGCAGGTGATCTGGGAGCCCCTGACACGAAAAGAACGCAGGTTGTACCGTGTGAATGTCGACCGAGATGAAGAGGTGCTGGTGTCATGGCGGAGCCCGTGGACGGACACGTCCCGTATCCCTATCCGCTGCCCGAACCGGGCAGGTTCACCCGGTTCATGACCCGGATCGTGGAGAAGCCCGCGTGGCTGGCCCCGGCCGTGGCGGTCGGCTGCTTCGGCGGCGCCGTCGCCTACACCCTGCTGATGGACCCCACGGTGGCCCAGGCCGGCGCGGTGCCGACCTGCGCGATGAAGCTCCTGACCGGGTTCGACTGCCCGGGCTGCGGCGGCACCCGCGCGTTCTGGTACGTGCTGCACGGCAACCTGCCCGAGGCGGCCCGGCACCACATCCTGGTGCTGTTCGCGCTGCCGTTCCTCCTCTACATGTTCGTCTCGTGGACCTGGAACCGGATGGCCGCGTCGAAGATCCCGGCGCTCCGGTTGCCACCCCAGACGATCGCGGTGTTCCTCGTGGTCTGGGGCGTGTTCTCGGTGCTGCGGAACCTACCGTGGGCACCGTTCACCATGTTCTACGTCTGACCTGGTCGAACAGAAAAGCCCGGGCCGAGGCCCGGGCTTTTCGCGTTACCTCACGTCCGTCGGAACAGGATCGTCAGCGTGTTCCTGAGCACCGGATCCGCGAAGGAGTACTGCAGCGCGGTCGACCCGTCCGGACTCTCGATCCCCACGGTCGACGCGCCGCCCTGCTCGCTGTCGCGCGCGTCCAGGTACTGGTAGTTGAACCGGACGTTCCCGTTCGGCGACAGGATCACCTCGAAGTTCAGCCGGTACGACTTGTACCCGTAGATGTGCACGTTGTTCCAGTCGATGACGAACTCGCCGTTGACCGTCGCGGTGCGCAGCTGCGAGCTGGCGTCCATCTTCAGGTCCGCCCAGAACGGGTAGATCCCGTTGTTCGGGGCCGACGCCGTCGGGATCGCCCCCCGGTTGATCACGCTCGACGGCATCGACGTGAACGACAGCATGCCGTTGGTGTCGACCCAGGCGGTGGAGTAGTTCCCGCCGTAGAACGGGAACGCGAACGGCAGGCTGAGCTGCTGCACCGCGTCGTCCCCGGTCAGCGGCTGGACGGCCGTCCCGGGCACGTACGGCCCGGCCGTGGAGTCCACGCAGCTGTACCCGGAGTTGTCGTGCAGCGCGTTCACGGCCACGTTCGCCGTGGTCGGCCCGGCCACGGTCACCGACGCGGTGTGCGGGGTGACGCACCGGCCCAGGCCCATGGTGACCGTGACCCCGTAGTTGCCGGAGGTGACCCCCGAGAAGGAGTACCCGCCGGTCGCCGACGTGGTCGTGGTCTGCCCGCCCGGGTTCAGCGTCACGGTCGCCCCGGGCAGCGGGCGCGCCGTGCCGTTGATGGTGACCGTCCCGGCCAGGCCCTGCTGCTGCGGGGCCCCGGCCGTGAAGTTCGCCGTGTACGTCGTCTCCGCCGCCGGCGCGTCGACCACGTGGGTCTGCGCCCCGCCGTCCGACCAGCCGGTGAACGTGTAGGTCACCCCGTTGAGGGTCTGCGGGCTCGGCGCGCTGATCGAGTTGTGCGACCCGGAGATGACGACCTGGGCGCTGGGCGCGGGCTCCGTGCCGTACGCCGTGGACAGGGTCAGCCCGGGCGGGTTGGTCGCGAAGTTCAGCTTCGTGGTCTTCGGTTGTAGCGGCCGGGACGTGGTCGCGGTCCGCCCGCCGGAGTCCGTGGCCGTGAGCACCAGCTCCAGGTGCGACGGGAAGTCGTGGTCCGGGGCGTCGAACGCGCCGGAGGCCACCCCGTTGAAGTTCTGCAGCACGTGGGTGTGGCAGCTGGTGTCCTCCACGCAGTGCTCCAGGCGCAGCTCCCACTTCAGCGCGCTCGGCGGCAGGGCGCCGTCCTGCGCGCTCGTGGCGTGCCCGGAGAACGTGATGTGGTCGTCCACCTGCCAGGTCAGGCCGTCGGTCGGGGTGTCGATCACGGGGACCGGCGCGCCCACGCCCACGGCGACGGGCACGGTCGTGCTGTTGCTGGCCCCGCCGGGGTCGGTCACGGTCAGCTTCGCCGTGAACGAACCGGTGCCGGTGTAGGTGAAGCTGGGCTGCGGCGTGGTCGCGTCGACCGTGCCGTCGTTGGTGAAGTCCCAGGCGTAGGTCAGCGCGTCGCCGGGGTCGGGGTCCGACGAGCCGGTCCCGTTGAACTGCACGGTCAGCGGGGCGGGGCCCGAGGTCGGGTTCGCGGTGGCCACGGCGGTCGGCGGCTGGTTGCCGGCGAAGTACCGGACCCGGCGGATGGTGCCGCCGGACATGTCGGCGTAGTACAGGTCGCCGCCGGGGCCGATCGACAGGTCGGTGGGGGTGGCCGCGCCGCCGTCGAACAGTTCGACCTTCGTCGGGTCGGGCAGGCCGTTGGCCCCCGGCATCATCGCCCAGATGCAGCTGCGCGCGTAGTCGGCGAAGAACAGCGCCCCGTTGTACCGGCCGGGGTAGTTGCCCTTGCTCGACTGGTAGAAGGCCAGCCCGGTCGGGGACGAGCCGTCGATGGCGCAGTTGTCCCCGGGCACCACGGCGTCGGCGTGGTTGTACGCGAAGTACGGCTTCGTGGTGGAGTTCGGCGTGTTGTACAGCGAGGTGCACAGGTTGAGCCCGGCGCTGCCGTACCCGCTGGTCTTCTGGAGCCCGCCGTTGTCGCCCTCGTAGCAGGGCCAGCCGAAGTTCTGCGGGGTGGCCGCCTTCGGGTTGACGACCCGGTTGATCTCCTCCCACTTGCGCCAGCCCACGTCGCCGACCCAGATCTCGGAGGTACCGGGCCTAAACGTCAGCCGGTAGGGGTTGCGCAGCCCGTACGCCACGACCCGCTTGGTGTTGGCGTCCTGGCCGCCCGCGAACCACGGGTTGTCGTTGAGGGGAGCGGCCGTGTTCGGGTCGATCCGGATGATCGTGCCGCCCAGCGGGGTGTGCGTCCGGTCCACCGCGCGCACGGACTGGCTGCGCAGCGCGCCGCCCTCCGCCGTCGGGGCCGTCTGGACGCCGCCCACGCCGCCCGGGGCGTCGTCGCACGGGTTCACCGCGGGGTAGCCGGCCTGGCCCCAGTCCGCGAAGGTGGGGCTGGCGCCGTCGCCGCCGGAGACGTACAGCGCGCCGTCCGGGCCGAACTCGACGCTGCCCACCGAGTGGGTGAAGAACTGCTGGCACCAGTCGTTGAGCAGCACCTGCTCGTTGCCGACCATGTGGTTGCCGCTGGCCTGGAGCCGGGACAGCCGGCCGCTGATGACGCAGCCGTCCTTGGTGCCGGGCGGGTTGGAGCACCCGTCGCCCCAGGTCGGGGCGGTGCCGCCGATGGGGGCGTCGAACGAGTAGAGAACGTACACATATGGGTTGGTGGGGAAGTTCGGCGGCAGCGCGAGGCCGAGAAGACCACGGTCCGTGTAGTCCTGGACGTTGGTCGACAGGTCCGCGAACACGTCGGGAGTGGTGTCGGCGAGGGAGTCGAAGACCTTGATCGCGCCACCCTTCTCCGCCACGAAGATCCGGCCGTCGGGGGAGAACACCAGGTTGGTGGGCTTTGTCAGTCCACTGAGGACCACTTGTTCCTGAAAACCGGTCGGCAATGTGGCGGCCTGGCCGGGTTCCGCCTCGAACGGCAGTCCGATCACAGTAAGTAACGAACCCACCACAGCTAGAGCTGCGAAAAGGGCACGACGCGGCATCGACATGGCAAAGAATGTAAGCCCATCACTTGTACCGCTGACAGCCCTGTCGCCTAGATGACGACAGGACTGTCCGAACGGCTCTTGTGACGCTGAACGATCAGGCGGGGTTGAGTACCCGGTGCACCTCTATGTCCCCGCTCGCCGTGCGGACCTGGAGGGTCAGCTGCGAACCGGTGGGCGCCGCGCCGCTGCCCATGTTGAGGTCGCTCGTCGTGCGGCCGCTCGCTGTGGACAGGTCCAGCCAGACGGCCGTCCCCGCCAGCACCCCGACCCGCACGTCCCCGGACGCGGAGGTCACCTTGACGGTTCCGGACCGGGTGGACGCGATCTGGATGTCCCCCGACGCGGTGTCCGCCTTCACCGACCCCCCGACGGGGCCGACGGTGATGTCGCCGCTGGCCGAGTGCGTGGACGCCTCGCCGCGCACCTCGCCGATCCGGATGTCCCCGGACGCCGACCGGGCCTCCGCGCTGCCGCCGACGTCCCCGATGAACAGGTCCCCCGACGCGGTCTTGGCTTTCAGCGAGCCGCCGACCTGGCCGACCCGCAGCGCGCCGCTGGCCGAGTCGAGCACGGTGTCGCCCGCCGCCTCGTCGAGGTGCACCTCGCCGGACGCGGAGCTGATCCGGGCCTCCGCGTACCGGCCCTTGAGCCGGGCGTCGGCGGAGGCGACCTTCACGGCCACGGTGCTGTGCTCGGGCAGCAGCACGGTCACCCGCAGCTTGCCGCTCTTCCACAGCCCCTTGAGGCCCTTGTTCTCGGGTGCCTCGACCACGAGGTCGTCGCCGTCGAGGGCGACCCGGGTGTTGGCGGCTGCCTCGCGGGAGCTGTCGCTGGAGTCGCCGGGCTCGACGACCACCTCGATGGTGTCGCGGGCCTCGGCGGTGACCACCAGGCTGCCGGCGTGGACCCGGATATGGGCGTTGACGGGGCCGGGGGCGGCGAAGTCGTACATGTCAGTCCTCCGTGGGGGTGGTCTAGGCCTGGGCGAAGCCGGTGACCCGGCGGCCGTAGCGGACGTGCGAGGAAGGGAAGGGCGGCTCGCCCGGGTTCTGTACGGCGGAGCCGATGGCGCGGACGAGCCAGGAGTTCACCGAGATGGCCTCGGCCTGGGCGGCGCGTTCGACCGCCTGCTTGAGCGGCTCGGGGAGTCGGAGGGTGATCCGGGAGATGTCCCCGCCGTCGGGCTCGCCCGGGGGGAGCGGCGGCATCGGCGGGGGCGGGGGCGGCGGGACCGGCGGCATCGGCATCGACTCGGACACGACGATGTCGGCGTCGCGGCCGCGCAGCCGGATCTCGACGCTCGTGTCGGCGAGCCGGGTGGTGATCTCGGCGGCGGCGTCCGACAGCGCCTCGAGCAGGGCCAGCCGGGCGGAGGCCTCGAGCGAACCGGTCAGGAGTTCGGCCGCCCGGGTCATCTCCGGACCACCGGGGGCGGCGGCCGCGGTGAGATCGCGGCGTAGGGAGTCCAGGTACGGGGTCAGTTCCATGACGTCATCATGACATCAAAAGTGCTGTCGTGCAATGTCAGCCTGACATCGCCGCGTGTCATCCTCCCAGGGCACGCCGGGCTCACGGCCGTCGGGCACCGTTCCCGGGCTAGTGTTCTCGGCGAGTCGACGCCCAGGAGGCCCCGCGCTATGCCCGTGATCGTCCCACCGAAGGTCCAGCTCATCGCGTGGACACACTTCGAACCGCCGGCCGACGTGCCGTGGGAGACCGACGCGGAGGGCGGCCAGGCGCTGGCCGAGTTCGCCGGGCGGGCCTGCTACCAGTCCTGGTCCAAACCCAACCCCGCGACGAGCACCAACGAGGGGTACCTGAGCCACATCCTCGACGTGGGTCACCTGTCCGTCCTGGAACACGGGACGGTCTCCTTCTACTTCAGCGGCGTGTCCCGGTCGTGCACCCACGAGCTGATCCGGCACCGGCACTTCTCCTACAGCCAGCTCTCCCAGCGGTACGTGCCCGAGGGCGACGCCGCCATGGTCGAGCCGGCCGTGATCGCCGAGGACCCCGAACTGCACGCCCGGTTCGTCGCGGCGGCCGAGGCGAGCGTGGCCGCGTACCGCGCACTGCTCGACGGGCTGGAGCGCAAGCTCGCCGACGTCGGCAACGCCACCCTGCGCCGCAAGCAGGCCCGCCAGGCCGCCCGGGCGGTGCTGCCCAACGCCACCGAGACCCGGATCGTCGTCACCGGCAACTACCGGGCCTGGCGGCACTTCGTCGCCATGCGGGCCACCGAGCACGCCGACGTCGAGATCCGCGAACTGGCCGTCGAGGTGCTCCGCCAGCTCCAGGGTCGGGCCCCGAACGTGTTCGCCGACTTCCGGATCTCCGCGCTGCCCGACGGCACCGAGGTCGCGTTCAGCCCCCACGAGGCCGTGTAACGACGCGACCACGCCCCGCGATGAGGTGAGTAGCCCCGTGGCGTGCCGGACCCCCGACCGGCGCGGCACGGGGCTCACACCGTCCGCCCCGGGCGGAGGTCGCCTCCCGGCCCGGCAGGTCACCCCGGGTGACGCTCCGAAGGTCGCCGATGTGTCGCAGGTCGGCTTGATCGGCGCTCAGGGTCAACGGCGCCGGTCGATCAGCTAGGTTTGTGGAATGACGAAGGTAGCCACCCATCCGTTCGGTCGCCTGATCACGGCGATGGTCACGCCGTTCCAGGCCGACGGCTCCCTGGACCTGGCCGGCGCCCAGCGGCTGGCTGCCCACCTGGTCGACGAGCAGCGCAACGACGCCCTGGTGATCAGCGGGACGACCGGCGAGAGCCCCACCACCACCGACGTGGAGAAGACCCGCCTGCTCGAGGCCGTGGTCGAGGCCGTCGGGGACCGGGCCCGGATCATCGCCGGCGTCGGCACGTTCAGCACCGCGCACACCGTCGAGCTGGCCCAGTCGGCGGAGAAGGCCGGCGCGCACGGCCTGCTCGTCGTCACCCCGTACTACTCCAAGCCCCCGCAGGCCGGCATGCTGAAGCACTTCACCGCCGTCGCGGACTCCACCGGCCTCCCGGTCCTGCTCTACGACATCCCGCACCGGGCCGGCGTGGCGATCGCGACCGAGACCCTCGTCCGGCTGGCCGAGCACGAGCGCATCGTCGGGATCAAGGACGCCAAGGGCGACCTGATGGCCTCCTCCGACGTCCTGCGCCGCACCGACCTGGCCTACTATTGCGGCGAGGACGCGCTGACCCTGCCGTTCCTGGCGATCGGCGCCGTGGGCGTCGTGGGCACGTCCACCCACCTCAGCGGGGCCGAGACCCTGCGCATGATCGAGGCGTTCGAGCGCGGCGACCACGCCGAGGCGCTCCGCCTGCACCAGCAGTTGTTGCCGATCTACACCGGAATTTTCCGTACCCAGGGCACCATCCTGGTCAAGGCGGCCATGAACGAGCGCGGCCTCCCCGGCGGCCCCGTCCGTTCCCCGCTCGTCGACGCCACGAAGGAGGAGCTGGCCACGCTGCGCGCGGACTGCGCCGCAGCGGGCCTCGCCCTATGACATCCGAATCAGGAGAGAAACTGTGACCGAAGCGCACGCGGAGCTGGGCCCGCCGCCCCCGCTCCCCAAGGGAGGGCTGCGGGTCACCCCGCTGGGCGGGCTCGGCGCGATCGGGCGGAACATGACCGTCTTCGAGTTCGACGGCAGACTGCTCATCGTCGACTGCGGCGTCCTGTTCCCCGACGTCGACCAGCCGGGCGTGGACCTGATCCTGCCGGACTTCTCGACGCTGCTCGACCGGCTCGGGGACATCCAGGCCATCGTGCTCACCCACGGTCACGAGGACCACATCGGGGCCGTGCCGTACCTGCTGGCCCACAAGCACGACATCCCGCTGGTCGGCTCCAAGTTCACCCTGGCCCTGGTCGAGGCGAAGCTCGCGGAGCGGCGGATCACGCCGTACACGCTGACCGTCACGGAAGGTGACCAGGAGCGGCTCGGTCCGTTCACGTGCGAGTTCTTCGCCGTGAACCACTCGATCCCCGACGCGCTCGCGGTCGCGATCAAGACGGACGCCGGGGTCGTGCTGCACACCGGCGACTTCAAGATGGACCAGCTGCCGCTCGACGGCCGGATCACCGACCTGGCCGGCATGGCCCGGCTCGGCTCCGAGGGCGTCGACCTGCTGCTGTCGGACTCGACGAACGCCGAGATCCCCGGCTTCGTCACCCCCGAGCGCCAGATCGGCCCGGTCCTGGACACCATCTTCCGGGACGCCAAGAGCCGGATCATCGTCGCGTCGTTCGCCTCGCACGTGCACCGCGTGCAGCAGGTGCTCGACTCCGCGCACTCGCACGGCCGGAAGGTGGCCCTGATCGGCCGCTCCATGGTCCGCAACATGGGCATCGCGCGCGACCTGGGCTTCCTCAAGATCCCCCAGGGCCTGCTCGTCACCATGGACGAGATCAAGGAACTGCGGCCCGACCAGATCGTGCTGATGTCCACCGGGTCGCAGGGCGAGCCGATGAGCGCGCTCGGCCGGATGGCCACCGGCGACCACCGGCACGTCACGATGGAGCCCGGCGACACCGTCGTCCTGGCGTCCTCGCTGGTGCCGGGCAACGAGACCGCCGTGTTCCGGGTGATCAACCAGCTGTCCCGGGCGGGCGCGATCGTCGTGCACAAGGACGTCGCCAAGGTGCACGTGTCCGGGCACGCCCCGGCCGGCGAGCTGCTCTACCTGCTCAACACGGTCAAGCCGACCAACATGATGCCGGTGCACGGCGAGTGGCGGCACCTGCGCGCCCACGCCCGGCTCGCCATCGACAGCGGCATCCCGGCCGACCGGGTCGTGCTCGCCGAGGACGGCGACGTCGTCGACCTGGTCAACGGCCGGGCGAAGATCGTCGGACACGTCAAGGCCCGCTACGTGTACGTGGACGGCCTGGCCATCGGCGACGTCGGCGAGAGCCTGCTCACCGAGCGCAAGATGCTCGGCGACGGCGGCTTCATCTCCGCCACCGTCGTGGTCGACTCGGTGACCGGCAAGGTCGTCGGCGGCCCCATGGTCTCGGCGAAGGGCTTCTCCGACGACCCGGCCGCGTTCAACCCGGTGCTGCCGCTGATCACGGAGGCGCTGGACCGGGCCGCCGCCGAGGGGATCGGCGACCCGCACCAGCTGCAGCAGATCATGCGGCGGACCGTCGGCCGGTGGGTGAACGACAAGTACCGTCGGCGCCCGATGATCGTGCCGACCGTGGTCGAGGTCTGACCCCGGCCCGAACGTCACGAGGCCCCGCGCACCCACCCGGTGCGCGGGGCCTCGACGTTTCCGGGCGGGGCACCCGGGTGAGCTCCGGGCAGGGCGTGGGGCCGGCCGGTGTCGGGGACCTGACGGGGTCCACGGTCCTGAATGTCGGGAATGGTGGGAGACACAGCGCCAAGGCCGGGGACAAAAGCGGGGCTCATTGATGATCTACCGTTACCGTGTCACCTATGGCTGGTCGCGCAACTCCGAGCGGTGGCCGCACGTCCTCCACGCGGGCTGCGACCGGGCGCTCGGCCACACCCCGTAAGACAGCCGCGAAGGCGGCCCCGCGCAAGGCGGCGGCCCCGGCGAAGTCGAGCGCCCTGGCCCCGGTCGGCCGGGCGCTGGGCAGCGCGTGGATGGGTGGTGCGAACGCGGTGGGCTGGATGGCCCGTGGGCTGGGCCGCAAGGCGGCGACGGCCAAGGATCTCGACCCCGAGCACCGCCGCGACGGCGGCGGCCTGCTCCTGCTGGGTCTCGCGCTCGTGCTGGCCGTCGCGGTGTGGTTCGACGCGGCCGGCCCGTTCGGCAAGTGGCTGTCGGACACCGTGCGCTGGTGCGTGGGCGCCGTGTCGGCCGCCCTGCCCGTCCTGCTGGCCTGGGGCGCGATCCGGGTGATGCGCAACGAGCCCGACCCGGAGCACCGGGGGCGGGGCCTGGTCGGCTGGGGCGCGCTGATCTCGTCCGTCGCGGGCCTGCTGCACGTGATCGGTTCGCCGGAGACGACGGCGAAGCAGGCGTACGCGGGCGGCATGCTCGGCCGCGGCTTCGGCGGCCTCCTGGAGGCGGCGGTCACCGGCTGGGTGGCGATCCCGCTGCTGCTGCTGTTCCTGCTGTTCGGGCTGCTGGTCATCACGGCCACCCCGCTGAACCGGATCCCGGAGCGGATCGCCCGGCTGTGGGCCATCGCGCTGGGCCAGGCCCCGGCCGTGGAGACGTTCGACGACGAGGACGCCGAGGACGAGGAGGAGGCCCCGACGGCCCGTCGCCGGCCCGCGCGCCGCCGGCAGGCCGCGCTGGTCGAGCCCGTGTCGGAGTACGAGACGGAGGAGGTCCCGGAGCCCGAGCCGGTGACCCGCCGGGTGCCGTCGACCCGCAAGGCCCCGGAGCACACCCCGCCGCCGACCCGCGCCGAGCAACTGGCGCTGACCGGTGTGGAGGGCGACTACAAGCTGCCGCCGCCGGACCTGCTGGGCAAGGGCGAGCCGGCCAAGACCCGCTCCAAGGTCAACGACGACGTGATCGCCTCGCTGACCGGGGTGTTCGACCAGTTCAACGTGGACGCGATGGTCACGGGGTTCACCCGGGGGCCGACGGTGACCCGGTACGAGGTCGAGCTGGGCCCCGGCGTGAAGGTCGAACGGATCACCCAGCTGTCGCGCAACATCGCGTACGCGGTGAAGAGTCCCGACGTGCGGATCATCAGCCCGATCCCCGGCAAGAGCGCGGTCGGCATCGAGATCCCGAACCTCGACCGGGAGAACGTGTCCCTGGGCGACGTGCTGCGCTCCCGGGCGTCCACCTCCGACCACCACCCGATGGTGGCGGCCCTCGGCAAGGACATCGAGGGCGGCTTCGTCGTCGCGAACCTGGCGAAGATGCCGCACCTGCTCGTCGCGGGCGCGACCGGCGCCGGCAAGTCCAGCTGCATCAACACGCTGCTGGTGTCGATCCTGTCCCGGGCCACCCCGGACGAGGTCCGGCTGCTGCTGATCGACCCCAAACGGGTCGAGCTGACCCACTACGAGGGCATCCCGCACCTGGTCACGCCGATCGTGACGAACCCGAAGAAGGCGTCCGACGCCCTGCAGTGGGTCGTCAACGAGATGGACATGCGCTACGACGACCTCGCGGCCAACGGGGTCCGGCACATCGACGACTTCAACCGCAACGTGCGCAGCGGGAAGATCAAGGCGCCGCCGGGCAGCGAGCGCGTGATGCGGCCGTACCCGTACCTGCTCGTGATCGTCGACGAGCTCGCCGACCTGATGATGGTCGCTCCGCGTGACGTCGAGGACGCGATCGTCCGGATCACCCAGCTCGCCCGGGCCGCCGGCATCCACCTGGTCCTCGCGACCCAGCGGCCGTCCGTGGACGTCGTCACCGGCCTGATCAAGGCCAACGTGCCGTCCCGGCTGGCGTTCGCCACCTCCAGCCTCGCCGACTCCCGGGTCATCCTCGACCAGCCCGGCGCGGAGAAGCTGATCGGGCGCGGTGACGCGCTGTTCATGCCCATGGGTGCGAGCAAGCCGATCCGGTTGCAGGGCGCGTGGGTGGACGAGGCCGAGATCGCGGCCGTGGTGAAGTTCTGCAAGGACCAGCGCGATCCGGAGTACCGCGAGGAGGTCGTCGCCGCCCCGGCCGCCAAGAAGAAGCCGGAGGAGGACGTCGGCGACGACCTGGAGCTGCTGATCTCGGCCGCCGAGCTCGTGGTGACCAGTCAGTTCGGTTCGACGTCGATGCTCCAGCGCAAGCTGCGGGTCGGGTTCGCCAAGGCGGGCCGGCTGATGGACCTCATGGAGCAGCGCGGCATCGTCGGCGCCTCCGAGGGCTCCAAGGCCCGGGATGTCCTGATCAAACCGGATGAACTGGACACGACCCTGGACGCGATCCGCGCCGAGGCCTGAGGCCGACGCGGCCGCTCCGGGGACCGGGCGGGCGGCGGATATCCAGGGAGCCCGACGTGCCACGAGCGGCCCGGGCGGCTGGCGGGTGGTCGGCGCTTCCCACTCGTACCAAAATGATGGTTTTGGTGGGGTGGCGCACAGCGGTCCGGGGAGTGTCGGGCCTGCCCGCTAGACTCGCGGGGTGTCTGCACCCACCACTCCCCGCCGTGTCGCCCTCGTGACCCTCGGCTGCGCCCGCAACGAGGTCGACTCCGAGGAGCTGGCCGGCCGGCTCGCCGCCGGTGGCTGGGAGGTCACCACGGACGGCGAGAAGGCCGACGTGGTGATGGTCAACACCTGCGGTTTCGTGGCCTCCGCCAAGCAGGAGTCGATCGACACCCTGCTCGCGGCCAGCGACACCGGCGCGAAGGTCGTCGCGGCCGGCTGCATGGCCGAGCGCTACGGCAACCAGCTCGGCGACGCGCTCCCGGAGGCGTCGGTGCTCAGCTTCGACGACTACCCGGACATCTCCGACAAGCTGGAGTCGCTGCTGCGCGGCGAGGAGCACGAGGCGCACACCCCGCGCGACCGGCGTTCCCTGCTGCCCCTGACCCCGGTGAAGCGCCAGAACAGCGGCGTCGTCATCCCGGGCCACGCCGTGGTCGACGAGGCCACCCCGGCCCACCTGCGCCAGACCCTGCGCCGCCGGCTGGAGGGCGGCCCGGTGGCCTCCCTGAAGCTGGCCTCGGGCTGCGACCGGCGCTGCTCGTTCTGCGCGATCCCGTCCTTCCGGGGCGCCTTCGTCTCCCGCACCCCGGACGAGCTGCTGGCCGAGGCCGAGTGGCTGGCCACCCAGGGCGTGCGCGAGCTGGTCCTGGTCAGCGAGAACTCCTCCTCCTACGGCAAGGACCTCGGCGACCCGCGCCTGCTGGAGAAGCTCCTCCCGCAGCTCGCCGGGATCGCCGGCATCGTCCGGGTCCGGGCCAGCTACCTGCAGCCCGCCGAGATGCGGCCCTCGCTCACCGAGGCGATCGCCACCACCCCGGGCGTCGCGCCCTACTTCGACCTGTCCTTCCAGCACTCGGCCGAGCCGGTGCTGCGCCGGATGCGCCGTTTCGGCTCCACCGACCGGTTCCTGGAGCTGATGGCGAGCATCCGGGAGCTGTCCCCGGAGGCCGGCGCGCGCACCAACGTGATCGTCGGCTTCCCGGGCGAGACCAGGGCGGACGTCGGCGAGCTGGAGCGCTTCCTGACCGGGGCCCGGCTCGACGCGGTCGGCGTGTTCTCGTACTCGGACGAGGACGGCACCGAGGCCGCCACCATGACGGGCAAGGTCCGCAAGGACACCATCAACCGGCGGTACGCGAAGATCAGCGAACTGGTCGAGGAGCTCACCGCCCAGCGCGCCGAGGACCGGATCGGCACCACGATCGAGGTGCTCGTCGATCGGATATCCGACGGAGCCGAGCGCGACAGTGCGGGTCAGCCGGTGCGCGAGGTCGAGTCCCGGGCCGCCCACCAGGCTCCCGAGGTCGACGGTTCCACGGCCCTCGTCGGCGGAATCGCGGATCAGCTGCGCCCCGGCGACCTCGTCCGGGCTACGGTGACGGCATGCGGCGGAGTGGATCTGGTGGCGGAGCCGGTCGAGGTCATCGACCCGGCCACCCGACCATGACCTCCGCCGGAGTGTCATGATCACTCCTGTGAAACGGGTCCCGATCCGTAACCCGGCCAACGCGCTGACGGTCCTACGGCTGATTCTCGTCCCGGTGTTCGCCGCCTTCGTGATCGTCTCGGAGATGACGGACTCCTGGTGGCGCATGGCCGCCTGCGTCGTGTTCGGCATCGCCTCGGTGACCGACCTGGCCGACGGCTGGATCGCCCGCACCTGGGGGCTGATCACCGCGTTCGGCAAGGTGGCCGACCCGCTGGCCGACAAGGCCCTGACGGGTACGGCCCTGGTTCTGCTCTCGGCGTACGACGTGCTGCCCTGGTGGGTCACGGGCCTGATCCTCGCCCGGGAGCTCGGCGTCACCCTGATGCGCTTCTGGGTCCTCCGGCACGGTGTGATCGCGGCCAGCCGGGGCGGCAAACTGAAGACGTTGCTGCAGATAGCGGCCATCGCGTGGTACCTGTGGCCCTTCCCGTCCGGTCTCGCCACGGTCGGCCCGTGGCTGATGGCCGCGGCCGTCGCCGTGACCCTCGTGACCGGGTTGGACTACGCGTTCCGGGCGTTCGCGCTGCGGCGGAATACCCAGGCCTGAGGAACGTTGAAGTCGACAACGGTCTGGTATGTACCCGGTTCGCAGTGCGAGCATGTACGGTGACAGCGGTTGGTGAACGTAGCCCTACGGGTACCGACTGGTATGGGGAAGGAGTGTGGCGATGATCCTGCTGCGTCGTGTGATCGGCGACACGCTGCGTTCGCGGCGGCTTTCCCAGCACCGCACGCTGCGTGAGGTGTCCACCGGGGCCAACGTGAGCCTCGGCTACCTCTCGGAGATCGAGCGGGGCCAGAAGGAGGCGTCCAGCGAGCTGCTGGCCTCCATCTGCGACGCCCTCGACGTGCCGTTGTCCCAGGTTCTCCGCGAGGTCAGTGACACCCTGGCCGTGACCGAGGACCGTCCCGCCGTGCTGCAGGCCGTGGGCGCGCCCTCCGGCAAGCCGGTCAAGCAGTCGACCGCGAAGGCGTCCAACCCGATCGAGCGCAGTGTGGCGCACCTCCGGGCGGCCTGAAGCACCTTCGGATTTCCGACACGGCGACCGTCCTGCGGGGCGGTCGCCGTTTCGCTGTCCGCGTGGTGGCCGGACCTGCCCGGCCCGGCGCGTGACCCGGTACCCGTCGGGGGTCGGGCTTTCCGGTGGGAGGGCGGGGGAGGCGGGCGCTGGACGAGAGGTGCGACACTTGGGCCCCACCCTTCCGCGGAGGCACCTGTGTCCTACTCGACGCCCCCTACGTCGCGACGCAACCCGCTGCCGATCATCATCGCGGCCGTCATCGGCGTCGTGGCGATCGTCATCACCTACGTCGTTCTGAAGTCCGGCTCCGACGACGAGCCGACGGCGCGCAAGCACCGCGAGGGCTGCGTGGCCCTCGACGTGAACTCCTCGGTCGAGAAGGCCGGGCTGTTCGGCCAGGTCGCCGACGCGTACAACAACGCCGGCCGGACCGTCGGCGGCAAGTGCGTGGACGTGACGATCAGTTCGACGGCGTCCGGGGCGGCGGCCGAGGCGCTGGCGAAGGGCTGGGACCCGGCCCGGGAGGGCGCGCCCGTCCCGCAGGTGTGGAGCCCGGCCTCGTCCTCGTGGCTGGCCCTGTCCCGGCACCAGAGCGGTACGGGCGACAAGGGCGTCGTGGTGCCCACGGGCCCGCAGCCGTCGATCGCGCAGTCCCCGCTGGTGCTGGCGATGCCCAAGCCGATGGCGGAGGCGCTGGGATGGCCGGACAAGCAGCTCGGCTGGTCGGACGTGCTGGGCCTGACGACGGCCGGCTGGGGCAGCGTGGGGCACCCTGAGTGGGGCACGTTCAAGCTCGGCAAGACCAACCCGCACTTCTCGACCACGGGCCTGCAGTCCACCGTCGGGGTGTACTTCGCCGCGACCGGCCTGTCCAGCGACCTGAACGAGCAGCAGGTGGCCGACCCGAAGGTCCTCGACTACGTGAGCAAGATCGAGTCCGGGGTGGTGCACTACGGCGACACCTCGCTGACGTTCCTGGCGAACATGGCCGAGGCGGACAAGCAGGGCCGGGGCCTGGCGTACATCTCGGCGGTCGCGATCGAGGAGAAGTCGGTCTACGACTACAACGAGGGCAACCCGACCGGTGACCCGAAGCTGACGGGCAAGGGCACCAAGCCCCGGGTCCCGCTGGTGGCGATCTACCCGAAGGAGGGCACCCTGCTCTCCGACAGCCCGTTCGTGACCCTGACGACGGCCAGCGAGGAGCAGAAGGCGGGCGCGGCGGACTTCCTGAAGTTCGTGCGGGAGCCGGCCCAGCAGAAGCGGTTCACCGACCAGGCGTTCCGGTCGTTCGAGGGCAAGACCGGGCCGGTGCTCAAGCAGGAGAACGGGCTGCTGCCCCAGGCCAAGGTGAGTCTGCTGACCCCGCCGTCGCCGGCGGTGCTGGCGAAGATGGTCTCCGGCTGGGACGCGCTGCGCAAGCGGGCCCAGGTGCTGCTCGTCCTCGACGTGTCGGGCTCGATGGCGGAGACGGCCACGGGCGGCCGGTCGCGGCTGGAGCTGGCCAAGGACTCGGCGCTCAAGTCGCTGGACCTGTTCGCGCCGGACGACCAGGTCGGGCTGTGGACGTTCAGCACGGAGCGGGGCGGGGCGTCGACGCCGTACACGGAGCGGGTGCCGATCGGCAAGGTCTCCGACGTGAAGGCGCAGCTCATCGCCCAGATCAAGGGGCTGAGCCCGGAGGGCGGCACGGCGCTGTACGCGACGGCGCGCGCCGCCCAGCGCAAACTGCTGGCCGTGGCCGACCCGAACCGGATCAACGCGGTGGTGCTCCTGACGGACGGCAAGAACGAGTACCCGAAGGACGACAACCTCGCCCAGTTGGTCAAGGACCTCGACGCCTCGAAGATGGAGGAGTCGGTCCGGGTGTTCACGATCGCGTTCGGCGAGCAGGCGGACCTCAACGCGCTGCAGAGCATCTCCCGGGCCTCCCGGGCCGCGGCCTACGACGCGCGCGACCCCGCGACGATCGACAAGGTCATGGTCAACGTGATCAGTAACTTCTGATGGCACTCCGCGACCATCTCACCGAACCCTGGGGCGTCCTCGCCGCGGGGCTGATCGGCGGCCTCGGCGGGGCGGTGACCGCCGCGACCGTCTCGGCCGGCGTGGGTATCGCGCTGGGCATGGGCGTCGCCGCCGCCGTCTACGGGCTCCGGGTCGGCCTGGGCGTCGCCTTCGACCGCCCGTCGGCTCCCGGGGCCCCCGACGGCCCCGAACTGCTGGCCACGCCGACCCGCCGGCTGCCGGAGCCGCCCACGGGCAGCCCGGCCGAGCTGTGGCTGCGCCGGGCCGAGGGGGCGGCGGGCGCGCTGCGCCAGCAGGTCGCCTCGGAGGAGGACCCGATCCTGCGGTCCCAGATCGACCAGGTCGACGAGGGCGCGGTCAGCGTACTGGGCGATCTGCGGAGATTCGCCGGTCAGGTCACGTTGCTGGCGGACACGGCGGCGTGGATCGACGCGCCGGCCCTGCACGAGGAGTACGAGGCGCTGACGTTCGCGTTGCAGACCGGCCCGGCGAACCTGCGCGACGAGCGCCAGCGGGGCATCCAGGCGGTCCGGGACCAGCTGGACTCGCACCAGCGGCTCACCGAGGCCCAGGAGACCCTCCTGGTGCGCATGCAGGCGGCCGTACTGGGCCTGGAGGGCCTCGTGGTGCGCCTGGCCGAGTTGTCGACCATGCACGCCGCGTCGGATGTGGTGGGGGACACGACGAGCCGGGTACGCTTGCTGACCGAGGATCTTGACGGGTTGCGGTCGGGTCTGGCGGACGCCGAGGCGTTGTCCCGACAGGTGCTCGCCGGGGAGCCTCCTCCCGGAGGATGATGGACGGGCGACTGAATTCACCCCGAGGTGGGTGGGTGCGCCGCACCCGGGCCTGCGACGATAGACAGACAACCGCACGGCGCATGCCGGAGAGAGGACCGCAGCGATGGCTAACCCCTTCGTCAAGGGTTGGAGATACCTGATGGCGCTGTTCGGCGCCAAGATCGACGAGTACGCCGATCCGAAGGTCCAGATCCAGCAGGCGATCGAAGACGCGCAGCGCCAGCACCAGGGGCTCGTCCAGCAGGCCGCGGCGGTGATCGGCAACCAGCGTCAGCTGGAGATGAAGCTGTCCCGCACGATGTCCGAGGTCGAGAAGCTCCAGGCGTCGGCGCGGCAGGCGATCGTCCTGGCGGACAAGTCCCGGGCCGCCGGCGACGAGGCCAAGGCCACGGAGTACGAGAACGCGGCGTCGGCCTTCGCGACCCAGCTCGTCTCGCAGGAACAGTCGATGGAAGACCTCAAGGGGATGCACGACGGCGCGATCGCGGCCGCCGCACAGGCCCGCAAGGCCGTCGAGAACAACGCGATGATGCTCCAGCAGAAGCTCGCCGAGCGCACCAAGCTGCTCAGCCAGCTCGAGCAGGCCAAGATGCAGGAGACCATCGCGGCCTCCCTGGAGTCGATGAGCTCCCTCGCCGCCCCCGGCAACACCCCGTCGCTGGACGAGGTGCGCGAGAAGATCGAGCGGCGCTACGCCAACGCCCACGGCCGCGCGGAGCTCGCCTCCACCTCGGTCGAGGGCCGGATGCTCGAGGTGCAGAAGTCCACGCTGGACATGGCCGGCCAGTCCCGCCTCGACCAGATCCGCGCCTCGATGTCGGGCGACAAGCTCGCGGCCACCCCGGAGACCCCGGCGGTGTCCGGCACCGGCAACACGGCGGGCGTCACCCGCCTGGATGAGATCCGCGCCTCGATGGCCAAGGACAAGGACTCGTCCGCGGGTTAGTCCGGCCCGGCACGACACGCAGCACCTTCGGGGCGCCCGCATCTTGTGGGCGCCCCGAAAGCTCTGACCCACTTTCCGGGTACGCGGCCGGATCGGGCAAGCGGGCACACACGGCGCTCCGCGGGCGGCGGTACGCTTGCTGGCATGACCGGCGACCCGCGTGCCAAGTATTTCCGTCGGCTCCGCCGGTTGCGCCGCGCCGCGCGTCGGTGGAGCGTCATCGGAGCCACGCTGGGGGCCGCGACGGCCGTCCTGCTGCCGTACCACGGGATCGGCCTCCCCGACGTGTTCTGGGCCGCCTCGGCCGGCGGTTCGATCGCCCTGGCCGCGTGGCGCTGGTCGGACCTGAAGGCGCTCGCCGCCCAGGAACCGCCGGCCGCGCTGCCCGGCGGCGACCCGCTGAGCAAGGTCGTCGCCATGCTGTCGCGGCACCCCACCGGCAAGGCCGCCATCGACCAGCTCCGCCGCCAGCGCAGCAAGGCCCAGCTCCGGGGCACCGCCGCCGCCACCGCCGCGGCCCGCCTGGACCGCGCGTCGGCGACGATGACGGGCCTGACCGGCCGGCTCCGGGGCCCGGTGGAGTCGATCGCCGCCGAGGCCGCGTCCGCCGAGGCGCTGCTGTGGGACGTGGCGGGCCGCACCGCCGGGGTCGACAAGGCCCGGCAGTTCGCGCCCGTGGACACGCACGGCTCGCTCGACGCGGCCCGCGCCTCCCTCGTGGCCCAGCTGGACGAGGGCGTCACGGCCTACGAGCGGCTGGTCGCCGCCGCCGCCGAGTACGTGGCGGAGGACAGCCGGACCGGCCCGCACAGCCCGACCACGAACCTGCGGCTCAGCGAGGCCGTGGACATGCTCCGCGGCCACGCCCAGGGCCTGGCCGAAGCCCGGGACCTGGGCCGCGTCTAACGCCCTTGATCTAAAGCTCTTGATCTAAGGCGAAGTGGCCCGCTGAGGGCGGTGCTGGCAAGCGAATGGCCCGGATGCTAGGGCAGCGCCCTGCGTCCGGGCCATTCGCGCAGTCCAGCGCCGCCCTCAGCGGGTCCAAACGGCCTCAGTAGTTCTTCCATTCGCCGCTGACGACATCCACGATCCGGGGGTGGGTCAGGGTGGACGGGGGCATGTCGAGCCGCCGCCGGTCCGCCGGGAACGTCGTGGCCGCCGCCAGGGTGGCCGCGTCCAGGTACCGGCGCGGCGGCGCGTCGGGCGCGAGCGTCGGCACCGGGGCCGCGTCGGCGGCGGACAGCAGGTAGCCCCAGTCGCCGAAGGAGGGCACGTCCGCGTGGTACGGGGTGGTTGCCAGGCCGGCCTCGCGGACCGAGGCGTCGATGGTCCAGAAGCCTCGCGGCGCGAAGTACGGGGAGCCGGCCTGGACGACCGCCCGGCCGCCGGGGGCCAGCGCGTGCCGGATCAGGCCGTAGAACTCGACCGAGTAGAGCTTCGCGGTGGCGGGGCTGTCCGGGTCGGGCAGGTCGACGATCACCGCGTCGTACCGGTCGGTGGTCCCGGCCTGTTCGGGGGTCGGGGAACCGCCGCCGCGCGCGCCGTCGCGCAGCCACGTGAACGCGTCGGTGTTGACGACCGTGACCCGGGGGTCGGCGAACGCGTCGTGGTTGAGGTCCTTGAGCAGCGGGTTCGTCCGGGCCAGCGTGATCATGGCGGGGTCCAGTTCGACCAGGGTCGCCGAGCGGACATCCGGGTAGCGGAGCACCTCGCGCAGGGCCAGGCCGTCGCCGCCGCCGAGGATCAGCACCCGGCCGCGCGGGCCGGCGAGGACGGGGTGCACGAGGGCCTCGTGGTAGCGGTACTCGTCGACGGACGCGAACTGCAGGTCGCCGTTGAGGTAGAGCCGGACGTCCGCCGCCCCGGTCAGCGCGACCGACCGGGTGACGACGATGTCCTGGTACCGGGTGCGCTCGGCGTGCACGATCGGATCCTTGTACAGCTGCTGGCGGGCCGTGGTCTCGAAGTCGTCGCTCACCACGTACCCGAAGGCGAGGATCGTGAAGACGACGACGCACCCGGCGGTGAGCGCGGCGCGGGACCGACCACCCAGCTCTTTGCGGAACAGGCCGAGGACCAGGGTCAGGCCGCACACGGCGTTGAGCGCGCCCACGACCAGCGCGCCCTGGATCAGGCCGAAGAACGGCAGCAGCAGGAACGGGAACGCCAGCCCGCCGAGCAGCGCGCCCACGTAGTCGGCGGCGAACAGGTCGGACACCGCCTCGCCCGCGTCCTGTTTGCGGATCCGCTGCAACAGCACCATGAGCAGCGGGATCTCCGCGCCGATCAGGAGCCCGAGCAGGAACGCCACCACGATCAGCGCCGGGGTGTACAGGTCCAGCCACGCGAACGCCGCGTACAGCCCGAGGACGCTCAGCCCGCCGCACAGCGCGAGGATCAGCTCCACGGCCGCGAAGGTGGCCGCGGGCCGGCCCAGCAGCGGCTTCACGGCGAACGCGCCGACGCCCATCGCGAACACCATCACGGCGAGTACGACGGACGTCTGCCCGACGGTGTCCCCGATCAGGTACGAGCCGAGCGCGACCAGGGCCAGCTCGTAGACCAGCCCGCAGGCGGCCACGACGAAGACCGTGGAGAGCACGAAGGCCCGGGAGAGGCGTTTCACGGGGTGGGCTGGTTCCCTGCGGGGTCGGTCGGCGTGGGGCCGGGCGGGGTGCCGCCCGGGTCGGGGGCCGGGGCGGTGCCGGGCGCGGTGCCGTCGGGTGCCGGTCCCGTGCCCGGTGCGGGGTGGACGCCGGGCCGTGGGCCGCTGTCGCCGACGCGGGGGCCGGAGGGCCCGCGGGGTTGCCGCCCGGCGGCCCGGGCGTCGTCCGCGGTGCGCTTCGCGAGCGCCCGGGCGAGCTTGTCGGCCATCCGGGCGGACTCGGCGGCCCGTCGGCGGCGCTCCGGCAGCGTGTACCCGAACAGGCCGTAGAGCCCGATGCCGAGAGCGGCGCCGAGCAGGGCGACGGCCGCGACGAGCAGGCCGGAGTTCTCCCGGAGGAAGTCCGAACCGGCCCTGGTGAGCGGCTCGGGACTCTCGGTGGAGGCCGGCCCCTCGGGCACCGCCGCCTGGCCGTGCGTCGTCATCAGCAGCGGCAGCCCGAGCACGGCGGCGGCCGTCGCCTCGGCCGGCGCGTCGATGATGGCGGTGTTGGTCAGGCCGGCCTGTTCGAGCTCCGTGCGGGTCGGCAGGGACAGCCCGGCGCTGCCGGTGAGCGAGTAGTAGCCGGAGTCCTCGGACTCGCTGGACTCCGAGGTCCAGTCGACGTCCACGGACAGCAGCACCCACTTGGGGCACGCCTTCGGGTCCCGGACCGGCTTGTCGACGCCGAGGTTGGAGCCGACCTGCTTCTTCAGGGTGTTGAACGACAGCTCGTAGCCGTAGCAGACGCCCTGGGCCTGGTGCGCCTTCGCCAGTTCGGTGACCAGGGCCTCGGCGCCCGCCGTGTCGAACTGCGCGCCCTGCTCGACGTACGTGGTCCCCTCGGGGCCGGAGCTGGGCACCAGCACGAGGAAGGCCACGAACCCGAGGACGAGGGCCCCGGCGCCGCCCGAGAGCAGTGTCCTGAAGTTCCGCGTGTTCGCCGCTTTCGCGGCGGCTGTGGGGTTCGCCGCCATGGCTAGGAGATCGCGGCGGCGATGATCGCCCCCGAGGTGAGGTGCGCCGCGACGGAGACCCACACGGCCGGGTGCGGCTCCGGGTCGCACAGCAGTTCGCCGAGCTTGCCCGGGGTGGCCAGGTCCAGCAGGACGAAGGACACGGCCATCACGACGAGGCCGAGCAGGCCGTACAGGCCGGTGTCGACGATGCCCTTGGCGAAGTCGTCGTTGCTGTTCACGATGGCCACGACGACGATCATGCCGACGCCGACCAGGCCCGAGGCCAGCAGCAGGGCCGCGTTGCGGTTCCGGTCGACCCAGATCAGGTCCCGGAGCTTGCCGGGGGTCGCGATGTCCACCAGCACGTAGCCGACGGCCATCAGAGCGATGCCGACGCCGCTGTACGCGAGCGTCGCCAGGATGTCAGTGAGCATGGGGAAGTCCCTTCATTTGCCGCTGCCCGGTCCGCCACCGCGGCCGGCCTCGCCCTGACCCGTGGTGAAACCCCAGTAGCCGCCGACGTGGGAGTGGTAGCGGCGGTAGGCCCGGTCGGAGTCCTCGACCCGGATCAGGCTGCCCGAGCCGCGGGGGAACACGGCGACCACGTCGTCGGAGTAGCGCAGGTAGTACCCGCTGGCGTCGGCGAACTCCTCGGCGGGCTTCCAGCCGCCCCGGATCATCGCGGCCACGGCGGCGGGGGCCTTCGTCGACCGGTACGCCTGGGCGCCGTCCACGTCGTCGACCGCCGAGCGGGTGAACGACCGGGACACGTACCCCCGGGGGGAGGTGGCGCTGCCGAACACGGCGATCCCGCCGAGCACGAGGGCGAGGACAGCGGCGATGCCGCCGAACACGTACCACTTCCTCATCGGGGCACCTTCACGGTCGTCGACGTCACGGCGAGCTCGCCGGTCTGGGGGTAGGAGTGCCAGGTACGCCACGTGATGCCGTCGGGGGTGGCGGTGGCGAACAGGGCGGTCAGCGCGTCCGGGGAGCCGGGGAACATGCCCACCAGGGCGCTGCGGGTCGAGCCGAGCTTGGTGCGCAGGTGCCGCAGCCGCCACGGGTCGAGGACCCGGATCTCGGACCGGAAGGTGTAGCCGGCCTCCACCCACTCGTCCGGCAGGGGCTCGGACCGGTCGGGCAGGCAGGCGACGGTCTCGATCAGCCGGCCGGCCGGGGTGTCGAGGATCGCCTGGTGGGAAGCGCCGAGCAGGCGCAGTTCCAGCCGGGCGTCGACCGTCTCCACGAACAGGGTGTCGAGCGCGGGCAGCAGCGGGCCGCCGAGGGTGAAGGACAGCGCGGCGGCGTTGGTGTCCACGTAGGGCACCGGAATCGTCGTGATCATGACCGGGGGAACACCCGCAGCTCGTGCCGGTGCAGCTTCTCGCCCCGGGCGACCTCCCACGTGCCGGAGTCGCCGTACCGTTCGAAGGACAGGCGGGCGTCGCCGGCCTTGTAGTCGTGGTAGGCGAGCGTGCCGGCCGGGTCGAGCCCGGTGGTGCCCGTCGCCGTGTACCGCGCGGTGCCCGACTCGTCGGAGGCGTAGCGCCGGCCGTCGAGGTCCACCGTGGCCGGACCGGGCGTGACGGTCGCGCCCTTGACGTCGGTCCACAGCACCACGATCAGGTCGGGGTCCTCCTCGACGGACAGCCACAGGTCACTGGTCTCGGCGTCGCCGAGCAGGTGTTCCTTCCACGACCAGGAACCCTCGCTGATGTGCAGGGAGCCGCGCACCGCGTACGCGTGGCCACGGATCTCGATCGTGTCGCCCGGGCCCAGCCGGCGCGGGTCGCCGAGCTCGGCGTCCACCCCGAGGTCCGCCAGCGGGTCCACGGTCGCCGCCCGGGCGAGCGTCGCGGCGTCGGCCGCCTGGTGCCTGCGCGCGGCCCGACGGGCTGCCAGCACCACCACGACCACGACGATCAGTAGCAGCGCGACGACAGCGAGCAGTACTGCGATGACCTGGGGGTTCACCGGGTCTCCAGCCGAATCTGTGAGTGTTGTGGCACGACAACCTACCAGGAGGAAGCCACCTCTATGAAGGCAGCAGAATCCAGGCCAGCAGGTACCCGCCGGCATTTGTCGCGGTATGGAACAGGAAGGGGGCGAGCAGGCCCCGGCCCATGTGTCGCCAGGCGGACAGGAACACGCCGGCGCCCATCGCGGCCAGCATCGCCACCACCGGGGCGACGATCGCGCCGGACGAGCCCAGCAGGTCGTGCACGGCCTGGTTGTGCTGGGCCAGGTGCAGCGCCGGGAAGAAATGCCACAACCCGAACAGGGCGCTCGCGCCCAGCACCGGCTGCCAGCGCCACGTCTGGCCGTCCGCGCCCATCAGGGCCGGCAGGACACCCCGGAACGCCAGCTCCTCGATCAGCACGGTGCCGAACGGGACCCGGACCAGCATCGCCCAGGCGAGCCCGCCGAGGCCCAGGCCGGCCGCCCGGTTGTCGTGGAACGCGGCCCGGGTCTGCGGGAGGGCGAGGCCGACCGCGTAGACCGTCGCGACCAGCAGGACGCCGATCCCGGCGACCAGCAGGGTCCGCCGGGAGACGGTGATGCCCAGCCGGGCCGGGGTCAGACCCACGGCCAGGGCGCCCGCCAGCAGGACCAGGGCCATGCCGGTGTTCCACAACGGGTACGCCCACGCGGGGAGGGTGAGGCTGACCATGACGGCGGTGCCGGCGAGCAGCAGGACGCTTCCCGCCAGCGCGGCGCGCAGCCGGGGGCGGGGCGGGGATGTGAGGGGCGCCTCTACGCGTACCAAAAGGTCCATACTGAGGGGCAACCCTACCCGGGTGGCCAGGCGAAAGAGAGGTATCAGTGGCGACGGACACCCCAGCGGAACGTAACCGTTACGTCGATTTCCTCCGTGGCTTCAGCCTGATCGTCGTCGTTGTCTGGCACTGGGCGTTCACGATCATCCGCTGGCGGGTCGACGGCCCGCACGCCACGAGCCCGCTGCGCTTCACCACCGGCCTGTGGATCTTCACCTGGCTGCTCCAGGTCATGCCCCTTTTCTTTTATATCGGGGGCTATGTCCACCTGAAGTCCTGGCTCCGGGCCAAGGCGCGCGGCGACGGTCTGGGCGGGTTCGTGTGGAAGCGGGTCAAGCAGCTCGCCATCCCGGCCCTCGCACTGCTGCTCACCTGGGTGGCGCTCGGCGCGGCACTGGAGGGCGCCTACGGCCTGAAATGGATCATGCAGGCCGTCAAGCTGGTGGTCAGCCCGCTGTGGTTCCTGGCCGTGTACCTGATGCTGATCGCCCTGCTGCCCGTCGCGCTCTGGCTGCACCGCCGGTTCGGGGTGCTGGTCCTCGTCTGGCTCGGCGGGCTCGCGATGTGCATGGACATCCTGCGGTTCCGGTACCACTTCGAATGGGCCGGCTGGGCCAACCTGGTCATCGTGTGGGGGCTGGCCCACCAGGCCGGCTTCTTCTACCGCAAGGTCGTCGACGCCCCGCGCAAGGTCGACTGGTCGCTGCTGTGGATCGGGCTGTTCGGCCTCGTCGGCATGGTGTTCTCCGGGCTGTACCCGGGCTCCATGGTCGGCGTACCCGGCGACAAGTGGTCGAACATGGCGCCGCCCACCTTCGTGATCGTCGCGCTGCTGCTCTTCCAGATGGGCGTCGTGGAGGTCGCCCGGCCGAGGATGGAGGTCCTCCTCGAACGCCGGCGCTGGCGGTGGTTCACCGAGGTGATGAGCCGGTTCGCCCTGCCGCTGTTCCTGTTCCACACCACCGGGATGGCCATCTCCCGGTTCATCGGCTGGATCTTCGGCCAGCAGCTCGACGACCGGGTGCCACCGGACGCGCTGTGGTGGCTGGCCCGGCCGCTCGCGATCCTCGGGCCGCTGGTGTGCACGTTGCCGGTGATCCTGGTGTTCGGGCGGCGCTGGGTGCGCCGGCCGGCTCCCGCGCAGGAGCCGGTGCGGGTGGAGTCCTCCTAGCGGGATTCCGCTCCGGCCGGCCGGTCCTGGCCGCGTGCCGGCGGCTGGCCTGCCGGGTGCTGGCGGCCAGCGGCCGGTCGGGTGTGCCCGGGTGCCGCCGCCGGCGCGGTCCCGGTGCTACTCCTTGCACAGGCAGAACGGGTGCCCCACCGGGTCGGCGTAGACCCGCCAGCCCCGGTCCTTCCGGGTGTCCAGCGGCCGCGCGCCCAGGGCCAGCGCCTTCGCCTCGCCCGCGTCCAGGTCGGCGACCGTGAGGTCGAGGTGCGACTGCTGCGGCGCCTCCGGGTCCGGCCAGCGCGGGGCCCGGTAGTCGGCGACCCGCTGGAAGCTCAGGTCCACCCCGTCGCCGCCGACGGTCACCCAGTCGTCGCTGGTGTAGGTGACCTTCCGGTCCAGCAGCTCCGCGTAGAACCCGGCCAGCGCCGCCGGGTCGGGACAGTCCAGCGCGACCGATCCGAGCTTGATCATCGTATTCCTCCGACACCAGTGTTCAGTGATTACCGGTTACACCGTAGTCGACGGGACCCGATCCCGAAACCCGAAAGATCTTTATCCGGGTACGGGGGCGCCCGACCCGATTTCCGGCGGTCCGAGCAGCCCCGCCCGGGACGAGGTGCCCCGCACCAGCCGCGCGGCACGCCCCCGGGTACCGGGGTCGTCCGTGAACCACAGCACCTCCGCCCCGGCATACAACACGAGCCGCCCCCCGACCACCACGACCACGGCCCCGCCGTGCCGCCCCGGGTGCCTCTGGTGCCCTGGGTGCCCTGGGCCGCTCGGGCTCTCCGGGCCGCCCGGGTGACTCACGCGACCTGGGTGGTTCGGGCTCTCCGGGCGGCCACGGTGCGCCGCCGGGTTGTGGCGCCCCGAGTGGTCGGCGTGATCCGGGCTGGTCTCGCCGGCCGGGTGATCGGGCCAGGGGAGGGCCGCGCCAAAAGGGTTGGCGGGATCGGTCGCGGCGAGCAGCACCGCGTGTCCCACCGGTGCCGACCGCAACGGCACCCGCGCATCCGGATGCACCACCTGGCCACCGTCCCGGTCCCGACAGTCCCGATGCTCGCTGTCGTCCGCCGCGGCGACGCCGTACCGCCTCAGTAGCTGGTCCGCGTGGGCGGCGGCCCGCCGGCCCGCGTCGGCGTCGAGTGCGGGCAGTCTGAACCACCGGCCCGTGGCGCCCTGCGGAGTGCCCCTGGCGGGCCGGGCGCCCGGGGTCGCCGGCCGCACCGGGGCGAGGGTGTCGTTGCTGACGTACCCGGCCCAGACGAGTTCCCGGAGAGCGCGGAGCACCCGGTCGGCGACGTCGGACACAGGTGGCGGCGGACCGTCGGTGGACCCGGACGGCGGTCCGGCGGCGGACTCGTGCGGCGGGGGTCCGGCAGCCCCGCGCGGTGGCGATCCGGCGGCCTCGCGCGGTGGAGAGTCTGCGGCCTCGCGCGGTGGCGATCCGGCGGCCTCGCGCGGTGGAGAGTCGGCGGCCCCGCGGGGTGGCGGGCCAGCGGGCGAAGGGCCGGGCGATGGGTGTCCGGTCCGCGACGCGACTGCGGCCACCAGGGCGGGGAAGAACAGCGCCCGCTCGTCCAATGCGGCCAGGATTGCCTCGTGCGTCGGTGACATATCCACAGTGGCCGGTGGAGGGAGAAGGAGGCCGGCGTCCCGGGCCAGGTACAGGGCTACGTGTCCGGGGCCGTGGCCCGCCCACAGCAGTTCCCCGGAGCGGCACGCCTCGTCGAGGAGCCCGGGGGTGAAGTCGGCGACCCGTGCGGGCAGAACCAACTCCTCCAGTTCCCCGACGGGTACGGCGCACCCCTGGAGCCGCTCCACCGCGTCCACCAGCCCCGTGACCCCGACGCCACCAGACCCGACCCCCTGCCAACCGGGCAGGAACGCCGCGAACGCCCGCCCCGACACCGCCCCGAACGTCTCCCGAGCGGTCTCCGTTGACGGCGCGGGCCCCGGAACCGGCCAACCCGAAAGCGCCGCCAGCAGATGGTGGTCCAGGGTCACCGCAGGGCGCACACTCCTAGCCGGAGCCGGAGCCGGAGCCGGAGCCGGAGCCGGAGCCGGAGCCGGAGCCGGAGCTTGGCCGGCCAACTCCTCCGTCACGGCAACTCCGGCGGTCTCCACTCCGTCCTCCACCATCGCGACCGGGACGTTCCCTACCCCCTCTGCGCCCGCCGCCGTGAAGGTCTCCACCTCCCGCACGACCACCCGCCCGTCCGCGATCCCGCCCATCAGCGCGGCGAGCCCACGGACGTCGAGGACCTCCGCCAGCAACCCCCGGGCCGCCTCCAGTGCGATCGGAAAGTCCCCGCCGTCCCCGACAGCGGCCAGCAGTTCGTCCGATCGTTCCCGCTGGCGCCGCCGGGACTCGCGCCGACCCGGATCGGCGCGGGGCAGCAGCAATGCCCGCGCCGCGCCCGCACGGAACGCCTCCGCGAACAGTTCCGACCCGCCGATCGCGCCCACGACCAGGGACCCCACCTCCCCGGCGTCGAACACCACCAGCTCGCCGCACGGAGTCGCGTCGACCATGTCGGGGATCCGGAACGTGAGGGTCGTGTCCGAGTACGCGACCGGCGTGTCCAGCCCGTGCCGCCCCCGGAGCCGCACCCCCAACGCCTCGGCCCATGCCGCGTGGACCCGCGTGCCGTGAACACTGTGGACGGTCACCGACCAGTCGCCACGCTCGTCCCGGCACCGTTCCACGACGACGGTCCGGTCGTCCGGCAGTAGCCCCGCGCACTTCCGTCCGGCCAGGTAGGCGTCGAGAACGGCGACCGCGCCCCGCCCGAGAACAGCGAGCCCGGCCCCGCCGCCCCGTCCAGGCCGCAGGTGACCGTCCTCGGGTCCCGGCGGGCCGATCCCGTGAGCAGCGCCACCATCCGCACCTGGCCCTGATCCGGCACCCGGGAAGGGCTGCTGGACTCCGTGACCGCCGGGTTCGGCGTCACAGGTCTCGACGGGGGGTTCCGGAGCGTGGGCCGGGGTGACGAGTACCCGATCAGTGGTGGGGTCTGTGATCTGCCAACGGGTCGACCCGATAAGGAGGACGTCGCCCGCGCGGCAGCCGGCCGCCTCCGGCTCGCCGAGGTCCCCGATCCGTTCGGTGCCGGCGAATACCGGCACCATTCCCCGGTCGCGCCCGGCCTGCACCGCGAGCCGTTGCGCGCCGGCCCTGCCCGTGACGACGCCGGTCGCCCGATCCCAGTCGAAGCGTGGCGGCACAGCGGGGAACCGGCCGGCGAGCATGTCGAGTGTCGCGTGCAGTGCCGAGGTGGGCAGACCCGCGAACGGGGCGGCGCGGCGGACCAGCGCGGCGAGGTCGGGAACGGTCCAGTCGTCCATGGCGACCATGGCGGTGAACTGCTGCGCCAACACATCGAGCGGGCCGCTGACCTGCGTGGGCGCGTCGAGTGGTCCATCGGCCAATGCCGCCACACCGAGCGGCCCACAGACCGGCGTGGGCGCGCCGAGTGGCCCATCGGCCAGTGCCGCCACACCGAGTGGCCCACTGACCAGCGCTGTCGCACCCGGTGAGTCGCTGGCGAGCGTCGCCACACCGAGCGGATCGGTACCGGGCGTCGTCGTGCCCACGGGATCGCGGCCCCCTGTCGCCACACGGAGCGGCCCACTGACCTGCGTGGGCGCTTCGAGCGGGTCGGTGCCCGGCGGCTCCGGAACGCGGGGGGCCGGGTGCCCGGTGAGGCGTGTCGCCGCGTGCAGGTCGGCCGGATCCCGGGGCAGGACGACGGCCCGGGGCGCGAGTCCGAACCGTCGGGTCGTCTCGGCGGGCGGGGGAGTGCCGCACTGGACCACGAGTTCGACCGCTCCCGGGCCGAGGCCGAGGTCGTCGGCGGAGGTGGCGACGAGGGTGGTGATCCGTCCGCCGAGCAGGTCCGCGACCGCCCGCGCGCGCAGCCGGGACGCCATTCCACTGTGGTGCGCCCGGGCGGAGTCCAGCCGCGACGCGAGCTGTTCGGCGTTCTCCCGGCCCGGCACGAACACCACAGCCGTCCCGTGCGGCCCGACCAGCTCCCGGACCCGCCGCGTGACGTCCACGGGCGGCGTCTCGACCACCACATCGGTCCCCACCGTGGCGTCGGCAGCGGTGCGCGCCCGGCCGGGTGGACGCGACCCGGTCCGCGTGACCGGGACGGCCTCGACGGCGGTCGGCCCGGTGCCGCCGAGAAGACCCGACAGGCCTTTCAGCGGGTACGCGGCCAGGCCCACCCGCCGCGCCGGTACCCGCAGCAGTGCGTCGAGCCGTTCCAGGGACAGGGCGAGGTGCGCGCCGCGCCGGGTGCCGTGCAGCAGGTCGAGCCCCGCCACGACCACGGTCCGCACGTCGCGCAGGCCGGCGCGGGCCCGGGCGGTGAGCAGCAGGTACAGCGATTCGGGGGTGGTGGCCAGGATGTCCGGTCGGGTGCGCTCGAAGGCCCGGCGCTCGGCGGTGGGCGTGTCCCCGTTCCGCACCCCGACCGTGTACCCCGCTCCGCCCGCATCTGCTCCGCCCGCACCCGGGCCTCCCCGGCCGTGACTTCCGCCGCAGATCCCGCCGCTACGCCCGATCCCGCCTACGGTCCCGTCCGCGTCCGCGTCCCCGTCGCCGAACCGCGTCGATGACACACGCAGGTCCCGCACGACGTCGGCGGCCAGCGTGGGCAGCGGGCTGACGTACAGCACCCGGCAGCCCTCGCCGGGCCGGCCGAGCGCGTCACCCACCTCGGCGACGGCACCCGCCCCGACGACCACCACGTGCCGCCGCCCGGCGTCCGGCCCCGCGCCGTGCCCAGGGGTGGGCGCGGCACCGGTCCGGGCTGCTGTCGTCACCGCCCCATTCTCCGGGGCGGGCCGCCCGGAGCCGGCCGCCGACACGGCCGTCCCGCGAGCCGGGGCGCTCCCACGTGCCCCGGGTGCGACACCGGGGCGGCTGGCCGCGTACCCGGAAAAAGGGGTTTAGAGCGAGGCCGTGGCGAGCTTGGCGCTGAAGCCCAGGAACAGGGCGCCCGCCCCGGTCGCGAGCAGCGCGGACAGCCGGCGCCGGCGGCGGAACTGGGCCGCGAGCAGGACGCCCCCGAAGATCAGGGTGCTCAGGTACGCCAGGCTGAACACCTGCACGATCGCGCCGAGCACCACGAAGGACAGCGCCGGGTGCGCGTAGGTCGGGTCCACGAACTGGATGAAGAAGGAGACGAAGAACAGGATCGCCTTCGGGTTCAGCAGGCTGACCGTGAGCGCCCGGCGGAACGGCCGGTGCGCGCCCCCGACCGGCTCGACGGCCCCGCCAGCGGCATCGGACCCGCTGGCGGCGACAGCCCCGGTCCCGGCATCGGACCGTGCGACGGCATCGGATCCGAGAGCGGCGGCATCGGCCCCCGCGACCCCGGCCGGCGCGCGCCACGACCGCACCGCCCCCACCACCATCCGCAGCCCCATGAAGGCCAGATACGCGGCCCCGGCGTACTTCACGGCCATGAACGCCGCCGGATACGCCTGCAACAGCGACGCGACCCCGGCCGCCGACAGCACCATCAGCACCGTGTCGCCGACGAACACCCCGGCCGCCCCGCGATACCCGGCCCGGATGCCGTGCCGCGCGGCAGTGGCCAGCACGTACAGCGAGTTGGGGCCCGGCAGCAGGATGATCAGGAAGGCGCCGAGGACGTACGTCCACAGGTCGGTCACGCCGAACATTCAGCCCTCCAGCCGGGTGCGCGCCTCGGGCCACTCGTCGGCCGTCATGCCGTACCAGTATGTGTCGCGGAGCGTGCCGTCCGGCCGGACGCGGTGGTGACGGATGACACCCTCCAGCTTCGCGCCGAGGCGTTCGATGGCCTGCTGGGAGCGGGTGTTCCGATTGTCCGTGTGCCAGGTGACCTTGAGCGCGCCCAGCTCGTCGAAGGCCCGGCTGAGCATGAGCAGCTTGGACTCGGCGTTGAAGCCGCGCCGCCACCAGGGCTTGCCCAGCCAGGTGTACCCGATCGCGACGGCCCGGTTGCGCGGGTCGACCTGGTAGTAGGAGGTGGTGCCGACGGCCCGGCCCGTGGCCAGGTCGATCTGGGCCCACGCGACCCGCTCCTGGTCGGCGATCGCGCCGTCGATGATGGCGGCCATCTCCTCGACGGTGTTCGGCTGCGGGGTGGACAGCCACGGCCACACCTCGGGGTCC
Source organism: Longispora sp. NPDC051575 (assembly GCF_040681875.1). Taxonomy (NCBI): domain Bacteria; kingdom Bacillati; phylum Actinomycetota; class Actinomycetes; order Micromonosporales; family Micromonosporaceae; genus Longispora; species Longispora sp. NPDC051575. The sequence goes on along the minus strand of NZ_JBFAZP010000006.1, from coordinate 421,194 downwards.
GCGCCAGCCTCGAAGAGGTCCGCCGCGTGCCCGGGGTGCAGGGCCTCCAGCCGGAGCCGGGTGCCGGTCATCGTCGCCGGGTGGTGCCAGGGGGTGGCCGCCAGGTACGCGGGCGGCTCCTCCCCGGTCTCGGACACGGCGGCGAGCCGGGTGGTGACGAGCGGGACGACCCCGGACCAGTACGGCAGGTCGACGTCCTCGGGTTCGTTCACCGGACCGCCGGCGCGGGCCTTGACCGTGACCTCGTCCAGGTCGAGGGCGAGGAGGACGGTCTGGGCGAGTTCCTTGGGGCTGGGCGGCCGGGAGTCGGTGGACCGGCCGACGGCGACCTTGTCCATGAACGCGGCGAACGCCAGGTCGCGCTCCGCCGGGTCGGTGACGACCCGGGCGATCCCGTGCGCGATGACGGACCGGTAGTTGGCGGAGTGGTTGAACTGGGACTTGGCCAGCACGAGGCCGTCGACCACGGTCACCGACAGGCAGAGCCGCAGCTCCGCGTCGCGGCCGTGCAGGGCGAACCGGCCACCGGTCGAGCCGTGCACGTAGACCCGCTCGCCGACCCGGACGTGGAACATGGGCAGGACGCGGGGCTCGCCGTCCACGACGAGGCCGAGGTGGGCGACGTGCGCCTCGTCGAGGGTCCGGTGCAGGAGCTCGCGGTCCTCGGTGAACCTGATCGACTTGCGCAGGGGGAGGGTCCGGGTCATGGCGGCACCTTTGTTCTAGTACAATCTATCAACTGTGCCAGTACATTATCAGCTCAGCGGGGACAGCGCCGTCTCCATCGCGGCCAGCGTCGAGGCCGGCATCCGCACCGGGGCCCTGCCCGTGGGCGCGCCCCTGCCGCCGATCCGGGGACTCGCGGCCCAACTGGGGGTGAGCCCCGCGACGGTGTCCTCGGCGTACGCGGCGCTCCGGCAGCGCGGGGTCGTCGAGACCGCCGGGCGCAACGGCACCCGGGTCCGGGAGCGGCCGGCGGTGGGCGGCAGGGCGGGCCACGTGCTCCCGGTACCCGCCCATGTCGTCGATCTGTCCTCCGGCTCGCCCAACCTGGCGCTCGTGCCCCGGCTCGGCCCCGTCCTGGCCCGGATCGACCCGCGCCCGGTCAGCTACCGGGACGCGGGCGTGCTGCCCGAACTCGCGGCGGCGGCCGGCGACCGGCTCGCCCTCGACGGGATCGCCGGGGAGGAGATCCTGGCGACCAGCGGCGCGCTCGACGCGATCGAACGCCTGCTCGGGGCGGCGCTGGGCCCCGGGGACGCGATCGGCGTCGAGGACCCGGGCTGGGCCAACCTGCTCGACCTGGCCGCCGCGATGGGCCTGCGGATCGTGCCGGTGCCCGTGGACGAGGCCGGGCCGACCCTCGACGGGCTGGCCGCCGCCCTCGCGGCCGGTATCCGCGCGCTCGTGGTCACGTCCCGCGCGCACAACCCGACCGGCGCGGCCCTCACCCCGGAACGCTCCGCCGCGCTCCGGGTGCTGCTCGCCGCGCACGCCGACGTCCTGGTCATCGAGGACGACCACTGCGGCGACCTGGACGACGTGCCGCTGCACCCGCTCGCCGGGGTCACCCCCGCCTGGGCCTACGTCCGCTCCGTGTCCAAGGCCTACGGCCCCGACCTGCGGCTCGCCGTCGTCGCCGGGGACGCCGCGACCCTCGGCCGGGTGTCCGGGCGGCTCCGGCTCGGCGCGGGCTGGGTGTCCACGCTGCTGCAACGCGCCGTGCTGGAACTGTGGGACTCCGCCGAGGTCGCCGCCCTGGTCCGCGACACCAGCGCCGTCTACCGCGCCCGCCGCGCCCGGCTCCTGGCGGCCCTCGCGGACCGGGGTCTGCACGGCTACGGGCGCAGCGGCATCAACGTCTGGCTGCCCGTCCCGGACGAGACGACGGCCGTCACCCGGCTCCGGGACGCGGGCTGGGCCGTGGCGGCCGGCGCGGCCTACCGGCAGGTGAGCCCGGCGGCGGTCCGGATCACGATCAGCGCGCTCCCCGACGACCAGGTCGAACCCCTGGCTGACGCGGTGCTGACGGCCGTCACGCCGACGTCAGGGAGTCGGAGTGTCTGATCTTGGCCGTGCGAGGATCGGGGACGTGAACACCGCTCGGGTCCAGCGCCGCACCCTCCGCCTCCTCATGATCACGAACGTGATCGGAGGGGTGGGCGTCGCGATCGGCATCGCGGTGGGCGCCCTGCTGACCGCCCGGCTCACCGGCGGCCCCGGCCTGTCCGGCCTCGCCCAGAGCGGGGCCGTCGTCGGCGGCGCCCTGATGGCCATCCCCATGACCCGGCTGATGAACAGATCAGGACGAAGACCAGGACTTCTCCTGGGGTACGCCGTCGGCGCGCTCGGCGCCCTCCTCGTCGTCGCGGCGGCCGTCACCGAGTCCGGGCCGCTCGCCTTCCTCGGCATGTTCTGCTTCGGCGGGAGCACGGCCGCGAACCTGCAGGCCCGGTACGCCGCCGTCGACCTCGCCGAGCCCGCCCGGCGCGGCTGGCAGCTGTCCATCGTCGTCTGGGCCACGACGATCGGCTCCGTCGCGGGGCCGAACCTGTCCCGGCCGGCGGACGCGCTGCTGCGGAAGGCGTGGGCCGACCTGCCCGAACTGGCCGGGCCGTTCGTGTTCAGCGCGTTGGCGTTCGCGGTGGCGGGGCTGTTGATCTGGGGGTTGCTGCGGCCGGATCCGCTGGTGGTGGCGCGGGGACTGGCCGCCGCGCAGGACGCCGGGGCGGCACCGGCCGGTCCGGTCGCCGGGTCTGCACCGGGCGGTCCGGCCGCCGGGTCGGCCCCGGGTGCGGACGGGAGCGGTCGGGGCGGGGTGGTCACCGCCGAGCCCCGGTTCGGGATGCGGTCCGCGTTCCGGCTGGTCATGGAGATCCCCGCCGCCCGGCTCGGCCTCGCCGCCACCGCCGTCGGCCACCTCGTCATGGTCGGCGTGATGTCCATGACCCCGATCTACATCGGCCAGACCCCGGGCATCGACCACGGCGACGTCCTCAGCATCGTCGGCCTCGTCCTCAGCCTGCACATCGCCGGCATGTACGCCCTGAGCCCCCTCGTCGGCCTCGCCACCGACCGGTTCGGCCGCCGCCCCGTCATCCTCACCGGACTGGGCCTGCTCCTGGCCGCGTGCGCCATCGCCGGCACCGCCGACCACGGCACCCCGCAACTCGCCGCCGGCCTGTTCACCCTGGGCCTCGGCTGGTCCTGCACCATGATCGGCGGCTCGACCCTGCTCGTGGAGTCCGTACCCGTCACCCGCCGCCCCGCCGCCCAGGGCCTGTCCGACCTCGTGATGGGCCTGTCCGGCGCGGGGGCCGGCGCGCTCGGCGGCGTGGTCGTGCAGGTCGCGGGCTTCCCGGTGCTGGCCGTCCTGGCCGCCGCGTGCGCCGTGCCGGTCCTCGCCCTCGCGCTCCGGGTGCGGTCCGCTGTTAGGGTCGGCGGGTGAGACAGACCGATTTCTGGTACCGGCTGGAGCAGGTGTTCGGCGCGACGTACGCGGGCAGCGTCGCCTCCGACCAGAACCTCTCCCAGCTCGGCGGCCTGACGATCCGCGAGGCACTGGCCCACGGCGTGGCCACGATCACCGTCTGGCGGGCCGTGTGCGCGGCCTATCCCGAGCGGGTACCCGCCAAGCTTCGCTGATCTTGTGCCACTTTTCTGTGCCTTTTGTTAGCTTTTCGTATGGCTCGCTGGACCAATACCCGTGTCGCGACTTGAATAGAACACGTGTTCGGCTAATGTGCTTACTCGTGGCAGGCGGGTCGGGGGAAGAAATGTCAGACCCGCCGCCTACGGTGTCAGCGTGAACAAGCGAGCGACCGCGAAGACGGCGACTACAGGGGTGACGGCGATGGCAGCAGGTCCGGACCGTGAGAAGGCGCTCGATCTGGCCCTCGCACAGATCGACAAGCAGTTCGGCAAGGGCTCGGTCATGCGACTGGGCGACAGGACGGCACAGCCCATGGAGGTGATCCAGACCGGCTCCATCGCGCTGGACATCGCCCTCGGGATCGGCGGCATCCCGCGCGGCCGGGTCGTCGAGATCTACGGGCCGGAGTCCTCCGGTAAGACCACACTCACCCTGCACCTGATCGCCAACGCGCAGGCCAACGGGGGCATCGCGGCGTTCATCGACGCGGAGCACGCCCTCGACCCGGAGTACGCGAAGGCGCTCGGCGTCGACACCGACGCCCTCCTGGTCTCGCAGCCCGACACGGGCGAGCAGGCCCTCGAGATCACCGACATGCTGATCCGCTCCGGCGCGATCGACCTGATCGTCATCGACTCCGTCGCCGCCCTCGTGCCGCGCGCCGAGATCGAGGGCGAGATGGGCGACAGTCACGTCGGCCTCCAGGCCCGCCTGATGAGCCAGGCCCTCCGGAAGATCACCGGTGCCCTGAGCAACTCCGGCACCACCGCCATCTTCATCAACCAGCTCCGCGAGAAGATCGGCGTCATGTTCGGCTCGCCGGAGACCACGACCGGCGGTAAGGCGCTCAAGTTCTACGCCTCCGTCCGGCTCGACATCCGCCGGATCGAGAGCCTCAAGGACGGCACCGACGTCGTCGGTAACCGCACCAGGGTCAAGGTCGTCAAGAACAAGGTCGCCTCGCCGTTCAAGCAGGCCGAGTTCGACATCATGTACGGCAAGGGCATCAGCCGCGAGGGCTCCCTCATCGACGTCGGTGTCGAGCAGAGCATCATCCGCAAGTCCGGCGCGTGGTACACGTACGACGGCGACCAGCTCGGCCAGGGCAAGGAGAACGCGCGGAACTTCCTCCGCGAGAACCCGGACGTGGCCGCCGAGATCGAGAAGAAGATCAAGGAGAAGCTGGGTGTCGGGGCGGTCCTCGACGCCGACGCCGTTGCGGCCCCGCCGGTCGACTTCTGACCGTGATCCGGCCCGACGACGCTGAGCCGTCTCACCCCGAGTCGTCCCATCCCGTGTCGTCCGCGGACAAGCACGGTGACGGGCGCGCCCTCGACGAGGGCGCGCCCGCGCCGTCCATCCCGCCGGTGGCCGATCCTTCGCGGTCGACCTCGCCGGTGGCCGGCCCGCTGCGGCCCGCGCCGACGCCGGACCCGGGTCGGCCTGCCTCGTCCTCCGACCGGGTGCCGCCCACGTTGGTCGGGTCCGAGTCCTCCGGCCCGGTGTCGCCCACGTCGGTCGGGTCCGATCCATGGGCGCTCGACCCGTTGCGGACGGATCCGGTAGCGGACCCGTCGGCAGCCGGACCGTCGGTAGCCGGACCGTCGGCTTCCGGCCCGGTGTCTTCCGGCCGGGCCGGGTCGACTTCCGATCGTGCCGGGGCGCCTCCGGTCGGCGCGGGGTGGTGGGAGCGTGACGTGGTCGACGCCCCGGATCCGTGGCCGGGGCTTCTCGCCGGGCTGGGGCATCCGCAGGCGGATCATCGCCCGGCTGATCAGGAACAAGCAGATGGTTCCGATGCGGACCTGACTGTTCCCGATCGGGCCGTTTCTCACCGTGCTGCTCCTGACGGGGCCCCCGACCGGGCTGTGTCCGACGGGGCCGGTTCTCCTCAGGTTGTTCCCGACCGGGCCGGTCCCGAGGTCGTTCCGGGCCGGGCGTCCGCTGATCCGGCTCGCGACGCTGGCCTGATCGACACCTCCGCCCACGACCGGGGCCCGAAGTCCGGTGGCTTGCTGGAGCCGGTTCCGGAGGTCGGGCAGGCTCCTGACCGGGCTACGCGGGGTGTGCCTCCGGCCCGTCCGGCGAGTTCTGCTGATGACGGTCTGGGAGAGCGTGGGCCGGTCGGCGGCGTTGCTGGTGAGGCGCCCTCCGAGAAGCCCCCGGGTCGCCCCGATCGGGCTCGCCCGAGGACGGGGCAGGCACTACCCCCGGTTGTGCGCACACGGGTGGCCCATCCTCCGGTCCGGGACAGCGGGTCTCCGTCCGGCCGTGTCGACGAGGCGCGCTCCGAGGTGGCTCCGACCAGGAGCGAGCCCTCCGTTGATCAGGGCCGGGCTGGGCCGGTCTCCGCTGAAGTCGTGGAGTTTCCCGTCCGCGCTGGTGATGTCGTGGAGTCGTCCAGCCGCGTGGCGGAGGCCCGTCCTGTCGGCTCCGCCCCCAAGGAGAGCTCCGGCCGCGCCGCCGACCCGGTTTCCCCGGGCCCGGTGATTCCGGCGCTCGACGGGGTTCGGCTCATGCGGGCCGCCGACCTCCCGTCCCCGGCCGCCGACGCGCCCGCCGGGCCGGACGGCATCCGCCGGGGGACCGGCCGGGTCCTGCCCTGGTCCGACCAGCCGTTGGAGCCCGACGGCCGGGGCTCCCGACGCCGCTCGTCCCGTGCCGCCAGGGCGACACCGCCCGACCATGGGGACCCGCAGGCCGGACCCGCCGACGACTCCGGCGGTCCGCCCGGCCGGACCCGGCGACCGTTCGGGGGCGGCAGCCGATCCACCTTCGGGGACGGTGCCCGATCGACCTCCGGGGGCGATGCCGGATCGGCCTACGAGGGTGGTGCCCGATCGGCCTCCGGGGGCGACGCCGGATCGGCCTACGAGGGTGACGCCCGGTCCACCTTCGGGGGCGACGCCCGCTCGATTTACGAGGGCGACGCCGGATCGGCCTACGGGGGTGACGCCCGGTCCACCTTCGGGGGCGACGCCCGCTCGACTTACGGGGGCGACGCCCGCTCCGGTTCGGGGGGCGTCCGCTCCGGCTTCGGGGGTGATGCCCGCTCCGGTGCAGGGGAGGGCACTCGCTCCGGCTTCGGCACCAGGTCCTCCTTCGGCGACCGTCGGGGTGGCCTGTCCCATGGCGGGGGACTGGGCTCGAAGAAGAAGGCCAGCGGAGCCGAGGCCGAGCCGCGGACCACCTCCTCCGGCCCGTGGCAGACCTTCGGCAGCCGCGCCGCCGACTCCGATCACACCGACGCCCAGGACCCCACCGAAGCCCCGGACTCCCACGAGGGTTCCCGTGCCCGGTCGGGGCGCGAAGCCCGGAACCGCCGGGGCGGCCAGGAAGTGCGCCCGGACCAGGCGGACTCCTGGCGCGACGAGTCCCTGGCCACGGAGGCGCCGTGGGCGCACGACGGGGCGGCGTCGCCGGAGGCGGGGCCCCAGCACGTCGAGCCACCGGTCCGGGTGGCGCGGGGCGGGCGTGACAGGTCTCAGTTCCCGGCGGCGAAGTCCGGGGCGGAGTCCGCGCCGGTCCCGGACTGGCATCCCGCCGCCCACGGCCACGAGGAGTCCCCGGACTTCGACCCGGCCACTGCCCCGGTCCTGCCGAGGGCTACCTACTCCACCGGCGACCGCGGCACCCACGAAGCCAGCGACTGCGGCACCCACGAAGCCAGCGACTGCGGCACCCACGAAGCCAGCGCCCGCGGCACCCACGAAGCCAGCGCCCGCGGCACCCACGAAGCCAGCGCCCGCGGCATTCGCGAAACCGGCAACCGCCGCACGCGCGAAGCCGGCGACCGCAGCGCCCACGGAGCCGGAGACCGCGACGGGGCGACACGGGAAACCCCGGCATGGGAGCCCCGGGCCTGGGAGCGTCGGCCCACAGAGTCACGGGCCAAGGAGCCACGGGCCAAGGAGCCCCGTGCCCGGGACCCCAAGCCGCGCAAACCCAAGGAACCCCGACCCCGCAGGACCCCGGAGGAACGCGCCCAGGCAGCCCTCGAGCGTGCCGAGGCCGCGCGCGCCGAGATCGCCAAGAACCCGGAGCAGGCCGCCCGGGCGATCTGCCTGCGGCTGCTCAACGACCGGCCGCGTACCCGCTCGGAACTGGCCGCCGCCCTGGCCAAGCGTGGCGTGCCGGAGGAGGCCGCCGCCGCTGTCCTGGACCGGTACGACGAGGTCGGGCTCATCGATGACGCGGCGTTCGCGCGGGCATGGGTGAGTACCCGTCATCAGGGTCGTGGTCTGGCTCGTCGGGCGCTCGGGCAGGAGTTGCGGCGCAAAGGGGTCGACTCGGACACCATCGGCGAGGCGTTGGAGGAGCTCGACCCGGAGACGGAGGAGGCCACGGCGCGGGCGTTCGTGGCCCGGCGGATGCGGTCGGTGAGCGGGCCGCCCGAGGCGGTGCTCCGCAAGGTGGTGGGCGCGCTGGCCCGGAAGGGGTATCCGCCGGGGTTGGCGTTCCGGGTGGTGAAGGAGGCGATGGAGCAGGCCGGGCAGGACGCGGACTTCGATCCGGACGCCCTGGAGGACAGCCACCTCGGGGATCTCTGAATCTCCGGGCCCCGGGAGCCGGCGGGTGTCCAGACCGCCGGTCGGACCGCCGCGTCGCGGGGCGAGCCCCGGGCAAGCTGCCACGCGTCGTGGTCTGAACTCGCCCTCGACCCGCCCCAATATGCACACCCCACACGCTGACCCAGCTGGATATCCCGCCCCGACCCTCCCGGATCCGACCGGCACCCGACGGCCCGCCCGCCGTACCCGTCTGATGATCGAAACAGCCCTGATCATGGTTTCTTGACCGGAGTAGCCATTTCGACCTAGCCTCGGCAGTAACAACGAGAAGAACGTCCGAGTACTGCGGGTTATCCGCGCCATAGAGAACGCCCCACCCAACTTCAAGACCAAGGTCCGCCCCACCGCGAACCTCGAGCCTTGGCGTGGCACGATCAGCGTGCGGCGCCCGTCATTCGTGCTGCCCTACGCAGTCCGGTCCGGCGGGTCACATGGCGTGCCCGGACCTTCTCGACACAGCGACTGCGCCGGATCCGGTGTGCACGGAAGGATGAGGCCATGACGACCGTCGGGGTAGTGGTGGGGGCGGTCGCCGCCCTGGCCCTGATCGTCGTGGTCGGCCTGGTGCTCCTTGCCCGGATGGTGGGCAGGCTGTCGGCCGGAACGCCGGGGACGGCCCGCACGGACGCCGAGGCCGAGCAGGCCCGCGCCCTGCTGGAGGCGGAGACGACGGAGGCGAGGGCGGCCGCGCGCCGCCTGGTCGAGTCGGCCCGGGTGGAGGCGGACGAGGTCGCGACCCGGTTGCGGACCCGCGCCGAGGAGGACGCCGCCCGGATCGCCGCGGAGGCCGAGCGGGCCGCCGAACGGGGTCGGGTCGAGGCGGAGCGGGTCACGGAGCGGGCGCGTCAGGAGTCCGAGGCGGCGGTCGGGAAGGCCCGCAGGGAGTCCGAGACCGCCGTGGAGAAGGCCCGCCAGGAGTCCGAGGGCGTCCTGGAGAAGGCCCGCCGGGAGGCGGAGCGGACGGTGGCCCAGGCCCAGGCGCTGGCGGAGCAGGCGGCGGGTGATGTCGCGGCCCGGGCGCGCCGGGAGGCCGAGCAGGTGGTGGAGTTGCGGTCGGCGCAGCTCACCGAGCGGCTGGCGGACGTGGAGCAGCGGCTCAACCGGTTGGACGAGCGCGAGCGCCGGCTCGGCGAGGAGGCCGAGCGGCTCGCGGCCCGGGACAGGCGGATCGCGGTCGCGGAGGCCGATCTGGAGGCGCGGGAGACCGAGGTCGGCGAGCAGGAGGTCGCGCTGGCGGAGGCCGACGAGGAGCGCCGCCGGGAGCTGTCCCGGATCGCGGGGCTGACGGCCGAGGCGGCGAAGACGGAGCTCGTCGGCGTGATCGAGGTGCAGGCGAAGCGCGAGGCGGCGGTGCTGATCCGCGACATCGAGGCGGACGCGCGCAACACGGCGGAGCAGCGGGCCCGGCACATCGTGGTCGAGGCGATCCAGCGGGTGGCCAGCGAGCAGACGGCCGAGAGCGTCGTGAGCGTGCTGCACCTGCCGAGTGACGAGATGAAGGGCCGGATCATCGGCCGCGAGGGCCGCAACATCCGGGCGTTCGAGTCGGTGACCGGGGTCAACCTGATCATCGACGACACCCCGGAGGCGGTGCTGCTGTCGTGCTTCGACCCGGTGCGCCGCGAGATCGGCCGGGTCACGCTGGAGAAGCTGGTCCTGGACGGCCGGATCCACCCGCACCGGATCGAGGAGGTGCACGACCTGGCGCGGTACGAGGTGGAGAAGCTGTGTCAGCGAGCCGCCGAGGACGCCCTGGTCGAGGTCGGGATCACGAACATCCACCCGGAGCTGGTGGAGCTGCTGGGCCGGCTGCGCTACCGCACGTCCTACGGCCAGAACGTCCTCAAGCACCTGGTCGAGACGGCGCACATCGCGGGTCTGATGGCCGCCGAGCTGGGCCTGCGCCCCGAGTTGATCAAGCGGGGCGCGTTCCTGCACGACATCGGCAAGGCGCTGACCCACGAGGTGGAGGGCAGCCACGCGCTGATCGGGGCGGACCTGGCCCGGCGGTTCGGGGAGTCCGAGGAGGTCGTGCACGCGATCGAGGCGCACCACAACGAGGTGCAGCCGCAGACGATCGAGGCGGTGCTGACCCAGGCGTCGGACTCGTGTTCGGGCGGCCGTCCGGGTGCCCGCCGCGAGAGCCTCGAGGTCTACGTGAAGCGCCTCGAGCGGATCGAGGAGATCGCCAGCGGCCAGCTCGGCGTCGAGCGGGTGTTCGCGATGCAGGCGGGCCGCGAGATCCGGGTGATGGTCCGGCCCGACGACGTGGACGACATCGGCGCGGCCGTGCTGGCCCGCGACGTGGCCAAGCAGATCGAGGACGAGCTGACCTACCCGGGCCAGATCCGGGTGACCGTGGTGCGCGAGTCCCGGGTCAGCGAAATAGCAAGATAAAAGCCTCAACCGCTAGATGGTTACGAGTCGGTCACCGGCCCGTCGCGCATCAGCTCGGCCGACCCCGGTCCGAGCACGGGGCACGGCGACCCCGGACTGACCCTTCTGCCGCGCACCCACCTCCCGCGCGGCCCCCGGGTCTCCGGCCAGCCCCCGGCCTCACCGTCCAGCGTGGAACCGCGCCGCCCCCGCGTGCAACGGCACCGGCGCGGTCGACCCGGCCGTGGCCCGGTCGATGTTCCCGGCCTCCGGATGCACCTTGGCCAGGTCCTTCTGCCGGTCGAACAGCAGCTTCACCAGGTCGTGGGCGAGCGCCTCGGGCATCGTGTCCCGGACGACGAGCAGGTTCGGCACCCCGATGGTGGCCACGTCCGCCGGCAGGTTGTACGCGCCGCGCGGAATGGTCGCCCCCGTGTACGCGTCCCCGTACTGCTGGCTGAGCCGGGGCAGCACCCCGGTGGGGGACAGGAACTCGACCTTCCCCGGGCCGGACGCGAAGAGTTCGGTGATGCCGCTGGCGGGCAGGCCGCTGGAGTACACCATGGCGTCGGTGCTGCCGGTGAGCATGCCCTTGACGGTCTGCGGCAGGGAGAGCGGCTGCCCGGTGATGTCGTCGGGGCCGATCCCGGCGGCGGCGAGCAGGCGCAGGGCGATCACCTCGGTACCGGACCGGGGGCTGCCGGTGGAGATCCGTTTGCCGCGCATGTCGGCGAGGCTCCGTACCCCGCTGCCGGTCCGCGCGATGACCTGGGTGTAGTTGAGGTACAGCTTGGCGAGGGCCCGGATCGGCTGCGGCCTGCCCTCGAAGGGTCCCTTGCCGGTGGCCGCGTCCCCGGCGGTGTCGGCGAGCGTGAAGGCCAGATCGGCGTCGCCGCGTACCACGCGCTGGATGTTCTCCACGGACGCGCCGGTCGGCTCGGCGGTCGCCTCGTACCCGGGGAGGTGCTGGCTGATCAGGTCCGCCAGGCCGCCGCCGAGCTGGTAGTACACCCCGGTGGTGTTGCCGGTGGCCACGAAGAGCTGGCGGCTGCGCCGGGTGGGCGCGGAGCCGGGTCCGGCGCACCCGGCGAGGGCCAGGGCGCCGAGGAGGAGGGTCCGACGGCCGCAGACGGCGGTCAGCGCCGTGCCGGCCGAGGACCGGCGGCCCCCGGGGAGCGGGGCGCGCCGACCGGTCACGAACGGACCTCCGGGGCGAGCGCCGTGGCCACCCGCTGGACGAGCATCGCGGTCTCGTAGCCGATCTGGCCGAGGTCGCAGCCGGGGGCGGCGAGGACGGCGATGTGCGCCCGGTCCCCGATGGCCATCAGCAGCAGGACCCCGCCGTCCATGTCGACGACGAACTGCCGGACCCGCCCGGCGGACAGGAACCGGGCCGCGCCGAGGGTGAGGCTGGTCAGGCCGCTGGTGACGGCGGCCAACTGGTCGGTCTGGTCGGTGGGCAGACCGGCGGACGTCGCCAGGGCGAGCCCGTCGACGGACACCACCAGCACGTGGGCGATGTCGGGTACCCGCTCGGCGAAGATGGTCAGCAGCCAGTCGAGATTCTGGCGATCAGTCAAGGTCCGCTCTTCCTGGGTGGGGTGACAGGTGGCCCGCCGCCGCGGTGATGCCGATGGCCAGGCTGGAGAGCCGCGACCTTATCTCCTCGGGGTCGATGGCGGTGGGGTCGGGTTCGGGTTCGGGGGGTCGGAGGAAGGCGCGGGCGACGGCCCCGGAGGGCGCGGTCCGGGGCCGCAGGCCCGTGACCGGCGCGAGCAGGGTGTTGGGCAGCCGGACGAGGGCGGCGGTGCCGTTGCCGGTGTGGCTGCGCAGCGTGACCTCGATGCCCTGCCGGGCGGCGAGCCGGGCCACCACGAGCAGGCCCATGGTGCCGGCGAGCGCCGCCGTGAGGGCCGCGGGTTGGGCGAGCCGGGCGTTGACCTCGTCCAGGCCCGCGTCGGGGATGCCGATGCCCTGGTCGTAGATGGTGATGTCCAGGCCGTCGATGGAGTGCCGGGCGGTGACGGAGACCCGGCTGTCGGGCGGGGAGAAGGTGGCCGCGTTCTCCAGGAGTTCGGCGAGGAGGTGGACGAGGTCGCCGACGGCCGCGCCGACGATGGCGAGGCCGGCCAGGTCGGAGGTGTCCACCCTCGGGTACTCCTCGATCTCGGCCGCCGCCGCGCGGACCACGTCCTCCAGCAGTTCGACGTGCGAGAACCGCCGGCCGGGTTCGCCGCCGGCCAGGAGCAGCAGGTTCTCCTCGTTGCGGCGCATCCGGGCGGCCAGGTGGTCGAGGGCGAACAGCTGGCCGAGGGTGTCCGGGTCGGACTCGGTGCGTTCGAGGTCGTCGAGGAGCTGGAGCTGCCGGTTGATCAGGGCCTGGCCGCGCCGGGACAGCGAGACGAGGGTCGCGGCGACGTCGATCCGGAGCAGGGCCTGGTCGGCGGCGAGCCGCAGGGCCTGCCGGTGCAGGGTGCCGAACGCGGTGCCGACCTGCCCGATCTCGTCGTCGAACCCGGCGGCCAGGGACGTGTCGGTGGCCGCCGCGACCGCCAGGTGGGTGTCCCGGACGACACCCGGCTCGGTGGCGACGGACACGGCGGCGATGGCGGCCGGCAGCGACTGGTTGGCGACGTTGAGCGCGGCGCGGCGCAGCCGGCGCAACCGGCGGGCGGTCCGGGCGGACAGGACGAGCGCGGTGAGCACGGACAGCACGGCGACCGCCCCGGTGAGGGCGAGCGCGAGGACGGTGCTCCGCCGGGCGGCCTCCTGGCGGGCGTACGCGGCGTCGTCGAGCTCCGTGGCCAGCCCCAGCTGCACCGTGTACAGCCGGCGGAGCAGTTGGGTCTGCGCCACGTACCAGGCGTCGGGGTCGATCCTGAGCCGGCCCGGGTCCTGGTCCCCCATGAGCGCGTCGTCCCGCAGCCCCCGGGCGATGTCGACATCGGACCCGGTGACCGTGTGGTCGTACGCGGCCCGGCCGGCGTCGTCGGCGACCCGGTAGAACTCGGCCTGCCGCGCCTCGGCGGACCCGACGAGGGTGGCGAGCGCGGACAGCTCACCCGGCGCGTACGCCCCCCGGGTGAAGACGCCGCGCAGCAGGTCGCGTTCCTCGGCGGCGAGGTGTCCGGCGGCGGCCAGCGCGGCGATCGCCCGCGTGCGGCCGGCCAGCGCGGCGTCGTCGATCCGGGCGGGCAGGGCCTCGGCGACCGCGAGGAGCAGGGTGACGACGGACCGGTAGGACTGGTCGGCGACCCGCTGTTCGCCGGACAGGCCGAGGGCCTGGCCCCGGGCGGTCGGCAGCCCGGCGAGCGCGCTGCTCGCGGTGGTCAGGGGACTGAACAGTTCGGGGACGTCGAGCTGGGTGGCCGCCCGGTACCGCACGAGGGCGGCGTCGGTGCGCCGGCGCTGGGCGAGCAGGATCTGGTCGGCGACCTTGCCGCTGCGCAGCCGGAGCGCGCCGGTCTCGGCGACCTCGCGTTCGAGCTCGTGGATCAGGCCGACGGTCGCGGTGGCGGTGCCGGCGAGCACCCGGGCGCGGACCGCGTCGTTCTCGGCCGCGAGCGCGGTGTCGGTCTGCTGGGTGCCGAGCGCGCCGAGGCCGAGGGTGGAGATCAGGATCGGCAGCAGGAGCTGGAGCCGGATCGAGCGTAGCCGCGGAGGCCCTGCCGCTCTGCGCACCGAAGAAGCTCCCCTCATACCCGCCACCGAGCACAGTAAACGATGGATGCCACTCCATGGATTGCTTGTAGTACTCTTGCCGGCTATGTCCGTCGATAACAGTCCGAGTCCGTCTGGTGACGCGGAAGACAGCGTATCGACCTTAGACGATCAAGGGAAGCTGCCCGCCGGCGGAGCGGACGTCGACGAACTCGCCGCGCGGTTCGAGGACGAGCGGCCGGCCGAGCGGCTGACCGGCCCGACCCGGATCGCCGTCTCCACAGTGGCCGGTCTGGTCTCCGTGTTCGTGCTGGCCCAGGTGTTCCTGCCGGTGCCGCAGGGCAACCAGTACTTCCTGATGCTCTTCCTCGCGGGCGTCCTCCCGCTGGTCTTCGTCTGCTACCGGGGCCCCGGCCCGCGCCTCCTCGACGGCGCCCTGGCGGCGGCGGCGTTCGTGGTCTGCCTGTACCCGGTCGCGACCGGCTTCGACGCCTTCCTGGACCGGCAGGGCTCGCTGTCGGTCCTCGACACGGTGATGGGCGGCCTGCTGCTCGTCCTGATCCTGGAGGGCTGCCGGCGGACCACCGGCTGGGTGCTGCCGGCCGTGTGCCTGGTGTTCCTCGGCTACGCCTACTACGGCGGCTTCCTGCCCCAGGGCTGGGCCATCGCGCACGCGGGCATGGACTTCGACCAGATCGTCGACGCCCTCTACAACACGTCCAGCGGCTTCTACGGCACCCCGCTGGACGTCTGCGCCAGCTACATCGTGCTGTTCACCCTGTACGGCGCGGTCCTCAACTCCTCCGGCGCCGGGACGTTCTTCGTCGACCTGTCCGTGGCCGCGTTCCGCCGGTCCCGCACGGCCCCCGGCCGGACCGCCGTCGCGAGCGGCTTCCTGCTCGGCACGGTCTCCGGCTCGGGCGCGGCCACCGCCGTCAGCGTCGGCGCGGTCACCTGGCCCATCCTCCGCCGGGCCGGCTACCCGGCGGAGAGCGCGGGCGGCATGCTCGCGGCGGCCGGGGTGGGCGCGATCCTGTCCCCGCCGACCCTGGGCGCGGCGGCCTTCATCATCGCCGAGTACCTCCGGGTGTCCTACCTGGAGGTCCTGCTCTGGGCCACGATCCCCACCCTCCTGTACTACCTGGGCATCCTCCTGGCCGTCGAGATCGACGCGCGCAGGTTCGGGGTCCGCCCGGTCGCGTTCGACGGCCGGAGCGCGGGCCGGCTGCTGGCCCGCTCCGGGTACCACTTCGCCTCGCTGTTCGCGATCGTCGCCTTCCTCGCCCTGGACGTCTCCGCCCCCCGCGCCGTCGTGTACGCCACCCTGCTCGCCCTCGCCCTGAGCTTCCTCGACCCGGCCCGCCGGATCGGCCCCCGGCGACTGGGGGAGACCCTCGCGACGGGTACCCGGGGCGTGCTCCCCGTGGCCGCCGTGTGCGCCGCCGCCGGGGTGGTCACGGCGGTGACCACGAAGACCGGGCTCGGCCCGCAGCTCGCGGAACTGCTGGTCAAGGGTGCCGCCTCGCTCACCGACAACCCGACCGGCGTCCTCGCCCTGACCGCCGTGTTCGCCGCGCTCGCCCTGATGATGCTGGGCCTGGCAGTGCCGGTGACCGCCAGCTTCATCATCGGCTGGGTCATCATCGGGCCGGCGCTGCTCGCCCTGGGCGTCAGCCAGCCCGAGGCGGCCATGTTCGTCTTCTACTACTCGGTGCTGTCCGAGGTCACCCCGCCGACCGCCCTCGCAGCCGTGGCCGCCGCCGCGATCACCGGCGGGCGGGTGATCCCGACGATGTGGCAGGCGGCGAAGTACGCGCTGCCGGCGTTCCTCGCGCCGCTGGCGTTCGTGCTCACCGACCACGGCTCGTACCTGCTCGCCCGGGGGCCCGTCCTCGGCGTCCTGTGGGCCACGGCGGTGGCCTGCCTGGCCGTGGCGGCCCTCGCCGTGTGCACCGGCGGCTGGCTGCTCGGCCCCGCGCACCCCGTCGAACGGGTCCTCGCGGGCGCCGCGGCCCTGTTCCTGCTCTACCTCGAACCGGCCAGCATCGGCGCCGGCCTGGCCTGCGCGGTCCTCGCGCTGCTCCTGCACCTGATCCGACGACGGAAGGCCCACGCATGAAACGCCAACTCACCCTCCTGATCGCGCTCACCCTGGTCGTGGGCGGTTGCGGGGGGCAGCGGCACACCGAGAAGAAGGACACCGGCGCGGACGTGGCCTGCAAGGTGGGCCAGGAGACCCGGATCGGCATCGCCACCGGCAACACCACCGGGGTGTACTACGCCCTCGGCAACGCCTACGCCACCCAGATCACGGAGGCCACCGGCGGCACGGTGAAGGCCAGCGCGGCCGAGACCGGCGCGTCCGTGCAGAACATCACCCAGCTGGTCGAGGGCAAGTACCAGCTCGCGTTCGCCCTCGCCGACACCGCCGCCGACGCGGTCAACGGCACCGGCCCCTTCAAGGAGAAGCAGCCGGTCGCGGCCGTGGCCCGGATCTACCCCAACTTCACCCAGGTCGTGGTACGCGCCGACGCCGGCATCTCCTCGATCGCCGACATGAAGGGCCGGGCCATCTCGACGGGCTCGCCGAACTCCGGGACCGAGGTCATCGCCAACCGGCTGTTCAAGGCCGCCGGACTGGCCACCGGTGACGTGAAGGCCCAGCGCCTGGAGCTCGGCAAGACCGTCGAGGGCATGAAGGACGGCAGCGTCGACGGGCTGATCTACTCCAGCGGGCTGGGCGCGGCCGGGCTCAAGGACCTGTTCGCCAGCGCCAAGGGGAAATACAAACTGCTGGACGTGACCCCGTTGCTCCCGGGGCTCAAGGAGGTCAACGCGGTGTACGACGTCGCGCCCATCCCCGCCGCCGCGTACGGCACCGAGGGGGACACCCCGGCCGTGGTCGTACCCAACGTGCTGCTGGTGAAGAACGACGTGGACGCCGAACTGGCCTGTGTGCTGACGAAGACGCTGTTCGACACGAAGGACAAGCTGGCGCTCGTGAACGCGTCGGCCAAGGAGATCACCCTGGACAAGGCCCGCAGGACCGAGCCGGTGCCGCTGCACCGGGGCTCGGCGGCGGCCCTGGACAAACTCAACGCGCCCAAGTAGAGCCACGGACCGGCCCGGCTCCCCGAGGAGCCGGGCCGTGGGACCATCAGGGCCAGTAGGCCAGATTCGAATCGAGTGCCACGTCACCGCTGTTGCAGGTGTTGGAGTACCACTCGCCGCTGCGGTGCACCTCCGAGACCACCATGTACGTGCCCGAGCTGGAGTTGGAGCACAGGATGTCGAGTCGGTTCCAGACGTTCGCCCCGGAGGGGCAGAAGGCGCTGCCGGTGCCGGCCCACTCGTTCGAGTTCCAGTACTCGTGGTGGCTCCAGCAACCGTTGCCAGCGTTCGTGTCGGCCAGCGCACCCGGCGCGTCCGCGAAGACGGCCCCGGACACCGCGAGAGCGGCGGACGTGGCCAGGGTCAGCATTGCCCTGGTTAACTGCATGCGAAACTCCCCGTGAGTGACAGTCGTCCATCTAAATATGGACATCTGCCATTGTAGAGGCCGAGGTCTTCGGCTGTCCGCCCCGAGCGCCGGCCTAACGGGCCCGGCGCCGAGCGCCGCGCTTGCTCAGCCAGTTCGCGAACCACGAGAGCAACGAGCACATCCCGATGTACACGGCCGCGACCACCAGGTACGACGGCACGTACGGCAGGTCGAACGACAGCCGGCTGCCCATCTGCTTGGCCACGTACAGCAGCTCGGGGTACGTGATGATGAAGCCGAGCGCCGTGTCCTTCAGGAGCACCACGAGCTGGCTGATGATCGACGGCAGCATGGCGCGGACGGCCTGGGGGAGCAGGATGTGCCAGAACAGCTGGCCCCGGTCGAGGCCGATGGCGAGGCCCGCCTCGGACTGGCCGCGCGGCAGGGACGCGATCCCGGACCGGAGGATCTCGGAGATGACCGCCCCGTTGTAGAGGGTCAGGCCGATCACGAGGGCCCAGAAGTTCGGGATGTGCAGCCCGTACGTCAGGGGGCCGTAGTAGAAGAAGAAGATCAGGATCAGCAGCGGGATGGCGCGGAACAGCTCCACGACGAACGTGGCCGGCGCCTCGATCGCCCGGATCCCGGTCATCCGCAGCCCCGCCAGGAAGCCGCCGAACAGCAGGGCCAGCACCGCGCCGGTCGCGGCGGCCTTGACCGTGTTGAGCAGGCCGTCGGCCAACTGCTCCTGGATCGCCGTGTACTGGAACTGCTGCCACTTCAGCGACTCGAACTGCCCGGTCTGCCAGAACCGGTACACGACCCAGGCGATGGCGGCGACGACGGCCGCGACGGCGAGGACGCTCAGGATGAGGTTGCGGCGCCGGGCGCGTGGGCCGGGGACGTCGTAGAGGACGGAGCTCACCGGGCGACCTTCCATTTCCGCTCGAGCCAGCGCTGGGCGACGATCATCGGGCCGACCAGGATCAGGAAGCCGATGGTGACCCAGACCAGGCCGTACATCTGGTTCTCGCTGCGCTCCGACAGGTACTGCTGGATCGCCCCGGCCTCGACCACCGAGAACCCGGCGGCGACCGTGGTGTTCTTCAGCATCGCGTTGAGCACGCTGATCATCGGCGGCACGACCGTGCGGAACGCCTGGGGCAGCACGATCATGGTGAGGACCTGGGTGAACGTCATCCCGATCGCGCGGGCCGCCTCGGCCTGCCCGACGGGCACGGTGTTGATGCCCGACCGCAGGGTCTCGCACACGAACGCCGCCGTGTACACGGTGAGCGCGATGTACGCGGACGTCTGGAAGTCCGCCTCCAGGCCGACCTTGGGCGCGGCGAACACCAGGAACGCGAACACGAGGGTCAGCGGGGTGTTCCGGATGATGCTGACGTAGCCGGTGCCGATGCCCCGCAGGGCCGGGACCGGCGAGACGCGCGCGGCACCGAGCAGGGTCCCGAGGATCAGGGCGAGGATCCCGCTCACCACGAACAGCTTGATCGTGTTGACGAAGCCCCGGGAGAAGATGTCCCAGTTGTCGGTCAGCGTATGCAGAAAGGCGTTCATCGCACCCTCGTGAGGAGGTGGGGGCCCGTGGACGAGCCACGGGCCCCGCTGGGACTAGTACCGCTCGAGGGCGGGCTGGGTCGCGGGGGACTTGGAGATCCCGAGCGTGCCGTCGTAGATCTTCTGCCAGGTACCGTCGCCGCGCGCGGCCTCGAGGAGGTCGTTCACGAAGTCACGGACGGCCTTGTCGTCCTTCGACAGGCCGATGCCGTACTTCTCGGTGCTGAACGGCTTGCCGACGACCTTCAGCTTGGCCGGCGCCTGGGCCGCGAAGCCCTTGAGGATCGCGTCGTCGGTGGTGACGGCGTCGACCTTCTTGTCGAGGAGCTGCGAGACGCACTCGGAGTAGGTCTTGAACTCGCTGATGTTCGCGTCCTCGGTCAGCTTCTCGTCCCGGACCCGCTGGAGCGGGGTCGAGCCGGTCGCCGAGCAGACCTTCTTGCCCTTGAGCGACTCCTTGCCGGTGATCGACGTGTCGTCCTTGCGGACGAGCAGGTCCTGGCCGGCGACGAAGTACGGGCCCGCGAAGCTCACGTCGTTCTTGCGCTTGTCGGTGATCGAGTACGTCCCGACGTAGTAGTCGATCTCGCCGCCCTTGATCGCGGTCTCCCGGTTGGCGGACGGGATCTCCTTGTACTCGATCTTCGCCGGGTCCACGCCCAGCCGCGAGGCGATGAGCTGCGCGATCTCGATGTCGAAGCCGCACCGGGTGCCCGAGGCGTCCTTGTAGCCGAGGTTCGGCTGGTCGGCCTTGACGCCCACGACGACCTTGCCGGCCGTCTTGATCTTGTCGTACGCCGGGCTGCCGGTGATCTTCACGTCCGTCGCCGGCGTGAACTTCACCCCGGAGCTCGCACACTTGTCACCCGTGCCGACGGCCTCGTCGGTCCCCGGGGACGGGGTGCCGTCCTTGCCGCAGGCCGCGACGGAAAGGGCGAGCGTTGCGATCGCGGCCGTGGCCGCGAGGCGCTGGAAACGCATGGGTACTCCTCCGTGTTAGTGCAGGATCTTGGACAGGAAGTCTTTGGCACGGTCGGACTGCGGGTGGTCGAAGAACTGCTCCGGCGGCGCCTGCTCCACGATCCGGCCATCCGCCATGAAGATCACCCGGTTGGCGGCGCGGCGGGCGAAGCCCATCTCGTGCGTGACGACGACCATCGTCATGCCCTCGGCGGCCAGCGCGATCATGACCTCCAGGACCTCGTTGACCATCTCCGGGTCCAGGGCGCTGGTCGGCTCGTCGAACAGCAGGGCCTTGGGGCGCATCGCCAGCGCGCGGGCGATCGCGGCGCGCTGCTGCTGCCCGCCGGACAGCTGGGCCGGCAACTTCTCGGCCTGGCTGGCGATGCCGACCCGCTCCAGCAGCTCCATGCCCCGCTTGCGCGCGGCCTCCTTGGAGTCGCCGAGCACCTTCACCGGACCCAGAACAACGTTGTCGATGATCGACTTGTGCGCGAACAGGTTGAAGGACTGGAACACCATCCCGACCTCGCTGCGCAGCTTGGCCAGCGCCCTGCCCTCGGCGGGCAGCACCCGGCCGTCGAACCGGATCACGCCGTCATTGATCGGCTCCAGCCGGTTGATCACCCGGCAGAGCGTCGACTTGCCCGAGCCGGACGGGCCGATCACGACCACGACCTCACCACGGGCGATGTCGAGGTTGATGTCCTGCAACACGTGCAGGGGGCCGTACCACTTGTTCACGCCCTCGATCTGCACGAGAGGGGTATCGGTCATCTGGTCACTCCATCATCGCCCGCCGGTGCACGTCACTGTAGCGGTCACCGCAAACAGGTTGGCGTAACCTAGCTGGCGAGATGAACGCTGAATTGAGGACCTACGAGGTCCGTACCTATGGCTGTCAGATGAACGTCCACGACTCCGAGCGGATCGCCGGACTCCTGGAGGGCGCCGGTTATGTGCCGGTTCCTTCGGAGGGCTCCCCGGATGTCGTGGTGTTCAATACCTGCGCGGTCCGGGAAAATGCGGACAACAAGCTCTATGGCAACCTGGGCCACCTCCGGCCGGTGAAGAAGGGCCACCCGGGGATGCAGATCGCCGTCGGCGGCTGCCTCGCCCAGAAGGATCAACACGAGATCGTCAAGAAGGCCCCCTGGGTCGACGTCGTGTTCGGCACCCACAACATCGGCTCGCTGCCGGCGCTGCTGGAGCGGTCCCGGCACAACCAGAGCGCCGAGATCGAACTCCTGGAGTCCCTCGAGGTCTTCCCCTCGACCCTGCCCACCAAGCGCGACTCGACCTACGCCGGCTGGGTGTCGATCTCCGTCGGCTGCAACAACACGTGCACCTTCTGCATCGTGCCGGCGCTGCGCGGCAAGGAGAAGGACCGCCGGCCGGGCGAGGTGCTCGCCGAGGTCGAGGCCCTGGTCGCCGAGGGTGTCCTGGAGGTCACCCTGCTCGGTCAGAACGTCAACTCCTACGGCGTCGAGTTCGGCGACAAGCTGGCGTTCGGCAAGCTGCTGCGGGCCTGCGGGAACATCGAGGGCCTGGAGCGGGTGCGGTTCACCAGCCCGCACCCGAAGGACTTCACCGACGACGTGATCGAGGCGATGGCCGAGACGCCCAACGTCTGCCCCCAGCTGCACATGCCGTTGCAGTCCGGGTCGGACTCGCTGCTCAAGGCCATGAAGCGGTCCTACCGGTCCGAGAAGTACCTGGGGATCATCGAGAAGGTCCGGGCGGCCATGCCGCACGCGGCCATCACCACGGACATCATCGTCGGCTTCCCCGGGGAGACCGAGGAGGACTTCCAGGAGACGCTCCGGGTGGTCCGCGCGGCCCGGTTCTCGGCGGCCTTCACGTTCCAGTACTCGATCCGTCCCGGCACCCCGGCCGCCACCATGGCCGACCAGGTGCCCAAGGCCGTCGTGCAGGACCGGTACAACCGGCTGATCGCCGAACTCGACCAGATCATGTGGGACGAGAACAAGCTCCAGGTCGGCCGGACCGTCGAGGTGCTCGTCGCCGTGGGCGAGGGCCGCAAGGACGGCGAGACCGGCCGGCAGTCCGGTCGGGCCCGCGACGGGCGGCTCGTGCACTTCCGGTCCGCCGAGGGGGTGCGGCCGGGCGACATCGTCGAGACGGTCGTGACCTACGCGGCGCCGCACCACCTCAACGCCGACGGCGAGCTGCTGTCACACCGGCGCACGAGGGCCGGGGACGCGTGGGAGGCCGGGCGGGCCGTGAAGACGGCGGGGACGATGCTGGGGCTGCCGAGCGTGGGCGTGCCGGCCCCCCTGCCGGTGGTCAACGGCTGCGCCTGAGCCGCCAACGCACGAGAGGGGCCCCGCACAGGGCCCCTCTTTCGTGTCCGACCGCAGCGGCGCGCGAGCCTGTCCGGACATAGCCGGGGAGCGAGCCGCGCACCGTCAACCGGAAGGCGTCGCCGCCCGGCCCCGGTCGGCCACTATCGCCAGGCGTGAACGACGAACCGCCGCCGACCCGGCTGTGGGTCGGCGGCGGAACGCTTCGGACTGGGTTACTTCGTGCCTTCGGCCAACTTCAAGAACTGCTGCTTGCCCGCGAGGGCCTGCTCCGCCTGCTTGATCCGCTTGGCGTCGCCCGAGGCCTGGGCCTTGGCCAACCGCTCCTCGGCCTCGGCCACCTGCACCCGCATCTGGGCGAGCAGCGGGTTGTCCTCCGGAGCCGTCCGCCGCCACGCGGTGTCCATCGCGAGCTTGATCTTCTCCTCGACCCCGCGCCAGCGCCGGTCCAGGCTCGCCATGTTCTCGCGCGGCACCCGCCCGACGTCGTGCCAGCGGCCCTGCAGGTCGTTGAGGATCCCCTGCGCGGACTTCGGGTCGGCCTCGACGTCGATGGCCTCGGCCTCGGCGAGCAGGGCCTGCTTGGCGCCGAGGTTGTCCTTGAACTCCGCGTCGCGGGCCGAGAACACCTCGCTCCGGCGGGAGAAGAACGCGTCCTGCGCGGCCCGGAACCGGTCCCACAGCTTCTGCTCGGTGTCCTTCGACGCCCGACCGGTCTCCTTCCACGCCGCCATCAGCTCCTTGAGCCGGTTGGCGGTGGAGTTCCAGTCCTCGGAGGAGGAGAGCGACTCGGCCTCGACGACCAGCTCCTCCTTCTGGGCCTGGACGGACTTGCGCTGCTGGTCGAGGGTCGCGAAGTGCGCGCCCCGGCGGCGGGTGAACCCGTCACGGGCCGCCGCGTACCGCTTCCACAGCTCGGTGTCGGCCTTGCGGTCGACGCCCTTGATGGTCTTCCACTCGTCGAGGATCTCCTTGAGGCGATCCCCGGCGACCTTCCACTGGGTCGACTCGTTGGCGATCAGCTCGGCTTCGCCGACGAGCGTCTGCTTCCGGGTCAGGGCCTCGGCCTTGGCGGCCTCCTTGGCCTGGCGGGCCGCCCCGGCCCGCTCCTCGGCGGCCCCGGTCAGCTTCTCCAGGCGCGCGGCGAGGCTGTCGAGGTCACCCACGGCGTGCGCGCCGTCGACGGACTCCTTGAGCCGCTTGATGCTGGCCAGGGACTGCTGGGGATCGGCCGCGCCACTGGCGAGCCGCTTCTCCAGCAGTACAACTTCGGTCTGTAGGTCTTCGAACCGCCGCACGAAGTGCGCCAGCCCCTCTTCGGGGGTGCCGGCCTGCCACGAGCCGACGGCCCGCTCGCCGGCCGCCGTCTTGACGTAGACAGTGCCGTCCGCGTCCACCCGCCCGAAGGTCGCCCAGTCGCTGCTCATCAGCCCATCCTCGTTCTCACCGGTGCCACGCGCCACCTTTTCGGGGGCTTCGGCGCCGCCAGTGCGCAGTGTCGAATTATCTTCTGGCATTCTCACAGGTCGGCCCTGGTGCGCGTCGAGCACCCACGACTCAACCGTGACCAGATGGAGACCTGAGTGATTCGTTACGGTAATTCGGTGACGAATGTGATCGCGGTGGTGGGGCCGACCGCGGCCGGAAAGACGGCCCTCAGCATAGCCCTGGCCAGGCAACTCGGCGGGGAGGTGGTCAACGCCGACTCGATGCAGCTGTACCGGGGCATGGACATCGGTACAGCCAAGGTCACGGCGGACGAAGCGGGCGACGTTCCCCATCACGTACTCGACATTTGGGATGTAACGGAGCCGGCGAGCGTCGCGGAGTACCAGTCGCTCGCCAGGTTTGCAATTGATTCGTTATTGAAGGCGGGCCGGCCGGCCATCCTCGTCGGCGGTTCGGGGCTCTACGTCCGAGCGGTACTGGACGATTTCGCGTTCCCGGGCACCGACCCGCAGATCCGCGAGCGCCTCGAAGCCGAACTCGCCGCCGTCGGCCCCGCCGCGCTCCACGGGCGGCTGCCCGCCGAGGTCGGGGCGAAGATCCTCGCCAGCAACGGCCGGCGGATCGTCCGCGCCCTCGAGGTGATCGAGCTCACCGGGGGTTTCACGGCGGAACTGCCGACCGAACCGGTGCCGCACTACCCGGCCGTCCAGCTCGGGGTCGACCTGCCGCCGGCCGACCTCGACGCCCGGATCGTCGCCCGGGTCGACCGGATGTTCGACACCGGCCTCGTCGACGAGGTCCGCCGGCTCGACACCCTGGGCCTGCGCGAGGGCCGCACGGCCGGCCGGGCGCTCGGCTACGCCCAGGCCCTGCGCCTGATCGACGGGGAGTGCGACGAGGCGACCGCCCGGGCGGACACCGTCAGCGCGACCCGCAAGTTCGTCCGCCGGCAGCGCTCCTGGTTCCGCCGCGACCCGCGCGTGCACTGGCTGACCGGCCCCGACCCGCTCGCCGAGGCCCTGGCGCTCCTCAACCGCTGAAAACCCGGATCAACCACGATCAGAGGGTTACGCCGCGTTCCCGACCGAGCGCGCATCGGCTCGGCCCGGCCCGGCTGGAAGACCCACACCCGGGCCGACCGGTGTGCGGGCTCGGACGTGGGATGCCGCACGGGCTCGGGCTTCGTCGCCGGCTCGCGCCTGGGGAGCCGGTCCTGGGCCGGACGTCGCGCGCCCGCTCACGCCCAGGGTGCTAGTTCGGGGCTGGACGCCGCGTTTCGCTCCCGCTCAGAGCGTTGGTCCAGGCCCAGACCGGGCGCGTCGGCTCGCGCCTGGGGCGCTGGTCCGGGGCCGGATGTCGCGTGTCGGCTCGCGCCTGGGGTGCCGGTCCAGGGTCGGACGTAGCTCGCCAGCTGGGGCCTGGGGCGCCCCTCCGGGGCGCCCCAGGCCCCACCCAACCCGACTCAGAACCCCGAACTCAGCTCCCCGTGCGCCACGATCACCGCGGGCCCCGCCAGCCAGCACGTCTCCCCGTCCAGCGTCACGGTCAACGTCCCGCCCCGGACCAGCACCGGCGTACTCCCCACAGCACCCTTCAGCGCCACCACGGCCACCGCGCACGCCCCGGTGCCGCACGAGTCCGTCTCCCCGACCCCGCGCTCGTACACCCGCATCCTGGTGCCCTCGGTGAACTCGACGTTCACCCCGCCCGGGTAGAGGTTCCGGTCGAAGCCGGGGGCCCTGGTCAGATCGAGCGCGTCGAGCGAGTCCACCGCGCACACCAGGTGCGGGTTGCCCATGTCGACGCCGACCCCCGCGTACTCCACCCCGCCCAGGGTCGCCACCGACGGCCCGAGCAGCCGGGGCGCGCCCATGTCGACCCGCAGGTCGGACCCGTCGACGAGCGTGCGCCGCACCCCGGCCCGGGTCGCTACCGGGATCTCGGGCCCCTCGGCGAGGCCGGTCTCCAGCAGGTACCGCACGAAGACGCGCACGCCGTTCCCGCACATCTGCGCGTACGACCCGTCGGCGTTGAAGTAGTCCATGAACCACTCGGCCTCGCCGGCCTGGTCGGCGGCGTCGGGGTGCTTGGCGGTGCGCACGACCCGCAGCAGGCCGTCGCCGCCGACGCCCTGGCGCCGGTCACACAGTCGGGCGACCCGCTCCGGGGTCAGGTCGAGGGCTCCGTCGACGTCCGGCACGATCACGAAGTCGTTGCCGGTGCCATGTCCCTTGGCGAAACGCATGGCACCAGCGTAACTCTCCGTCGATCCTGCGCCGCCCGACATCACCCTCCGCAGGATCTCCGGCCCCACCGCCCCCGCGCGCCACTCCACCCGCGAACCACGTCAGACACCCGCTTCCAGCGCGCGACCCGCGACACCCCGGGTGGGCGTTCCGGTCACACAGGGCCCGGGCCGTCGGAGTGTCGCGACAGACATCCGGGCGAACACGAACGCAGCCTTCAGGCGCGGGGCGCGGGGCGCGGGGCGCGGGGCGCGGGGCGCGGGGCGCGGGGCGCGGGGCGCGGGCTCGCAAGGTGTGAGCCGGAGGGTCCCGGCACAGAAACGCGGCGTAACCCTCTCATGCGTTTGATCTGGCTCTTCGCTTGTCCGGCAGCCCCGGGCAAGGACTCCCGCCGCCCCGCGCGGGGGATCACCACCGCCCCGCAGCGGCGCGCAGCAGACCGCCCCTGCCGGGCCGCACGACGGCGACCCCACAGGGGCGGCGGAACACCTACGAGGGGATCGCGACGACGACCTCGGGCTCGGACTTCTCACCCTTGACCACGGCCCGCACCGCCGCCGCGACGGCCGGCGCGACCCGGGCGTCGAACACGCTGGGCACGATCACGTTCGCGTTGATCTTGTCCTCGCCGACGACGTCCGCGATGGCCCGGGCGGCGGCCAGCCCCATCTCCTCGGTGTACTCCCGGGCCTGCGCGTCGAGCATCCCCCGGAACACGCCCGGGAACGCGAGCACGTTGTTGATCTGGTTGGGCTGGTCGGAGCGCCCGGTGGCCACGATCGCGGCGTGCTGGCGGGCCTCGCGCGGGTCGACCTCGGGGTCCGGGTTGGCCAGCGCGAACACGATGGAGCCGTCGGCCATGGTCGCGATGTCGTCGCCGGTGAGGATGTTCGGCGCGCTGACCCCGATGAAGACGTCGGCGCCGCGCAGGGCCTCCTTGGTGCTCCCGACGAAGTTGCCCTTGTTGGTGTTGGTGGCCAGCCACTCCCAGTTGGGGGTGAGGTCGGGCATGCCGCGGTGCAGCGCGCCGAGCCGGTCGCAGGCGACGATGTCCCCGGCGCCCTGCTTCAACAGCAACTTCATGATCGCGGTACCGGCGGCGCCCGCCCCGGACACCACGATCCGGACGTCCTCGATCTTCTTCCCGACGACGCGCAGCGCGTTGGTGAGCGCGGCGAGCACGCAGATCGCGGTGCCGTGCTGGTCGTCGTGGAAGACGGGGATGTCGAGCAGCTCGCGGAGCCGGGCCTCGATCTCGAAGCACCGGGGCGCGGAGATGTCCTCCAGGTTGATGCCCCCGTACGCGGGCGCGAGCGCCTTGACGATCCTGATGATCTCCTCGGTGTCCTGGGTGTCCAGCGCCACCGGCCACGCGTCGACGCCGCCGAACTTCTTGAACAGCGCCGCCTTGCCCTCCATCACGGGCATGGCCGCGTACGGCCCGATGTTGCCCAGGCCGAGCACCGCCGAACCGTCGGTGACCACGGCCACCGTGTTCCGCTTGATGGTGAGCCGGCGGGCGTCCTCGGGGTTCTCGGCGATCGCGAGACACACCCGGGCCACCCCCGGCGTGTACGCCCGGGACAGCTCGTCACGGGTGCGCAGCGACACCTTCGACTGGACCTCGATCTTGCCGCCGAGGTGCAGGAGGAACGTGCGGTCGGACACCTTGCGGACGTCGACCCCTTCGAGGGCGCGGAGGCTGTCGACGACCTGGTCGGCGTGGGTGGCGTCGGAGGTGTCGCAGGTCAGGTCGACCAGGACCCGGACGTGGTCGGAGTCGACGACGTCGAGCGCGGTGACGACCGCCTCGGCGGACCCGACTGCGGTGGTCAGTCGCCCGATGGCGTTGGAGTCTGCGGGCAGGGCGACCCGGATGGTGATCGAGAATCCGGCGCTCGGCAGGCGGCTGGACACGAAATTTCCTCTTCTCAGGCGGCACTGGAGGGTTTTATTGTGTCCGATCGGTGATCTCCGCTGCCGGGGCCATGGTTACCCGCAGGTAGGTACTGGGTTATGCGGATGCAATCCTGCTCCCGGCGTGCAACCCTGGAAGCAGGCGATGGGAGTGCACTTGTCTGACATGAAACAGTTCGTCACGGATGACGCGATCACCACGGGTGACTTCGAGCTCGAGGAGCGACACTCGCTCCGGCGGGTGGCGGGTCTCTCGACGGAGCTCACGGACGTCACCGAGGTCGAGTACCGGCAGCTGCGACTCGAACGCGTGGTCCTCGTCGGGGTCTGGACGGACGGCACCGTCGCCGATGCGGACAACTCGATGATCGAGCTGGCGGCGCTCGCCGAGACCGCCGGTTCCGAGGTCCTCGAGGGGCTCGTCCAGCGGCGGCGCGCGATCGACCCGGCCACCTTCATCGGCCGGGGCAAGGTCGACGAGCTCAAGGACGCGGTGGTCAACACGGGGGCCGACACCGTCATCTGCGACGGCGAGCTGTCCCCGAGCCAGCTGCGCAACCTGGAGGAGCGGCTCAACGTCAAGGTCGTCGACCGCACCGCCCTGATCCTGGACATCTTCGCCCAGCACGCGAAGAGCAAGGAGGGTAAGGCGCAGGTCGAGCTGGCCCAGCTGCAGTACCTGGTGCCGAGACTCCGGGGCTGGGGTATGACCCTGTCCCGGCAGGCCGGTGGTTCCGGCAGCGGTGCCGGCGGCGGCGTGGGCCTGCGGGGCCCCGGTGAGACCAAGCTGGAGATCGACCGGCGGCGGATCAACACCCGGATCGCGAAGCTGCGCCGGGAGATCAAGGCCATGCGGATCATCCGGGACACCAAGCGCGCGTCCCGGGCCCGCAACGAGGTGCCCGGCGTCGCCATCGCGGGGTACACGAACGCGGGCAAGTCGAGCCTGCTCAACCGGCTGACCGGCGCCGGCGTCCTGGTGGAGAACGCGCTGTTCGCCACGCTGGACCCGACCACCCGCCGGGCCCGGGCGGCCGACGGCCGGGAGTACACGCTCTCGGACACGGTCGGCTTCGTCCGGCACCTGCCGCACCAGATCGTCGAGGCGTTCCGCTCGACCCTGGAGGAGGTGGCCGGCGCGGACCTGGTCCTGCACGTGGTCGACGGGGCGCACCCCGCCCCGGCCGAGCAGGTCCGGGCGGTCCGCGAGGTGCTCGCCGACGTCGACGCGGACCGGGTGCCGGAGCTGCTCGTCGTGAACAAGATCGACATGGCGGACCCCGAGACCCTGCTCATGATCAAGCGGGACTGGCCGGGCGTGATGTTCGTGTCCGCGCACACCGGCGAGGGCATCGAGGAGCTGCGCGCGGCGATCGAGGAGCGGCTGCCGCGCCCGGCGATCGAGCTGCGGGCCCGGGTGCCGTACGACCGGGGTGACCTGGTCGACCGGGTGCACCGGCTCGGCGAGGTGCTCAGTACGGAGCACGGCGAGGGCGGCACGCTGGTGCACGTCCGGGTCCCCCGGGGCCTGGCGGCCGAGCTCAAACCTTACGCTCTGTAGCTTTTCTCGCGGAGAAGTTGTCATGGGGACAATCCGGTCGGATCAACCGGGTTGTCGCCATGATCAATGAACTGCTGGCACACTAGGCCGATGCGTCGGCTTGCTTCCCTACTAACGGTGACGGTCGCAGGGGTGTGGTTACTACCCTCTGCCGCCGTCGCGGACCCCACCCCGACCCCGAGCGCCGCGCCGCCGGCCAAGGGTGTGGCGGTCTGCAAGATCACCGATGCGAGGCTGTCGGAGCTCAGCGGCATGGTCGCGCTCGACAACGGCTACGCCGTGATGAACGACGCCCCGGACGCCGGCGAGGCCAACCCGCCGAAGATCTACTTCCTGGACAACGCCTGCAAGATCACGGCCACCTGGACCGACGCGAACCAGCAGGCCCGCGACCCCGAGGATCTCGCCGTCGCCAAGGACGGCACCCTGTGGATCGCCGACATCGGCGACAACCACTCCACCGAGCCCGACAACAAGCGCGCCACGATCGCGCTGTGGAAGGTCCCGGCGTCCCGGCAGGGCAAGGCGCAGCTGTTCCGGCTCAAGTACCCCGACGGCGCGCACGACGCCGAGGCCCTGCTGCTCGACGCGAACGACAACCCGGTCATCGTCACCAAGGACAGCGTCTCCGGGATCTACGTGCCCACTGGGCCGCTCGTCCCCGGCAACGAGGGCACGACGCTGAAGAAGGCCGGCGACTTCACCGCGACCCGGACCGGCACCCCCGGCGGGCCCGTCCCGATCATCAGCCAGAGCCTCGTCACCGGCGGCGCGAACTCGCCGGACCGCAAGAAGGTCGCGCTGCGCACCTACACCGACGCGTACGAGTGGGACGTGCCCAACGGGGACGTCGTCGGGGCCATCACCACCACCAAGCCCCGGATCACCCCGCTGCCCGACGAGCCCCAGGGCGAGTCGATCACCTACACCCGCGACGGGGCGGCGTTCCTCACCGTCTCGGAGACCAGCCTGCAGCCGGACGACGTCAAGCCGGTCATCCAGAAGTACGTGCCCGCGGTGCCCGCCGCGCCCGCCAGCAAGAACGCCGCCGCCGCCAAGAAGAACGACGACGCGCCCAGTTCACTCAGCGTCACCGACATCGCCCTGATGATCGGAGCGGTGGGTCTGCTCGGCCTGATCATGGTCGTCGCGGGCGTGATCGGCATCAAGAAGTCCAGGGTCAAGCACGCCGCCGAGGCCAGGAAGGCCAAGGCGACCCCCGGCGGTGCGCGCCCGGTCGGCGCGGCGGCCGTCCCCGGCGACCCGAAACGCGGCCCCGGCGAGGGCGCCCGCAGCCGCTCCGGCGTGTACGGGGCCAACCGCCAGGGGCCCGTCGACGACGACCTGTTCCGCCCGACCGACCCCGACGAGGCCCCGCCGGGCCGCTCCGGCGCCGTGTACGGCGGCGCCGCCCGCCCCGAACCTCCCGTGCCCGTCCCGGCCAAGCCCGAGGCCGCGTCCGGCGTCTACGGCGCACCCCGCCCCGCCCCGGAACCCGCGCCCGGCGTCTACGGCTCCGGCACCCGCCCGGCCACCGAACCCCCGCCCGGCGTGTACGGCGCGCCCCGCCCGGACGCCCCCGGTGTCTACGGCGCACCCGCCGAGCCCGCCCCCGACGGCTACGGCGTCCCCCGCCCCGCTCCGGCGTCCGGCTACGGCACCGCGCGCCCGGCCGATCCGGCGCCCGGCGTCCCCGGTGCCGCGCGCCCCGGCCCCGCCCCGGCGGCCGGCGTGTACGGCGCCACCCGGCCCGAGGCCCCTGAACCCGATCCGCTCGCCTTCCTCGACGCCCCGCCGAGGACCGAACGTGGACTCCGCAGCCGCGCCGCCCGCCCCACCGGCCCCGGCGTCGCCCGCACCGCCCCGTCCTCGGGCCGCGCCCGACCGGACACCGATCCGGCCGTCCGCCGCGAACCCGAGACCCGGGGCGGGGTCCCGATCCGCCCCGAGCCCACCGCCGGCCGCGCCGCCCGGGCCGACCGCTCCGGTGGCCTGGCCCTGCCGGCACAACCCGGCGTCCCCGTACCGCCCGTCGCCCCGGGCCGGCCCCCGCGCGCCGAGTCCGGCCGGGCCGGTCGCGCCGCGCCGCCCGAGCCCCCGGTCCGCCCCGAACGCCCGGGCCGGGCCGCCGTACCCGCGCCGGACCGCGCCCCGGTCGAGCCGCCCCCGGGCCGGGCCGCACCCGACAGCCGGACCAGCCCCGAACCCCCCGTCGGCCGCGCCCGCCCCGAGCCCGCCAGGGCCGAACCGCCCGCGCGCCCCGAACGGGTCGGCGGCGTCCCGGTCCGCCCCGATCCGGCGGTCGGCCGCGCGGGTCGGGCGGACGCCACGCCCCCGCCGGCGCCGCGTGCCGCGCGGGGGGTCAAGGGACGCAAGCCCAAGATGGACGACGACGACCTGAGCTTCGGGTTCGCCGACCTCAAGGGTGGCGACGACGAGCCGGATCTCGGCCTGCGCAGCCCGAAGAAGCGCTGACCGCGTGGCGCGTCACCAGAAGCTCGTGGGGCCCGAACGGCTGCCGTCCGGCACTCAGTAGCCAGGGAAGCCGCCTCCCACCCGGACACGGGCAGCCTGCACGGGTGACGTGCCACCCATCACGAAGTCCGGGGTGGGCCACCCGGCGAGGGGGCCCACCCCGGACTCCACGCGAGCCGTGAAAGGTGGATCAACAGGGCGCGATGCGAGGTGCGCACCCTCGCAAGTACCCAGAAAAGAGGTTCAGAGGCGGCGGAGGACCGACACGACCTTGCCCAGGATGGTGGCCTCGTCGCCCGGGATCGGGTCGTAGGACGGGTTGCGGGGCATGAGCCACAGGTGGCCGTCGTCGCGCCGCCGGTAGGTCTTCACGGTCGCCTCGCCGTCGAGCATGGCCGCGACGATGTCGCCGGTCTCGGCGGTGGGCTGCTGGCGGACCACGACCCAGTCGCCGTCGCAGATGGCGGCCTCGATCATCGAGTCACCCTGGACCTTGAGCATGAACAGCGTGCCCTCGCCGACGAGCTCGCGGGGCAGCGGGAAGGTCTCGTCCAGGGTCTGCTCCGCGAGGATCGGGCCACCGGCCGCGATGGCGCCCAGCATGGGGACCATGACCGGCGTGGGGCGGTCGGGGAGCTGCGAGACGTTGGAGCCGCCGCCGGTCTGGCGGATGTCGACCGCGCGCGGCCGGTTGGCGTCGCGGCGGAGGAAGCCCTTCTGCTCCAGGACGCCCAGCTGGTAGGCGACGGAGGAGGCGGAGGCGAGCCCGACGGCCTCACCGATCTCCCGGACACTCGGCGGGTAGCCCAGGCGCTCCACGGACTCCGAGATGACCTCGAGGATGCGCTGTTGGCGCATCGTCAGCGGACGGTTGTTCTTCTTCGAGGCCGAGGGCCGCGAGTCAGTGCCGTCGTGGGGAGCCACGTCGATCCTCCCAGGTCGGTCGGGTGTGGTGCGACGGGATGATCCCGCCCGGTGTCCTGCCATGACGTTAGCCGCTTTTGGGCAATGATTCAAACGTCTGTTCTAGCGACACGCCGGGAGTGCCTCGCTTTCGGGTTCGCGGTCTGCTAAACATCGTACGGACGTTCGATCGAACCCGTGTTCGATGGGGGTGTGGGATGGCGAGTGGCATGCGGCCCGTGCGGCTGACCCGGCGGGGGCGCCTGGTGCTGACCACGGTGTTGACGGCGGTGTTCCTCGGTGGGCTGGCGCTGGCCGCCCCCACGAGTGTGGCGTCGGGGGTGCCCACGGAGTCGAAGGTCGCCGTCGTGCGGCCGGGCGACAGCCTCTGGACGGTGGCCGTTCGCGAGCTGCCGAGGATGGACACCTACCGGGCGGTCCGCCAGCTCCGCGAGCTCAACGACCTGAGTGACGGTGTGGTGCACCCGGGACAACATCTAGTGCTCCCGGTGCGCGGCTGACCCCACCGGTGCCATGTTGGGCACATCACAACGAATCACCGCGCCGTCGGGGACCGCTCCGTGCGGCCTGCGGAAAGCTGTGAAAAATTGTCTCCGCGTGTTCCGCCGTTCCGTTTGCACGCGGGCCGCGATCGGCCTACTGTAACCCCTACATCTAGTGGCCCAGTCGAGCTAGTCCACCCACAAGTTGGGGTTTGACTACTCACAGTGGTACTGAGATAGGCGCATACTTGAAGGGTCCCTAACCAGGGGCCTCAAGACTGCTGCCCGGGTACAGGACAGGAGGCGATCTGCGTGAGGTGTCCGTATTGTCGGCACCCCGACTCGCGCGTCGTGGACTCCCGGGAGGCGGACGACGGACAACTGATCCGGCGTCGGCGTCACTGCCCGGAATGCGGCAAAAGGTTTACCACGGTCGAGGAGGCCATCCTCGCTGTGGTCAAGCGCAGCGGGGTCACCGAGCCGTTCAGTCGGACGAAGATCATCGGCGGGGTGCGCAAGGCGTGCCAGGGCCGGCCGGTCACGGACGACGCGATCGCCCAACTCGCCCAGCGGGTCGAGGAGGCGGTGCGCGCCAAGGGGTTCGCCGAGATGCCCAGCCACGAGGTGGGGCTGGCGATCCTCGGGCCGCTGCGCGAACTGGACGAGGTGGCGTACATGCGCTTCGCCAGTGTCTACAGATCTTTCGAGTCCCTGGAGGACTTCGAGGCCGAGATCGCGACGCTCCGGGGGGCGCGGAGCGAACTCGAGCCGCAGCACGAGGGCACGACCACGGAAATACGCATCTTCAGCGCGGCGAACGCCGCCAACCACGCGGCCGACGCCGCCAACCAAGGGGGAGCAGGATGACTGAGGCGGTGGGTCAGCGGGGGACCGCGGGTCGTGGGGCGCGCAAGGGCCTCAAGGTCGAGCGGGTCTGGACGACCGAGGGCACGCATCCGTACGACGAGGTGACCTGGGAGCGTCGCGACGTCGTCATGACGAACTGGCGCGACGGCTCGATCAACTTCGAGCAGCGCGGGGTCGAGTTCCCGGACTTCTGGTCCGTGAACGCGGCGAACATCGTCACCACCAAGTACTTCCGCGGCGCCGTCGGCTCCGCCGAGCGCGAGACGGGCCTCAAGCAGCTCATCGACCGGGTCGTGCACACCTACCGCGCGGCCGGCGAGAAGAACGGCTACTTCGCGACCGGCGCCGACGCCGAGGTGTTCGAGCACGAGCTGACCTGGATGCTGCTGCACCAGGTGTTCAGCTTCAACTCGCCGGTCTGGTTCAACGTGGGCACGAAGTCCCCGCAGCAGGTCAGCGCCTGTTTCATCCTCGCCACCGACGACTCGATGGACTCGATCCTCGACTGGTACAAGGAAGAGGGGCTGATCTTCAAGGGCGGCTCCGGTTCCGGCGTCAACCTGTCGCGGATCCGCTCGTCCAAGGAGCTGCTGTCCTCCGGCGGCACCGCCTCCGGCCCGGTCAGCTTCATGCGCGGCGCGGACGCCTCCGCCGGCACGATCAAGTCGGGCGGCGCCACCCGGCGCGCGGCCAAGATGGTCATCCTCGACGTGGACCACCCGGACATCGAGGAGTTCATCGACACCAAGGCGCGCGAGGAGGACAAGATCCGCGCGCTGCGGGACGCCGGCTTCGACATGGACCTCGGCGGCAAGGACATCGTGTCCGTGCAGTACCAGAACGCGAACAACTCGGTGCGGGTCAACGACGAGTTCATGCGCGCCGTGGACGCCGGCGGCGAGTTCGGGCTGCGCGGCCGGCTCGACGGGGAGATCATCGAGCAC
This sequence comes from Longispora sp. NPDC051575, assembly GCF_040681875.1. NCBI lineage: Bacteria > Bacillati > Actinomycetota > Actinomycetes > Micromonosporales > Micromonosporaceae > Longispora > Longispora sp. NPDC051575. Next base: position 385,727 of record NZ_JBFAZP010000006.1, on the reverse strand, counting down.
GTCGACGCCAAGCAGCTGTTCAACAAGCTGGCCCAGGCGGCGTGGGAGTGCGCGGACCCGGGCATCCAGTACGACGGCCAGATCAACGACTGGCACACCTGCCCGGAGACCGGCCGGATCACGGCGTCGAACCCGTGTTCCGAGTACATGCACCTGGACAACTCGTCCTGCAACCTCGCGTCGCTGAACCTGATGAAGTTCGTCAACGACCAGGGCACGTTCAACGTGGCGCGGTTCGTCAAGTCGGTCGAGTTCGTCATCACGGCCATGGACATCTCGATCTGCTTCGCGGACTTCCCGACGGAGAAGATCGGCGAGACCACCCGGGCGTACCGGCAGCTCGGCATCGGCTACGCCAACCTCGGCGCCCTGCTGATGGCCTCCGGCCTGCCGTACGACTCGGACGCCGGCCACGCCTACGCCGCCGCGATCACCTCGGTGATGACCGGTGTCGCCTACCGCCGCTCGGCGGAGCTGGCCGGCATCGTCGGCGCGTACGACGGCTACGCCCGCAACGCCGAGCCGCACCAGCGGGTCATGCGCAAGCACGCGGCCGCCAACGACGCGCTCAAGCACTTCGGCATCAACGACGCCGCCCTGATCAAGCAGGCGACGAAGGAGTGGTCCGAGGGCAACAAGCTCGGCGCGAAGAACGGCTGGCGCAACTCCCAGGCCTCCGTCCTCGCCCCGACCGGCACCATCGGCCTGATGATGGACTGCGACACCACGGGCGTCGAGCCGGACCTGGCCCTGGTCAAGTTCAAGAAGCTCGTCGGCGGCGGCTCGATGCAGATCGTCAACCAGACGGTGCCGCGCGCCCTGCGCAACCTGGGCTACCAGGACGAGCAGGTCGAGGCGATCATCGACCACATCTCCCACCACGGCCACGTCGTGGACGCCCCGGGCCTGAAGAAGGAGCACTACCCGGTCTTCGACTGCGCCATGGGCGAGCGCACCATCGCGCCGATGGGGCACGTCCGGATGATGGCCGCGATCCAGCCGTTCATCTCCGGTGCCATCTCCAAGACGGTCAACATGTCGGAGACGGCGACCGTCGCGGACGTCGAGGAGATCTACTACCAGGGCTGGAAGCTCGGCCTCAAGGCCCTGGCGATCTACCGGGACAACTGCAAGGTCGGCCAGCCGCTGTCCGTCGGCAAGTCCGGCAAGGTCAAGGCCGAGGAGAAGGCCGCGGCCGACAAGGCCGCCGCCGCCCCGGCCCCGGTCGTCGAGTTCCGGCCGGTCCGCAAGCGCCTGCCGAAGAAGCGGGCCTCGCAGACCGTGTCCTTCTCGGTCGGCGGCGCCGAGGGTTACCTGACCGCCTCGTCGTACCCGGACGACGGCCTCGGTGAGGTCTTCCTCAAGCTGGGCAAGCAGGGTTCGACCCTGGCCGGTGTGATGGACGCGTTCTCGGTGGCGGTGTCGGTGGCCATCCAGTACGGGGTGCCGCTGGAGACCTACGTCGAGAAGTTCATGAACATGCGCTTCGAGCCGGCCGGCATGACCGACGACCCGGACATCCGGATGGCCAACTCGATGGTGGACTACATCTTCCGCCGCCTGGCCCTGGACTTCCTGCCCTACGAGAAGCGCGCCGAGCTGGGCATCTTCACCAGCGCGGAGCGCACCGCCCAGGTCAACGGCGAGACCGTCGAGGTCGACCTGGTGGGCCTGGCCGGTTCCGCCGAGACGACCCAGGCGGTCGCGCAGGTGGAGGTGCCGGCGGAGCAGCGGGCGTTCGGTTCGTCGACGGAGCTGCTGGAGCTGGTGCAGGGCAAGGCGGCCGACGCGCCGCTGTGCTTCACCTGCGGGACGAAGATGCGGCCGGCGGGTAGCTGCTACGTGTGCGAGGGCTGCGGCTCGACGTCGGGCTGCAGCTAGTCGGACCAGGGACGGGCGGGGAGCCGACGGCTCCCCGCCCGTTTCCATGGGTTTTGATGGGTACAGGTCGGCAGCGGCGCCCGGGCCTCGCGTGCTCCGCGCTCGGCTGCACGCTGGCCTCGCGGCCGATGCTCGGTGACTGCTCAGGCCCTTGTGCCCCGGGCTCGGCGCCGGCCCAGGCCGCGGGTGCCCCGGGCTCGGCGGCGGCTACGCCTCGCAGCGACTCCCCGCCACGTCGAAGAAGTCCCCACCCTTGCGCCGCACGTCGTCCGTCCCCCAGTCCCGTTCCCGGTCCCAGGGCACGAGCCGCGGAATGTGCTTCCCGCAGTGGATGTACGCCTCGTCGACCGTGACCCGTACCCACCTCTCGGGCCGCCGCCCGGGCACGCCCTCCGGGTCGGCGACGCCCATCACCTCGGCGGGCACGATCTCGGCGACCCCGTTGACGTGCAGCCCGATCACGTCGCGGACGAAGTCGACGAACAGCAGGCCGACGTGCGGGTTCTCGCTGATGTTGCCGAGGCTGGCGTAGACGCCGTTGCCCCGGTACTCGGGCCAGGCGACCGTGTGCTCGTCGAGCACGTGCACGAATCCGGCGGGGCCGGCCCGGAAGGTGGAGTCGCAGGCGCCGGCCCGGTCGGCCGTGGCGACGAACATCATCTCCTGGCGGGCGAGGAACGCGCACATCCTCGGGTTGAGCCGGTCGAGGACCTGCTGGTCGTAGAAGCGGTCGGCGCGCTCCACGGTGTCGTACCGGTGCTGCAGAACCCGCTCACCGCTGTCCACAATGACCTCCCATGGGCACAACTTGTAAGCATGTGCCTACAGAGAGATCAAGACAAGACCGCACTTCCACCCCAAGATCAATATCATTCGCCGGGTATGCCTCCGCCGCGCCCCGCCCGGCTCCCGAGGTCCGGCCCGCCCACCGCCCGTGTGGTCCCAAGCCGCTCGGGTCGGGTCGGACGGGGCAGGTGCTCGGGCCGTCCGGGCCGCCCGGTCGGGTGGGCGCTCGGTGTGCTCCGGGCGGGTCGTCGTGAAACTTCTCCCGAAACCGTGGTGCCAGCCCTAACGTGCCCGCGCTCACGTCTACGCGGGACGCCGGAAATCTTGCGGCCCGGTAGATTCGGGCTATGAGAATCGGGATTGTGGGAGCCACCGGCCAGGTCGGTGGCGTGATGCGCCGGATGTTGGCGGAGCGGCAGTTCCCCGTCGGGCAGCTGCGGCTGTTCGCGTCCGCCCGGTCCGCCGGCCGGGGCCTGCCCTGGGGCGACGGCGAGATCGTGGTCGAGGACGCGGCGACGGCCGACTACTCGGGCCTGGACATCGTGCTGTTCTCGGCCGGCAAGACCACGGCGCTCGCGCTCGCGCCCACCGTCGCCGCCGCCGGGGCCGTCGTGATCGACAACTCGTCCGGCTGGCGGATGGACCCGGACGTGCCGCTGGTCGTCGCCGAGGTCAACCCGCACGCGGCCGCGAACCGCCCGAAGGGCATCATCGCCAACCCGAACTGCACGACCATGGCCGTCATGCCGGTCCTGCGCCCCCTGCACGACGAGGCGGGCCTCGTCGGCCTGGTCGCGACCACCTACCAGGCGGTGTCCGGCAGCGGGCTGTCCGGCGTGGCCGAGCTCGACGAACAGGCCCGCAAGGTGATCGACCGGGCCACCGAGCTGGTGCACGACGGTTCGGCCGTCGACTTCGGCACCCCGAACGTGTACGCGCGCCCGATCGCCTTCAACGTGCTTCCGCTGGCCGGTTCGATCGTGGACGACGGGTCCGACGAGACCGACGAGGAGCAGAAGCTCCGCAACGAGAGCCGCAAGATCCTGGAGATCCCGGGGCTGAAGGTGTCCGGCACCTGCGTGCGGGTCCCCGTCTTCACCGGACACTCGTTGCAGGTCAACGCCCGGTTCTCCTCGGCCATCAGCCCCGCGCGGGCCCGGGAACTGCTCGCCGCCGCGCCCGGCGTGGAGCTCAGCGACATCCCCACCCCGTTGCAGGCGGCCGGGGCGGACCCGACGTTCGTGGGCCGGATCCGGGTGGACGAGACCGTGGAGCACGGCCTGGCGCTGTTCGCGTCCAGCGACAACCTGCGCAAGGGCGCGGCCCTCAACGCGGTCCAGATCGCCGAACTGGTCGCCCGCACCCTCTGATCCCGTGGCGGGCACCGGCGTGACCCGCTCGCCCTCCAACTCGTGCCGGGTCGGTGCGTCACGCGCCGACCCGGAGGGGTGCCGAAGCGACATGCCCGCTCTCCAGCTCATGCCGGAACGCCTCGCACCAGCCCGGATGGGCGCCGCCGTGACGCGCTCGCTTTCCAGCTCGTGCCGGGTCGGTGCGTCGTAGCGCTCGCCCGAGTGGGCGTCGGAGTGGAGTGCTCGTTCGTCAGCTTGTGGCGAGCCGGTGCGTCGTGCACCGGCCCGAGTGGGCGTCGGAGTGGCGTGCGCGCCTTCCAGCTCGGGCCGGGCTGGAGTGTGGCGTAACGGCCCGAGTGGGCACGGGCGTGACGTGCTCGTTCTTCGGCTATGTCGGGATGGAATGTCGCGTGCCGGTTCGAGTGGGTGCCGGGGTGACGCACATTTCGGTTTCATGGGTGCTGACCGGGGCTGTTCGCTCCGGTGTTCAGGTGGGCGCAGGGGTGACCCGGTCGCTCCAAAGTGCACCGGGGGCGTCGTGGGGGTGCGCGGCTGCCGCCGTACCCGGATAAAGGGGTGCGGTGGTTTTTCCGTGCTGCTAGGGTGCTGGCATGTGATATTTCGGGCTTCCCTGCGCCTCGTTGCGCGATGCCGCCTCTGACGCGGCCCCTTTTTCCGCCTCAATAGCCCAGAGGAGTTCTTCATGACCACCAGCCATGAGCCCGAGCAGGTCGCTGACGAGTCCGTGACCGACGCCGAGGCCGTTCCCGAGGTCGAGCTGACCCGCAAGGAGCGCCGCGCGCTCGGCAAGCACCCGCAGCAGGTGCACGGCCAGGCGCCGACCCAGGGCAAGGGTGCGACGCTCTCGCCCCGCCGGCAGTATTCGAACCGGCGCAGCGGCTAGTCCCACCGCGAAGGGGCAGGTCCTCTGACCTGCCCCTTTGTCGTGCCCCGGGGTGTCGGAAATAGCCGGCATCCGCCCGGAAGAGCTCTGTCTGAGGGCCGTCAAACTCGTTGGTACACCCTGGCGGAAGTGTGTGATCGGGTGTTCACTGATGGTGATCAGGCCGCTGATCACTGTTGGGGGGAAAGAGCCCGAGTGGGACCACGACCCACTCGGGCTCTTTATTGTCCGGAGCCGGCCGAGACCTCGTCGGGGCGCTGACCGTGACCTTGTCCGGGGGCGGCCGAGACCTTGGCGGGGCGTTGACCGTGACCTTGCCCGGGCGGCCGTGACTGAGCCGGGGCGTCGACCGTCGCCTTGTCCGGGGGGCGGCCCGGACCTTGTCCGGGAGCTGGCCGTGATCTTGCCGGGGTGGCGACCGTCACCGTGTCCGGGCGCTGGCCGGGACGTCGTCCGGGAGGTGGGCGTGACCTGCGAGACCCCGGTGGTCGGCACGGGGGCGCTGGATAGACTCCCGAGGTGGCAAATCGTATTCACCCCTCCGCGATCGTCGGCGCCGGAGTAGAGCTGGGCGACGGCAACGTCATCGGCCCGTACACCGTGATCGTGGGTCCGACCCGGATCGGCGACGGCAACTGGATCGGCCCGATGGCCTCGATCGGCACCCCGGCGGAGTACCGGGCCGGGAACCACCCCGTCGGCTGGGAGGGCGAGCTGGACGGCGCGGGCGTCGTGATCGGCGACGGCAACATCATCCGCGACTTCGTCACCGTCAACCAGGGCGTGCACGTCACCACCACGGTCGGCGACAACTGCTACCTGCTGGCCCGCAGCCACGTCGGGCACGACTGCGTCCTCGACGACCTGGTCACCCTGTCCGACAACGTGCAGCTCGGCGGGCACACCCGCGTGTGGTCCTGGTCGAACATCGGGATGGGTACCGTCGTGCACCAGTACGGGCACATCGGGCCCGGGGCCATGGTCGGGATGGGCTCGGCGGTCCGCAAGGACATCGCCCCCTTCATGACGGCCGTGGGCAACCCGGCGCGCGAGGTGAGCGTCAACCGGGTCGGGCTGTCGCGGCGCGGGTGCGACGAGGAGCAGGTGGACGCGGTGGAGGCGTACCTGAAGAACAAGGGCGACTTGCCCGTCGGGCTCCCCACGGAGATCATCGAGCAGTTCGCAGCGTGGCTGAAGAGGAGTGAGAATGTCCCTGCATGACCGGTTGACGGGTGTCTTCGTCGAGGCGCTGGAGCTGAAGAGCGCGGACGGCGTGGACACGCTGAAGTACCGCGACATCGACAACTGGGACTCCCTCGGCCACATGACGCTGGTCGCGGCCATCGAGGACGAGTTCGACGTGCAGTTCGAGACCGAGCAGGTCATCGACATGAGCAGCTTCGCGGTGGCCGTCGAGATGCTCCGGGGCCTCGGCGTTGAGTAGCGCTCCCGGCGTGCGGGACTCCGGCCGTGAGCCGGTGACCGGCAGCACGCCGACGGTTCCCGCCGACTCCGTGACGCAGGTTTCCACCGGGACTGCGGCGGTTTCTGCGGGCTCCGCGACACGGGTTTCCGCTGCGGCTGCGTCGGTTCCCGCTGACTCCGTCGCGCGGGTTTCCGCCGGGAGGTCGCCGGTCGTCATGGGTTCCGCGACTTCGGATTCAGCCGGGAGCGCGTCGGTTCCCGCGGGTTCCGCGACTTCGGATTCCTCAGGTTCCCCGGCCGCGCCGGTTTCCGGGCGGGCGCTCGCGGGTCGGGTCGCCGTCGTCACCGGCGGGACCCGGGGCATCGGCCGGGCGACCGCCGAGGCGCTGATCGAGGCCGGCGCGACCGTGGTGATCACCGGCCGGCTGGACGTGGAGAAGGTGGCCGCCGAGATCGGCGCGTCCGCCGCGACCTTCGACGTCGGCGACTTCGACGCCGTCGCGGCCGGGTTCAAGGCCATCGCCGCCGAGCACGGCCGGATCGACATCCTGGTCGCCAACGCCGGCATCCTGGAGGACGCGCTGGTCGGCATGATCCGCCCCGAGCTGGTCGAACGGACCCTCGGCGTCAACGTCGCCGGCACCATCGCGACCGTGCAGGCCGCCGCCCGGGTCATGATGCGCAAGAAGTCGGGCGCGATCGTGCTGCTCGCCTCCATCGTCGGCGAGGAGGGCAGCGCGGGCCAGACGGTGTACGCCGCCTCCAAGGCCGCCGTCGCCGCCATCGCCCGCTCCACGGCCAAGGAACTCGGGCCGCGCGGCATCCGGGTGAACGCCGTCGCCCCCGGCCTGATCGACACCGCGATGATCGCGCACCTGCCGACCGACCTGGTCGCCCGGCGGGTCGAGGACACGTCGCTGCGCCGGCTGGGTACGCCGCAGGACGTCGCGCGGGCGATCCGGTTCCTGGTCAGCGACGAGGCGGCCTTCATCACGGGACAGGTGCTCGGCGTGGACGGCGGCCTGGTGCTGTGAGCCCGGCGGCGGAGACGGGACGGGGCTCGACGGAGCCGGAGATGGCTTCGGGCGCGCGGCTCCCGGCTGACCCGATCTCCGGCCCGGCCGGGGAGGGCGCGGAGTTCGAAGGTGTCGCCCCTGCGTCCGCCTCCCTGGTCGCGGCCGGGGCGCGCCTGATCGACGGGGCGACCGGGGAGGACGTACCCCTCAAGGTGGATCTTGATCTGCCCGAGGGGTTGGTCTTCGCGCGGACCGGGCTCGACGTCGCCTCCGTGCGGCGCTACCTCGCCGCCTGGGACGCCCGCCGCCCCGTCGCCGTCCTCGACCCGGCGCTGGCCCCGGAGACCCTGGCCGACCTGGTCCGCCGCTTCGAGCCGGCCGCCGTGCTCGGCGTCGACCTGGGCGAGGCGGGCGACCGCCCGGCCGGCTACACCGACGCCGACCTGCACGGACCCGCCTGGGTGCGCGCCACGGCCCCGGAGCACGCGCCGCACCCCGACCTCGCCGTGCTGCTGGCCACGTCAGGTTCCACCGGCGACCCGAAGCTCGTCCGGCTGTCCCGCGCCGGGGTGCTGCACAACGCCGCCGCGATCGCCGACGTGCTCGGCCTGGACCGGCACGAGGTGGCACCCACCAGCCTGCCGCTGTTCTACAGCTTCGGCCTGTCCGTGCTGCACAGCCACCTGACCGCCGGCGCGACCGTCCTGGTCGTCGACGGCGGCGTGCTGGCCCGCCCGTTCTGGGACGCCGTGGACCGGCACGGCGCGACCTCACTGGCCGGCGTGCCGTACAGCTACGAGATGCTCGCGAAGATCCGGTGGACCCCCGCGAAGCACCCGACCCTGCGGTCCCTCACCCAGGCCGGCGGCAGGCTCCGCGACGAGCTGATCGAGCGGTTCGCCGGGCAGGTCGAGCGGTTCCACGTGATGTGGGGCCAGACCGAGGCCGGGCCCCGGATGACCACGCTGCCGGCCGACCGGGTCGCCGACAAGCTCGGCTCCGTCGGCCTGCCGCTGCCCGGCGGGTCACTGTCCATCGTGGACGGCGAGGTGGTCTACGCCGGACCCAACGTCATGATGGGGTACGCCACCACGGCCGCCGACCTCGCGCGCGGCGACGAGCTGGGCGGCGTCCTGCACACCGGTGACCTGGGCGAACTCGACGCCGACGGGTACCTGTGGCTCAAGGGCCGGACGAAGCGGTTCGGCAAGGTGTTCGGCGTGCGGCTCAACCTGGACGACATCGAGGGCATGCTCGCCGACCTCGGGCCGGTCGCGGCGGTGTCCGGGCCGGACAAGGTCCTCGTGTACGTGGAGGGGCCGACCGAGGACGTCGTGCCCCGCCTGGCCGCCCGGTTGAAGCTGCACCGGACCGGGTTCGAGGCGCACCGGGTGGAGCGGCTGCCGCTGCTGCCCAACGGGAAGGTCGACTACCGGGGGTTGGCGGGATGAGCGGATCCGAGCCCGGGCCGCGGCGACTCCGGCCGGCACGACCCGGGGCCGCCTACCGTGCGCCCGCACCCACCGCGCGCTGCGTGCCCGCACCGACCGCCTACCGTGCGCCCGCACCCACCGCGCGCTGCGTGCCCGCACCGACCGCCTACCGTGCGCCCGCACCCACCGCGCGCCGCGTGCCCGCACCGACCACCGACCGTGCGCCCGCACCCACCACGCGCCGCGTGCCCGCAGCGACCACCGACCGGACGGGAGCGCACCGATGAGCGTGTTCACCCTGGCCCAGGCCGACCGCGAGGCCGCCCTGTTGCCGCAGCTCAACGACCTGACGGCCCACCACCGGACGGCCTCTGCGGAGTACGCCCGCCTCCTGGCCGCCCTCGACGCACCCCCCGCCGCCTCCGTGGCCGACCTGCCCTGGCTGCCCGTCCGGCTCTTCAAGCGCCACGTCCTCAAGAGCATCCCCGACGAGGACGTGTTCAAGGTCCTCACCTCGTCCGGCACCACGGGCGACGTCAGCCGGATCTACCTGGACAAGGAGGCCGCCGGCACCCAGCAGAAGATGCTCGCGGCCACGATGCGCGAGGTGCTCGGCCCGAAGCGGCTGCCGATGCTGCTCGTGGACACCAAGGCGCTGTTCACGAACCGGCGGTCGTTCTCGGCGCGCGGGGCGGGCGTGCTCGGCATGATGAACTTCGGCCGGGACCACACGTTCGTCCTCGACGAGGAGGACCGGCCCGATGTCCAGGCGGTCCGGGACTTCCTGGCGAAGCACGGCGACCAGCCGTTCCTGATCTTCGGGTTCACGTTCATGGCCTGGCAGTACCTGTACGAGGTCGCGCGGGCCGAAGGGCTCGACCTGTCCCACGGCATCCTGATCCACTCGGGCGGCTGGAAGAAGCTCGCCGACCGGGCCGTGGACAACGCGACGTTCCGGCGGGCGTTCGCGGAGACCGGGCTGACCCGGATCCACAACTTCTACGGCATGGTCGAGCAGATCGGCGTCGTGTACCTGGAGGGCCCCGACGGCGACGCGCTCTACTGCCCCGACCACGCGGACGTGATCATCCGGGATCCGGAGACGTGGCGGGAGCAGCCGGTGGGCGTACCCGGCGTGGTGGAGGTGCTGTCGACCCTGCCCCGTTCGTACCCCGGACATGTGCTCTTGACCGAGGATCTCGGGGTCGTGCACGGGATCGACGACGGGGCGTGGCCGGGCAAGCGGTTCGCCATCCTCGGCCGGTTGCCGCGCGCCGAGGCCCGGGGTTGCAGCGACACGTTCCAGGGGGTGCGGTGAAGCACCTGTTCGGCGCGCCGGAACCGGTCCGGGACCACTCGCTGACCGTCGGCGACCCCCGGATGGTCGACTTCCTGGTCGCGTTCGCCCGACGCCTGCTCAGGCCGGCCGTCGCCCGCCGGCACCCGGAACTCGCCTCGCTCGGCTTCTTCCTCCGCCGGGGCCCGCTCGCCGACGCCCTGGCCCCGCTCGACGGCCTGCGGTTCCCCCGGGGTCTGGTCTTCCACATCCCGCCGGCCAACGTCGACACCATCTTCGTGTACTCCTGGGCCCTGTCCGCCCTGTGCGGCAACGCCAACATCGTCCGGATCTCCGAACGCGCCGCCGGGGCCGCCACCGTCGTCCTCGACGCCCTCAACGAGACCCTCGCCGACGCCGACCCCGTCGTCGGGCGCACCCAGTCGATGCTCAGCTACGGCCGCGACGACGCGGTCACCGCGCGGCTCAGCGCGGCCTGTGACCTGCGGGTCATCTGGGGCGGGGACGCGTCGGTGGCGGCGATCCGGCAGTTCCCGCTGGCCCCGCACGCCCGGGACCTGACGTTCCCCGACCGGTCGTCGTTCACGGTGATCTCGGTCGACGGCTGGGGGCGGGCCACTGGGCAGGAGAAACGCGCCGCCGCCGAGGGGTTGTACAACGACTCCTACTGGTTCGACCAGGCCGCGTGCGCGTCGCCGAGGACGGTGTTCTGGGTCGGCGGCGCCGGTGCGGCGGGTGCCCCGGACTCCCCGGCCGGTCGGGCGCGGCGCGAGTTCTGGCAGCTCCTCGGCGAGGTCGTCGCCGCGAAGCACCCCGACATCGACGCCGCGATGGCCGTCGAGAAGCGGGTCGCCACCTACGGCCTCGCCCTGGACGGCCACGCCACCGGCCTGCACTACACCGGCAACACCGTCGCGACCGTCGACCTGCGCGACCCAGCCGACCTGCCCCGCCGCTGGCTCGGCACCGGCGTGTTCCCCGAGTCCGAGGTCGCGACCCTCGCCGACCTGGCCCCGCTGGTGGAGCGCCGCGACCAGACCGTCACGCACTTCGGCTTCACGGAGCCGGAGCTGCTGGACTTCGCCCGGCTGCTCGCGGGGCGCGGGGTCGACCGGTTCGTGCCGATGGGGGAGGCGTTGAGCTTCGCGGCGACGTGGGACGGATACCACCTGCCGCACGAGTTCACCCGCCAGGTGACGATCAAGACCCGTTGACGGGTACGTCTGCGCGACAACCCGACACGTAGGCTACGAAGCCCGCCATGACGGAAGTCGTGCGGGCGCGAACGGGCAGCTGGGGCGCGAACGGGAACGGGAATGCCATGGTGGTGCGGAAAATCAGGTCGGACTACATCCTGTCGGCTCAGTTGCGCCTGGTCGACGAGTTGGCCCGGTCGGAACAGGTGAAGTCCGCCGTCGGCGATGTGATCAGACACATGGGCGGCAGCCGAGGTTACCGCGGAGGACGTGAGCTGATCGGCCTGCTGGAGTTCGCCGCCCGCCAGGCGCGCGCGGAGGGCGAACCCCAGGTCGCGGAGATGCTTGACGACGCTCACGGATACGGGACAGGGCGGATACTGAGTTCGGAGTTCGAGTACAAGTACCAGCTTCTCGGGGAGGATGAGGACCGCAACTTTCTACAGCTCACAATGTCCAACATCCACCAGGCCGCAGCTGCGATCTTCGACGCCTTTCTGGCGGAGAATCCGGGTGCGTCCACGGAGGACGCCCGGGACCACTTCGCCCGTCTCGGCAAGCTGACGGTCAACGTCGTACGCGAGCGGGAATCAGGGTTCTTCCGTGTCCACCGGCTCGACACGGGTCGTCAGGTGTCACTCGCACACGCCCTGGTCCAGCGAATGTCACTGGGCCAGATCGCGGACGCGGTTCCCGGCACGGCACCCGTCTCTGAACTCGTTGACTCGCCGGACGTGGTGGCACTGGTGGCCGCAGCCCAGCTCGAGCTGCGGAAGAGGTCCCTGGCCAGGATCCGGACGGTGGTGGAGCACCCGTTCAGTGACGAGGCGCAGATCCAAAAGGTCGTGGGACAGGCCCCGTGGCTGTTCGGTGGGAGCTATATCGGTGTTGCGGCCCGGCGACGGCTGACCATGGGAATGGAGGTCGACATCCCGCTTCTGCGGGCGGACGGATCGCTGCACCTCGTCGAGCTCAAGAAGGCGAACATTCCGGTCGTGCGGACACACCGGGGGCGGTTGAACGTTACGGCCGCCGTGCACGAGGCGGTCGGCCAGGTGATGAACTACCTGCGCATGCTCGACGAGACCCGCAGCGAGGTGTTGGCGGAGCACGGGGTCGATGTGAGCCGCGCCGGGGCGACCGTCGTCATCGGGCACCCGACAGGACAACAGGGACGGCCGAGAGGTCGCGGAGGCTTTTCGAACGTACAACAGCCACCTGAGCCGGATCCAGGTGATCACGTACTTTGATCTGGTCGAAGGGGCGGCGAGGGCCCTCCAACTGGAGGCGGTCCCTGCAGGCTGACGGACGGGTCCGATCGGCCGCCTTCCCGCCAACGTCGAACGGAGCACACGATGACCGTCGAACGTGGTGAGCTGATCGGCCACTGGTCCGTCGAGCACGGTTACCACAGTTCGATGGAGGACGAATGGCTGATGTTCCGCGAGGACGGTTCTGGCTGGTATGCCTACCTGCGGCCGTGGTACTCGAGCGTCGTCGTCATTCGGTGGTTGTGGATCCGGCCGGGCATTGTCCGCGTCGAATCCCGCCGGGAGATCGAGGTGGACGAAGCCGAGGGAAATGCCAGGCTGGAACGCCGGTACATCGACGTCAGTGAGGAGGTTGCCTACGCCGTGACCTTGGTGAGACGGCCGCTGGTCGACGAACCCGTCCGCGAACTCCGGATCGGGCTGTCGCATTGTCTGGGCGGGGCCTTCGCCTGGGTCGGCCTCGACGAACCGGAACGCGACTTCCTCCACGCCGCTGACGTGCGCCCCTGACCGGGGGCCGATCCGACTCCGCCCAGGAAGGCCGTCCGCCACAAGGCGGAGCAGGTCCGCTCAGGACGCGCTGACGTCCTCGGGATGGTCCGCCGGGGTCCGCCGCAGGACCCGCATCGCGGTGAGCGCCGCCAGCCCGGCCGCGATCAGGTCCGCCACGGTCAGGATCAGCCGCGACGCCAGCGCGATCCCCAGCGCGGTCCCCACCACGTCCCCGCTGCTCAGGAACGGCACCAGCGCCGCCACCAGCACGCTCTCGCGCACCCCGAGCCCCGACGGCGAGATCACCACGAACATCCCGACGTTCATCGCGATCGCGAACGCCCCCACGCACACCAGGAGCCCGCCGAGTCCGGGGGCGGCCTGGGCGTTGGCCAGCAGCCAGAAGTGCAGCCCGAACAGCACCCAGCCCAGGGCGCTGAACCCCATCACCCGCAGGACTCCGGCCCAGGTCAGCGGGTTCTCCAGTCCGGGGCGGCGCACGAGGCGCAGGAACAGCTGCACGAGGCGGGTCAGCACGGCCGGGACGGCGCAGAGCAGGGCGATCGGCAGCAGGATCAGCATCACCCACAGGGCGGTGCGCACCGCGCCGGCGTGGTCGGCCGCGCCGCCGGACGCCTCCCGGAGCAGGGTGGGCAGGCCGGCGAGGCCGACGAGCAGGGCCGTGACCAGGCCGAGGCCGGTGGCGATCAGGGAGGCGAGGAAGGCGCGCGGGCGGGGGAGTCCGGCGCGGCGGCCGAGTTCCATCTGGAGGACGTAGGACCAGACGCTGCCCGGGAGGTACTTGGCGAGCCCGCCGACCAGGCAGATCTGCGCGGCGGTGGGGACGTCGACCTCGTGTTCGACGTCGGCGAGCGCGGCCCGCCAGGCGAGCACGTTGGCGCCCATCGCGGCGATCGCGGCGACGAGGGACAGCGCGAGGGACTGCCAGGCGAGCCCGAGCCAGGTGTCGCGGACCTGGGCCCAGTTGGTGACCACGTTCCACACCACGAAGCCGGCAATGGCGACAATTATCGCTATCCGCCCGGCAAGCAGGACCGGACGGGGGATACGGGGGGTGAAGGTCACCGGCAGAGTCTACGGAGAGTCAGGTTGGTACTGTCGCAGGGCCGTTCCGCACCTGACAGGAGACCCGACTTGATCCCGATTTCGAGGGTGCAACTGCCCGCCGACGCCGCGCGACTGGTCGTCGAGGTCATCGAGTCGGGGATGCTGGCCAGCGGTCCGATGGTCGAGCGGTTCGAGCGCGAGTTCGCCGCGATGATCGACGTCGAGCACGCCGTGGCCGTCAACAACGGCACCACCGCCCTGGTGGCGGCCCTCGAAGTGCTCGATCTCCAGCCCGGTGACGAGGTGCTGACCAGCCCGTTCACGTTCGTGGCGACGCTGAACGCGATCCTGGAGGCCGGCGCGACGGCCCGGTTCGCCGACATCCGCACGGACGACTTCTGCCTGGACCCGGACGCGGTGGCGGCCGCGATCGGCCCCCGCACCAAGGTCCTGATGCCGGTGCACCTGTACGGGCAGGCCGCCGACATGACCGCCCTCGCCCCGCTCGCCGCGGAACACGGCCTGGGCCTCGTCGAGGACACCGCCCAGGCGCACGGCGCGACCGTCGACGGGCGGGCGGCCGGCACGTTCGGGCTGGGCACCTTCTCGTTCTACGGCACGAAGAACCTCACCACCGGGGAGGGCGGCATGATCACGACGAACGACGCCGCGCTCGCCGCGAAGCTGCGCGTGCTGCGCAACCAGGGCATGGTCCAGCGCTACCAGTACGAGATGGCCGGGCACAACTACCGGCTCACCGACGTGCAGGCCGCCATCGGGCTCCCGCAGCTCGCCGGCTACCCGGAACAGGTCAAGCGGCGCAAGGACAACGCGGCCCGGCTCACCGAGGGCCTGGCGGGCGTGCCCGGGCTGACCACGCCGGCCGAGCTGCCGGGCCGGTCGCACGTGTGGCACCAGTACACGGTGCTGGTCTCTCCGGGTGCCGCCGTCACCCGCGACGAGCTGTCCGCGAAGCTCCTGGAGCGCGGCGTCGGCTCCGGCGTGTACTACCCGCGTCTCGTGCACGACTACGACTGCTACCGCGACCACCCCCGGGTCACCGCCGACCCGACGCCGGTCGCCGAGCGGGTCGCGGCGGGCTGCCTGTCGCTGCCGGTGCACCCGTACCTGTCGGAGTCCGACCTCGACACCGTCGTCGCCGCCGTGCGCGAGGTGATGGGCGCATGAGGTTCGCGCTGGTCGGCGCCGGGGTGATGGGTTCCCTGCACGCCCGGGTCGTGGCCCAGTCCGAGCGGGCCGAGCTGGTCCGGGTGATCGAGCCCCGGGAGGACACCGGCCGGGCCGTCGCCGAGCGGTACGACGCCGAATGGGTGCCCGAGCTGGACTTCTCCGGCGTGGACGCCGTGATCGTCGCGTCGGCCACCGAGACGCACCGCGACGTCGCGTACCGGGTGCTCTCCGAGGGCCTGCCGCTGCTGGTGGAGAAGCCGGTCTGCGCGAGCCTGGCCGAGACCGAGGAGATCGTCGCCCTGTCGGCGGCCCGGGACGTGCCCCTGATGTGCGGGCTGCTCGAACGCTTCAACCCGGCGATCCTCACCGCGCGCCAGCTCGTGGACCGGCCGGTGCACGTGACGGCCACCCGGCACTCGCCGTACGCGCCCCGGATCCGGACCGGGGTCGCCTGGGACCTGCTCGTACACGACGTGGACCTGGCGATCGGGATGTTCGGCGGCGCGGAGCCGTCCGGGGTGCGCGGCATGCTCGGGCACTTCCACCCGGAGTCCCTCGCCGGGGCCGAGGACGTCGCCGAGGCGCTGCTGACGTTCCCCGAGGGCGGGGTGGCCACCGTGTCGGCGAGCCGGATCGGGCAGCGCAAGGTGCGGTCGCTGACCGTCAACGAGGTGGACCGCTGCATCGAGGTCGACCTGCTCCGCAAGGACGTGACGATCTACCGGCACGTGTCCCTGGACGCGGCGACGCCCGACGGGCGCGGCTACCGGCAGCAGAGCATCATCGAGATCCCGGAACTGATCACGGTCCGCGAGCCCCTGGCGGCGCAGCTGGACCGGTTCCTGGACATCCTGGCCGGCAAGGCCGACGCGGCGGAGGAGCGGGCGGGCATCCTGCCGGCGCACCGGGCCGTGGGCAGCGTCCTGGCAACCGCCTAGAACACCTTTCGACGCGTACAGGGCCTGCTGCGCCCCGTACCCGGAAAAGGGCTCGTCTCTGTGGGTTTCAGCCCTCGCGGACCATCGACTCCAGCGTCTCCAGGTGCGACTTGAGCACCGAGTCCAGGGTGAACCGCTCGTGGATCAGGCGCTGGCCGCCGAGGCCGACCGCGCGCGCCCGGTCGGAGTCGGTGAGCACCTCGACCAGGGTGTCGGCGAGCGCGGCGGTGTCCCCGACCGGGGTCAGGTAGAGGTGCTCGCGGTCGCGCAGCCCGATGCCGGGGAAGTTGTCCGGCCGCACCGCCGCGACCACCGGGCAGCCGGCGCCCATGGCCTCCAGCGCGGCCGTGCCCAGCCCGAACCCGTCGAGGTCGTGGGTCTCCAGGTCGGCCGCCGCGACATAGGCGGGGATCTCCGACTTCGGCACCGCGCCGGTCGTGACGATCGCGTGCCGGACGCCCAGCTCCTCGGCCAGCTTGAGGAACTTGTCGTAGTAGACGGTGCCGACGACGAGGACCGCGAGGTCGGGCACCTTCTCCAGCACCCGGGGCAGGGCCTTCACGAGCTGCACCCGGTCGCGGAGCGGGATGACGTGCCCGAGGGACAGCGCGATCGGCCGGTCGCCCAGGCCGTGCCGCTCCCGGATCGCGGCGCCGTCCCCGTCGAGCAGCCACTGTGGATCGACCCCGACCGGGATGTACTCCAGGCCACGGACCGCCGAGCGGTACCGCTTCTGGATGTACTCCTCCATCTGCACGTCCATCACCACGAACCGGGGCTTGTACCGGCGCAGGATCGGCGCGACCAGCATCGAGTCCCCGGCCGTGAACACCGCCTGGTACGCGGCGCGCGGGCTCTCCAGCCGGGTGTGCACGCTGAGCAGGCTCGGCACGTTCCGCTTGCGCGCGTACAGCCCGCTGGCCCAGGTGAGGTCGAAGAACTGGCCGTGCTGGTGGATCACGTCCGGCCGGAACCCGTCGAGGATCCGGGTGACGTTGCGCAGCAGGGACGGCCGGACCGTGAACCCGATGTCGAAGCCGGCCACGGAGCTGGGCAGCTGCCAGGACGGCAGCCGGAGCACCCGGCACCCGCCGCGCACCTCGTCCAGCGGCGCGTCCTTGTACGTCGCGGTGAGCACCAGCACCTCGTGCCCGGCCGCCGCGTACCCGTGGGCGAGCGACTCCGACAGGTGCGCCGAGCCGCCGACACGGGGCGGGTAGAAGTTGTTGACGACGGCGATCCGCACTAGCTGACTCCCTCGAAGCGGGTGTTCTCCCCGTCGACCACGACCGTGCCCGTGACCCGGGCGGGCACCCCGGACACCACGGTGCCGGCGGCGACGTCCCCGGTCACCACGGCCCCGGCGGCCACCACGGCCCCGTCGCCGATGCTGACGCCCATCTGGACGACCGCGTTGGCGCCGAGGAACACCCGGTCGCCGATGGTCACCGGCGCGCGGTCCACGTGCGGGTAGGCCCGGCCGGACACGCAGCGCCGGGCGGTGGAGTGGGTGTAGATCTGTACCCCGCAGCTGATGTCGCAGCCGGCCCCGATGGTCAGCCCGCCGGAGCCGTCGAGCACCGTGAAGGCCCCGATCCAGGTGCCCGCGCCGATCACCGGGTCCCCGCTGATCCAGGCCTGCTCGTGGTAGTCGTTCGGCGGCAGGGCCGCCGGTACCCGCCGGGCGTCCCCGGCCGGGGCGGGCCGGGTGCCAGCGGCCGGGGCGGCCGGCTGCGACTCCGTGCTCACTGCTCCAGTGCCGCCTTCACCAGCGCGGTCATGCCCTCTTCGACGGTGATCGTCGGCTCCCAGCCGAGCACCTCGCGCGCCCGGGTGATGTCGGCGGCCCGCCGGCTGACCAGCACGTCGCGCGGCACGAAGATCGGCTCGACGTCGGAGCCGAGGGCCTCGATCAGGATCCGGGCGAGGGTCGCGATGGACGTGTCGATGCCGGTGCCGATGTTGATCGGCAGGTTGTCGCCCTTCGACTCCAGGGCCGCGACGACGCTGCGCGCCAGGTCGTGCACGTGGATGAAGTCCATCGACTGCTCACCCTTGCCGTCGATCGTGGGCGCCTGGCCGGCCCGGATCCGCTGGATGAACGTGTTGATGACGCTCGTGTAGTACGCCTCGATCTTCTGGCCGGGGCCGTACACGTTGAAGAAGCGCAGGGCGTTCCAGCTCAGGCCCTTGGTGCGCTGGTAGAAGCCCAGCAGGTCCTCGCCGGCCCGCTTGGAGATGCAGTACGGGGTCAGGGGGGCCAGCTCGTCGTCCTCGTGCATCGGCAGCCGCTTCGGGTCGCCGTAGACGCTGGCGGAGGAGGCGAACACGAGCCGCTCGACGCCGTGGTCGGCCGCCGCCGCGAACACGTTGTTGTTGCCGACCATGTTGATGTCGATCGACTCGTACGGGTCCGCGATGGACTTGTTGATCGACACCGTGGCGAAGTGGATGACGTGTGTGGCGCCCTTCATGGCCTGGTGCACGCCGCCGCCGTACCGCACGTCCTGCTCGACCAGCTCCACGTCGCCCGTGGCGATCAGCTCGTTGACCCGGGCCCGGTCGCCCCGGCCCATGTTGTCGAAGATCCGGATCCGGTAGTCCTTCTCCAGCAGCAGCGGGATGACGTGCAGCCCGATGAACCCGGCCCCGCCGGTGATGAAGACGGTTTTCTTCGACACTTCAGACTCCCTGGGCGACGTCGGTGACCACCGTACGGACGGCGGCGGCGACGGTCTCGATCTCAGCTTCGGTCAGGTTCGCGTGCATCGGGATGGCCAGGTGCCGGCCGAACAGGTCGGCGGACACCGGGCACTCGTTCGTCTTGCCGTACAGGGGCTGGACGTGCGAGGCGTAGGTGCCGAAGTTGCACTGCACCCCGCGGGCGCGCAGCCGCTGGGCCACCTCGCCCCGGTCGATCCCGGGGGCGATCGTGATGATGTACGCCTGCCACGGGTGCGTCCGGTCGTCCAACGCGAGGGGCAGTTCGATCAGCTCGAAGTCCCGCAGCAGCTCCGCGTAGCGCCCCGCGATGTGCTGGCGGGCCCGGAGCAGCAGCGGCAACCGGTCGAGCTGGGCGAGCATGATCGCGGCGGCCACGTCGGAGAGCCGGTAGTTGTAGCCGAGCTCGTCGAACGACGGGATCGGCAGCGCGGTGGACGCGGCCCGGTCCACGGCCGGCGCGATCCCGTAGGTGTGCAGCTTGCGGGCGTGCGCGGCCAGGTCGGCCCGGTCGGTGGTGAACGCCCCGCCCTCGCCGGCCGTGATGTTCTTCCGGCCGTGGAAGCTGAACGTCGCCACGTCGCCGAGCGAGCCGGCCGGGCGGCCCTGGTAGGAGGCCCCGGCGGCGCAGGCGGCGTCCTCGATGATGAACAGCCCGTGCTTGTCGGCGATGGCCCGCAGCTCCGCGTAGTCGGCGGGCTGGCCGGCGACGTCCACGGCCACGATGCCCCGGGTGCGCGGGGTGATCAGCGCCTCGACGGCGGCGGGGTCGATGGTCCAGATGTCCGGGCGGATGTCGGCGAAGACGGGCCTGGCGCCCGCGTACATCACGGCGTGGCCGGTGGCCGGGAACGTGTAGTCCCCGACGATCAGCTCGTCGCCCGGCTGCACGCCCAGGGTCAGCATGGCCAGGTGCAGGGCCGAGCCGCAGTTGTTGGTGGCCAGCGCGTGCGCCGTACCGGCCACGGCCGCGAACCGCTCCTCGAACCGCTGGCAGGTCGGGCCCGCGCCGGCGAGCCAGCCGGAGGCGAACACCTCGGCGATGGCCTTGAGTTCGGCCTCTCCGACCGTGGGCTGGCCGAGCGCGACGACTTCGGACGACATGGCACTCCTGAGCTCTCGGGGTCCCCGTGAGTCTATGGCCCGGTGCGGGCCGGCCTTCGCCCAGGCGGGGCGGCCAGAAGCGTCACTATTCGGGCACCGAGGGTGACCCGGGTGGCGTCGTACCCGAAAAAGGGTCTTCATCGGGCTGGCATATGGCGGTAACGACACCGCGCGGTCGGGAGAATACGATCGGCCACAGCCGATCCCGGCGGGCGGAGGAAGAGATATGACCAGATATGTAGTGATCGGCGGCGGGATCGTCGGTCTGGCCACGGCGCACCGGATCACCCAGGACCGGCCCGACGCCCAGGTCACGGTCATCGAGAAGGAGGCCGGCTGGGGCGCGCACCAGACCGGCCACAACAGCGGCGTCATCCACGCCGGGGTGTACTACAAGCCCGGCAGCCTCAAGGCCCGCTTCGCCAAGGCCGGCAGTGTCTCGATGGTCCGGTTCTGCGAGGAGCACGGCATCGCGCACGACGTGTGCGGCAAGCTGATCGTGGCCACCTCCGCCGACGAACTGCCCCGGCTCGACGCGCTGCACGAGCGCTCGCTGGCCAACGGGCTGCCGGTCCGCCGGATCGACGCGGCCGAGGCCCGGGAGTACGAGCCCAACGTCGCCACCGTCGGCGCCCTGCACATCGCCTCCACCGGCATCGTCGACTACGGCCAGGTGTGCGCGAAGCTCGCCGAACTGCTGGAGAAGGCGGGCGCCTCGCTGCGCACCGGGACGAAGGTCACCGGGCTGCGGCCCGACCGGGGCGGCGTGATCGTGGAGACGACGGCGGGGGAGTTCCCGGCCGACGTCCTCGTCAACTGCGCCGGCCTGCACGCCGACCGGATCGCCCGGCTCGGCGGCATCGACCCGCCGGCCCGGATCATCCCGTTCCGCGGCGAGTACTTCGAACTGACCCCGGAGCGCCGCGACCTGGTCAAGGGCCTGATCTACCCCGTGCCCGACCCGCAGTTCCCGTTCCTCGGCGTGCACCTCACCAAGATGATCGACGGCAGCGTGCACGCCGGCCCCAACGCGGTCCTGGCCCTGGCCCGCGAGGGCTACACCTGGGGCCGGATCAACGCCCGCGACCTCGCCGGAACCCTGGCCTACCCGGGCCTGTGGCAGATCGCCCGCCGGCACCTGCGCTACGGCCTGACCGAGGTCCGCCGCTCGCTGTCGAAGGCCCGGTTCGCCGAGAGCCTGGCCCGGCTGGTGCCCGCCATCACGGAGGCCGACCTGGTGAAGTCCTCGGCCGGGGTGCGCGCCCAGGCCGTGAAGCCCAACGGCGAGCTGGTCGACGACTTCCTGATCGTCGCGAAGGGCTGCCAGGTGCACGTGCTCAACGCCCCGTCCCCGGCCGCCACCGCGTCCCTGGAGATCGCCCGCCACATCGTGTCGACCCTGCCCGGAGCCCGCTGAAGATCAACCACCGTTTCCGGGTACGCCGCCGGCGCGGCCCCGGTCCGCCGGCCCGCTCCGGGTAACCTGGTCGGCTGGAGGTGACTCAACGTGAGTCTCAAGGCAACGATCGCGGCGCTCGGCGTCCTGGGCGCGCTGACCCTCTCCGGGTGCTCCGACACCCCGGAGCAGGCCCCGCCGCCCCCGGTCGACCCCACGAAGGTCGAGTCCGCCGCCCAGCCGCCCGTGGCACCGCAGAGCAAGGCCCCGGCCTCCGCCGCCCAGCCCGCGGCGGCCGCCGGCGGCGCGTGCGGCCTGCTCGACTACGACGTGGTCGCCACGGCCCTCGGCGAGCGGTTCCAGGTCGCGGTCGCCGGCGGCACGGCCCCCGCCACGACGTGTGTCCTCAAGCAGGTCGACAGCCGCTTCCCCGACCTGACCCTCGCCGTCGCGCCGACGAAGGCCGACGCGAAGGTGTTCACGAGCACCGTCACCCCGAAGGGCTCGGCGGCGGTGACCGGTCTCGGCAAGGCCGCCTACAGCCGCACCCTGCCCCCGGACGGCGCGGGCGGGCACACCGTCGAGGTCGGCTGGCTGTCGGCGAACAACCGGCTGCTCACGGTCCGTTACACGCTGCCGGCGGGTGGGGACGCGGCGGCGGCGGGCGCGCTGGCCCCGAAGTTGACGGACCTGGCCAAGCAGATCGACGCCAAAAAGTAACCGACAGGCCGGCCGTGGGCCCGGGAACGCCCCGGTGGGGTTGTCCGCGTCGGCCCGCGCGGCGGGATCCGGCCGCGACGCCCACCGGACCGGGTGCGGGCCGGCCCCGGGCGGGTGCGTGCAGGGCGGTCCCGGGGTGCGAGCCGGCCCGGGGCCAATGCGTGCCGGCTTCACGTAGTTCGGCCCCGTGGGACGCGAAAGGTCCCCGCACCGGCCAGTGCGGGGACCTTCGACGTTGCGTGTGCGGCCTAGGAGACGAAGACCCGGCTCGCGATGTCCCGGGTCAGCTTCACCGTCGCGTCCTGCGACACCACGGTCACCCCCGACCGGTCGCCGGAGACGGTCACCGACGCGCCCGGGTTGATCCCCGCGTTGTGCAGCTCGCGGAGCGCCTCGCCGTCGACCTGCACGCTCTCGCAGATCCGCACGACGGTCACCGGGCCGACCAGGCCGGTGGAGGCCAGGTTGCGCTCGGTGGACGGCTGCTCGGCGTCGCCGCCGAAGATCTCCAGGCCGGGGATCGGGTTCCCGTACGGCGAGCGGGTCGGGCGCTTGAGCAGGTCGTAGACCTTGCGCTCGACCGCGTCGCTCATCACGTGCTCCCACCGGCAGGCCTCTTCGTGGGCCTCCTCGTACGGCAGGCCGATCACGTCGACGAGCAGCAGCTCGGCGAGGCGGTGCTTGCGCATGACGGCGACCGCGTGCTCGCGGCCGGTGGCCGTCAGCTCGAGGTGCCGGTCGTCCTGCACGGTGACCAGGCCGTCGCGTTCCATCCGGGCCACGGTCTGGCTCACGGTCGGACCGCTCTGGTGCAGTCGCTCGGCTATCCGGGCACGGAGTGCCGGAACACCCTCCTCTTCGAGCTCGAGGATGGTGCGGAGATACATCTCTGTGGTGTCAACCAGCTCATTCACGGCGTGCGCCCTCCCGTGGAGACAATGCTACCTGTCGGCTACGACAGACTGTGATGGTGAGCCCATTGCTGAAGGCCGCCGAGCTGGCCGAATATTCCCCGTTGACCTTACTTGACGTCCGCTGGCGCCTCATGGGGCAGCCAGGACGGTCGGATTACCTCGCCGGGCATCTGCCGGGAGCCGTCTTCATTGACCTCGACACCGATCTTAGTGGCGCCCCGGGCGCGGCCGGCCGGCACCCGTTGCCGACTCCGTCACACCTCCAGGAGGCGCTCCGGTCCGCCGGGGTTCGCCAGGATCGTCCCGTTCTGGTGTACGACGGAGGGGACGGTCTCGCCGCCGGCCGCGCCTGGTGGACGCTGCGCTGGGCGGGCCTGACCGAGGTGTACGTCCTCGACGGCGGGTTCGCCGCCTGGACCGGCGAGGTCAGCACCGAGATCCCGACCCCGGAACGCGGCGACGTCGTGGTCACGCCCGGCGGGATGCCGACCGTGGACGCGGCGGGCGCGCTGGACCTGGCCGGGAAGGGCCGGCTGTTCGACGTCCGGGCCGCCGAGCGGTTCCGGGGCGAGGTCGAGCCGATCGATCACGTGGCCGGCCACATCCCGGGTGCCCGCAACCGTCCGATTCCCGACGGCCCCGACTACGGGCCGAAGGACGAGCCTCTCGCGTTGTACTGCGGGAGCGGCGTCACCGCCGCCCAGGCCGCGTTGGCGGCCACGCTCGCCGGGTACACCCCGAGTGTGTATGTCGGGTCCTGGAGCGAGTGGATCAGTGACCCCGACCGGCCGGTGGCTTTGGGAGAATGAGCCTGTGACCGTATTGATCTGGAGCGACGGGCTGCGGGGCTACGACCTCGGCGAGCACCCGCTGGACCCGGTGCGCCTGGAACTGACCGTGGCGCTCGCCGACGAGCTGGGCGTGCTGCGCGGGCTCACCGTGCGCGAACCCCGGCCGGCCGACGAGGCCACGCTGCGCCGGGTGCACAGCGCGGAGTACCTGGCGGCGGTGCGCCGGGCGCCCGACGAGCTGGTGTTCCACGGCTACGGCCTGGGCACGGCCGACACGCCCTGCTTCGACGACATGTACGCGGCCAGCGCCCTGATCGCCGGCGCCACCGTGCAGGCCGCCGAGGCCGTGTGGTCGGGGGAGACGAAGCGCGCGGTGAGCATCGCGGGCGGCCTGCACCACGCGTTCTCGGACGCGGCGGCCGGGTTCTGCGTGTTCAACGACCCTGCGGTGGCCATCGCCCGGCTGCTGGACCTGGGCGCGGAGCGGGTCGCGTACGTGGACATCGACGTGCACCACGGCGACGGCGTGCAGGCCATCTTCTACGACGACCCGCGGGTGCTGACGGTGAGCCTGCACGAGACGGGGTACGCGCTGTTCCCCGGCACCGGGTTCGCCGCCGAGACGGGCGGGCCGGGCGCGGAGGGCTCGGCGGTCAACGTGGCCCTGCCGCCCGGTACGGACGACGCGGCCTGGCTGCGCGCCTTCCACGCCGTGGTGCCCGGGGTGCTGCGCGCCTTCAAGCCGCAGATCCTGATCACCCAGTGCGGGGCCGACACCCACCTGCTCGACCCCCTCGCGGACCTGCGGCTCACGGTCGACGGCCAGCGCGCCGCGTACGTGGCCCTGCGCGGGCTCGCCGACGAGCTGTGCGACGGCCGGTGGGTCGCGACCGGCGGCGGGGGCTACTCGCTGTCCTCGGCCGTGCCCCGCGCGTGGACCCACCTGCTCGCCGTCGCGTCCGGCCAGGAACTCGACCCGTTGACCCCGGTCCCGGCCCGGTGGAAGAAGCTCGCCCACCAGCGCCGGCCGCACGACGACCTGCCGCTGCGGATGACCGACGACGGCTCGGGGCGCTACACGCCGTGGCAGCCGGGGCTCGAACCCGACTCGCTGGACCGGGCGATCATGGCCACCCGCCGGGCCGTGTACCCCCTGCACGGTCTGGATCCGATGGATGTCCGGGACTGACCCGGCGCGGCCCGGCGACCCCGAACCGACCGCTCCCCGCCCCCCGACCTCGGCCACCGGCCCGGAACCGCGCCCGATGCTGCCCGGCGGCCCGGAACCGCGCCCGATGCTGCCCGGCGGCCCGGAACCGCGCCCGACGCTGCCCGGCGGCCCGGACCCGCGCCCGGTCCCGGACCCCGGCCCGGACGGCTTCACTGTCCCGGACCGCTACCCCGCGCACCGGGCCGCCGACGTCCTCCTCGCCGACGGCGGCACCGTGCACCTGCGCCCGATCCGGCCCTCCGACGGCCCGGAGCTGCGCAGATTCCACTCCCGACTGTCGCAGCGCACCCGCTACTACCGGTACTTCTCCGCCTACCCCCGGATCCCCGACCGCGACCTGGCCCGGTTCACCACTGTGGACCACCACGCCCGCGAGGCCCTGGTCGCCGAGCTCGGCGAGGACCTGATCGCCGTCGGCCGCTACGACCGCCTCGACACGGCGGCCGACGACGGGGTCAAGGCCCGCGCCGAGGTGGCGTTCGTGGTGGAGGACGCGCACCAGAGCCGGGGGATCGGGTCTATCCTGCTGGAACACCTGGCCGCCGCCGCCCGCGAGGAGGGCATCGAACAGTTCGTCGCGGAGGTACTCCCCGAGAACGGCGGCATGCTCCGGGTCTTCTCCGACGCCGGCTACCAGGTCGACCGGTCCTACGCCGACGGCGTCGTGCACCTCGTCTTCGACAACGCCCCCACCGAGGCATCGATCCGGATCGCCCGGGAACGCGAGTCGCGCACCGAGGCCGCGTCGATCTCCCGGCTGCTCACCCCGCGCGGGGTGGCCGTGTTCGGCGCGTCCACCCGGGTGCCCGGGATCGGGTACACCCTGCTGCGCAGCCTGCGCACCGGCGGCTACACCGGCCAGATCCACCCGGTGCACCCCCGGGCCCGCACCGTGCAGGGCCTGCCCGCCTACCGTTCGGTCCGCGACGTGCCGGGCCCCGTCGACCTGGCCATCGTGGCCGTACCCGCCGCCGGGGTGCCGCAGATCGTCGAGGACTGCGCGGCCGTCGGCGTGCACGGCCTGGTCATCGTCTCCAGCGGGTTCGCCGAGACCGGCGCGCCCGAGGGGATCGATGCCCAGTTGGAGATCGTCCGCGAGGCCCGGCTGCGCGGGATGCGGATCATCGGCCCCAACTGCCTCGGGATCGCCAACACCGACCCGGACGTCCGGCTGAACGCCACCCTCGCGCCCCAGCTGCCCGAACCCGGCCGGGTCGGCTTCTTCTGCCAGTCCGGGGCGCTCGGCGTGGCCCTGCTGGCCGAGGCGGGCCGCCGGGGGCTCGGGCTGTCGAGCTTCGTGTCCGCCGGCAACCGGGCGGACGTGTCCGGCAACGACCTGCTCCAGTACTGGCAGGCCGACCCGCGCACCGATGTCGTCCTGCTGTACCTGGAGACGTTCGGCAACCCGCGCAAGTTCGCCCGGCTGGCCCGGGGCATCAGCCGGGACAAGCCGATCGTGGCCGTGGCCGCCCGGCGCAGCGACACCGGCCCGAACGAGCGCGGCGTCGAGGCGCTGTTCGCCCAGTCCGGGGTGGTCCGGGTCGACACCGTCGCCGAACTGTTCGACACCGGGCTGCTGCTGGCCCGCCAGCCCCTGCCGGCCGGCGACCGGGTCGCGATCGTCGGCAACACCGCCGCCCTGGGCCTGGTCGCCGCCCAGGCCGGGGAGTCGGCCGGCCTGCGGGTCGCGCGCGGCTACCCCCTGGAGGTCGACACCGCCGCCCCCGGCCCCGAACTGGCCGCCGCCCTGCGCGCCGCGAACGCCGACCCGGCCGTGGACGCGATCGTCGCCGTGTTCGTCCCGCCGCTGGTCGGCACCGCCGCCGGGTACGCCGACGTGCTCGTCGCCGAGGCCGGCCCCAAGCCGGTCGTGGCCGCGTTCGTCGCCGAAGGGGTCGGTGCCATCGTCGACCGGCCGGCCCCGGACGGGGCGCGCGACGACGCCAAGGCCCCCTCCGTCCCGCACTACCACTCCGTGGAGGCCGCGGTGGCCGCCCTGGGCCGGGTCGCCCGGTACGCGGCCTGGCGGCGCACCCCCGCCGAGCTGCCCGAACAGCCCGGGGTGCCGGCGGTGACCGTCGAACCGGGCGAGCTGCTGTCGGCGTACGGCATCAGGGTCCTGCCCGCGAGAACGGCCCGGGGCGGCGCCGGCACCCTCGCGGCGGCGGCGGAGCTGGGCTACCCGGTCGCGGTCAAGATCGCGTCGGCCGAACTGCGGCACCGCCTCGACCTCGGGGCCGTCCGGCTCAACCTGGCCACTCCGGCCGAGGTGTCCCGCGCCGTCGCCGAACTGGCCGAACGGTTCGGCCCCGCCGAGCCGCTCCTCGTCCAGCCGATGGCGCTGCCCGGCATCGCGTGCGTCGTCGAGGTCGTCGAGGACCCGTCCTTCGGCCCGATCGTCGGCTTCGGACTCGCCGGCCTGCACACCGAGCTCCTCGGCGACCGGGCCTGGCGCGCCGCCCCGCTGACCAGGGTCGACGCCGCCGAACTCCTGCGCGCGCCCCTGGCCGCACCCCTGCTGTTCGGGTACGGCGGCGGCCCCGTGGTCGACATCGGTGCCCTCACCGACCTGCTGGTCCGGGTCGGCCAGCTCGCGGACGCCACCCCGGCCCTGCACCGCCTGGAACTCAACCCGGTGATCGTCGGGGCGTCCGGGGTGGTCGCCCTGCACGCGAGCGTCGAACTCGGCACCCCGGAACCCCGCTCGGACACCGGCCCCCGCCGGATGTGACCGCCCATATGCGACGAACGCCCGAGGAGGCACTGCCGGTTGGGCGACAGCGCCCTCTCGGGCGTTCGTAGCGGATCCCGTGAGCCGTTGTTCTTGATCTAAGGCGAAGTGGCCTCAGCGGGTCCCCACTAGGCGTAACTGAGGAGGCGGTCGGAGCGCTCCGGCTGGCGGAGCTTCTTCAGCGTCTCCTGCTCGATCTGCCGGATCCGCTCCCGGGACAGCCCGAACTCCTTGCCGACCTCCTCCAGCGTGCGCTGCCGGCCGTCGTCGAGGCCGTAGCGCAGCCGGATCACGGCCTGCTCCCGGGTGGACAACGTGGACAGCACCATGCCCATCTCGCTGCGCAGCTCCAGCGCGGCGGCCGCCTCGCCGACCTCGGTGGTCGGCACCGCGACCTGGAGCAGGTCACCGAGGCAGCTGTCGCCGTCCTCGCCGACCGGGGTGTCCAGGCTGATCGGCTCCCGGTTGTAGGACAGCAGCTCCAGCACGTTGTGCGTCTCGACCTCGAGCAGCGCGGCGATCTCGGCGACGCTCGGCTCGCGGCCCAGCTCGATGGTCAGCGCGCGCTGGGCGCGGGTCAGCTTGGCCAGCTGCTCGACCATGTGCATCGGGATCCGGATGGTGCGGCCCTGGTCGGACAGCGCGCGGCTGAGCGCCTGGCGGATCCACCAGGTGGCGTAGGTGGAGAACTTGTAGCCCTTGGCGTAGTCGAACTTCTCCACGGCCCGGATCAGGCCGATGTTGCCCTCCTGGATCAGGTCGAGCAGGGCCAGGCCCTTTCCGGTGTACCGCTTGGCGATGCTCACGACCAGCCGCAGGTTGGCCTCGAGCATCCGGTTCTTCGCCCGCTGGCCCTCGTTGCGGATGACGACCAGGTCGAACTCGTCGGAACCCTGACTGAGCTTCTCGTCGGCGAACAGGCCGGCCTCGATGCTCTTGGCCAGTGTCACCTCGTCCTCGGCGGTGAGCAGTGGGATCTTGCCGATCCCGTTCAGGTAGGCCCGAACCAGATCACTCGTGATACCGGACTCCTGCGTCTCCAACACCTTGCTCGTCTCCCCGTGTCCGTTTCAACGTATGCGGCTAAGAGTGGACTGCCGAGCGTTAAACGGAGGTAAGGCGAAGGGGAGGTGGCACGAAGTGGGGATCTTTTCTACCGACTGTAGAATCGGCGCACGCCCGGTTCCCGGATCGCCCGGGGACAACCCTGACAAACCCATTTTCCGGGTACGCCGGGGAGGAAAGCGTCACCACGTCTTCGGAAAGGATGCCCCGCATGGCTCGGCTCGGTGAACTGGAGCACGCCGTCATGGAGGTGCTGTGGTCGGCCGGTGCGCCGTGCACCGCCAGGGACATCCTCGACGCCCTCCCCGACCGGGGGCTCGCCGCCACCACCGTGCTCACGGTGCTGTCCCGGCTGGAGCGCAAGCAGCTCGTCGGGCGGGACCGGGACGGCCGGGCACACCGGTACCGGCCCGTGGCCGGCCGCGAGGACCACATCGCCGCCCTGATGCGCGAGGCCCTCGACGGGGCCGCCGACCGGGGTGCCGCCCTGGCCCGGTTCGCCGACCAGGTGGACGACGCCGACGTCGAGGCGCTGGAGCTGGCGCTGCGCGAGGCGGTGCGCCGCCGCCAGGCCCTGGCATGATCCCCCGGCACCGGTCGCCCGGTGACCCGGCGGGCGGGCGCGCGGGCGGCGGTACCCGATGACGGCTCTCGCTCTGGCCCTTCTCGCCCTGGTCCTGCTCTGGCCCGCGCCGCTCCTCCTCGCCCGGGCCCGGTGGACCTACCGCGAGCCCCGCGCCGCCCTGGTGCTCTGGCAGGCCATCGGGCTCGCCGCCGGCCTGGCGCTGATCGGCGCGGCGGTCGCGGTCGCGCTCGCCCCGCTCGGCGGCGGCCTGTTCGACGGGCTCGCGGCGCTGGCCCGGGGCACCGGCCGGCTCCCGACGGCCCACACGGTGCTGTTCCTCGTCGCCCTCGGCCTGCTGACCTGGCTCGCGGGCGTCCTGGTGTACCGGTTCCTGGCCACCCTCTGGGTTCGCCGCCGGCACCGCGAACTCCTCGACCTCGTCGCCGACCCGTGGCCCGGCCAGGCCGGCGGCCGGGTGCTGGCCCACCCGCGCGCCGTCGCGTACTGCCTGCCCGGGGCCGGTTCCCGCGTCGTCCTCAGCTCGGGCGCGCTCGACCTGCTCGACCCGCAGGAACTCGACGCCGTCGTCGCCCACGAACGCGCCCACCTCGCCGAGCGCCACGACCTGGTCGTGCTCCCGTTCGCGGCGTGGCGGACGGCGCTGCCCGGCCTGCCCGGTGTCCGGCGCGCCCGGCCGGCCGTCGCGACCCTGGTGGAGATGCTCGCCGACGACCGGGCGTGCGCGGTGTGCGACCGGGCGGCGCTGGCCACGGCCCTGGCCCGGGTGGGGACGGCGGCGGCACCCGAGGGGGCGTTGGCGGCGACGGGCCGGGCGACCCTGGTGCGGGTCCAGCGCCTGCTCGATCCGCCGGCCCCGTCCCCGGTGCTGCGGTTCGGGTGCTACGCGGGGGCGGCGGCCCTGCTGGCGGTCCCGACCCTGGCCCTGCTGGCGGGCTGGTCGGGCTGAGCACCGCCGCCGGGCAGTCAGGCCCGGTCCCGGGCCGCCTCGCAGTAGCGGAGCGTGGCGCGGTGCAGGACCAGGAAGAGGAGCGCGGCGGGCAGCAGGATCCGCAGGAAGCCCAGCGTCAGCAGCACGGGGGCGGGCACCACCGGGGGCGCGCCGATCGGCAGCATCGTGGAACTCGCCGCCGCGGTGAACATCGCGGACATGCCGAGCAGGATGAGTACCACGGCGAAGACCCGGAGCCTGCGGCGGGCGACGTCGTGGCCGCGGAGGAGGCGGGTCCCGTGCCGGACCGCCATGAACACGACCACGGCGACCAGGAGGAGGGCGATCAGCTTCATCGGTGGGCTGGCCGACCGGACACCGGTCAGGCCCAGGGCGCGGAACGCCTGGTCGGTGGCGTAGGCGGCCGCGCTGGCGAAGGCCAGGACGGCGGCGGCCGTCACGGTGCGGGGCCGTCGCGGCCGCGGTGGCGCGGGTGGGGCCGGCACGGTGTAACCGGTGGCGGGGACGTCGTGCTCCGTCATCACGGTGCTCCTCATGGTGTGTCGCGGCAGCCTATCGACCGGTCGCCGGTTCCGCTGCCCCGGTGGCCGGAACGGCCCGGGGCCGCCGTCGGCCGAAACCGGTGGACGCGCCACCCGTCGCGGGGTCAGGATCGGCGGATGACCGACCTCATCTGGCGCACCGCCACCACCGCCGACGCCGAGGCTGTCGCCCGGCTCCGGACCGCGATCTACGAGGGCACCGGCACCGGATGGCCCGTCGACGCCGAGGGCGTCCGGCACGAGTGGCGGACCATGCTGACCCCGGAGGACACCCTGCTCGCGGTCGAGGGGCACGAGGTCCTGGCCTGGGGGTACGCGTGGCCCCGGGGCGAGCGGCACTACCTCGGCGGCGGGGTGCACCCGGCGCGGCGCGGCGAGGGTCTGGGCCGGCAGGTGCTCGCCTGGCAGCTCGCGCGCGTCCCGGCCGGCACGAAGGCCGACACCCGGGTGCCTGCGGCGGACGCGGGGACGATCCGGCTGCTGTCCCGGTTCGGGCTGGCCCCGCAGCGGTACTACCTGGAGCTGGAACGACCCACGTCCCTGTCCCTGGGGCCGACCACGGTCGAGGGGCTGCGGATCGACACGTTCCGGCCGGAGTACGGGCCCTCGCTGTGGGAGGCGCACCACGACGCGTTCGTGGGGCACTACGGCTTCTCGCCGTCGCCGATGGGGAAGTGGCTCGCGGAGCGGGTCGAGCACCCGGCGTTCGTGGCCGACTGGTCGTTCCTGGCGCTCGACGGGGACACCGTCGTCGGGTACGCGATCGCGTTCGGCCCGAGTTCCGTGCACATCGGCATCCTCGGCACCCGGGCCCCGTGGCGCGGCCGGGGCGTGGCGGCGGCCCTGCTGGAGAACGCGACCCGGGCGGGGGCGGCGGCCGGGGTCGGGGAGGTCAACCTCGACGTGGACAGCGAGAACGGCACCGGAGCGGTCGGGTTCTACCTGCACACGGGCTTCACGGAGACCTCCCGCACGATCTCCTACGGCCTGACCGTCAACCCCTGAGACCCGGCCCGGACGGGTACGGGGAGCCCGGCCCCGCCGTACCCGTCCGACAGGTCTGTCGGGGTTCGCGGGCTCAGTCCCGGACCGGGTCCAGGAACCCGCGTTCCACCAGGTGCGCCACGACCGGCAGCGCCACCTCGGCGAGCGCCTCCTCGTCCAGCCCGTACGCGACGGCCAGCAGCGCCAGCTGGTCGTTCAGGGTCACCTCGCCGGTGCACGAGGCGATCAGCGCCGCCGTGGCCTCGTCGACCTCCTCGGTCCAGTGCATGCCCCGGGTCTGCTCCAGCCGGCGGCTCACGCCCTCCCAGCCCTCCGGCCCCAGCTCGGACCCGGTGTGCAGCCGCAGCCCGTCGGCGGCCACGAACCGCCCGCCGAGCAGCTCGGCCGGCCCGGAGCCGCGCAGGTAGTCCTGCCGGGTGAACCAGTCGCCGATCCGGGTACCCATCGGCTGTTCGATCTGCTGGTGCACGTCCTCCATCCGGACCCTCGGGAAGCCGCCCGAGGTGCGCCGGCGCAGGGTGACCAGGCCGAAGCCGACGGCCTCGATCCGCTGCTCGTCGAACCAGTCCAGCCACGCGGCGGCCCGCCGCGCGTCGAACTGGTCCCCGGAGTCGCGCAGCCACAGCTGCACATAGGACACCGGGTCCTGGACCTCGCGCTGGATGACCCAACCGTCCACCTGGGTGCCCGCGAGCCAGGAGCCGACCCGGTCCTGCCAGGGCTCGCCCTCGACGTGCGCCCAGTTCGCGAGGAACTGCAGGTGGCCGCCCTCGGTGAGCAGCTCCTCGGCGCGGCCGGCGAGTTCGGCGCAGATCCCGTCGGCGGCCCGGCCGGAGTCGCGGTAGATGTGCGAGCCCTGGCCGGGGCCGATCACGAACGGCGGGTTGCTGACCACGAGGTCGAACCGCCGCCCGGACACCGGCTTGGTCATGTCGCCGTGCAGCAGTTCCCAGTCCAGCCCGTTGAGCGCGGCCGTCGTCGCCGCGAACCGCAGGGCCCGCTCGGACAGGTCGGTCCCGGTCACCCTCTTCGCGTGCCGGGACAGATGCAGGGCCTGGACCCCGCAGCCGGTACCGAGGTCCAGCGCCGTCTCCACCGGCGCCCGCAGCGTGGCGAGCGCGAGGGTGTTGGACGCCCCGCCGATGCCGAGCACGTGGTCGGCCCGCAGGGGAGCGCCGGGCCGGAGCAGTTCGGGCGCGTCGGCGACCAGCCACCACCCCTCGTACGGGTGCAGGTCCACGCCCGCGCGCAGCCCGCCGGGGACCGGTTCGAGCAGCTCCCCGTCGACGCAGTCCTCGACGGGCAGCACGGCGGCCACCACGTCGTGCGGGACGGTCTGGCCGCACACGTACAGCCGGATCAGGGTGTCCAGGGGCGAGTCGCCGAGCAGCCGCAACGCGGGCCGGAAGTCGTTGCGGGCGAGCGCGTCCTCCGCCGCCGGACCGAGCCGGGCCTCGACGCCGGACCGGGTGTAGTCGGCGGCGACGAGCGCCTCGCGGAGCCGGTCGATGCCGGCGGGGTCCAGGAGCGGAGTGATCTGCACACGGTCATCCTCCCGCATGGCCGCGCGCGGGGGCCGGCGATGTCGCCAAGACCGCGGCGGCCGGGGCCCCGTGTCGTCGGGCCGGGCGGTGCTGGCCGGCCCCGCTCCGTCGCGCTGGGGGTGGTCGGGCGCTCAGGGCCCGGCGAGCGCGGCCCTGACCATGAGTTCGACCGCCGGGCGCGGGTCCGTCTCGTCGTGCCGGGCGATCCGGTGCAGGACCAGGCCCTCGCTCACGGCCGCCAGGGCGGTGGCGGCGGTGGTCGGATCGGGCGCGCCGAGCCCGGTCAGGACGGCGACGGCCCACGACTCCATGACGGCCCGCCCCCGGGACACGGCCTCGCGGATCTCCGTGTTGTGGCTGCCCTCCATGAACAACACCATCCGGGCGGTGGTCAGGGTGCGGTTCACGGAGGTCCCGTACACGACGAAGCCGCACAGCGCGTCCACGAGTTCGGCGGCGGTGGTGGGGGAGGAGGGTTCGCCGATCTCGGCGAGTTCGCGTTCGAGGATCCGGTCGACCGTTCCGGCGAGCAGGGTCGCCCGGGTGCGGAAGTAGTTCGAGGTCGAACCCTTCGGGAGGCCGGCCCGCTCGTCGACCCGGGCGTGGGTGAGCGCGCGCAGCCCGCCGGTGCCGAGCAGTTCGATCGCGGCGTCGAGCGCCCGGTCCCTCGTCGTCGCCATGAGAACACTATAAACATAGTGAAATGGGTACTGCGAACGTAGTAGTCGCGCGCTGGCCATGTCTCGGCCCGGCCCATGCCTAGGCCCGGCCGCCCGCGACGGACCTGGTCCGCGACCGCGACGCGACGGATGTGCCAGCTGCGGAGAACGCGCCGCCACCCGGGGGCGGAGCGGTCCGGCAGGACTAGGCTGAAGGGGTGAAAAGCCGAGCGGTCCTCATCACCGACGCCGAGCGGAGCCAGGCCGACCAGTTGCGCAGCCGGCAGATCCGGTACGCGTCGATGATGGGCCTGCGGGTCGTCTGCCTGGTGGTGGCGACCGTCCTGGTGATGAACGAGGCCCCGCTGCTCTGGCTGTGGCTGCCGCTGTGCCTCGCGGGCATGGTCCTGCTGCCCTGGATGGCCGTCCTGATCGCCAACGACCGGCCGCCGAAGAAGGAACACACCCTGCGCGGCAAGATCGAGGCCCGGCACGCCGCGCACCAGGCGGTCGCGCCGACGTCGACCACCGAGGTCACCGCCGTCCCCGAGGGCGGCCGGATCGTCGACCACAACGGGTAGCCCGCCCAGCCGGGCACCACCCCCAGCCCCGGTGGGCGTTCCGCGCGCGGTCGGCGATCATGGTCTCCATGACCCTCACCCACGTCTCGCCGGACGGCATCGCCCCCGGCAACGGCTACAGCCACGTCGTCTGGGGCACCGGGCGCTTCATCGCGGTCTCCGGCCAGATCGCGCTCGACGAGGACGGCGCGCTCGTCGGCGGGAGCGACCCCGAGGCGCAGACCCGCCAGGTGTTCGAGAACCTCCGCCGGTGCCTGGAGGCGGCCGGGGTCGGATTCGCCGACGTGCTGAAGTTGACGATCTTCCTGACCGATCCGGCGGTACTGCCCGCCGTGCGCGTCGTGCGCGAGGAGTACCTGACCGACCCCCGGCCGGCGTGCTCCCTGGTCCAGGTGGTCGCCCTGGCCCGCCCCGACCTGCTCCTGGAGATCGAGGCCTACGCGATCGCCCCCTGACGGCCGCGCCGCCCGGCCCGCGACGAGGCACTCAGGCGCGCGGCCGGGCCCCCACCACGGTCACGGCCCGCGCCCCCAACGCGGCCCCCGCCGCCAACGCCTCCACCGGCGTCCCCCCGGCCAGCCACGCCGCCAGCAACCCGGCCGCGAACGCGTCCCCGGCCCCCGTCGGGTCCACCGCCGTCACCGGCTCCCCGGGCACCCGGACCACTCCGGGCCCGGCCCAGACCGCCCCGTCCGCGCCGAGCTTGACCACGGCGTGCGTCGCGTACCCGGCCAGCCGCTGGGCCAGCTCGTCGGGTCCGGGGCGCGCGGCGAACTCCGCCAGCTCCCGGGGCTGCACCTCGGACGCCGGCCCGGGAGTGGTCCCCACCAGCGTGTACGCCTCGTCGAGGTTGGCCAACAGCACGTCGGTGCCGCGTACCCAGTCGAGGAACCTGTCGGGTCCCAGGAGCCGCAGCGGCCCCGCCGACCCGGCGTCGACACTGGTCGTCGCGCCGAGTTCGCGGGCCCGGGCCAGCGCGTGCCGGCCGGCGGCGGCGGTCCTCGGGTCGAACAGGACGTAGCCGGACAGGTGCAGGTGCCGGGCGCCGGGCAGCGCGGCGTCGATGTCGGCGGCGGTGAGCAGCGCGTTGGCGCCCCGGTCGGTGACCATGCTCCGCTCGTCCGGTGTGGACAGCACGATGACGGTCCCGGTCGGCGCGGCGGACGCGAACCGTACGGCGTTCCCGCAGGTCAGTTCGGAGACCCGGGCCCGGCCGGCCGCGTCGTCGCCGACGACCGCCACCAGGGTGGTGTCGGTGAGCGCGCCCAGCCAGCAGGCGGTGTTGGCCGCCGAGCCGCCGCCGGTCTCCCGGATCGCGGCGGCGGTGTCCGAACCGGTGGTCAGCGGACCACCGAGGGAGGCCAGCACGTCGGTGACCAGGTCACCGACGACCACGACGGTCATCTGCCGGCCGCGACGGCGATCTGCGCGGCGAGTTCGGAGTTCCGCAGGATGATCCGGATGTTGACGTCCAGGCTGGCGCCGAGGGTGTGCTCGTGGAAGTACGCCAGCAGGAACGGGGTCACGCCCTTGCCGGTGACCCCGTGCAGCCGCATCTCGTGCAGGGCCTCGGTGAGCACCTGGTCGTGCAGCGCCGGGTCGAGCTGCTCGGACACCGGCAGCGGGTTGGCCACGACGAGCGCGCTCTGGCTGGCCCCGTGCCCCTTGCGGGCGTGGATCGCGCGGGCCGCCTGCTCGGGGCTGTCCACGGACCAGTCGAGCGGGAAGCCCGAGTCGGACAGGTAGAAGCCGGGGAACTTCTTCGTCCGGTAGCCCAGGACCCCGACCCCGAGGGTCTCGAGCCGCTCCAGCGTCGCGCCCACGTCCAGGATCGACTTGACCCCGGCCGACACCACACAGATGGGGGTACGCGCGAGCGTGACCAGGTCCGCGGACTCGTCGAAGCTCTCGCTGGCCAGCCGGTGTACGCCACCGAGCCCGCCCGTCGCGAACACCTCGATCCCGGCGGCGGCGGCCACGGCGCTGGTACTCGCCACGGTCGTCGCGCCGTTCGCCCCGGTCGCGGCGGCCACCGCCAGGTCCCGCACCGACAACTTCACCACGTCGTCGCTGGTCGCCAGGCGGGTCAGCTGCGCGTCGTCCAGCCCGACGATCAGCTCGCCGTCGACCATGCCGATCGTGGCCGGCACGGCGCCCTGGGCGCGCACCGTGGCCTCGATCTCGCGGGCGATCCGCAGGTTGTCGGGCCGGGGGAGGCCGTGGGAGATGATGGTGCTCTCCAGTGCCACGATGGGCGCCCCGGAGCGCCGCGCGGCGTCCACCTCTGGTCCGTACCGAATCTCGAAGCCGTTCACGCCGTGAGCCTAATCCCGCCGGCCGGCACCGCGCCCTGACTCCCGTAGCTCGGTGTCCATGATCACGTCGTGGACCTCGCGGAACCCGCCCCGGCCGACCCGGGCGCAGACCCGGTGGCCGAACCGCCCCGCCCTGCCGCTGAAATTTCCGCGTTCCCCTTGACGACGGCCCTTCCGGGCTCTACGTTTAACACATCAGTTAATTAACGGCGAGGTTAAATGCGATGGCGACCGACCGGCTCAGCACCATCTTCGCGGCGTTGGCGGACCCGACCCGCCGGGCGATCCTCGCCCGGTTGGCGGAGGGCGACGCGACCGTCCTGGAGCTGGCCGAGCCGTTCCCGATCAGCCTCCCGGCGATCTCCCGGCACCTCAAGGTGCTGGAGCACGCCGGCCTGATCACCCGGAGCCGCTCGGCCCAGTGGGTCTCCAGCAGCCTGGAGGCCGGGCCGCTCCGGGAGGCCACGGCCTGGATGGAGCACTACCGCCAGTTCTGGGACACCAGCTTCGACCGCCTCGACGCGCACCTCCGCCGCATCCAGCAGGCACAACGCGAATCCGACCAGAAGGACAGGAACAATGACTGACACCGCGACCCACGAGCTCGTCATCACCCGCCTCTTCGACGCCCCGCGCGAGCTCGTCTACCGGGCCTTCACTGACCCCGACCAGGTCGCCGCCTGGTTCGGCCCGGTGGGCTGGTCCGTGCCCCGCGACTCCGTGGACATGGACGTCAAGGTCGGCGGCCACCAGCGGTTCACGATGGTCAACGACGACGACGCCACGATGAACTCCCCGGTCAGCGGCACCTTCACCGAGGTCGTGGAGAACGAGCTGCTCGTCGGCGAGGAGACCGCCGACAACATCCCCGGCCTGCCGGCGGGCACGAAGTTCTCGCTGCGGCTGGAGTTCCACGACGAGGGCGGCAAGACCCGGCTCGTGCTGCGCCAGGGGCCGTACACGGCCGAGGTCGAGGGCATGGCCCGCGAGGGCTGGACCAGCTCGTTCACCAAGCTCGACGCGCTGCTCGCCGCCTGAGCGGCCCGGACCGCCCCCGCGCCGCGTGCCGGTGCGGGGGCCGGCGCCGTTTCGGGCCTTGTGGGAGTCGGGGGCCAGCCTCATCCTGTACGGATGCCCGACACGCCCCTCGACTTCACCGCGCCCGTGCCCGGCGATCCGTACGAGTCGCCCACCGCCGCCCGCCGGCAACGGCTGTCCCGGATCGTCCTCGCGGTGTGCGCGTTCGCGGTACTCCTCGTCGCCTTCGGGATGTGGAACCCGGCCCACCTGGTGGCGGTGCACGCGTACCTCAGCAGGCCCTGCGAACTGATGTTCTTCCTGCTCCCGGCCCTAGGCTTCGTCTACTACCTGCGCCGCGACGGCGACCAGGAGGGCATCAACGCGCTCCGGGCGGTCCTGGGCGTGTCCGGCGGGCTGCTGCTCCTCCTCGTGTGCGCGCTCCGGACCCCCGGCCCGGCCACGGTCGCGGTGTCCCCGGACGGCCGGTTCGAGGTGGTCCTCTGGCTGGACCCGGAGGGCCGCAACGGCGACCTGGTGATCCGGAGCCGCGACGGGCTGCTGAGCCGGGAGGCGACCGCGCCGCTGAGCTGCGTACCGCGCGGTTCCGAGGTGCGCTTCGTCGACAACGTCACGGTCACCGGGGACGGGATGGGCAAGGCGGCGACGTTCGACCCCGCCACCCTGGAGCCCACCGAACCGGCGGACTGGTGCTCCCGCTGACCGTGGACTTCACCGAACCCGTCCCGGCCGCTTCTGGCCAACGGAGGACGCACTCCTGCACCTGTGAAGCGCCGAACCGGACAGGGGCGTCCCAGGGCGGCGTCGCGGCCCCCGGCGGGGTTGCCCGCCCCGGCGGGGATGGCACACTGGGAGCGTGAGCACCGAAGTACTCGAGAAGCCGGAACTCAAGGACGCCGACACGGGTCCCGAGATGTTCCACTACGTCGACAAAACGAAGATGACCGAGAGCGCCATCCTCGGCACCCTCGTGCAGGCGCTGTGTGGCGAGGTGTTCCCCGTCACGAAGGTGCCGAAGCCCGGGGCGCCGGTGTGTCCGGCCTGCAAGGAGATCTACGACTCGTTCTCCGACTAGCGGCGGTCCCGGGCCGGGCGGCCCCGCGCCGTGGCGGCCACCCCGGGACCGGCCGGTATTCGGGTGACCTCGCCGAACGTGGACCCTGACGGCACTCCGCGTACCCGTCGAGGTGCACGGAGCGACACCACTCCCCGGGCCGTGCGGATCACACGGTTGCGGCCCCGCCGTCCCGATATCCTGCGGCGGTGGAGTCGCTGCTGCTCGTCGTCCTGGACCTGGTCGGGGTCGCCGTCTTCGCGGCCTCGGGCGGTTCCGCCGGGGTCGCCAAGCGCCTCGACCTGTTCGGCGTCGGCTTCCTCGGCCTCGTCTCCTCGCTCGGCGGCGGGATCTTCCGCGACCTGGTGATCAACGCCGCGCCCCCGCTGGCCTTCGCCGACTGGCGGTACGCGGCCGTCGCCGTCGCCGCCTCGGTCGCCGTCTTCTGGCTGCACCCGCAGCTCAACCGCCTGCGCCGCACGGTGCTGGTCCTCGACGCCGCCGGCCTGGGGCTGTTCACGGTGACGGGCACCCTCAAGGCGCTGAGCGCGGGGGTGCCGCCGGCCGGCGCGTGCCTGATCGGCATGATCACCGGGATCGGCGGCGGCATCGTCCGGGACGTGTTCACGGGCGAGATCCCGACCGTGCTCCGCAAGGAGGTGTACGCGCTGGCCTCCCTCGCCGGTGCGATCGTCATCACGGTGGCCTCGCGCCTGGACTGGGACTCGGCGGCCGTCACGATCGGGGCGGCGGTGCTGGTCTTCGGCCTGCGGCTGGTGTTCGTGAAGTCCTCGTGGCAGGTGCCGGTGGCCCAGGAACGGGAGTACCGGCCGCTGCGCAAGCGTCGTGGGAATTCGGCCCCCGGCGGTCGTACCGACTAAACTCAGCTCCGAGCCTTCGCGGGTCTGCCGCGGAGGTCTCGTCATGTGAGGAGGCACCACGTGGCCGCGCCGCGCCCCGATATCGAAGCGCTGTCCCCGCTGCGGGACTGGCAGCGCCGGGCGCTCGTCACGTACCTGCGGCGGCGCAGCGAGAACTTCCTCACCGTCGCCACGCCCGGTGCCGGCAAGACCACGTTCGCGCTGCGGATCGCGGCCGAGCTGCTGCTCGACGGCACGGTGCAGGCGGTCACGGTGGTCACGCCGACGGAGCACCTGAAGGTGCAGTGGGAGCGGGCCGCCGCCCGGTGCGGGATCGCCCTGGACGCGAGCTTCCGCAACTCCGACATCCACTCCACGAGCGACTTCCACGGCGTCGTGCTGACGTACGCGCAGGTGGGCATGGCCCCCGACGTGCACCGGCGGCGCACGATGACGAAGACGACCCTGGTGATCCTCGACGAGATCCACCACGCGGGCGACTCGCGGACCTGGGGCGACGGGGTGCGCCTCGCGTTCGAGCCGGCCACCCGGCGGCTGATGCTCACGGGCACGCCGTTCCGCTCGGACGAGAACCCGATCCCGTTCGTGCAGTACGAGCAGCTCGGCGGCGGGGTCTCCAAGTCCCGCTCGGACACCACCTACGGGTACGCCGACGCGCTGAGCGACAACGTCGTGCGCCCCGTCATCTTCCTGGCGTACTCCGGCGAGACCCGCTGGCGCACCTCGGCCGGCGAGGAACTGTCCGCCCGGCTCGGCGAGCCGCTCACCCAGGACCTGATCGCCCAGGCGTGGCGCACGGCCCTGGACCCGCAGGGCGACTGGATGCCCCAGGTGCTGCGCGCCGCCGACGCCCGGCTGCAGATCGTGCGCGGCGGGGGCATGCCCGACGCGGGCGGCCTGGTGATCGCGAGCGACCAGAACGCCGCCCGGTCGTACGCGAAGCTGCTGCACCAGATCACCGGCGAGAAGGCCACGATCGTGCTGTCCGACGAGGACGGCGCGTCGAAGCGGATCGGAGAGTTCGCCGAGGGCACGTCGCGGTGGATGGTCGCGGTCCGGATGGTGTCGGAGGGCGTGGACATCCCGCGCCTGGCCGTCGGCGTGTACGCCACCAGCGCCTCCACCCCCCTGTACTTCGCCCAGGCCATCGGCCGGTTCGTCCGGGCCCGCCGCCCCGGCGAGACGGCCAGCGTGTTCCTGCCCAGCGTGCCCAACCTGCTCGAACTCGCCAGTGACATGGAGGTCCAGCGCGACCACGTGCTCGGCGACGTGAAGAAGAAGCAGGAGGAGGACCTGGAGCTGGAGCGGGCCCAGCGCGCCGACAAGGCCAGCGGCGAGCTGGAGAGCACGTTCACGGCCCTGTCGGCCACCGCCGAGCTCGACCAGGTGATCTTCGACGGCGCCTCCTGGGGCACGCCGACCCAGTCCGGCTCGCAGGAGGAGGAGGAGTACCTCGGCCTGCCCGGGCTGCTGACCTCCGACCAGGTGTCGCTCCTGCTGGCCAAGCGGCAGTCCGACCAGGTGAAGGCCGCCAAGCGCAGCGCGCCCGTGGAGGCCCCCGTGGTGGCCCGTGCGCCCTCAGCGCCCCGCACCCCGGCGGAGCGGCGCATCCTGCTCCGCCGGCAGCTCAACGACCTCGTGGGCGCGCACCACCACCGGACCAACCTTCCGCACGGCAAGATCCACGCGGAGTTGCGGCGGTTGTGCGGGGGGCCGCCGAGCGCGCAGGCCACGATCGAACAGCTCGAGGAACGGATCGCGACCCTCCAGAGCTGGTAGAACCCTTTTTCTGGGTACTGGGGGAGCCGGGTCGGCCTGATCTGAGGGCACGTCCGCGTGGCGCGGGGTGGCGGCGGGCCGGCCTGGTGCGCGCCGGGTGCGTGGCTGCCGGGGCGGCCGGAGGCGCGGACTCACAGGGTGCACGGCGGCCCACGTGTCCGGGGGCCGCCGTCGTGGCGTGGCATGGCGCGGGCTCGCACGGGGCGCGGGCTTCGCCGTTTCTGAGGGCGGCCGGAGGCGCGGATCCACGGGGTGCACGGCGGCCCACGTGTCTGGGGGCTGTCGTGGCGTGGCTTGGGCTCGGGCTTTGCCGTCTCTGCGGGCGGTCGGAGGCGCGGATCCACAGGGTGCTCGGCGGCCCACGTGTCCGGGTGGCTGTCGTCGTGGCGTGGCGCGGCGTGGCTTGGGCTCGGGCTTCGCCGTCTCTGCGGGCGGCCGGAGGCGCGGACCCACAGGGTGCGGCGCGGCCCACGTATCCGGGTGGCTGGCGTGACGTGGCGCGGGCGTGTGACCAGTCTGGGCTGAGGGCGGGCGGCCGGAGGCGCGGATCCGTCGGCGAGCGCGGCGCGCCACCTTGTCGGGAACGGCCGCAGGCGCGGACTCGTCGGGGAGCCGGACCGCGTCCCTCTGGTGGCGGCCTGCAGCCAACTCCGGGCGGATGTATCGCTCGGCGGTCGTCTACCCAGTCTCCTAGGACGCACGAGCGCGCTGTGAGCTGTCGACCGAGGTCGCGGGTGGCTGGCCCGTCGCGGGAGCAGGTGGGGCAGGCCTGTCGGGGTGCGCCGTGGCGGCCGGAGGCGCGGGCTCGCGAAGGCAGGGCGATGCCGGCTCCGGAGGCCGGGGACTGTGCCCCGGCTCCCGGGGGCTGAGGGCGATCCCGGCTCCCGGGGGCTGAGGGCGATCCCGGCCGCCGGAGGCTGAGGACGGCGTCGGCTTGTCGGGGGCGGCCGGAGGCGCGGCGCAACCGGGGGCCGGGTCGGTGCTGATGCCCACGGGTCGGGCGCGCGGCGTAACCCCCTGATGATCTGTGGGGTTCACCCCGCGCGACCAGGTCCTGACAGTCAGTCGGACATCGGACACGTGAAGAGGCCCCCGCACACACCGCCGCGGGGGCCTCTCGCTACGTACAGGGGCCTTACTTCATCAGAACGCTGCCTCGCCAGGTGAAGTCGGGCTCTGCCGCGAAGTCGACGGCGATCTTCACCAGATCCTCGGCGTACTTGTTGGCGTGGTGACCGCAGAACATCAGGTCACCGCCACCCGCAAGCACGACCTTGAGCTTCGCCGCGGCGCTGCAACGATCGCAGCGCTCGTTGGCGGCGGTCTCTGTCGCCAACTCAGTTGGCGGCGTGAGGGTCGGGGTCATGCCTCATCCTCCTCTGCTTCACCGGTGCGTCCAGGGAACACCCCCGCGGCTGCGGAGGCAAGTCTTTGTTGCGCACTCATCGTCCAACACCCGGCCACCCGAATGCCTTCCCGAGCCGGCCGGTGGCGATCTTTGTCACAAAGACGTTTAGAAACAACGGCCCCTGCCGGATTGCGACAGGGGCCGATCGTTACTTAGTCGAGATAGTCCCGAAGGACCTGCGAACGGGACGGATGCCGCAACTTGGACATCGTCTTGGACTCGATCTGTCGGATTCGTTCCCGGGTCACCCCGTACACCTGGCCGATCTCGTCCAGGGTGCGCGGCTGGCCGTCGGTCAGGCCGAACCGCAGCCGGACCACGCCGGCCTCCCGCTCGGACAGCGTCTGGAGGACCGACTGGAGCTGGTCCTGCAGCAGCGAGAAGCTCACCGCGTCGACCGCGACGACCGCCTCGGAGTCCTCGATGAAGTCACCGAGCTGGCTGTCGCCCTCGTCGCCGATGGTCTGGTCGAGGGAGATCGGCTCCCGCGCGTACTGCTGGATCTCGAGGACCTTCTCCGGGGAGATGTCCATCTCCTTGGCCAGCTCCTCCGGGGTGGGCTCGCGCCCGAGGTCCTGGAGCAGCTCGCGCTGGATCCGGCCGAGCTTGTTGATCACCTCGACCATGTGCACCGGGATCCGGATGGTCCGGGCCTGGTCGGCCATGGCCCGGGTGATCGCCTGGCGGATCCACCACGTCGCGTACGTGGAGAACTTGTAGCCCTTGGTGTAGTCGAACTTCTCGACCGCGCGGATCAGGCCCAGGTTGCCCTCCTGGATCAGGTCCAGGAACGCCATGCCCCGGCCCGTGTACCGCTTGGCGAGCGACACGACCAGTCGGAGGTTGGCCTCGAGCAGGTGGTTCTTGGCCTTCTCGCCGTCCCGGTTGACCCACTTGAGGTCGCGCAGGAGCTGCGGCACCATCTTCTCGCCGTCCTCCTCGACGGCGCGGAGACGCTCCGCCGCGTAGAGGCCGGCCTCGATGCGCTTGGCGAGCTCGACCTCCTGCTCGGCGTTCAGCAGGGGGACCTTGCCGATCTGCTTGAGGTAGGCCCGCACCGAGTCCGCCGAGGCGGTCATCTCGGCGTCCTTACGGGCCTGCTTCAGCGCCTCGGACTCCTCGTCGTCCCACTCGAAGTCGTCGCCGGGGGTGGCCTCGTCGCCGTCCTTGGCGGCCTCGCCGTCCTTGGCACCGGCCTTGGCGGCCGTGGCCTTCGTGGCGGCGGTCTTGCGGGCCGGCGCGGCGGCCTTCTTCGCGGCGGTCTTCTTGGCGGCCGGGGCGGTCGAGGCGACCACGGCGGCGGCCCCGTCGTCCCCGGGCTCGACGTCGCCGGCCTTGGCGGCGACCTTCCTG
This sequence comes from Longispora sp. NPDC051575, assembly GCF_040681875.1. Classification (NCBI taxonomy): domain Bacteria; kingdom Bacillati; phylum Actinomycetota; class Actinomycetes; order Micromonosporales; family Micromonosporaceae; genus Longispora; species Longispora sp. NPDC051575. The sequence continues at coordinate 341,110 of NZ_JBFAZP010000006.1, read as the reverse complement.
ACCACCGGCTCCGCCGTCTTCTTGACCGGCGCGGCCTTCTTGACGGCCGGGGCCTTGGCGGTGGTCGCCTTCGACGCGGGGCTGCCGCTGCGGGCGGCGGCCACCTTGCGCCGGGTGGACCCGGAGCCGTCGACGGCGAACGTGACGCCGGCCTCGGCCAGGGCACGCAGGATCTTCTTGGCCTGGGCCGGCGTCAGGCCGGCTGCTTCGACCTCACGGGCGAGCTCGGTGGCACCCAGTTGACCGCCGGCGTTGTTGGCCTGGGCGATCAGCGAGTCGGTGAGTGTCTGAACGTCGGCGCCGGTGTGGCGGGCGTCTGTCACGAATGACCTTCCCGTGGCGGTGATCGGGCACGGCAGGCACAGCCTCACGGCTGACTGCGGCGGTTGGAGCGGTTGTCTTGTCGGCCCGGGCGGTGGTGACGTGGGCACGGGCAGCGTGAATTGTAACGCCGGATCGAACGGACGGCTCGTCACCTCGGCCCTCGACGCAAGATAGGTTCATTTCGTGAACCCGAAGATGACCACCACCGAGCCCTCTGAGCTGTTGGAACTCGCCGTTACGCTGGCCCGTCAGGCGGGTGAACTCGCGAGGAACACTCGCGTCGAGGCCATCGGCCGGGTGACGACCAAGAGTACCGACACGGATGTCGTCACCGCCGCCGACAAGGCCGCCGAGCGGCTCGTCGTCGACGCACTGTCCGCCATCCGACCCGACGACACCGTCCTGGGCGAGGAGGGCGGCGAGAGCACCGGCGGCTCGGGGACCCGGTGGATCCTCGACCCGATCGACGGGACCGTCAATTATTTGTACGGGTTGGCGCACTATGCCGTCTCGCTGGCCGTCGAGGTCGACGGGGTGGTCGTGGCCGGCGTGGTGCACAACCCGGTCACCGGCGAGGAGTGGACCGCCGTGAAGGGCGAGGGCGCGTTCCGCAACTGGGAGCCGGTCCGGTGCTCGCAGGTCACCGACCTTGGTCAGACGCTGGTCGCGACCGGGTTCGGGTACGCGGCGGACCGGCGGGCGCACCAGGCGAAGGTGCTCGCCGAGGTGCTGCCCCGGGTCCGCGACCTGCGCCGCAACGGGGCCGCCTCCCTGGACCTGTGCTTCGTCGCGGACGGCCGGATCGACGCGTACTACGAGAAGGGCCTGGCGCCCTGGGACCACGCGGCGGGCGGCCTGATCTGCGCGGAGGCGGGCCTGGTGGTCTCCGGGCTCCGGGGTGCCCCAGCGGGCCCCGACATGGTCCTGGCGGCCCCCAGGGGGGTCTACGACGCCCTGCACGCGCTGCTGGTGGACCTCGACGCCGACGCCGGGCCCTGACCGGCTCAGTTCGCCGCGCAGGTGTTGTCCGGCAGCTCCGGGTTGCCGAGCGCCCCGATCTTCTGCTTGTACTCCGTCGGGCTCGCCAGCTGCCTGTAGCTCTGGCCGAGCACCACGTCCACCACGTCGTCGGTGCGGTTCGGGTCGAACTCGTCCGGCGTGTCGTTGTCGATCAGGAACTGGGCGCGCAGCACCTGGGCGGCGCCGACCGTCTTCGGCCCGTACCGCAGCTCGACGACGCCCTTGACCGTCTTGCGCTTCGGATCGTTGTTCATGCTGAGCACCTGGAACTTGGCCTGCTTCAGGCTGTCGGAGACGCCCTGGGCGAGCCCGACCTGGTCGGTACCGTTGAAGACGTTGACCTTGATGTCCGCCGGGGCGGGCAGGCTGAGGTCCACCACGACGTAGCCCTTCGGGCAGGCGGTGTTGCTCAGCCCGGACCGGGCCTGCCTGTCGTGGACCAGTGCCCAGGTGACTACGATGACGGCGACCAAGAGCAGCCCACCAAGGACGGCGAGTGCGCGTACTCGGGACAGACTCATGCTCGGCTCCCCGTGCTCAACATGCCGGGTAGGTTAGCGCGTGCCGCGCCCCAAAGAAGTGACCGCCTCGGCGCGCCGACGCCGTAACGGCCATCTTGACCCCTACTTTGATGTCGCCTCGATCACATCGGGAACATCTGACGGGTATTGGACGTACAACTACCCGCGAGGAGAGGTAAGGTACCGCGCTCGTCCGGGTACATTCTGCCGCGGATGGCTGCACGCGAATTGAACACGGCGACGCCCGGTTGCTACTCCGGGCTCGGAACAGATACGGGAGTGTGACACCGATGGCCACCGACTACGACGCCCCGCGTCGGGACGAGGTCGACGCCGACGGGGCCGACAGCCTCGAGGAGCTCAAGTCACGGCGGACCGACGCACAGTCGGGTGCCGTTGATGTTGACGAAGCCGAGGTCGCCGAGAGCTTCGAGTTGCCGGGGGCAGACCTCGCCGACGAAGAACTCACGGTGAAGGTCCTGCCGATGCAGGCCGACGAGTTCCGTTGCTCGAAGTGCTTCCTGGTGCATCACCGCAGCCAGCTGGCCTACGAGAAGAACGGCGAGCTCGTCTGCCGGGAGTGCGCGGCCTGACATGACGCCCGAGGAGCCCGGGGTTTCCTCGGGCGACACCCCTGATCCGGTCCAGCCTGAGCTGGACCGGTCCGGGACGGTCGCGGACACCGTGGCGGAACTCACCGGGGACGATCTCGCCCCCGAGGAGCGCCGCCGCCTGCTGCGCCGGCTCGCCGGCCAGACAGCGAAGACGTGGAAGACCGTCTGGCGGCCCAAGGAGGCCGTCAACTGGTTGACCAGCACGGCGACCGACATCGCGCCGTACATCACGGTGCGCGATCTGGCGACCCTGCGTCGCCACCACCCCGGCCTGACCGGGGACGCGCTGGCCGAGCGGTTGATCCGCAACGCCGCGCGCACCACGGCCGGGATCGGCGCGGCCGGCGGCGGGATCGCCACCGTCGAGTGGGCGGCCCCGCCGACCCTGCTCACGGCGCCGGTGCTGCTCACGGCCGAGACGCTGGCGGTGGTCGCCGTCGAGCTCAAGCTCATCGGCGAGCTGCACGAGGTCTACAACCAGCCCATTCCGGGTACGGGCACCCAGCGCGCGACCGCGATGCTCGCCTCCTGGGCCGGCCGGCGCGGCGTGAACCCGCTGGCCGGGGTCCGGGGAATGGCGGCGGTGCTCGGCACGGGGGCCCGCAAGGAGCTCCGGGACCGGATCGCCAAGCGGTTCGGCCGCAACCTGACGACGCTGGGCCCGTTCCTGTCCGGGGCGGCCGTCGCCGGCTACCTCAACCGCAGGGCCACCCGCCAGTTGGGCGACGCGATCCGCAAGGACCTGGGCCGCCGGGCGATCGAGGGCTAGGTCGTGGCGCGTGGGGCCCGCTAGCGGGCGGCCGTGATGGCCGCGGCCAGGGCCTCGGGCCGGCGGGTGCTGACCACCCAGTACGGCGTGGGGTCGGCCGGGTCGACCAGGGTGACCATGACCGCGCCGCCGATCCAGGGCCGCTGCACGACGAACGCGAGCGGGTGCGCGTGCACGCCGAGGACGTCGCGCCGGGCGGCCGCGTCGAGCGCGGTGACGTCCCCGATGTACTTCACCGGCAGCCGGGCGTCGTCGACCCGCAGTTCGCCCTCGGCCACCGACACCTTCAGTCGGCCCAGCCAGGCCGCGCCGAGGACGGTGAGGGGCAGGACGACCGCGTACGGCAGCCACTCGCGCAGGCCGGGGGCGCCCATGTGCAGCTCCGCCGCGAGAATCGTCGCGAGCCCGAGGGCCGCGACCCATAACCACCAGGGTAGGAAGAGCCGTTCAACGTAGGGGGATCTTGACGCCACCCTGCGAGAGTACTGCGTGACGAGACGAGGGTTTTTCGTGACCATGGAAGTCCGGTTGAGGCAGCTCGACGCCGACCTGCCCGTGCCCGCCTACGCCCACCCGGGCGACGCGGGCGCCGATCTGCTGGCCGCCGAGTCCGTGGAGCTGCCCCCGGGCGGCCGGGCCGTGATCCCCACCGGGATCGCGATCGCACTGCCCGACGGGTACGTCGGCCTGGTGCACCCGAGGTCCGGGCTCGCCGCCCGGCTGGGGGTCACCGTGGCCAACGCGCCGGGCACCGTCGACGCGGGGTACCGGGGCGAGATCAAGGTCTGCCTGATCAACCACGGTCAGGAACCGGCGAAGATCGAGCGGGGCGACCGGATCGCCCAGCTGCTGGTCCAGCGGGTCGAGCGGGTCAGCTTCGTGGTCGTGACCGACCTCGACGACACCGCCCGGGGCGCGGGTGGGCACGGGTCCACCGGCGGGCACGCGGCTCTGGCAGAGTAGAGGCCGGTAACGACCACAGGACGGGAGCATCGATCATGTTCGGACGGCGCGACAAGGACGCGGTGGCGGAGTCGGCGGCGGTGGAGGCCGTGACCCCCGGCACCGGCCCGTACGACGCGGCGCACGCCCCGACCGATGACGGCATCCAGCGTCTCGACCTGGGCAGTCTCCTGCTGCCGGCCCTGCCCGACCTCGAACTGCGGATGCAGGCCAACGACGACGGTTCCATCGCCGCGGTGATCATCGCGAGCCCGGACAGCGCCCTGCAGCTCGGCGTGTTCGCGGCCCCGCGGACCGAGTCGATCTGGGACGACGTCCGCGCGGACATCGCGGAGTCGGTCGTCGGCGACGGCGGCAAGTCCGAGGAGGTCGACGGGGAGTTCGGCACGGAGCTGATCGCCCGGGTGCCCACCCCCGAGGGGGAGGCGGAGCTGCGCTTCATCGGCGTGGACGGGCCCAAGTGGTTCCTGCGCGGCCTGTTCCAGGGCAAGGCGGTGACCGACGACGCGGCCGCCGAGCCGCTGGTGGAGGCGCTGCGGCACCTGGTCGTGGTCCGCGACCGCGAGGCCCGGCCGGTCCGCGAGCCGCTGCCGCTGCGGCTGCCGAAGGAGTTCGCCGAGCAGGCGGCCCAGCAGCAGGCCGCCCAGCAGGAGGCCCCGGCCACCGGGGGCACCGAACGCCGGCCTTCGCCGAACCCGCGGAACGCGTGACTCCGGGTACCCTTGGGGCTCCGGGAGGTGTTACGTAGGTCATGGCGACCAGTGCTCAGGAGTCTGGATTCCGGCGGTTCCTCCGCCGGTTGACGGCGAGCGAGGCAGAGCTCGACGCCGAGGAGTTGCAGCGCGAGTCGGCCGAGTCGGGCGCCCACCACGTGGGCGACTGCCGGCGCGGCCAGCTCGTGACGGTCACCGGCCGGCTCAAGACCGTGGTCTACACCCCCCGGACGAACCTGCCGACCCTGGAGGCCGACCTCTACGACGGCACCGACGTGGTCACGCTCGTCTGGCTGGGCCGGCGGCACATCGTCGGCATCGAGCCGGGCCGGCAGCTGGAGGCCCGGGGGCGGATCGCCGTCCGGGACGGACGTAAAGTCATTTACAACCCGTTCTATGAGATTGAGATGTAATGACCGATACGTCTGAGAAGGAAGCCGCCGAGAAGGAGCTCCCGCCCTTCTCCGAGCAGCTCGCCGGCCAGCTCGGCGGCGTCCGTGGTCTCATCGAGTCCGGCATCCCGGTCGTGGTGTTCGTCCTCGGCAACGTGCTGTTCGGCTACTTCAAGACCCCGCACGCGCTGAACTGGGCGATCGGCTCGGCCGTGGCCAGCGCGCTCCTGATCGCCGGCTACCGGTTGTACCGCAAGGAGACCGTCCGGCACGCCGTCAACGGCCTGGTCGGGATCGGGATCGGCGCGTTCCTCGCCTACCGCACCGGGGACGCGAAGAACTTCTACCTCCCCGGCATCATCACCAACGGCGTCTACGCGGCGGCCCTGCTCGGCTCGGTGCTGGTGAACAAGCCCATCATCGGGTACCTGTGGTCGGTCGTCGCCAACGGCGGCAAGCAGGACTGGATCGGCCGCCCCGAGCTGACGCGCACCTTCCGCTGGCTCACCTGCTTCTGGGCCGGCATCTTCCTGTTCAAGGGCCTCGTGCAGTACCTGATCTACCTCGACGGCAACGCCACGTACCTCGGCGTGGCCCGGCTCGCGCTCGGCTACCCGCCGTGGCTGCTGGGCCTGGCGATCACCGGCTGGGCGGTGCGGCGGACCACCCGGCGCGCGCAGCCGGACCCCGACCCGGTGCCGGACCCGGCCTGACATCCGGCCGCAACCGAATCGACCAGCGGGAACCTGACGCGCGGACCACCACCCGGTGGGCCGCGCGTCGTGTCGTGCACCGGGGACTCGCCCAGGGAGCCGCGAGGATGCCCGGCGGCCCGGCCGGGAGGCGAGCCCGACGGGGGAGAAGGCGTTGTGCGCCGGTGCCGGGAAACGACCCGGAGTCGCGGGTGGACTCCGGGTCGGGACGGCGCCGATCGGGCCGGGTGTCCCCGGTACCCGTCGGAGGGTTCTAGTCGAGGCCCAGGATGACGTGCCGGACCGCGTCCTCGACATCGGCGGTGCACACGAAGACCGCCTCGTCGCCGGCCTCGAGCGGATCGTCGGGGCTCGGCGCGATCACCCGGCTGCCGCGCACGATCGCCACCAGGGCGCTGTCGTGCGGCAGCGGGATGTCGCGGACCGGCCGGCCGACGTAGGGCGCGTCCGGCGGCAGGGTGATCTCGACCAGGTTCGCCTGGCCCTGGCGGAACGTCATCAGCCGGACCAGCTCGCCGACGGTGACGGCCTCCTCGACGAGGGCGGCCATCATCCGCGGCTTGGACACCGACACGTCGACGCCCCACTGCTCGGTGAACAGCCACTCGTTCTCGGCCCGGTTGACGCGGGCCACCACCCGGGGCACCGCGAACTCGGTCTTCGCCAGCAGCGACACGACCAGGTTCGTCTTGTCGTCGCCGGTGGCCGCGACCACGACGTCGCAGCTGGCCAGCTCGGCGTTCTGCAGGCTGGACAGCTCGCAGGCGTCGGCCAGCACCCACTCGGCGTCGGGCACCCGCTCCGGGCGCAGCATGTTGGGCTGCTTGTCGATCAGGAGCACCTGGTGCCCGTTGTCGATCAGCTCCGTGGCGATGGACCGGCCGACGTTGCCCGCTCCGGCGATGGCGATCCGCATCAGTGCGCTCCCTCGGGGGCGGTGCCGGTGATCTTCGAGATCGTGGGGAACATGGTGTCGGTGAGCAGCATGAACACCTGGTCGCCGTCCTGGAGGGTCATCGACGCGGTCGGCAGGGTGCCGATCCCGAACCGCATGACGTACGCGACCCGGGTGCCGGTCGTCTCCTCCAGCGTCCGCAGCGGCTTGCCGACCCAGCCGGCGTGCAGCGGCACCTCGACCATCGCGAGGGTGCTCGTCGGGTCGCGCCACAGCTCGGGGCTGGACTCGGGGACCAGGTGCCGGAGCATCCGGTCGGCCGTCCAGCGCACGGTGGCGACGGTGGGGATGCCGAGCCGCTCGTACACCTCGGCGCGCTTGGAGTCGTAGATCCGGGCGACGACCCGCTGGACGCCGAACGTCTCCCGCGCCACCCGGGCCGAGATGATGTTGGAGTTGTCGCCGCTGGAGACGGCGGCGAACGCGTCGGCCCGGTCGATGCCGGCCTGGCGCAGGACCTCCTGGTCGAAGCCGACCCCGGTAACAGTCAGCCCGCCGAACTCGGGGCCCAACCTGCGGAAGGCCTCGGGATTCTGGTCGATGACGGCCACCTCGTGGCCGCGGGTTTCCAGGCTCTGGGCGAGAGTCGATCCGACCCGTCCGCAACCCATGATCACGATGTGCACTCGGGTCCTCCCACGAACACGCCTACTGTCCGGGACGGTACACGATGCCCGTCGTGATGATCGGCCGGTCGGTCCGCACGGGTGGCGGTGTCCACGTACGCTGTCGGGCGTGCCCAGCCCGACTTCGCTCCTGAAACGCCTGCTTGTCGGTCGCCCCGTCAAGTCCGACCACCTCGCGCACAGCCTGTTGCCGAAGCGGATCGCGCTCCCCGTGTTCGCCTCGGACGCGCTGTCGTCGGTCGCCTACGCGCCCGACGAGATCCTGCTGACCCTGTCGATCGCGGGCGCGGCGGCGTTCATCTACTCCCCGTGGGTCGCCCTCGCCGTGGCGCTGGTGATGGTCGTCGTGGTGGCCAGCTACCGGCAGAACGTGCACGCGTACCCGTCGGGCGGCGGCGACTACGAGGTCGCGACGGTGAACCTGGGCCCGAAGGCCGGCCTGGGCGTGGCCAGCGCCCTGCTCGTCGACTACGTGCTGACGGTCGCCGTGTCGGTGTCCTCGGGCGTGAAGAACTTCGGGTCGGCCGTGCCGTGGGTGGCCGAGCACAAGGTGCTGATCGCGGTCGCGGCCGTGGTGATCCTCACCGCGATGAACCTGCGGGGCATCCGCGAGTCGGGCAGCGCGTTCGCCATCCCCACCTACGGGTTCATGATCGTGATCATCGGCATGATCGGCTGGGGCTTCTTCAAGATCTTCGTGCTGGGGGAGCCGATCACGGCGGAGAGCTCCGAGGCGCACGGGGTCAAGGTGCTCGCCGAGCACGACACCATGACCCAGGCCGCGTTCGCGTTCCTGCTGCTGCGGACCTTCTCCTCCGGGTGCACGGCGCTGACCGGCGTCGAGGCCATCTCCAACGGCGTGCCCGCGTTCAAGACGCCGAAGAGCAAGAACGCGGCCACGACCCTGGCGCTGCTCGGCGGCATCTCGATCGCCATGCTGCTCGGCATCGTGGTGCTGGCCCGCAAGATCGGGCTGCAGTACGTGGAGGACCCGGACAAGCAGATCGTGGCCCCGGCGGGGTACGAGCAGAAGACGGTCACCACCCAGATCGCCGACGCCGTGTTCGGCACCGACTCGATCGGCCTGTACATCGTGGCCGCCATGACCGCCCTGATCCTGTTCCTCGCGGCCAACACCGCGTTCAACGGCTTCCCGGTGCTCGGCTCGATCCTCGCCCAGGACCGCTGGCTGCCCCGCCAGCTGCACACCCGGGGCGACCGGCTGGCGTTCTCCAACGGCATCGTGTTCCTGTCGGTGTTCGCGATCGTGCTGATCGTGGCGTTCGAGGCGGAGCCCACCCGGCTGATCCAGCTGTACATCGTGGGCGTGTTCGTGTCCTTCACCCTGTCCCAGACGGGCATGGTCCGGCACTGGAACCGGCTGCTGCGCACCGAACGCGACCCGGTCGGCCGGCGGCGGATGTTCCGGTCCCGCACGATCAACATGATCGGCCTGATGCTGACCGGCGTCGTGCTGGTCATCGTGCTGATCACCAAGTTCCTCGCCGGGGCCTGGATCGCCCTGGCCGCGATGGCCGCGCTCTTCCTGATCATGATGGGCATCCGCCGGCACTACGACCGGGTCGCCGCCGAGCTGGTGCCCACCGAGGAGCACTACACCCTGCCGGCCCGCAACCACGTGGTCGTCCTGGTCAGCAAGGTGCACCTGCCGGCCCTGCGCGCGGTGGCCTACGCGCGGGCGATGCGGCCCGACAGCATCACCGCCGTCACGGTCAACGTGGACGAGAAGGACACCCGGGCGTTGCAGGCCGACTGGGAGGCGCACAACATCCCGGTGCCGCTGACCGTGGTCGACTCGCCGTACCGGGAGATCACCAAGCCGATCGTCGACTACGTGAAGTCGCTGCGCCAGGACGCGCCCCGCGACATCGTGACCGTGTTCATCCCGGAGTACGTGGTCGGCCGGTGGTGGGAGAACCTGCTGCACAACCAGAGCGCCCTGCGGCTCAAGGGCCGGCTGCTGTTCGAGCCGGGCGTCATGGTCACCAGCGTGCCGTGGCAGCTGCACTCCAGCGAGACCAAGAACCTGAACAAGCTCGACCAGCGGCTCGGTGCCGGCGTGGTCCGGGGTCCGCGGAACGAGGGCGAAGAGTGAGCGTCGGCGACCTGGTGGTCCTGGACGTCGGGGCCGTCGCGCACGGCGGGCACTGCGTGGCCCGGCTCGACGAGCTCGTGGTGTTCGTCCGGCACTCGCTGCCCGGCGAACGGGTCCGGGCGAAGATCACCGAGGAGCGCAAGGGCTACCTGCGCGCCGACGCCGTCGAGATCCTGGAGGCCTCGCCCGACCGGGTGGAGCCGCCCTGCTTCTACGCCGGCCCCGGCGCGTGCGGCGGCTGCGACTTCCAGCACGCCACCCCGGCCGCGCAGCGCAGACTCAAGGCCGACGTGGTCCGCGAGCAGCTCACCCGGCTCGGCGGGCTGCCCGACCACCCGGTCGAGGTCGAGGAGCTGCCCGGCGGGCCGCTCGGCTGGCGGACCCGGGTGCAGTACGCGGTGGCCCCCGACGGCCGGCTCGGGTTCCATCCGGCCCGGTCGTCGCGGGTGCTGCCGATCGCGGAGTGCCTGATCGCGGCGCCCGCCGTCCGGGAGTCCGGGGTCACGGAGCGCCGGTGGACCGGGGTGGACGCCGTCGAGGTCGTGGCCCCGTCGATCGGGGACGTGTCGATCCTCACCCGGCGCGGCCGGGGCCGGCCCCGGGTGGTCGCCGGGCCCTCGACCGTCCGGGAACAGGCCGCCGGCCGGACCTGGAAGCTGCCCGCCGAGGCGTTCTGGCAGGTGCACCCGGCCGCCGCCGACACCCTGGTCGAGGCGGTCCTCGACCTGCTCAAGCCCCAGCACGGCGAGCGGGCCTTCGACCTCTACGGCGGCGCGGGCCTGTTCGCCGCGCCGTTGGCCGAGGCCGTGGGCATCACCGGCTCCGTGGTGCTGGTCGAGGCCGACCCGGCGGGCACGGCCGGCGCGGTGAAGGCCCTGGTCGACCTGCCGCAGGTCAGCGTCGTGACCAACCGGGTCGAGCGGGCCCTGACGGAGCTCGGCGAGGCCGACATCGTGGTGCTCGACCCGCCCCGGGCGGGGGCCGGCGCGGCCGTGATCGAGGAGATCGTGGCCACGGGTGCCCGGGCCGTGGCGTATGTCGCGTGCGACCCGGCGGCGCTCGCCAGGGACGTGAGGACGTTCCGGTCGTTCCGCTGGGAGCTGGCCGGGCTGCGGGCCTTCGACGCGTTCCCGATGACCCACCATGTGGAGTGCGTGGCCCTGTTCGTGCCGTAGGACACCTTTCGACGGGTACGCGGTCCCGCGATCCGGGACGGTTCCGGCAGCCCGTCGAACGCGTCACATATCCGACGGCTGAGCGCGGGGAATGTAGCGGATCCTGTGAAGGATCCCCGCTCGACGGAGTCCGGACCCGCCCGGTCGATAGACTGGCCCGTTATGAGCACCAGTGAAGGCACCGGCATCCTCGCGTCCGTCACCGGCCCGCACGATCTGCGCGGCCTGACCACGGAGCAGCTGGCCGTGCTGGCGACCGAGATCCGCGATTTCCTCGTCGACAAGGTGTCGAGGACGGGCGGGCACCTCGGGCCGAACCTGGGCGTGGTCGAGATGACCATCGCCATGCACCGCGTCTTCGACTCGCCGAAGGACCGGGTCCTGTTCGACACCGGGCACCAGGCGTACGTGCACAAGATGCTCACCGGCCGGCAGGCGGGCTTCGACCAGCTCCGCCAGCGCGGCGGCCTCACCGGCTACCCGTCGCAGGCGGAGAGCGAGCACGACCTCATCGAGAACTCGCACGCCTCCACCGCCCTGTCCTACGCCGACGGCCTGGCCAAGGCCTTCGAGCTGCGCGGCGAGCACGACCGGCACGTCGTCGCGGTCGTCGGGGACGGCGCGCTCACCGGCGGCATGTGCTGGGAGGCGCTGAACAACATCGCCGCCGGCCGGGACCGGTCCGTGGTGATCGTGGTCAACGACAACGGCCGCTCCTACGCGCCGACGATCGGCGGGCTCGCCGACCACCTGGCCACGCTGCGGCTCAACCCGTCCTACGAGAAGGTGCTCGACCTCGTCAAGGACGCCCTCGGCCGCACGCCGCTGGTCGGCGCCCCGCTGTTCGAGGCCCTGCACGCCGTCAAGCGCGGGCTGAAGGACGCCATCGCCCCGCAGGCCATGTTCGAGGACCTCGGCCTGAAGTACTTCGGCCCGGTCGACGGCCACGACCTCGCCGCCATGGAGAAGGCCCTGGAGCGGGCCAAGCGGTTCGGCGGCCCCGTGATCGTGCACGCGGTCACCCGCAAGGGCTACGGCTACCGGCCGGCCGAGGACGACGAGGCCGACATGATGCACGGCCCGGGCGCCTTCGACAAGATCACCGGCAAGCTGACCGCCGCGCCCAGCCTGAAGTGGACCTCCGTCTTCGGCGACGAGCTGGTCGAGCTGGCCGGCGAGCGCCCCGACATCGTCGGCATCACGGCCGCGATGGCCGAGCCGACCGGGATCGCGAAGCTGATGCGCGCGTACCCGTCCCGGGCCTACGACGTGGGCATCGCCGAGCAGCACGCCGTCACCTCGGCCGCGGGCCTGGCGATGGGCGGCGCGCACCCGGTCGTCGCCGTCTACGCCACGTTCCTCAACCGCGCGTTCGACCAGGTCCTCCTCGACGTGGCGATGCACAAGCTGGGCGTGACGTTCGTCCTCGACCGGGCGGGCATCACCGGCCCGGACGGCCCGAGCCACTACGGCATCTGGGACATGTCCGTCTTCGGGGTGGTGCCGGGCCTGCGCCTGGCCGCGCCGCGCGACGCGCAGACCCTCCGCGAGGAGCTCCGCGAGGCGGTGGCCGTGACCGACGGGCCGACGATCGTGCGCTTCCCGACCGGTACGGTGCCGGCGGCCCTGCCCGCGCTGCGTTCCGTGGGCGGCGTGGACGTGCTCGCCGAGGCCTCCCGCAAGGACGTGCTGCTCGTCGGCGTGGGCTCCTTCGCGCACCTGGCCGTGGAGGCCGCCACCCGGATCAGCGAGCACGGCTACGGCGTGACCGTGGTCGACCCGCGCTGGGTCCGCCCCGTGCCGGAGGTCCTGGCCGAGCTGGCCGCCGGGCACCGGCTCGTCGTCACCGTCGAGGACGGGGTGCGCACCGGCGGCGTGGGCGAGGCCGTGGCCACCAGCCTGCGCGAGGCCGGGGTCACCGCCCCGGTGCACGTGCTGGGCGTCCCGGCCGACTGGCACCCGCACGGCACCCGCAACGAGATCCTCGCGGACCTGGGCCTCACCGCCCAGGACGTCGCCCGGGACGTGACGGGCTGGCTGTCGGAACTCGACGAGCGCGCCATCCCCGGCGAGCTGAGCAACTTCACCGCCTGACCGACCGGGAGGGGACGACAGCGCGCTGTCGTCCCTTTTCCGCGCGCGTGGGCGATAGCGGGACGTACATGTCGGGTGTCCGGCCCGCGTAAGGGTGGCTCCGGGCGTGAAGCACCAGGTGTCGTATCATGTTGTCCGTCCAGCGCCTGGCCTTGGTTGCCGAGGTGGAACGCCCTGCGGGTCCGCACGGTTCGCGTGTGTGGGCGGGCGCCGATGCGCGTGGAAGCGCAGCGATCGGGAGGGGAAGCGCCAGATGGCGACGCTTGCGTCGAGTGTTGATGCCCGGACGGAGTCGACGGACGGGCAGGTCGACAGCGGCGCGCGCCGCCGGCGGTTGTACGACCTCGGCGCGGTCCTGGTCTACGTGCTGGGCGCGTTCTACGTGACCTCCCGGCTCTGGCTGGACCTGGACAAGCGGATCCAGGCGAGCAACGAGCAGGACCACGGCTTCTTCCAGTTCGTGCTGACGAACGCCGCGCGGTCCCTCGTACACCTCGAGAATCCGCTCTTCAGCTCGCAGGTCAACGTGCCCGACGGCGTGAACATGATGGCCAACACGTCCATCCTGGGCCTGGCCATCCCGCTGGCCCCGGTCACCCTGCTGTTCGGGGTGAACGTCTCCTACGCGCTGCTCGTCGTGATCGCGCTGTCGGGGACGGCCATCGCCTGGTACTGGCTGTTCTCCCGGCACCTCGTCACCTCGCGGGCCGCGGCCTTCGTCGCAGCCCTGTTCTGCGGCTTCGCCCCGGCCTTCGTGTCCCAGGCCAACGGGCACCCGAACATCGCGGGCCAGTTCATGGTCCCGATCATCCTGTACTGGGTGGCCAAGCTCCGGACCACCGAACGCCCCGTGCGCACCGGGCTCGTGCTGGGCCTGCTGATCACCTACCAGGCGTTCATCAACGAAGAGGTGCTCCTCTTCATCGCGATCTGCGGCCTGATCATGACCCTGGTCTACGGGGTCTCGCACCGGGCCGAGTTCCGCGCCGCGTTCAAGCGCGCCGCCACCGGGCTGGGCGTCGCGGCGGGCCTCGCGTTCGCGCTGCTCGCGTACCCGCTGTGGTTCCAGTTCTTCGGCCCGCAGCACTACGGCGCGGTGCCCGCCCTCTCGGTGACCTACTACAGCGACCTGGGCTCCTACTTCGCCTACGCGTCCGAGTCGCTCGCCGGCGCGCCGTTCCGCGACCGGGGCCTGCACGCGCACCCGGCCGAGGAGAACGCCTACTTCGGCTGGCCGCTGATCCTGCTGTGCCTGGCCACGCTGGTGCTGCTCTGGCGCAACACGCTGGTCCGGATCGCCGCCGCCGTCGCGCTGGTCTTCGGTTCGCTGTCCCTCGGCCCCGTCATCAAGATCTACGGGTACAACACGGGCCTGCACAGTCCGTTCAGCCTGATCAACGAGATCCCGGTGCTCGAGTCGGTCGTGCCCGTCCGGTTCGCGGTCATGGTGACCCCGGCGCTCGCGGTGCTGCTCGCGATCGCGCTGGACAAGGTGATCACCGCGCCCCGGCTGGCCGGCACGCCGCGCCTGCTCTGGTACGCGGGCTTCGCCGCCGCGCTGCTGCCGATCATGCCGACCCCGCTGCCCGCCCGGGAGGTCCCGCCCGCCCCGGCGTTCGTGACCCAGGGGCTGTGGAAGCAGTACGTCGGGCCCGGCGACAGCATCGTGACCGTGCCGCTGGGCAACATCGGCAACCTCGAGGCCCAGCGCTGGTCCGCCCAGGTGGACCTCGACATGCCCGTCGCGGGCGGCTACTTCCTCGGCCCCGCCCAGAGCGACGACCCCCGGGCCCGCGCGCTGTACGGCCAGCCGTCCCGGCCCACCTCGGACCTCCTGAACACCGCGTCGATGACGGGCAAGGCCCCGGTGATCACCGACCAGAACCGGCGCGACGCCGTCACGGACCTCAAGCACTGGCACGCCGGCGCCGTCATTCTCGGCCCCGTCAAGAACAAGGACATCCTGCTGCCCATCATGCGGGAGCTGCTCGGAGAGCCGCGGTTCATCGGCGGCGTGTGGGTGTGGGACGTACGGTCAATGGTCAAGGGCTGAGGACGGTCATGGCAGTGAAGTCAGTCGCCACGACGGAAGACACCGTGGCGCCGGAGTCGCGGGCGCGGGGGATCAGCGGGCTGCGCGGGTGGGCGGCCCGGCACCGGTTCGGGCTCCTCGCGAGCCTGGCGTACACCCTCGGCGGGATCTGGGTCTACGCCCGGCTGTGGGTGAACCCGCAGGTCCGGCTCGTCGGCGACGGCCAGGACCACCAGCTGTTCATCTGGATGCTGGGGCACGCGGCCCGTGCGGTCACGCACCTGGAGAACCCGCTGTTCAGCACCCGGCTCAACGCCCCCGAGGGCGTCAGCATGATGGCGAACACCTCGGTGCTCGGCCTCGGCATCCCGATGACCCCGATCACGCTGCTGTTCGGCGCGACGGTCAGCTTCGGGGTGCTCGGCGTGCTGTCCCTGGCCGGCACCGCCGCCGCCTGGTACTACGTGTTCTCCCGGCACCTGGTGTCGTCGAAGGTCGCGGCGGCCGTGGCGGGCGCGCTGTGCGGGTTCTCGCCCGGCCAGATCTCGCACTCGCCGGGTCACCTGCACATCATCGCCCAGTTCGTGCTGCCGTTCATCGTGCTGTACGTGCTCCGGCTGGCGAAACCCGGCGCGCGGACCGTGCGCGACGGGGTGATCCTCGGGCTGCTCATCACCTACCAGGTGTTCGTCAGCGAGGAGATGCTGCTCCTGACGGCCATCGGCTGCGCCGGACTCGCCGCCGTGTACTCGATCCTGCAGCGCAAGGACGCGCGCGCGGCGTTCATGCCCATGTTGCGCGGGCTGACCGTGGCCGGGCTGGTGTCGCTGGCGTTCCTCGCGTACCCGCTGTGGCTGCAGTTCTTCGGCCGGCAGTACTCCCGGGGCCTGCCCTTCAACGCCGTCAACTACATCTCCAACGCGCTGGCCTACTTCACCTACCCGGGCCAGTCCGTCGCGGGCGACCAGCTCCAGGCCGTGCGCCTCGCCTCGAACTACGGCGAGCAGAACTCGTTCTTCGGCTGGCCGCTGATGTTCCTGACGTTCGCGATCGTGATCTGGCTGTGGAAGAAGAACCCGACGGTGCGGCTGCTCGCGGTGACCGCCGTCGGCTTCGTGCTGCTGTCGCTCGGCAAGCAGGTCGTGGTCGGCTCGCACGGCACCGGCATCCCGATGCCCTTCCGGGTGCTGCAGCACGTGCCGGTCCTCGACATGGCCCTGCCGACCCGGTTCTCGCTGATCGTCGTCCCGCTGATCGCGGCGCTGCTCGCCATCGCCGGTGACAAGCTCGTCGCGGCGAAGGACGGCGGGCTGCCGGTCCGCTGGCTGTGGGGGACCGCGCTCGCGATGGCGCTGATCCCGATCGCGCCGATCCCGCTGCCCGGGTTCGACCCGAAGCCGGTCCCGGAGTTCATCACCTCGGGCCAGTGGCGCGGGTACGTGCCGGAGGGCCGGACCCTGGTGCCCGTGCCGCTGCCGCGCAACGACGCGATGGACGGCATGCGCTGGGCCGCCGCCGAGAACGTGGCCTTCGCGGTGCCCCGGGGCTTCTCGATCGTCCCGGACGGCACCGAGAAGCGCTCCGGCGTGTTCGACGCCCGGCCCCGGCACACCTCCGACCTGCTCCGCTCGGTGGCCAGCACCGGCACCTCGGCGGTCGTGACCGACGTGGACAAGCGGGAGGTCGTCAACGACCTGCGGTACTGGAAGGGCTCCGTCGTCGTCCTCGGCGAGCACAAGCACCAGGCGGCGTTGAAGACGACCCTCGACGCGCTCCTCGGCCCGGGCCAGCTGATCGGTGGCGCCTGGGTCTGGGACGTCCGGACCCTGGTGGGTTGAGGGTGACTGTGGACAGTGTCGACGCGGGAGCGCCGACCACGCCCGACGGCCCGGCCACCGTGCCGCCGCCGGTACGGGAGAGCTTCGCCCAGCGGTGCGTGGACCGGCTCGGTACGCTGCCGACCCCGCTCGTGGCGGCGGTCGCGTACCTGGTGGGCGCGGTGTGGATCATGTCGCGCCTGTTCACCGGTACCCAGCGGATCTCCGGTGTCGCGGGCCGCGAGCAGGCCTACGGCGAGTGGATGATGCTGCACGGCGCGCGGATCCTCACCGAGGGCGTGTCGCCGTGGACCGAGTCGCAGGTGGCGTTCCCCCAGGTCGTCAACACGTTCAGTGACCAGGGCATCCTCGGGCTCTCGGTGCCGTTGGCCCCGCTGACCCTGCTGCTCGGCCCGAACCGGGCGTTCGTCCTCACCGCGGTCCTCGTGCTGGCGGCCACCGCCTTCGCCTGGTACTGGGTGCTGTCCCGGCACGTCGTGACCAGCCGGCTCGCGGCCGTCCTCGGCGGCGCGCTGGGCGGCTTCGCCCCGGGCGTCGTCGCGCACGCGCAGGGCGACCTCGGGTTCGCGGCCCAGTTCCTGGTGCCGTTCATCATCTGGCGGGTGCTGAAGCTCCGCGAGGGGCGGGCGCTGCGCGACGGCACCATCCTCGGGCTGCTGTGCGTCTGGCAGGGCTTCATCGAACCCGAGATGCTCATCCTGCTCTCGGTCGGGTTCGTCCTCTTCTTCGCGGCGTACGCCACCCAGCGGTTCTCCGAGGTGCGCGCGTACGCCCCGGCCGTCCTGCGCGGGCTGGCCGTCGCGGCCGTCATCACGCTGGTCGCGCTCGCGTACCCGCTGTGGACGCAGTACTTCGGGCCGCACCGCGACCACCCGTCGCGCGCGCTGCGCACCATGGGCGCGGACCTGGTGTCGTTCGTCCGGTTCGCCACCCCGTCGCTGGCCACCCACCCGGTCGGCCGGGTGCACTACGCGCAGTCCGGCATCGAGCAGAACACGTTCTGGGGCTGGCCGCTGCTGACGCTCCTGGTCGCCGCCGCCTGGTGGCTGAAGACCCCGCTGTCGCGGACGATCGCCCTGACCAGCGGTGTGCTGTGCCTGCTGGCCTGCGGCGCGACGTTCACGATCAAGACCTCCTCCACCGGGGTACCGGGACCGTGGCGGCTGCTCGCCGACCTGCCCGTCCTGCGCGGCGTCGCCCCCGGGCACCTCGCGCTCATGGTCGTCCCGATGATCGCGGTGCTCTTCGCGGTGGCCGCCCAGCGCGCCGCCGAGGAGGTCACCCTGCTGCGGGCCGAGCGGCCGGGCACCCGGATGGCGTTCCTCTGGTACGGGCTGGTGGCCGCCGCGCTGCTGCCCGCCGCGCCCGCCCCGGTCCGGGTCGCCGACCTCCACGTGCCGGCGTTCGTGTCGGCGGGCACCTGGCGCGCGTACGTGCCGGCGGGCAGCAGGCTGGCCATCGTGCCGACCACCGGCTCGTCCGACCCGACCGAACGGCGCTGGGCGCTGGCCACCGACCTGGAACTGCCGGTCACGGACGCGCACCTCGCGCCCACCCTGGACCGGGCGCGGATGGCCACCCTGCGCGGGGCGCGGGTCGCCGAGGCCGACAAGGCCGCCGCCCTCAAGGCCCTCGCCGACGGCCGCGCCTCGGTGCTGGTCATGCAGTCGGAGCGGGTCATGCCGGAGGGCAAGAACGAGGAGACGCTGTGGCGGATGACCACGGCACTGGTCGGCACCGAACCCGTCTGGGTCAGCGGTGTGTGGGTGTGGGATCTACGGACGGTGAATTAGGGTGAAGGTTCGAGACGTGCCGTCCACCGAGAACCCCACCGAGGAGACCGCTCCGGCGCAGACGGGCAAGCGCCCGCGCCGGATCCGGTACGACCTCGGGGTGCTGTTCGCCTACCTGCTCGGCGCGCTCGGGCTCACCGCCCGGCTGTGGATCGACCTGGACAACCGGGTGCTGGCGAGCTTCCCGCCGGACCAGTACCTGTTCGAGTTCTTCCTGTCGCACTCCGCCCGGGTCGTGACCCACCTCGAGAACCCGCTGTTCACGAACCAGTTGAACTTCCCCGACGGCGTGAACGTCATGGCCAACACGGCCACGTTCGCGATCACGATCCCGCTGATCCCCGTGACGATGGCGTTCGGGCCGCACGTGTCGTTCGCCGTGATGGTGACGCTCGCGCCGTTCCTGACGGCCTTCGGCTGGTACATGCTGTTCTCCCGCAAGCTCGTCGAGTCCCGGCTCGCCGCAGCGATCGGCGGCGCGTTCTGCGGGTTCGCCCCCGGCATCGTCGCCCAGGACAACGTGCACCCGAACCTGGCCATGCACTTCGTGGTCCCGTTCATCATCTGGCAGGTGCTCCGGCTCCGCGAGGGCGCGAACCCGGTGCGCACCGGCCTGCTGCTCAGCGCGCTGATCGTCTACCAGTTCTTCATCAACGAGGAGATCCTGCTGTTCACGGCGCTCGGCCTCCTGGGCTTCACCGGGATCTGGGCGCTGTACAACAAAGCGGAGGCGAAGCGGGTGCTCAAGCGCTTCGTCGGCGGGCTCGCGGTGGCGGCCGTGGTCTCGTTCGCGCTGCTGGCGTACCCGATGTGGTTCCAGTTCTTCGGACCGCAGCACTACCACGGCTTCGGCGACTTCGTGCACCTGTTCGGCGCGGACGTGTACTCGTTCACCGCGTTCCCCACCCACTCGCTGGGCGGCAGCCCCGACAGCGTCCTGCTCGCCAACAACGTGGTCGAGGAGACGACGTTCTTCGGCTGGCCGCTCATGGTGATGTCCGTCGTGTGGGCGGCGATGCTCTGGCGGCGCACCGACGTGAAGGCCGCGACCATCACGGCGGCGGCGTTCGCCGTGGCGTCGCTCGGCAGCCACCTGCACATCGGCGGCCAACTGACCAAGATCCCCGCCCCGTGGTACCTGTTCGCGAAGCTCCCGCTC
The DNA here is from genome assembly GCF_040681875.1 of Longispora sp. NPDC051575. Classification (NCBI taxonomy): domain Bacteria; kingdom Bacillati; phylum Actinomycetota; class Actinomycetes; order Micromonosporales; family Micromonosporaceae; genus Longispora; species Longispora sp. NPDC051575. The sequence goes on along the minus strand of NZ_JBFAZP010000006.1, from coordinate 321,293 downwards.
CTCGACTCGGTGATCGCCAGCCGGCTGACCCTGGTCATGATCCCCTGGTTCGGGATGCTGATCGCCCTGGTCCTGGCCCGGATCCTGCGCGCGGACAACACCGTCGGCGCGGCGTCCCGGATGCGGATCTTCATGCTGGCCGGCGTCGCCGTCGCGCTGATCCCGCTGATCCCCACCCCGCTGGGCGCCGTGCACCGGCCGGCCGTGCCGAGCTTCATCACCTCGGGGGAGTGGAAGACCTACGTGGACGACCAGCACTCGCTGGTCCTGCTGCCGGTGCCGTACGCCTCCGTCGGGATCGCCGCCGTGCAGTGGAACGCCGCCGCGCGCGCCGAGTTCGCCATCACCGGCGGCTACTTCCTGGTGCCCAACCCCGACACCCCCGACGACGAGGGCATGTTCGGCCCGCCGCTGCGGCCCACCTCGAAGATCTTCTACAAGATGGCCACCGACGGGAAGACCACGGTCATCACCGACAAGGAACGGGCCGACGCGATCGTGGACCTCAAGTTCTGGAAGGCCGGGGCCGTCGTGCTCAGCCCGAACGAGAAGAAGGCGGCGCAGTACAAGGCGACGATGGTCGACCTGCTGGGCGTGGAACCGGAGTGGAAGGGCGGGGTCTGGCTGTGGGACGTCCGGGAACTGACCCGTTGACCAGGCCGGCGGCCGAACCCGACGCCCGGGAGGCCCCCGTGTCGGGGCCCACCCGGGCCTGGCGGTTCGCCCGGGGCGCCGTGCCGCACCTGAGCTACCTGGCGATCGCGCTCTACGTCACCGCCCGGATGTGGGTGCACCGCGACGTGCGGCTGTCCGCCGTCAACCCCACCGACCACGAGCAGTTCCTCTGGTTCCTCGGGCACGCCGCCCGGGTGGTCAGCCACGGGGAGAACCCGTTCGTCACCGACCGGCTCAACGTGCCGGACCAGGCGAACATGATGGCGAACACCAGCGTGCTGGGCCTGGGCGTGCCGCTGTCGCCGATCAGTCTGGTCTTCGGGGTGCAGACCACGTTCGTCGTGGCGCTCACCCTGACCCTGGCCGGGACCGCCTCCGCCTGGTACTGGCTGTTCAGCCGGCACGTGGTGAAGTCCAAGCTCGCCGCGTACGTCGCCGCCGGGTTCCTCGGCTTCGCCCCCGGCATGGTCGCCCAGGCCGCCGGCCACCCGAACCTGACCGCCCAGTTCCTGGTACCCCTCATCGTCTGGCGGGTCATCAAACTCCGCGAGGGCCGGCCGGTCCGCAACGGGATCATCCTCGGGCTGCTCATCGTCTACCAGGTCTTCCTCAACGAGGAGGTCCTGTTCATGGTGGCCATGGGCTGCGGCATCTTCGTCGCGGTGTACGCGCTCCAGCGCCGCCAGGAGGTCCGCGCCCAGTTCAAGCCGTTCGTCCAGGGCCTGGCGGTCGCGGCCGGCTTCTCGTTCGTGCTCCTCGCGTACCCGCTGTGGACGCAGTTCTTCGGACCCGCGCACTACCGGGGACTGCCGGAGGGCCTGGACAAGTACTCCACCGACGTGGCCTCCTTCACCGGGTTCGCCCGCCGCTCGCTGGCCGGCAGCGACGCCGCCGCCGACAAGCTGACCCTGAGCGCCAACGAGGAGAACGCGTTCTTCGGCTGGCCGCTGGTGCTGTTCGTCCTCGGCGCGCTCGCCGTGTACTGGCGGCGCCCGATGGTGCGCTCGCTCCTCGTCGTCGGCCTGTTCTTCGCCGGGCTGTCCCTGGGCAAGACCGTCGTGTTCAACGGCGAACTGACCGGCATCCCGGGGCCGATCCGGCTGCTCCAGCACGTGCCGCCGTTCGACCTGGCCACGGCCACCCGGTACACCCTGATGGTCATTCCGGTCGTCGGGGTGCTGCTCGCGCTCGGCTGCGACGGGCTGGCCCGGTGGGCCGGGACCGAGAGGTGGCGCTGGGCGGTGGCCTCCCTGGTCGTCGCCGGGGTGCTGCTGCCGATCGCGCCGACCCCGCTGACCGTGCGGGACCGGCCGATCCCGGCGTTCGTGACCAGCGGCGCCTGGAAGGCCTACGTGGACGACGACCACACCCTGGTGTCCGTCCCCGTGCCCCGCAACGACCGGATGACGGGCATGCGCTGGTCCGGGGTGACCAACCTGGGCTTCAAGGTGCCGCGCGGCTACTTCATCGGCCCGACCGGCCCGGACGACCCGACGGCCACCTGGGACCCGGCGCCACGGCCCACGTCCTCGATGCTCCGCGACGTCGCGGCCGGCGGGAAGGTGCCCACGGTCACCGACGCCGACCGGGCGAACGCGGTCGCCGACCTGCGGTACTGGAAGGGCGCCGTGGTGGTCCTCGCCGCCACCGAGCACAACGCCCAGCCCCTGCTGCAGACCGTCACCGCCCTGCTCGGCGCGCCCACCTGGGACGAGGCCGGCGGAGTGTGGCTGTGGGACGTGCGGAACCTGCACTAGTCTCGGTGGGCTGACGAAGGGGCGTGTCCATGCGGGTACTCGTGGTCGAGGACGAACGGCACCTCGCCGACGCGATCGCCCGTGGCCTGCGCCGGCAGGGCATGGCCGTCGACGTCGCCTACGACGGCAAGGACGGCCACTTCCAGGCCATGACCACCCGGTACGACGTGTGCGTCCTCGACCGGGACCTGCCCGGCATGTCCGGGGACGACCTGTGCGCCGACCTGATCGCGTCCGGCGCGCTGACCCGGGTGCTGATGCTGACCGCCAGCGGCAGCGTCGCCGACCGGATCGAGGGCCTCGAACTCGGCGCCGACGACTACCTCGGCAAGCCGTTCGACTTCGACGAGCTGGTGGCCCGGATCCGGGCGCTCGGCCGGCGCGCCACCCCGGCCGCCCCGCCCGTGCTGCGCGCCGGGGACGTCACCCTCGACCCCGCCCGGATGCACGCCGACCGGGCCGGTCGGCCGCTGGAGCTGACCCGCAAGGAGTTCGGGCTGCTCAGCGTGCTGATCAAGGCCGGCGGGGCGGTGGTGTCCAGCGAGGAGCTGCTGGAGCGGGTCTGGGACGCCAACGCCGACCCGTTCACCACGACCGTGCGGGTCACGATGATGACGTTGCGGAAGAAGCTGGGTGAGCCGGCGCTGATCGAGACGGTGGTCGGCGCCGGGTACCGGATCTCGGCGTGAGGCCGGGGGACGGTCCGTGCCTGCGGCCCGGGCGCGGTGCGGGCGTGCGGCCCGGGCGCGCGGCAGGGGGCCCGGCGTGAACTCGCCCCGGCCGACCCTGCGCCGCCGGATCACCCTCCTCAACGGTGTACTGCTGATCGCCTCCGGCACCGGCGTCCTCATCGTCATCTGGCTGATGGTCCAGGCGGGTGCCTCCTCGACCGAGGCCCTGGTCGCCGGACTGGCCGCCCTGGCCGTCCTGAGCACCCTCGGCGTCATCGGCGGGTACTGGATCACCGCCCGGGCCTTGCGCCCCCTCCAGCAGGTCACCACCACGGCCCGCCGGCTGTCCACCGAGACCCTCGACCAGCGGCTGCGCTACTCCGGCCCCGACGACGAGATCGCCGAGCTCGCCGCCACGTTCGACGCGATGCTCGACCGGTTGGCCGGGGCGTTCGACAGCCAGAAGCGGTTCGTGGCCAACGCCTCGCACGAGCTGCGCACCCCGCTCGCCGTGATGCGCACCGAGGTCGACGTGACGCTGACCGACCCGGAGGCGGACCTCGCCGAGTACCAGCGGATGGCCCGGGTGCTGCGGGACGCCTCCGTGCGCGCCAACAGCCTCGTGGACGCGCTGCTGCTCCTGGCCCGCACCGAGGCCCAGGCCGGCCGGCGGCTCGCCCGCAAGGCCCCCGTGGACCTCGCCGTGGCGTGCAGCACCGCGCTGTTGCCCGTGGGCCGGGACGTGGCCCGGATGGGCATCGTGGTGAACACCGACCTGCGGCCCGCGCCCGTCGTCGGCGACCCGAGCCTGCTCGACCGGCTCGCCGGCAACCTGGTGGAGAACGCCGTCCGGTACAACGAGCCCAACGGGCACCTGTGGGTCAACACCGGCATGACCGCCGAGCAGGCGTGGCTGGTGGTGGCCAACACGGGCGCCGAGCTGGACCCGTCGGAGGTGCCGGCCCTGTTCGAACCGTTCCGGCGCGGCGGACTGGAACGGACCGGGTCCCGGGGCGCCGGCCTGGGCCTGTCGATCGTGCGGGCCGTGTGCGACGCGCACGGCGGGAGCGTGCGGGCGGCGGCGCGGGCCGGCGGCGGGCTGGAGGTCACCGTGCTGCTCCCGGCGGCGGCGACCACGCCGGTCAACCGGGGCGCGGCGAGCGTGCCCCAGCGCCTCTGACGGCCCCGGGCGGCGGCGGGGCGGTGCACGCGGTCCCGGGCCGGTGGGAGGCGTTGTGGCGGGCCGCGTACCCGGAAAAGGGGTATTCGGGTTGCGGGGTGGCGGTCTCGGTCACAGACTGGCCGCGACACATCCTCTTGCGAACGGAGCTCCACCTGTGGTTTCCGCTTTGGCCCACATCACGATCGACAGTGCCGACCCCTATGAGCTGGGTACGTTCTGGAGCCAGGTCCTCGGCCTGCCCCTGAACGACGACGACCACCCGGGTGATCCGGAGGCCGTGATCCACCTCGACAAGGACCGGGTGATCCTGTTCGTCACCGTGCCCGAGGCCAAGTCGATCAAGAACCGGATCCACTTCGACATCCAGCCCACCGACCGGACCCGGGACGAGGAGGTCGCCCGGCTGCTCGGCCTCGGCGCGACCCAGGTCGATGACCGCCGGCGCCCGGACGGCTCCGGATGGGTGGTCATGGCCGACCCCGAGGGCAACGAGTTCTGCGTCGAGCGCAGCCAGGCCGAGCGGGCCTGACCTGCTACTTCACACTCGGCCAGCCTGCCGGGGCCGGGGCTCGAAACGCTCGGTAGGCTTTCGCCATGACTGCTGAAACGACGCAAACCCGATACGTCCGTATTCCGGCCGAGATCGTGGTCGAGGTAACCGACGAGGCCGCCGTTCGGGCCGCCGCCCGGGCTGCGGTGGACGCCGCCGAGGACATGCCGGCCGACGAGCGGGCCGAGGCCCTGGAGCGGATCGCCGACGAGGACATCGCCGACGCGGTGGCCCTGGTCGTCAACCTGGAGGGCCTGCTCGAAGGGGTCTCCGGGCTGGAGATCGTCGAGGCGACCTGGTCCGCGGAAGAGGACGACGAGTACGAGCCGTTCGACGACGAGGACGACGAGTAAAGAAGGCATGGAAAAGGGGCGGCTCCCACGGGAGCCGCCCCTTTTCGTCGGTGCCTACAGCTTGCCCACACTCCGCAGGTACGGGGTGATCCCGCCCAGGTGGAACGGCCAGCCCGCGCCCAGGATCATGCACAGGTCGATGTCCTTGGCGTCGGCCACGACCCCCTCCTCCAGCATCAGCCGGATCTCCTCGGCGACGGCCGTCAGAGCGCGCTCCTTCAGCTCCTCGCCGGTCGGGCCGCCCTCGCGGGGGCCGTAGATCTCCACGACCCGGGGGTCCAGCGCGCCGTCGGCGGTGTGGAACCCGGTCAGGCCGGCGGCCACCAACGACCCGAGCTTCTCCGACACCTTGAACCGGTCCGGGAACGCCCCGTGCAGCGTCTCGGCCACGTGCAGCGCGACGGCCGGGCCGACGAGCCCCACGAGGGTCAGCGGACGCATCGGCATGCCGAGGGAGTCCACGGCCCGGTCGGCGACCGCGAAGTCGGTACCCTCCTCGACCGCGCCGAGGATCTCGCCCAGGAACCGGGTGAGCAGCCGGTTCACGACGAACGCCGGCCGGTCCGCGACGAGGACGCAGGACTTGCGCAGCGACTTGCCCACCCCGAACGCGGTGGCCAGCGTCTCCTCGTCGGTCTTCTCGGCCCGGACGATCTCCAGCAGCGGCATCGCCGCGACCGGGTTGAAGAAGTGCAGGCCGACGACCCGCTCCGGGTGCTTGAGGTCCGCGGCCATCTCGGTGATCGACAGCGAGGACGTGTTCGTGGCCAGCACGCACGACTCGCTCACCACGGCCTCGACCTCGGCGAACACCTGCTTCTTCACGGCCAGGTTCTCGAACACGGCCTCGATCACCAGGTCGGCGTCCGCGAACGCCTCCTTGGTCACCGAGCCGCTGACCAGGCCGCGCAGCTTGGCGGCCTTGCCCGGCAGCATCTTCTTCTTCGCGACCAGCTTGTCGATCTCGGCGTTGACGTACGCCACGCCCTTGTCGACCCGCTCCTGGTCGAGGTCGGTCAGCACGACCGGCACCTCGAGGCGGTTGGCGAACAGCAGCGCGAGCTGGCTGGCCATCAGACCGGCGCCCACGACGCCGACCTTGTTGACGTCGCGGCCGTCGTCCGGGTCGGGCGCGCCGGCCGGGCGCTTGGCGCGCCGCTGGACGAGGTCGAACGAGTACAGGCCCGCCCGCAGCTCCGGCGAGAAGATCATGTCGGCCAGGGCCTCGTCCTCGGCCGCCGTGCCGTCCTCGAAGCTCGCCGTGCGGGCCAGCTCCATCAGCTCGAGGGCCCGGTACGGGGCCGGGGCCGCGCCGTGCAGCTTCTCGTCGAGCATCTTCTTCGCGAACCCGATCACGGCCGACCACGCGGGGCCCCGGTCGATCTCGGCGCGCTCGACGGTCGTGGTGCCGGCGACGACGGAGGCCGCCCAGCCCAGGGACCGCTCCAGGAAGTCCGCCGGCTCGAACAGGGTGTCGGCGATGCCCAGCTCGAGGGCGTCGGCCGGCTTGAGCATCCGGTTCTGGCTGAGCGGGTTCTCGATGATGACCTTGGCCGCGTTGGCCGGGCCGATCAGGTTCGGGAGCAGTTGGGTGCCGCCCCAGCCCGGGACCAGGCCCAGGAAGCACTCCGGCAGGGCCAGGGCCGCGGCCCCGGTCGAGATGGCCCGGTAGTGGCAGTGCAGGGAGAGTTCGAGGCCGCCGCCCATGGCCGCGCCGTTGACGAACGCGAACGTCGGTACCGCGGAATTCTTGAACTTCGCGAAGACGGCGTGGCCGAGCCGGCCGATCTCCAGCGCCTGGTCACGGCTGGTCACCTGCGGGATGCCGGTGATGTCCGCGCCGACGGAGAAGATGTACGGCTTGCCGGTGACGGCGATGAACGCCGGGCTCTCGGCGACCGCCGCGTCGAACGCCTCCGACAGCGACGCCAGACCCTCGGGGCCGAACGTGTTCGGCTTCTTGTAGTCCAGCCCGTTGTCGAGGGTGATCAGCGCGGCTTTGCCGGCCTGGCCGGGAACCGAGATGAAGCGCAACAGCGCCTTCGTGACGACCTCGCTCACTTGCCACCCTCCCAGTGCGGGTTCTCCCAGATCACAGCCGCGCCCATGCCGATCCCGATACACATCGCGTTCATGCCGTACCGCACGTCGGGGCGCTCGGCGAACTGCCGGGCCAGCTGGGTCATCAGCCGGATCCCGGAACTCGCCAGCGGGTGCCCGATCGCGATCGCGCCGCCCCACGGGTTGACCCGGGGGTCGTCGTCACTGATGCCGAAGTGGTCGAGGAACGCCAGCACCTGCACGGCGAACGCCTCGTTCAGCTCGAACAGGCCGATGTCGGCGATCGTCAGGCCGGCCTTCTTGAGCGCCTTCTCGGCGGCCGGCACCGGGCCGTAGCCCATGATCTCCGGCTCGACGCCGACGTAGGCGTACCCGACGAGGCGCATCGCGACGGGCAGGCCCAGCTCGCGGGCGGTCTCCTCGTCGGCGATGATCGCGGCGGTCGCGCCGTCGTTGATGCCCGCGGCGTTGCCGGCGGACACCTTGCCGTGCGGCCGGAACGGGGTCCGCAGGGTGGCCAGCTTCTCCAGGGAGGTGCTCCGGGGAGCCTCGTCCACGGTCGCCAGGCCCCAGCCGCCCTCGTCGTCGCGGGTGGCCATGCTGACCAGGTCGGGCTGGAGCTTGCCGTCGGCGTACGCCTTGGCGACCCGCTCCTGGCTGGCCAGCGCGAACGCGTCGCAGCGCTCCTTGGTCACGCCCGGCACCCGGTCGTGCAGGTTCTCGGCGGTCGCGCCCATCACCAGGGCGGACGGGTCGACGAGCTTCTCGGCGAGGATCCGCGGGTTCGGGTCGACGCCCTCGCCCATGGGGTGCCGGCCCATGTGCTCGACGCCGCCGGCGATGGCGATGTCGTACGAGCCCATGGCGATGCCGCCGGCGACCGAGGTCACGGCGGTCATGGCGCCGGCGCACATCCGGTCGAGGGAGAAGCCGGGCACGGTCTTGGGTAGCCCCGACAGCAGGGCGGCCGTCCGGCCGAGGGTCAGGCCCTGGTCGCCGATCTGGGTGGTCGCGGCGATGGCGACCTCCTCGACCCGCTCCGGGGGCAGCTCGGGATTGCGGTGCAACAGTTCGCGGATGCAGCGGATGACCAGGTCATCGGCGCGGGTCTCCGCGTACATCCCACCGGCTTTGCCGAAAGGGGTACGGACACCGTCGACGAAGACGACATCCCGGACAGAACGGGGCACGCGAGCCTCCTTGGATCGGCCTACGCGCCCAATGCTACCCGTCAGTAACCTGACTTGTCCCGGGGGTCTTCGTCACTCCCCGGGACCCCGACGCGGGGCCCGCCCCGCGCTCCGGCCGGCGGTCGACCCGCCGCCCCGCGTCACTCCGCCGCCGGCTCGCCTTCCGGCGCGCTCGGCTCCGACAACGCCCCCAGCAGCGCGGACGCCGTGATCGAGATCTGCCACTCCCGGGCACCGTGCCGGCGCAGGAACCCGGCGACGTCCCCGTCCTCCGGCGGTGACCAGCACAGCCGCCGCACGGTGTCCGGGGTCAGCAGGTTCTCCTGCGGCAGCCCGAACTCCGTCGCCAGCGCCGTCACCGCCTCCCGGGACCGGGCCAGCCGCGCGGCCGCCTCGGGCTCCTTCTCCGCCCACCGGTGCGGGGGCGGCGGGGCGTCGCTCGGCGCCGAGGACGTCGGCAGCTCCTTCTCCGACAGCGCCCGGACCTCGGCGAGGGCGTCCAGCCACAGCTTCGACAGCCGCCGCGTCGACCGGCCGCCGAACATCGGCAGCACGAACAGCTCCGCCTCGTCCTTCGGGTCGGCCTGGGCCGCCGCCACGATCGCGGTGTCCGGCAGGATCCGGCCCGGGGCGGTGTCCCGCTTCGAGGCCAGGCCGTCGCGGACCGTCCACAGTGCGCGCACCCGGGCCAGGGCGCGCGAGCCGCGCACCTTGTGCATGCCGGACGTGCGCCGCCACGGGTCGACCCGGGGGGCCGGCGGCGCGGCGTTGACCAGCGCGGCGAACTCCTCCTCGGCCCAGCCGAGCTTGCCCTGGCGCTCCAGCTCCGTGCCGAGGGCGTAACGCAGTTCGATCAGGAGTTCCACGTCCAGGGCGGCGTAGGTCAGCCAGGACTCCGGCAGGGGCCGGCTGCTCCAGTCGGCCGCCGAGTGGTGCTTCTCCAGCGTGAAGCCGAGCAGGCTCTCGGTCAGCGCCGCCAGGCCCACCCGCTCGAAGCCCGCGAGCCGCGCGCCCAGCTCCGTGTCGAACAGCAGCGTCGGCCGCAGCCCGATCTCCGCGAGGCACGGCAGGTCCTGGCTCGCCGCGTGCAGCACCCATTCCGGGCCCGTGAGAGCCTCGGCGAGCGAGGAGAAATCCTCGAGGGGTACGGGGTCCACCAGCGCCGTCCCCGCGCCCACCCGGCGCAGCTGGATCAGGTACGCCCGCTGCCCGTAGCGGTAACCGGACGCGCGTTCGGCGTCCACCGCGATCGGGCCGGTGCCCGAGGCGAGCCGGTCGGAGTACGCGCGCAGGCCGTCCGTGTCCACGATCGGCGCCGGCGTGCCGTCCCTGGGCTCTACGAGCAGGGCGGTGTGCTGCGGGGGTTCGGCGTCGTGCGGGTACGTGGGGGACGGGCGATCATCGGCCATCCGACCACCGTACGGGGCGCGACCCGCTGCCCGTCGAGCCCCCCGGCGGGCGTGTTGCCCGCCTCCTCGCCGCGTGACGGTTTCCTGATGGTTTCAGCGGCTTGCGCATCGTCGCTACGGTGAGGGTCCGCGATGTGTGTCTGGAGAGCATGATGTCGAACCCCCAGGGCCCAGGAGAATACGGCCAGGAGCCGCCGCCGGTCTACCGGCCCGACGACTCCGACCAGCCCACGCTCAACGTCGACCAGCCCACGCTGTTCCAGCCGCAGTTCCTCCAGTCGGAACAGGCCACCCAGCAGACCCTGCCCCGGGCGGTCCCCGCGCGGCCGGTCGTGTCCCCGCCGGCCCCCACCCGGGTGGTGTTCCCGCAGGTCGAGTTCCCGCCGGACCCGCCGGGCGCCTACCCGGCCGACCCGCCCGGCGTCTTCCCGGTCACCCCCCGGCACGACCCGGTCCCGGTCTACTCGGGCCCGCCGATCTCCGGCACCCCCGTCACCGGCTACGGCCTCGACCGCCCCCGGCCGGCCCGCCGTTCGAAGGCCGTCCCGCTGCTCGCGGCCCTCTCGGTGCTCCTGTTCCTCGCCGCCGCCGTCATGACCGGGCTGTACGTCTCCGGCACCTCCGAGTCCGACGCGGTCCGGAAGAAGGCCGACTCGGTCGCCGGCAAGGACCAGAAGATCTCCGAACTCAACGCCACCGTCGCCGCGCAGAAGTCGGAGTTGGAGAAGACGAAACAGCAACTCGCGGGTTCGCAGAGCGCGGGCAAGGACCTCGAGGAACAGAAGAAGGTCGTCGCCACCTGCCTGCGGCTCACCTTCGACTTCCTCAACACGTTGTCGGCCGGCGACGAGGCGAGTAAGGCCAAGGCGCAGGAGATCCTGGGACAGATGCGGACACCGTGCAACCAGGCGGAGCCGTATATCAAATAGAGACGGATATCAGCTAGGGCGAATCGCGCCCAGATCTGTATGGTGAGCACTCGCAGTTGCATTACGGGGGAGTCACAACAATGTCAGTGGTACACGAGGAGTCTGCGCGCGCCCAGGTTCCGCTGACCCGGGACCGGCGCAACTGGCCGGCCGTCCTGGCCCTCGTACTGGTCGTCGGACTCACCGTTCTCGTGAGCCTCCAGGCCTTTCAGATCCACACCCTCAACCGCAAGGTCGCCACCGCCGGGGACAGGGCGTCAGCGCTCGACCAGCGGCTGGTGGAACTCGAACGCCGGGCCGGCAACACCATCGACACCGCCGCGGTCGCCAAGAAGGTCCGCCCCAGCGTGTTCACCGTCGTCGCCGGCCGCTCCCAGGGCACCGCCTTCGCGTTCGGCAAGCCCGGGCCCGCCGGCGGCACGTACCTGATGACGAACTACCACGTCGTGGCCGACGTCGTCGACAAGGGCGGCTCCGAGGTCAAGCTCGAACGCGAGAGCGAGCTGTACCCGGCGACGATCGTCCACAAGGACAAGGAACGCGACCTGGCGGTGCTCCTCGCCACCCAGGTCTTCCCGAAACTGGAGATCCTCGGCGTGGACGTCACCCCGGGATCCCCGGTGGTGGTGGTCGGCGCGCCCAAGGGCCTGATGGACAGCGTCACCTCGGGCGTGGTCAGCGCGATCCGGGAGTTCCCCGGCGAGAGCCGGAAGATCATCCAGTTCGACGCGCCCATCAACCCCGGCAACTCCGGCGGACCGGTCGTCGACAAGGACGCCCGGGTGATCGGGGTGGCCACGGCCAAGGTGACCAACGCCGAGGGCATCGGATTCGCCGTCGCGATCGCGGAAGCGTGCACCGCCTTCTCCCTCTGCTAGAAACCCCTGAACAACACGTTGGAGCAGCACATGTCCCACCCCAATTCCCCGTACCCCCACGACCCCCAGCGCCCCGCGGACGCCCCCACCGAGGCGGTCCCCTACGGCCAGCCCTACCCGGCCCCCGGCCACGACGCCGCCCCGGCGCACACCGCCCCCGCCCCGGCCGGGTTCGACCCCGCCGCCCCGGCGCAGGACGGCTACGCCCCGGCACAGCCCGGCTACGGCCAGCCCGCCCCGGCGTACGCCGCCCCGACCGGCCACGAGGCCCCGACCTCCGGCGTCCCCGCGGCCTTCGAGCCCCCGGCGCACGTCGACCCGCCCGTCCACATGGAGCCCCCGGCCGCGCCGACCTCCCAGTACCCGACCTCCGGCGGCCCCGGCTTCCCCGCCCCCTACGGCGCGCCCGACGTCCTGCTCGGCGCCCCGAAGAAGAGCAAGGCCGTCCCCGTACTCGCCGGCCTCCTCGCCGTCGTCGTCATCCTCGCCGCCGTCATGACCGTCCTGTTCGTCTCCAAGAGCGGCGACTACAGCAAGTCCCAGCGCGAGGTCGCCGCCAAGGAGAAGTCGCTCAGCGAGGCCAACACCAAGGCCTCCTCCCTGAAGACCGAGCTCGACGGCGTCAAGCAGCAGCTCACCGGCTCCCAGAACAAGACCAAGGAAGCCGAGAAGGCGCAGCAGGCGCTGGCGACCTGCCTGAAGCTGGTGGACGAGTTCTTCGACGCCCTGGGGAACAAGGACTCGGCCAAGGCGACCCAGCTCGCCAAGGACATGAACAAGCCCTGCGACGAAGCCGACAACTACTACTAGGCCGTTTGGACCCGTTGAGGACGGCGCTGGACTGCGCGAATGGCCCAGACGCAGGGCGCTGCCCTGGCGTCTGGGCCATTCGCTTGCCAGCCCCGCCCTCAACGGGCCACTTCGCGTTAGATCAAGAGCTCGATCAAAAGACAGATCACATGCTTCTGTTGGTTACGCCGCGTTTCTTTTGCGGCGCGCATCGGCACTTCTGCGGGAAGGTTGCCGGCGGCGTATCCGGATGGGTCGGGCCGATATTCCGGGTACCAGGATCTGTAAAGGCCGGAATTCGGAGTGTCGGGAGACGTCGCCGTGTGTGGCGGGATTCTGGCGGCGGGGCCGGGGTGGAATGGCGGCTCGTGTGGTCACGGATCGCCTGGTGTGACGCGCCCGACTGTGGTGGGAGTGGCCGGCGGAGGCCTTCCGGTCGGCGTGACCGTGCCCGTCAGGAGGAGCGGCACGGCGGACCCTGGACAAGGCGCGGTGGGTCCTGGGCAAGGCGCGGTGGGCCGGCGGGTGTGGGTGGGCGCTCAGCCGGCGGTGGGGAGGAGGGCCACGCCGGGGGGTGGGAGGCCCGCTGTGGAGGCCAGGAGGACGCACCAGGCTTCGAGGTGGGCGGCCAGTTCGTCGGGGTCCAGGGGGGTCCAGGAGGCGCGGAGTTCGACGTCGGCGGCGGCGGGTTCGCCCGCGAGGCCGCCGAAGCGGGTCGACAGGGTCTGGGTGACGGTGCCGCCGGCGGCACAGTGGCCCGCGCCGGCCGCGGTGAGGGCGTCGATCAGCCAGCTCCAGCTCACCTCGGGGAGCATCTGGTCGGCGGCGATCTCCGGTTCGACGTCGGCGGTGACGTAGGTGACGAGGCGGAGGGTGCCCTCCCAGGCGTCGTGGCCCGCCGGGTCGTGCAGCAGCACCAGGCGGCCCGTGGCGACCTCGTCGTCGTGGCGCAGCACCGTGGCTCCGAGCGCGAACGCGTACGGCGCCAGGCGTTTGGGCGCGGTGATCTCCTCGAGCAGGATCTCGGCACGAGGGTGGACCGATCTCAGCCCCTCGACCGCTCTGCGGAACGGATCGGGGGGCACACTCGTTGGCCCCATGAGTCGCAGCATAGGACCGGGGACGGCCGCGCACGGGCGCGCCGCGCCGACATGCGACGATGGGCGGGATGAGTGCTTTCCTCGCCGCCGTGCGCCGTGAACCCACCCCCCACACCCCGGTCTGGTTCATGCGCCAAGCTGGCCGTTCGCTCCCGGAGTACCGGAAGATCCGTGCCGGAATCGGCATGCTGGAATCGTGCCGGACACCCGATCTGGTGACCGAGATCACTCTCCAGCCCGTCCGGCGGTACGGGGTCGACGCCGCCATCTTCTTCAGCGACATCGTGGTGCCGGTCGCCGCCGTGGGCGTGCCGATCGACATCAAGGCCGGGGTCGGCCCCGTGCTGGACACGCCGGTGCGCACCGCCGCCGACGTGGCCGCGATCCGCGACCTGACGCCCGCCGACGTCCCGTACATCACGGAGGCCGTGCGGCAGCTCGTCGGCGAGCTCGGTGACACCCCGCTGATCGGGTTCGCGGGCGCGCCGTTCACCCTCGCCAGCTACCTGGTCGAGGGCGGCCCGTCGCGCAGCTACACGAACACCAAGGCCCTGATGTACGGCGAGCCGGACGTCTGGCACGCCCTGTGCGCCAAGCTGGCCGGGATCGCCCGGGTGTTCCTCGAGGTCCAGATCGCGGCCGGGGCGCGCACGGTGCAGCTGTTCGACTCGTGGGCGGGCGCGCTGTCGGAGGCCGACTACCGGCGGTACGCGATGCCGCACTCCACCGCCGTGCTCGCCGGGCTGACCGTGCCCCGGATCCACTTCGGCGTCGGTACCGGCCACATGCTCGAAGCCATCGCCGAGGCCGGCGCGGACGTGGTGGGCGTCGACTGGCGCACCCCGCTGGACGTCGCCTCCGCCCGGCTCGGCGCCGGGTACGCGGTGCAGGGCAACCTGGACTCGACCGTGCCGTTCGCCCCGGTGGAGGTCATCGGGCGGGAGGTCCGCCGGGTGCTCGCCGAGGGCGCCAAGGCCCCCGGGCACGTGTTCAACCTCGGGCACGGCGTCATGCCGGAGACCGACCCGGACGCCCTCAAGCGCATCGTCGACCTGGTCCACGAGGGCTGACCCTCCGGCGGCAGGGGCCACCCGGTCGGGCGTCGGGACATGTCACACCTGACGTTGCCGGTCGGTGACCTGCCGCCCCGGGCCCGGACGGCGGGAGCCTCACGTCGCCGGAGACAGGTCACACCTGACGTTGCCGGCGACGCGGCACTCCGTACCCGGATGAATGGTTTCGCGGGGTGTCGAGCCGGGGTCGTCACGGCGTCGGGTCCGCTGTCCCGGCATGGTCTGTGCCGCGTGGAGGTCGTCCACGGCCGGGAGGTCCTCCGCGGACCACACCGTCCGCGGGCAGTACGTCATCGGGGGGCGGCCCACCAGCGCCGGGCACGTCCCTCCTGGTCCCGTCGCGGAGGGCTCCGCGCGGGGGTGGTGCTAGGTCCAGCCGTGTTCCCGGGCGTCCTGGGCGAGACCCGAGCCGTACAGCGCCGCCAGCGCGGTCTCGTCGCCGACCAGCCGGTCCCGCACGGCGGAGGCCAGGTCGACGGACCGGTGGGCCGCCAGGTTGAGCATGGTGAGGGCGACCCCCCACCAGTACGGCTTGGGGTCCTTGGCGCTCGGGCCGCCGTGCCGGAACCAGTCGCAGAGGCCCTCGATCAGGTCCTCGCCGAGCCCGTCGGGGTCCGTGAGCCGGAGCGCGGCGCACACCCGGGGCACGTCGGCGGCCTGCCAACCGTCGAGGTGACCCCTGACCAGGGTGTGCAGACTGGGGTCGCCGAGCGCGCCGGCGGCCTCGATCTCCATCAGCCAGACGTTCTCGTGGGCCAGGGCGCGGGCGACGGCGGGCAGGGCCCGGGGGTCGCGCCGTTGGGCCAGCCCGAACAGCGCCTCGCATCTGGTCTCGTTGTCCGGGTCGGCCAGCCGGGCGGCGAGCGCGTCCCGTAACTCGGGGGTGTCGATGTCGGGGCACTGGGTGCCGAGGGCGAAACACGCCCAGTCGCGCACGTCCGGGAACGGGTCGCACGTGAGGCGCAGCAGCGCGGCGATCACCGCCTCCGGTTTCGGGTCGGCCAGCAGTGGCAGTTGTGCGGCCACCGCCTGGCGGACCTGAGGGTCGTCGTGGTCGGCGAGTGCGAGGATCACGGGCAGCTCGAGTGGGTCCTCGCACGAGTAGACGGCGGCGGCCAGTTCGGCGGCCGGCGTCAATGGATCATGGGCAAGAGCTGCGATGTTCACGTTTTGAGTCTGACTTGTCGGGGCGCACTCTGCTAGTGGCTTTTCGTTACGGGAGGATGTGGGCGTGGCACATATCGTGATCGTCGGCGGGGGAGTGGCCGGGCTGACCGCGGCGTACCGGCTCCGGAGGCGCCAGCCGGAGATCCGGCTCACCGTCGTGGAGCAGGCACCCGAGCTCGGCGGCAAACTCCGGCCCGCGACGCTCGCGGACCTGCCGGTGGAGGCGGGGGCCGAGGCGTTCCTGTCCCGGGACCCCACGGTGCCCCAACTGGCCGCTGAGCTGGGACTTCAGGTGGTGCATCCCTCCGGCGCGCCCGCCGCGATCGCCCTCGGCGGCCGGTTGCACCCGATTCCGCGCGGCACCCTGGTCGGCGTGCCGGGGGACCTGGCTGCCCTCGCCGGGCTCGCGGCGGTCACCCCCGAACCGGCCACCCACGGCCCGCTACTCGGCCCCGGAGCGGACATTTCGGTCGGCGAGCTGGTCAGGGCCCGGTTCGGCGCGGAGGTCGTCGATCGGCTCGTGGATCCGATGCTCGGCGGCGTGTACGCCGGGCGCGCCGACCAGCTCTCCCTCGCCGCCACCCTGCCCACCCTGGCCGCCGCCGCCCGCCGGTGCGACACCCTGGTCGGCGCGGTCCGCGCGGCCCTGGGCGGGGCGGGCGGCCCGGCGACCGGTCTGGCGGCGGGCGCGGGCGCCCCGGCGGACCCCCGGCCCGTGTTCGGCACCATCGTCGGCGGGATGACCGCGCTGGTCAACGCCCTGGCCAAGGCCTCGGGGGCGGAGCTGCGGCTCGGGCTGCCCGTCCGGGAGCTGTTCCGGACCCCGACCGGCTGGCGGCTCGTGATCGGGTCGACCCGTTCGCCCGAGGTGGTCGAGGCCGACGGGGTGGTGCTCGCGCTGCCGGCCCGGCCCGCCGCGCGGCTGCTGCACGAGTACTCCCCGGCCGCCGCGAACGAGATCGGCGTTCTGGACTACGCGAGCGTGGCGTTGGTCTCCCTGGCGTTCCCCGGCATCCGGATGCCCGAGATGTCGGGGTTCCTGGTGCCGGCCTCCGAGGGGTACGCCACCAAGGCCGTCACTTTCATCGACCGCAAATGGCCGCACCTGGCCGCCCCGGACCTGAGCCTGGTCCGCGCCTCCCTCGGCCGGTACGGGGACGAGCGGGTGCTACAGCGCCCCGACGGCGAGCTGGTCGACCTGGTCCGCTCCGAGCTGGCGTCCCTGCTCGGCCACGACCTGCCCGTACCCGTGGACGCCTATGTGCGGCGGTGGGGCGGGGCGCTGCCGCAGTACACCCCGGGGCATCTCGACCGGGTGCGGCGCGCGCGGGCGGCACTCGACGGCGACCCCACGATCAGTCTGGCCGGGGCCGGCTACGACGGGGTCGGCATCCCGGCGTGCGTGCGGTCCGGGACGGCCGCCGCGGAGCACTTGACTCTCCACTAACGGGAGACCCGAGGGTTACGGACATGGACGACGGACACCCGCTGTACGGCATCGGAGACCTGGCCCGCCGGACCGGACTGACGGTCAAGACGATCCGGTACTACTCCGACGCCGGGCTGGTGCCGCCGACCGACCGCAGCCCCACCGGCTACCGGCTGTACGACCTCGACGCGCTCGCCCGCCTCGACCTGGTGCGCACCCTGCGCGACCTGGGCGTGGACCTCGCCACCATCCGGCGGGTCCTCGACCGGGAGTTGGGGATCGCCGAGGTCGCGGAGATGCACGTCGACGCCCTGGACGCGCAGATCGCCACGCTGCGCCTGCGCCGGGCCGTACTGCGCGCCGTCGCCCGGCGGGGCTCTGACCCGAAGGAGATGAGCCTCATGCACAAGCTCGCCCGCCTGTCCGACGCCGAACGCCGGCAGATCCTCACCACCTTCCACGACGAGGTGTTCGCGGACCTCGACATCAACCCCGAGTTCGCCGCCAAGATGCGGTGCGCGATGCCCGAACTGCCCGACGACCCGACCACCGCCCAGGTGGAGGCCTGGATCGAGCTGGCCGAACTGGTCCAGGACCCGGACTTCCGGGCCCGGACCCGCCGGATGGCCGAGGCGCACGCGGCCGACCGGGCCTCCCAGGACCACGCCCGGTCCTACGCCGGCTGGGAGCAGGCCGGGATGGAGTTCAGCAACCGGGGCGTGGCCGCCGCCGAGGCCGGGGTCGACCCGGCGTCCGCCGAGGGCCGGGCGATCATCGACGAGCTGGTCGGGCTGTTCGTCGCCGGGCACGGCGGGCCGGACACGCCCGGCTTCCGGGCCTGGCTCGTCGAGCAGATCGAGGTCGGCTCCGACGTCCGGGTCGAGCGGTACTGGCAGCTGATCGGCGCCGTCAACGGCTGGCCGGCCTGGCCGAGCCGGATGCACGGGTTCGCGTGGCTGGCGGCGGCGCTGCGGGCCTGACCGGGCCCGGGGCGCGGCCCGCCCCACCGACAGGGCGGTTGGCCGTGGCCCGTGTGCCGCACGTGTGAGCCGTCCCCGACTCCCGGGGGCGGCTCGTCGCCGGCCGCGACCCGACGGCAAGATGGGGGTATGAGCAACCCGAACGCCGCCCGGATCAACGAACTCAACGACACCATCCGGTACACCGCGTGGTCGGTGTTCCGGGCGGCCGAGAAGCTGCCCGCGATGCGGGGCGACATCGCCGCCGAGGTCGAGGACGTGTTCGCCCAGTTCGGGGCGAAGGACCTGGTCGTGCGCGGCACGTACGAGGTGTCGGGCCTGCGCGCCGACGCCGACCTGATGATCTGGTGGCACGCCCCCGACAGCGACATCCTCCAGGACGCGTGGGCGGCGCTGCGGCACACCAAGCTGGGCCGGGTCCTCGAACCGGTGTGGTCGCAGTTCGCGCTGCACCGGCCGGCCGAGTTCAACCGGAGCCACATCCCGGCGTTCCTGTCGGGCGAGGAGGCGCGCAAGTACATCTGCGTGTACCCGTTCGTCCGGTCCTACGAGTGGTACCTGCTGCCCGACGAGGAGCGGCGCGGGATGCTCGCCGAGCACGGCAAGATGGCCCGGGAGTACCCGGACGTGCGGTCCAACACCGTGGCCAGCTTCGGGCTCGGCGACTACGAGTGGATGCTCGCGTTCGAGGCCGACGAGCTGTACCGAATCGTGGACCTGATGCGCATCCTGCGCGCGTCGGGGGCCCGGCGGCACGTCCGCGAGGAGGTCCCGTTCTACACGGGGCGCAAGCGGGAGCTGAGCGAGATCCTCGCGGCGCTGCCGTAGGCCCGGGTCGACGGGGCACCGGCTCCGGCCGCCATCGCTGGGCGTCAGCCCTGGTAGAAGCGGAGCGGCGCCGGTCCCGGACCGGAACGTCGCCGCGCTAGGCCGTGGCCGGTCCGGTGCTCGACGGGGCCGGCCGGGACATCGGGGTGTGCGGGATGCCGTCCTCGACGTAGTCCGGCCCGCAGACCGTGAAGCCGTGCCGCGCGTACAGCGCGGTCACGGCGCTCTGCGACTCCAGGCGCGCCGGCCGGTCCCCGATCGCGGTCAGCGCGGCGGCCACCAGCCGGTCGGCGAGCCCCGTGCCGCGCCAGGCCGGGGCCACCACGACCCGGCCGATCCGGGCGGCGCCGTCGGGCTCGGTCAGGACCCGCAGGTACGCCGTCACCCGCTCGCCCTCGGCCAGCCACACGTGCAGCGTGCCGGGTTCGGAGTCGCGGCCGTCGAGATCCGGGTACACGCAGTTCTGCTCGACGACGAAGACCTCGGCGCGGAGCTGGAGCAGCGAGTACAGGATGGTGTTCGAGATCTCGGCGAAGCCGGCCGTTCTGAGGATCATGGCCGCAGCCTAGTCTGGCGGCGGGAGCACGACCCACGAACCAGCGAGGAGGACCCGTGACCGACCTGCTGCCCGCCCTGAGCGGGGCGTTCGGCGACCGGCCCGACGCGGTCGTCATCGACGGCGAGGCCACGAGCTGGGAGAACCTGCGCGACCGGGCCCAGCGGCTCGCCGACGCGGCGAAGGGCGCACCGGCGTTGGCGGTGCACGCGACGGCGTCCCTGGACACGGTGGTGGCCGTCGTGGCAGGGCTCCTTTCGGGGGTACCGGTGGTGCCGGTCGCCCCCGACGCCGGCCCGCTGGAGCGCGACCACATCCTGGGCGACTCGGGCGCGGTGCCGGTCGCGGACCTGCTCTCCGGCTCCCGGACCACCCCCGGCGGCGCCCCGGGCCCCGAAGCCGCCCTGATCCTCTACACCAGCGGCACCACCGGCGCCCCCAAGGGCGTCCTGCTCTCCGCCGCCGCGCTGGCCGCCGACCTCGACGCGCTCGCCGACGCCTGGGACTGGACCCCCGACGACACCCTCGTGCACGGCCTGCCGCTGTTCCACGTGCACGGCCTGGTCCTCGGCGTCCTCGGCGCGCTGCGCACCGGCTCCCGGCTCGTGCACACCGGCCGGCCGACCCCGGCGGGGTACGCGGCGGCGGGCGGCACCCTCTACTTCGGAGTACCCACCGTGTGGTCCCGGATCGTCGCCGAGCCCGACGCGGCCCGGGAGCTGCGGACCGCCCGGCTGCTGGTGTCCGGCAGCGCGGCCCTCCCGGTGCCCGTGTTCGGCGCGCTGGCGGAGCTGACCGGTCACCGGCCGGTGGAGCGGTACGGCATGACGGAGACCCTGATCACCGTCAGCGCCCGGGCCGACGGCGAGCGCCGCCCCGGCCACGTCGGCGCGCCCGTCGCCGGGGTCGAGGCCCGCCTCGCCGGCGAGGACGGCGAACTCCAGGTCCGGGGCGTGACCCTGTTCGACGGGTACCTGCACCGGCCCTCCCCGTTCACCGACGACGGCTGGTTCCCGACCGGGGACATCGCGGAGCTGGTCGACGGGCAGTACCGGATCGTCGGGCGGGCCTCCACCGACCTGATCAAGTCCGGCGGCTACCGGATCGGGGCCGGCGAGGTCGAGAACGCGCTGCTCGCGCACCCGGCCGTCCGGGAGGCCGCCGTGGTCGGGCTGCCCGACGACGACCTGGGCCAGGAGGTGGTGGCGTTCGTGGTCGCCTCCGGGGTGCAGGCCCGCGAACTGATCGAGTTCGTCGCGAAGGAGCTGTCGGCGCACAAGCGGCCCCGGCGGGTCGTCTTCGTGGGGGAGCTGCCGCGCAACGCCATGGGGAAGGTACAGAAGAAGCTGCTATGCAGGTGAGTGACGCTTTTCGCGAGTTCTGGACCGAGCGGCACCTGTGCACGCTGACCACGCTCCGCCGCGACGGCAGCCCGCACGTCGCCCCGGTCGGGGTGACCCTCGACGTGGAGTCGGGCGTCGCGCGGGTGATCTCCTCGGGCACGTCGTTCAAGGCGCGCCGGGTCCGGCAGGCCGGGGCCGAGGGGGTCCGGGTCGCGGTGTGCCAGGTCGACGGCGCGCGGTGGTCCACCCTGGAGGGTGTCGCGGTGCTGCGGGACGACCCGGAGTCGGTCGCCGACGCGGTCCGGCGGTACGCGGCGCGGTACAAGCAGCCCCGGGTCAACCCCGAGCGGGTGGTCCTGGAGATCGCGGTGACCCGGATCCTCGGGAACGTCCGGTGATCACGGTCGTGGGGATCGGGGCCGACGGCTGGGATGGGCTGGCCCCCGGGTCCCGGGCGGCGATCGGGGCGGCGGACGTGCTGGTCGGCAGCCCGCGCCAACTGGACCTGGTGCCGCCGTCCGCCGAGGTGGCCCCCGACGGCACGGTCTCGGGCGTCGAGCCATTGTCCGACGACAACGGGTGGACCCCGGGCGACGACGTGTTCCCCGAAGGCCAGCCGCCGATCGTGCGGGGAGACGGGCCCGCTGACCGGGCTCCCGACGACAGCGCGTCCCCGTGCCTGGGGGTGGGTCCGGCCCCGCGCGGCGCGGACGGTGACGCGGCCCCGACTCTTGGCTCCGGCTCCGCCCTGGACGGTGACCCCGCCCCGTGCCGGGGCGTCGTCACCGGCACGGGTGCGCCCGTCGCCGAACGGATCGTGCTGCCCAGCCCCCTGCTGCCCGGCCTCCCGGCCCTCCTCGACCGCCTCGCCGGCCGGAACGTCTGCGTCCTGGCCAGCGGCGACCCGCTGTTCTACGGCATCGGCTCGACGCTGATCCGGCTGCTCGGGGCCGACGCGGTCCGGGTCCTGCCGCACCCGTCCTCGGCCGCGCTGGCCTGCGCCCGGATGGGCTGGGCCGTGCAGGACACCCCCGTGTACTCCGTCGTCGGCCGCCCCGTGGAGGCCGTCCAGCCCGGCGGGCGCTTCCTGGTGCTCAGCGCCGACGGCCGCTCACCCGCCGCCGTGGCGGAGTTCCTGACCCGCCACGGGTACGGGGACAGCCGGCTCACCGTGCTCGAACAGCTCGGGGGGCCGGTGGAACGGCGGCTCACCAGTACCGCCGAGAGCTGGTCCTTCGACGATCTTGATCCGCTGAACGTGATCGCCGTCGAGTGCGCCGAACCGCCCGCGTCCCGGGTGCCCGGCCTGCCCGACGACCGCTACCAGCACGACGGCCAGCTCACCAAGCGCGAGATCCGGGCCGTCACCCTGGCCCGGCTCGCCCCCCGCCCCGGCGAACTCCTCTGGGACGTCGGCGCGGGCAACGGCAGCATCGCCGTGGAATGGATGCGCAGCCACCCGTCGTGCCGGGCGCTGGCCGTCGAGTCGCACCCCGAACGCCTGACCCGGATCACCGCCAACGCCGCCCGGCTGGGCGTGCCCGGCCTGCGCACCGTCGCCGGCCGGGCCCCCGGGGCGCTCGCCGGCCTCGACACCCCCGACGCGGTGTTCATCGGCGGCGGGCTCACCGTGCCCGGCGTGGTCGAGGCCTGCTGGGCGGCGCTGCGGCCCGGCGGCCGGCTGGTCGCCAACGCGGTCACCCTGGAGACCGAGGCCGCCGTGGCGCACTGGTTCGGCGCGCTCGGCGGGGACCTGACCCGGATCGCGGTGTCCCGCGCCGTCCCGGTCGGCGGATTCACGGGCTGGCGCCCCGCCATGCCCGTCACACAGTGGACGGTGGACAAGCAATGACAGTGCACTTCATCGGGGCCGGGCCCGGGGCGGCGGACCTGATCACCGTCCGGGGCCGGGACCTGATCGCCGCCTCGCCCGTCTGCCTGTACGCCGGCAGCCTGGTCCCCGTCGAGCTGCTGGCGCACTGCCCGCCCGGCGCGCGCCTCGTGGACACGGCCAACCTGAACCTCGACCAGATCGTCGGGGAGCTGGTCGCCGCGCACGCCGCCGGCCTCGACGTCGCCCGGCTGCACTCCGGCGACCCGTCGGTGTTCTCCGCGATGGCCGAACAGCTCCGCCGGCTCGACGCGGCCGGCGTGCCCTACGACGTGACCCCCGGGGTGCCGGCGTTCGCGGCGGCGGCGGCCGCCCTGGGCCGCGAGTTCACCGTGCCCGGGGTCGGGCAGACCGTCATCCTCACCCGGACCGCCGCGCGCGCCACCCCCATGCCGCCCGGGGAGGACCTGCCGTCGCTGGGCCGGTCGGCGTCCACGCTGGTCCTGCACCTGGCCGTGCAGCGGCTGCGCGAACTCGTCGACGAGCTGGTGCCCAACTACGGGGCGGACTGCCCGGTGGCGGTGGTGGCCCGGGCCTCGCGGGCCGACGAGCTGATCGTGCGCGGGACGCTCGCCGACATCGCGGGGCAGGTCGAGGCCGCCGGGATCGTGCGGACGGCGGTGGTCGTGGTGGGGCGGGTGCTGACCGCCGGGGAGTTCCCGGACAGCCACCTGTACTCGGTGGCGCGCTGCCGGGACTGACGGTGGGGCGGTGCGGAGCGCCGCCCTACGCCCGGCCCACGATCACGCCCGCCCGGTCGATCACGATCACGTCCACCTCGACGGGAGCCCCGCGGAGCGTCTCCAGGGCCACCACACGGGCCTGCGCCGCGATCACGTCACCCAGCGGCAACCCCTCCGCCTGGCACAGCCGGAGCGCCTCCAGGGCCGTGTTCGCGCCGTGCACCGCCGCCACCAGTTCCGGAGCGCCGCCCGCGGCGCGCACCGTCTCCGCCAGGACGGCGAAGTCCACCTGCGAGCGGCCCGAGTGCAGGTCCAGGTGCCCGTTGGCGAGTTTGCACAACTTGCCGATCCCGCCCGACACGGTCAGCCGGGGCACCGGGTGCCGGCGCAGGTACTTGAGCACCGCGCCCGCGAAGTCCCCCATGTCCAGCAGCGCGTCCTCGGGCAGCCCGTACACCTCGGCGGCCACCCGCTCGGAGGTGCTGCCCGTGCACCCGGCGACGTGCGTGCGACCGGCGGCCCGGGCCACGTCGATGCCCCGGCGGATGCTGTCGATCCACGCGGAGCACGAGTAGGGCACGACGATGCCGGTGGTACCGAGGATCGACAGGCCGCCGAGGATACCCAGCCGGGGGTTCCAGGTCTTCTTCGCCAGCTCCTCGCCGTGCTCGACGGAGATCTCCACGACCACGTCGCCGGTGCCGCCGTGCGCCGCCGCGACCGCGAGGACGTGCTCGGTCATCATCTTCCGGGGCACCGGGTTGATCGCGGGCTCGCCCACCGCCAGGGGCAGGCCGGCCTTCGTCACGGTGCCGACGCCGGGGCCGGCCCGGAACGTGACCCCGCTGCCGGGCGCGCCGTGCGTGACCGTCGCCGACACCAGCGCCCCGTGCGTGACGTCCGGATCGTCCCCCGCGTCCTTCACGATCCCCGCCATGGCCGACTCCGCCCGGAGCTCCTCCCGGGCCAGCGCGAACGCCGGGGTCTGCCCCTTGGGCAGGGTGATCTCGACCGGGTCGGGAAACTCCCCGGTCAACAGGGCCGTGTACGCGGCGGTCGTCCCGGCGGTGGCGCACGCCCCCGTGGTCCAGCCGTACCGCAGACTGGTGCTCATCGCTTTCCAGCATTCCAGCAGGAGGTCAGGGGCATGACAGCGCGGGTACTCGTCCTCGGCGGCACCGGCGAGGCCCGTCGGCTCGCGGAGGCGCTGGTCGGCCGCGTACACGTCGTGTCCTCCCTCGCCGGCAGGGTCGGCGAGCCCCGGCTGCCCCCGGGCGAGGTCCGGATCGGCGGGTTCGGCGGACCGGAGGGCCTGGCCGCCTGGCTCCGGGAGGCCCGGATCGACGCGGTGGTCGACGCGACCCACCCCTTCGCGGCGGTGATCAGCCGGTCGGCGGCGACCGCGACCGCCGAGCTGGGCGTGCCGCTGCTGGCCCTGCGCCGCCCCGGCTGGACCGAGGCGCCCGGCGACGACTGGCGCCGGGTGCCGTCGCTGACCGCCGCCGCCGACGCCCTGCGCGCCACCCCGGACGCCCGGGTGTTCCTCACCACCGGGCGCAAGGACCTCGCCGCCTTCGCGGACCTGCCGCACCGGTTCCTGCTCCGCTCCGTCGACCCGCCCGAGGACCCGGTCCCGGCCCGGCTGACGGTCGTCCTGGCCCGGGGGCCGTTCACCGTCGCCGGGGAGCTGGAACTGCTCCGGGGGTACGCCGTCGACGTGCTCGTCACCAAGGACAGCGGCGGGGACCAGACGGCCGCCAAGCTCACGGCGGCCCGGGAGCTGGGGATCCCCGTCCTGATGGTGGACCGGCCGGCCGCCCCCGGGACGGAGGCCGTCGGCACCGTCGCCGAGGCGGTCGCCTGGGTGGAACGCGCGGCGGGGAACGGTCGGGAACGTTCGGCGGGGAACAGCGGGGAACGTTCGGCGCGGAATGGTGGGGAACGTTCAGAGGGGGAATGATTCAGCCCGGAAATGGAGCATGACAGGATCGGGCTTTGTGACAACTCTTGATCTCGCCCGCCAGGTCGACGCCACCTGCCGGATCCGTGGCCAGTTCACCCTCCGGTCGGGCCGGCTCGCCGACGAGTACTTCGACAAGTACCAGTTC
This sequence comes from Longispora sp. NPDC051575, assembly GCF_040681875.1. Lineage (NCBI taxonomy): Bacteria > Bacillati > Actinomycetota > Actinomycetes > Micromonosporales > Micromonosporaceae > Longispora > Longispora sp. NPDC051575. Next base: position 295,690 of record NZ_JBFAZP010000006.1, on the reverse strand, counting down.
GAGGCCGACCCGGTGCTCCTCGACGCCCTCGCCGCCGCCATGGTCCCGCTGGTCCCCGTCGGCACCGAGGTCCTCGCCGGCCTGGAGATGGGCGGCATCGCGGTGGTCACCGCCCTGGGCCGGCACACCGGGCTGCCGTGCGCGTTCGTCCGCAAGGAGGCCAAGGCGTACGGCACCGCCCGGCTGTCCGAGGGCGCCCCGCTGGCCGACCGCCGGGTACTCGTCGTCGAGGACGTGGTCACCTCCGGCGGCCAGATCGCGCTGTCCACCGGCCAACTGCGCGCGCTCGGCGCGACCGTCGACCACGCGCTGTGCGTGATCGACCGGCAGGAGGGCGGCGCGGCGGCCCTCGCGGACGCCGGCATCGTCCTGGCCAGCCTGCTGACCCGCGCCGAACTGGAGGCGTCCCGGGGGTAGTTCGCCCCGGTTCGGGTTGTCGGGCCCTCCTATGATGGCAATCGGTAGTCCGACCTCTCCCCGGGAGACCTGTATGGATCCGCTGGCAGACCCCGCCGGCCTCGGCCGGATGCTCGCCGAGGCCACGTCGATGCTCGACCGGTTCCAGGCCCTGCGGCCCGCCGCCGGGGACGCCGCCGTCGAGGGGGTCGGCGAGGCCGCCAACGGGCTGATCACCGCGAAGGCCGTCGCGCCCGGCCAGGTGTCGGAGCTGGTCTTCAACCCGAGGGTGATGCGGATGGACTCGCAGACCCTGGCCGAGGAGACCCTGGCGGCGGTCAACGCGGCCCTGGCGGACCTGCGCGCCCAGAGCCCGCAGCCCGCCGGCCCGACGGACTTCGGCACCCTCACCGAGGATCTGCGCGCGATCCAGGACGACGCGACCCGGCAGATGACCTCCTTCGCCGACGCCCTCGTCGACGCGCAGGCCCGGATCGCGGCCCAGGGCGGCCGGTGATGGTGGACATCGACCCGGACAAGCTCGCCGCTTCGGGCCAGGGCCTGGGGGCGGTCGCGACCCGGTTTACCACCGCACTCGCCGCGTTTCGGACGGAGATCGCCGCCTACGGCCAGCCGTGGGGCGCCGACGACATCGGCGGGCTGATCGGCGCCGCGCACGACGAGGTGTCCTCGTTCGCGTTCGAGTGCTACCAGGCGGCCCTGGACGAGATCGGGGTGGCCGGCGAGGACCTGGTCGGCATGGCCGGCACCCACCGCACCACCGACAAGGGCATCGACGACCACTTCACCGGAGTCCGCGAGGGGCTGGTCTGACCGTGGGCCTCCAGATTCCGGGCGAGCTGCGTTCCCTGCTCGAGGTCATCGGCTACTCGTGGCCCGAGGCCGACGAGACCAAGCTGTTCGAGATGGGGAAGACCTGGATCGGCTTCTCCGGCACCATCCACGGCGTGGTCGCCGACGCGCACGCGGACGCGGGCTCCGTGTGGGCCGAGCACCAGGGCGGGGACATCGAGGCGTTCCGCGACTGGTGGTCCAACGAGGACAGCCCCGCGAAGAACCTGTCGAACGGGGCCACGGCCGCCGTCCTGACCGGTACCGGGCTGATCATCTGCGGCATGATCGTGCTCGCCCTGAAGATCATGGTCATCGTGCAGCTGGTGATCCTGGCCATCCAGATCGCCCAGGCCATCGCGACGGCGTTCGTGACGTTCGGCGCGACCCTGCTGGAGATCCCGGTCTTCCAGCAGCTGTGCCGCACCGTCGTCGGCAACCTCGTCCAAGAGGTCCTCTTCACCCTGATCGACGGGTAGCCGGTGGCCACCCACAGCCAGCGCAAGAAGTCCGGCAAGCTGCTCCGGGCCGCGCTGCGCTACCTGAAGAAGCAGGACGGCCGCGCCGCCAAGCGGGCCCGGCCCGACCGGATGTCCCCCGACCGGCTGCGGCACACGTTCGAGGGCGAGAACCGCAAGGGCTACCACTACCGGCCCGGCGGCGAGGACTTCCCCGACCGCCGCGTCGGCCAGGTGCTCCGCCGCGACCCCACCACCGGGGTCTACGAGGCGAAGGTCGAGTTCTGGAAGCCGCCGTCCCCCGGCCCGCCGCCCACCCCGGGCCAGTGGCAGAACAAGGTCGGTCAGGGCCGCAGCACGTTCTTCCCCGACCACTGGACCCCGCAGCAGTGCGACGACGCGGTCACCAACGCGTTCCACGGCGCGACCAAGAACGCGGACGGCACCTGGACGGGCTCACACAACGGCGTCGCGATCATGGGCTACTACGATAATGCGACGGGCGCGCTCAAGCACGGATTCCCGTTCCTGTGACAAGGAGACACCTGTGAGCTTCCTCAGTTTCTACACGGACGGGGACGGCTTCCCGAGGTACCGGGCGAGCGACGACAGGTACGTCCCGCTGGGCGTGTGGTTCGTGATGGAGCTGCGCAACTCCCCGTACCAGGCGCTGGACCTGCTGGGCATCGTCGACGAGGTGGTCAGCGGGCGCTCGGCGGGCGAGGACTGGGACGGCGAGGCGTTCCAGGTGCGGGTCGCCCCGTCGGGGGTGTCGGTGCGCAACACGATCCTGGACGGCCAGGCCGGCACGTTCCCGCTGGACGAGGTGCGCCGGGCCGCCGAGGACTACTGGCGCTACCTGTCGACCCGTCCGGAGGTCGCCGCGGACCTCGCGGACTGGGAGAGGACGTGGGGCCGGGCGCACCCGTACCGGGGAAGGCTGTTCTAGGTTCTCAGCCCGGGTAGTGCCGGGGCGTGAAGACGACCCCGTCCTTCGCCCGGGTCTGCGAGGAGCCGATGATCAGCAGGCAGCGCATGTCGATCGTCGCCGGGTCCAGGTCCGCCAGCCGGACCACCCGGACGGACTCCTGCGCCCCGCCCACGTCGCGGCCGATCACGACCGGGGTGTCCGGCGACCGGTGCTCCAGGAGCAGGTCGCGGGCCCGTTCGACCTGCCAGGTGCGGGTCTTCGACGCCGGGTTGTAGATCGCGAGCACCAGGTCGGCCCGCGCGGCGGCCTCCAGGCGGCCCTCGATGACCTCCCACGGCTTCAGGTAGTCCGACAGGGACAGCACGCAGAAGTCGTGCCCCAGGGGCGCCCCGGCCCGGCTGGCGACGGCCTGGGCGGCGGTCAACCCCGGCAGGACCCTGACGGGTACGTCCCGCCAGCGCTCCCCGGTCGCCACCTCCAGCACGGCGCTGGCCATCGCGAACACGCCCGGGTCGCCGGAGGACACCACGGCCACCCGGCGGCCGGACAGCGCCAGGTCCAGGGCGAACTCGGCGCGCTCGGCCTCGACCCGGTTGTCGGAGGCGTGCCGGCGCTGCCGGGGGTTGACGGGCACCTTGGCGACGTACGGCGCGTACCCGACCAGGTCGTCGGCCCCGGCGAGCGCGGCGGACGCCTCGGGGGTGAGCCAGTCGCGCCCGGCGGGCCCGAGCCCGACGACGACCACCTCGCCCCGGGGCACCGGAACAGCCTGCGTCGCCCCTGCCAGCGGGCCGTTCCCCGTGTCCGTCGGGAGGCCCACGGTGGTGTCGGCACCCGCGACCACCGACGGTGCACCCGTCCGTGGCGGGGCCACCCGGCACTCCTCCGCCGACGTCGCCGGCGAGGGCAGCAGCGCCAGCGAGAAGTACGGCACGGTCGTCGGGTCCACGTCCGCGAGCGGCGCGATCCGCTGCTGCCCGGTGCTGGCCCGCTCCACGTACCAGGCGCTGTCGAGCTTGCCGGCCCGCTCGAACGCGTCGCGGACCTTGCCGAACGTCCGGCCGAGCTTCATGACGGCCGCCGCGTCGGTGCCCGCGAGCTGGGCGGTGAGGGTGTCCGGGTCCAGGGTGCCGGGCAGGATCGTCAGCACCTCGTCGCGCTCCACGAGCGGCCGGCCCAGCGCGGCGGACGCCCCGCTGACGGAGGTCACCCCGGGCACGACCTCGGCGACGTAGCGGCCCGCGAGCCGCTTGTGCATGTGCATGTAGGAGCCGTAGAACAGCGGGTCGCCCTCGGCGAGCACGACCACGTCGCGGCCCGCGTCGAGGTGCGCGGCGAGCCGGTCGGCCGCGTCGGCGTAGAACTCGTCCATCGCGCCCTGGTAGCCGCCGGGGTGGTCGGTGGTCTCCGTCGTCAGCGGGTAGACGAGCAGCTCTTCGATCTGGCCCTCGCGCAGGTAGGGGGCCGCGACGGAGCGCGCGATGCTCCGGCCGTGCCGGGCCGCGTGGTAGGCGATGACGTCGGCGGCCCCGATCAGCCGGGCGGCCTTCACGGTCACCAGTTCGGGGTCGCCGGGGCCGAGCCCCACGCCGTACAGCCTGCCGGTCATGCCTGGATCTCCCTCTCGTGCGCGATGGCGTTGATCGCCGCCGCCGTGATCGCGCTGCCGCCCCGCCGGCCCCGCACGATCAGGAACTCGATTCCCGGGTACGCGGCGAGCGCCTCCTTGGACTCCGCCGCCCCGATGAACCCGACCGGGATGCCCAGGATCGCGGCCGGCCTCGGCGCGCCCCGGTCCAGCAGGTCGAGCAGGTGGAACAGGGCCGTGGGCGCGTTGCCGATCGCGACGACGGAGCCTTCCAGCCGGTCGGCCCACAGCTCGACGGCGGCGGCGCTGCGGGTGGTGCCCAGGTCGGCGGCCAGGCCGGGGACCCGGGGGTCGGACAGCAGGCACAGCACGTCGTTGTCGGCGGGCAGCCGCTTGCGGGTCACCCCGGAGGCGACCATCGTCGCGTCGCACAGGATCGGCGCGCTGGCCTCCAGCGCCGCCCGGCCGGCGGCGACGACCCCGGGGGAGTACGCGATGTCGGCGGCCAGGTCGACCATCCCGCACGCGTGGATCATGCGGACGGCCGTGGTGGCCACGTCGGCGGGGAAGCCGTCGAGGTCGGCCTCGGCGCGAATCGTCGCGAACGACTGGCGGTAGATCTCCGCACCGTCGCGCTCGTACTCCGTCACGCCGTCCTCCGCGCCTTCTCGATCACATCCCCCGGGTCCACGGTGGACCAGGTGTGCGCACCGGCCGTCACCCGGTACCCGTCGCCGGTGGCCAGCACCTCGACGTGTTCGCCGCCGGGCGCCCCGCACCGCCGCCCGCAGCCGACCCAGTGCACGGGCAGGCCGGCCAGGGTGGCTCCGGCCAGCGTCGACGCCGCGTCCGCCCGCACGTCGGCGAGGGACTTCGCGCAGCCCGGCAGGCCGGTGCACGCCGTCACGCCGAGCCACGGGGAGGCCGGGTCGACGATCAGGCCGTGGGAGCTTAGCGTGGCCAGGACGCCGGGTGCCTCGGCCCCGGGAACGTCCGGGACGATCACGCCGCGCCACGGGGTGATCACCAGCGTGCCCCGGGAGGCGGCGGCCAGGGCGTCGGCCTGGGCCCGGGTGAGCCGGCCGAGCGGGGCGCCGACGGCCACCGCGGCCAGCCCCTCCGCCTGGGGGACCACGCCGATCGGATGGTCGGTGAGCAGCGGGAACGGCTCGCCGCCCGGTTCGCTCCACCGGAGTGCGGGATGGCGCAGCCGCGCGAGTACCCGTCGGGGTCCGTCGTGGAGGTCCGTCAGCCGCCAGGCCGTCGAGCCCTGGGCGGCCCGCTCGTCGAGGAACGCCGCCGCGACCGCGAGCAGGCCGTCCACGGCTGCGTCGAGGGTCGTGCACAGGCTGTGGTCGACGCCGGCGAGGGGCAGCAGCACCTGGTCGGCGGTGACAGGGATCACGCCCGCGTCGCCGCGCAGTCCGACGATGTCACCCCGGCCGTCGTCGAGCGTGAACAAGAACCTTCCAGACAATTCCGACAGGTACGGGGTGCCGCACAGCCGCCGGTCCAGCTCCGCCACGAGCGGCCGGACATCGACCAGCCCGCGACCGTCCCGCCCGGACAGCGGCGACGCCAGGATGTTGCGGACCCGCTCGTGGCTCACCGACGGCAGCAGGCCGACCTCGGTCAGCCGGGCCCCCAGCTCGGCCTCCGCTCCGGCTGGTAACCCCCTGACCTGCACGTTGCCCCGGGAGGTCAGCTCCAGGAGCCCGTTGCCCAGCTCGGTGGCGGCGCCCGCGAGAGCCTTCCACTGGCCGGTGCCGAGGTGCCCGCCCGGCACCCGGACCCGGGCCAGCCCGCCGTCCGCCGCCCGGTGCACCTGGATCGCACCCGGGCACAGGTCGGGCCGGGAACGGAGGGGCTCGGTCATGCCGGCGATCCTACGGCGGGTGACTTGACGCGACCTCGCATGACTCGGGAGAGTGGGCACGCCATATGGGGCGACGTGTGGAGGAAGCCGGTGCGAGTCCGGCGCGGTCCCGCCACTGTCACCCGGGTGGGTGGTGCCGACGCGCCGCCCAGGGGTCCCGGGAAGCCAGGAACTCCTGTCGCCGAACGACTACCCGGGGCGCGGACCCCGAGGGGGAGCGCCCGATGATCCTGCTGTTGTCGACCTCGGACACGGACCTGCTGAGCGCTCGCGCGAGCGCCGCCGCGTACCGGCTGGCCAACCCGTCCCGGACGTCCGTGGAGGACCTGCCCGCGCTGCTGGACGGGGTCGCGCTGGTCGTCGTGCGGATCCTCGGCGGCAAGCGGTACTTCGACGAGGGGCTCGACGCGGTGCTCGCCAGTGGGCTGCCGGTCGTGGTGCTCGGCGGGGAGCAGGCGCCCGACGCGGAGCTGATGAAGTGGTCGACGGTGCCGGTGGGGGTGGCGACCGAGGCGCACGCGTATCTGGCGCACGGTGGGGGCGCGAACCTCGGCGCGTTGTACAACTTCCTGTCCGACACGGTGCTGCTCACCGGGTTCGGGTTCGAGCTGCCGGTCGCCACGCCGGCGTGGGGGATTCTCGACCGGGTCGGTGCCGATCTGAGCGGTGCCGAGCAGGGCGGTGCTGGTCGGGGCACCCGGCCGACCGTGGCCGTTCTGTACTACCGGGCGCATCATGTCGCCGGGAACACCGCCTTCGTGCACACGTTGTGTGACGCGATCGAGAACGCGGGCGGCACCGCCCTGCCGGTGTACTGCGCCTCGCTGCGGGCCGCCGAGCCCGCGTTGCTGGAGACCCTGAAGCGGGCCGACGCCCTCGTCGTGACCGTGCTCGCGGCGGGCGGCACCAAGCCGGCCACGGCGGGCGCGGGCGAGGACGACGGCGCGTGGGACGTCAGCGAGCTCGCCGCCCTCGACGTGCCGATCCTCCAGGGCCTGTGCCTGACCAGCTCGCGCGCCGACTGGGAGGCCAACGACGACGGCCTGTCCCCGCTGGACGCCGCCACCCAGGTCGCGGTGCCCGAGTTCGACGGCCGGATCATCACGGTGCCGTTCTCCTTCAAGGAGGTCGACCCCGACGGGCTGACCGTCTACGTCGCCGACCCCGAGCGGGCGGCCCGGGTCGCGGGCACCGCCGTGCGGCACGCGGCGCTGCGGCACATCCCGAACGCGGACAAGAAGATCGCGATCATGCTGTCGGCGTACCCGACGAAGCACTCCCGGATCGGCAACGCGGTCGGCCTGGACACCCCGGCGAGCGTCGTCCGGCTCCTCCGAGCGCTGGGGGAACGCGGCTACCGGATCGGCGACCTGCCCGGCGTGGCGAACCTGGACGGCGACGCGCTGATCCACGCGCTGATCGCGGCCGGTGGCCAGGACCCGGACTGGCTGACGGCCGAGCAGCTGGCGGGCAACCCGGTGCGCATCCCCGGCGTACAATATGAGCAGTTTTTCGCAAAGCTCCCCGATGACCTCCGCGAGGGCGTCGAGGGCGCGTGGGGCCCCGCCCCGGGCACGCTCTACGTGGACAACGGCGACATCGTGCTCGCCGCGCTGCGCTCCGAGAACGTGGTCGTCATCGTCCAGCCCCCGCGCGGCTTCGGCGAGAACCCGGTCGCGATCTACCACGACCCGGACCTGCCGCCGAGCCACCACTACCTGGCCGCGTACCGCTGGCTGGCCGACTCCTTCGGCGCCGACGCGGTCGTGCACGTCGGCAAGCACGGCAACCTGGAGTGGCTGCCCGGCAAGACGGTCGGCATGTCCGCCTCCTGCGGCCCGGACGCGGCCCTGGGCGACCTGCCGCTGATCTACCCGTTCCTGGTCAACGACCCGGGCGAGGGCACCCAGGCCAAGCGCCGCGCGCACGCCACCCTGGTCGACCACCTGGTCCCGCCGATGGCCCGCGCCGAGTCCTACGGCGACATCTCCCGCCTGGAGCAGCTCCTCGACGAGCACTCCAACATCGCGACCCTGGACCCGGCGAAGCTGCCGGCGATCCGGGCCCAGATCTGGACCCTGATCCAGGCCGCGAAGCTCGACCACGACCTGGGCATGGAGGACCGGCCGCACGACGCCGAGTTCGACGAGTTCATCCTGCACGTCGACGGCTGGCTGTGCGAGATCAAGGACGTCCAGATCCGCGACGGCCTCCACATCCTCGGCGAGGCCCCGGCCGGCGAGGCCCGGGTCAACCTGGTGCTCGCGATGCTGCGGGCCAAGCAGATGTGGGGCGGACAGGTGGCGGCCCTGCCGGGGCTGCGCGAGGCCCTGGGGCTCACGGAGGACGGCTCCGCCGGTCGCCTGGAGGTCGACGACGTCGAGGAGACGGCGAAGGCCCTGGTCGCGGCCATGGAGGCCCGGGGCTGGTCCGTGGAAGCCGCCGAAGCGGTCTGTGCGGAGATCCTCGGCGTCACCGACGACCTGGTGGCCAGCGTGCTCCGGTTCGCCGCCGAGGAGGTCGTGCCCCGGCTCGACCGGACCACCGACGAGATGGCGATGGTCCTGCACGCCCTCGACGGCGGTTACGTCCCCGCCGGGCCGAGCGGGTCGCCCCTGCGCGGCCTGATCAACGTGCTGCCCACCGGCCGCAACTTCTACTCCGTCGACCCGAAGGCCGTGCCGAGCCGGCTGGCCTGGGAGACCGGGCAGGCGATGGCCGAGTCCCTGCTGGCCCGGTACCGGGCCGACCACGGCGAGTGGCCGTCCTCGGTGGGCCTGTCGGTGTGGGGCACCAGCGCCATGCGCACCTCCGGCGACGACATCGCCGAGATCCTCGCCCTGCTGGGCGTCCGCCCCACCTGGGACGAGGCGTCGCGGCGGGTCAACGGCCTCGAACCCGTCGACCTGGCCGAGCTGGGCCGGCCCCGGATCGACGTGACCGTCCGGATCTCCGGCTTCTTCCGGGACGCGTTCCCGCACGTCGTGGCCATGCTCGACGACGCCGTCCGGCTCGTCGCGGCCCTGGACGAGGCCCCGGAGGACAACTACGTCCGGGCGCACGTCCAGGCCGACCTGGGTACGCACGGCGACGAGCGGCGCGCCACCACCCGGATCTTCGGCTCCAAGCCCGGCGCGTACGGCGCGGGCCTCCTCCAGCTGATCGACAGCCGGAACTGGCGCGACGACGCCGACCTCGCCGAGGTGTACGCGGTCTGGGGCGGCTACGCCTACGGCCGCGACCTCGACGGCGTACCCGCGCGGGGCGACATGGAGACCTCGTACCGGCGGATCGCGGTGGCCGCCAAGAACATCGACACCCGCGAACACGACATCGCGGACTCCGACGACTACTTCCAGTACCACGGCGGCATGATCGCGGCGGTGCGCGCGCTGACCGGTAAGGCCCCGGCCGCGTACATCGGCGACAGCACCCGGCCCGACGCGGTGCGCACCCGCACCCTGTCGGAGGAGACCGCGCGGATCTTCCGGGCCCGGGTGGTCAACCCGCGCTGGCTGGCCGCGATGCGCCGGCACGGGTACAAGGGCGCGTTCGAGCTGGCCGCGACCGTGGACTACCTCTTCGGGTACGACGCGACGGCCGGCGTGGTCGCCGACTGGATGTACGAGAAGCTCGCCGCCACCTACGCGCTCGACGAGGAGAACCAGAAGTTCTTCGCCGAGTCCAACCCGTGGGCCCTGCACGGAATCACCGAAAGGCTACTGGAGGCCGCGAACCGGAAGATGTGGGAGCACCCGGACCCCGCGACCCTGGCGGCCCTCCAGGAGCTGTACCTGCGCACGGAGGGTGACCTGGAAGAGTAGTGGTCTCTTGCACTTCTGTCGTAGGCTCGGCCGCGGAGACGCGTCCACATCGGGGTCACCTGAGGAGCCACGCACCATGGAAGACCAGCCCATCGACCCGGAAACCCCGGAGATCCCGCACCATGCGCGGAAGAACCGGTTCCTTCGGATCGGCCTGATCGCCCTGGCCGTCGTCACGGCGGTCGGCGTCATGGCCGGGGTGGTGGTGTACGTGACGGGCACCGAGAAGCCCGTCAGCTTCCCGATCACCGAGGGCTCGACCACCCCGGGTCCCGACACCGAGGACCCGGGGGACACCGGCGCGATGGCCACCGCCTCGCCCTCGCCGTCCGCCAAGGCCTCGCCCAGCGGCCCGGCCGTCAAGCCCGACGGCCTGGGCTACTGGCCGTCCGAGGCCAACACGGGCGTGCCCAAGGGCACCAAGCTCAAGGCGTCCGGCAGCATCACGGTCACCAAGCCCGGCACGGTGATCGAGGGCGTCGAGGTCGTCGGCTGCATCGTGATCAAGACCAGCAACGTGACCATCCGCAAGTCCCGGATCAAGGCCGTGGGCTGCGGGGTGAAGACGGACCTCGAGGGCACGTACAAGAACATCCTCATCGAGGACGTGGAGATCGACGGCCAGGGCGACCTGAAGGTCATCATCCTGGGCTGGACCGGCTTCACCTGCCGCCGCTGCTACCTGCACAACGCGTTCAGCGGCGCGCACCCCCGCTCCAACACGGTGATCGAGGACTCCTACATCAACACCGTGATCGAGGGCGGCTCCTCCGAGGGCCGGCACCTGTCCGGGATCGGCTTCCACGGCGGCTCGGGCATGGTCCTGCGGCACAACCGGGTCGAGTGCTCGGTGAGCGGCTGCTCGGCGGCCCTGTCGCTGTACGGCAACTTCGAACAGGTCGCCAACGTCACCGTCGAGGACAACTACTTCAGCGGCGGCGGGTACTGCGTCTATGCCGGCAGCCTGAAGAGCAAACCCTTCCCGCTGGCCCTGAACACCAAGTTCTTCCGCAACGCCTTCGCCCGGACCGGCACGGGGGAGTTCCCCAAGTGCGGGCGGTTCGGCCCGGTGGTCTCCTACGAGGCCGGCAACGGCAACGAGTGGAAAGACAACTACTGGTTCGACGCGAAGAAGACGCCGATCGTCCTGTAGGTCCCGGGTGCCCGGCCGGTCGGGCCGGGCACCGCGCGCCTAGCGCCGCCGGTAGAGGAACACGCAGCCGGCGAACGCGCCGAGGGTCAGTACCCCGACGAGGCTCGTGGATACCCAGCCCGCCGCCCCGGGCTCACCCTCCAGGGTTGACACGAGCGCGCCCAGCGTGAGGGCGCCCAGCGTGAGGGTGACCAGGATCAGCCCGACGAGCAGCAGTGTCTCCCAGTACGGCACCGCGCGCGGGACGGTCCGGACCGTTTCCCTCGGCCGGTCCGGCGGGATGGGGATGTTCCCGGCGGGCCTGGCCGGCATCGGGACGACGGCGGAAGCCGGCACCGCGGCGTCGATCGGGGCCAGGGCACCCGGTGCCAGCGTGAACAGGGTCGGCTCGATCCGGACCGAGATGCCGTCGTGCCCGAACAGGTGGCGGGCGCCGTCGGGGTAGACCAGGAGCGCGGCGCACTCGTCGTAGCGGACCGTCGAGGGCTGCTCCCGGACCAGGCTCACGCCCGCCCCGCCGACGACCAGGGTCTCGGACGTCTCCACCAGCGACCGGTGGGACCTCCCGGAGACCTTCCCGGTCGAGTGCGTCGGCGCCGCCACGAACCCGGCCCCGTCCGCGCCGTGCCCGTGCGGGACCATCAGCAGGCCGGCGTCCATGGCGCGTTCGGCGACGGCGTGCACGTCGGCGGGGGTGACCGCCCGCAGTTCGGCGAGCAGCTCGTCCACGGTGTGGTTGGGCTGCCCGGTGACCAGGTTCATCGCGTACGTCGGGAGCCGGGCCGCGTCGAGTTCCGGGAGCTGGAAGTACTCCTCCGCCTTGGTCCGGGTCGCTGCCAGGTCCTCGGCCTCGATCCGGCCGACCCGGAGCTTCCACAGCACGTCGAGGAAGCCGCCGAGCATGGCGCCCCGCTTCTCCGGCAGCGCGTCGGCCACCGCCGTGACGACCGCGTGGCCGTCCCCGCGCGGGTCGTAGGCCGCGCCCGCCGTGTAGGAGTAGCCGCCCTCCTGGCGCAGGCTGCGGAACAGTTCGCGGTCGAGCACGCCGGCGTACACGGAGGCCGCCGCGGAACGCTCCACGACGGTGTCGAACACGACCACGTTGTCGGGGCCCGCGAAGTAGGCGGGGGTGGCGGGCAGGGCCGAGGACGCGACGGGTACGGGGCGCCGGACGCCCTCGCGCAGCCGGAGCTTCAGCCCCGCCGGTACGGCGTTCCCGGTGATCCACAGGACCGCGTTGTCCCGGGTGAACCACGCGTCGGCCCACGCGCGCACGTCGTCGGCGCCGAGCGCGGGCAGGCCCAGCTCCTGGTAGCTCCGCAGGCCGTGGTCGCGGGCCCCGTACCGCCACAGGCCCATCGACTCGTTCACGGCGCGGTTGCGCCCGGCGGCCTCGGTGCGCAGGATCTCCTTCTCCGTCTCCAGCCGCTCGACGGGCAGGTCGGTCAGCGACTCGCACACGCCGGTCAGGTAGGCCACGATGTCGGACTCGGAGCCCTGCATGTGGAAATGGGTGACGACCCCGCCGGTCGTGCCGTTGAAGTGGTAGTCGGTCTGGCCGTGCCGGTGCAGGGCCAGGTGCTCGACCAGGTGGGTGACGCCCGACCTGGCCAGGGTCTCGTCGGCGGTGCCGACCCGGAAGAACAACCCGGCCTGCATGGGGCCGCTGATCGGGGCGAGGAGGGTCGGTACCCCGTCGACCTCGGTCTCGTGGATCATCGGATCAGCCCTTCGCCCGAGCGTTCTTGCGGAACCACAGGAAACTGGTCACGTTGTCGTTGCCGTGGTAGCTCCAGGGCAGTGCGGTGGCCTCGGCCCCGATCATGTGGAAGTAGCGGGCGGCGGCGGTCTGGTCCCCGTGCAGGGCCGTCGCCATCGCGAACGTGTTCAGCGCGTACGCGGCCCGGTAGCCCGCGCGCCGGAACGCCGGGTGGTCCACGGACCGCGCGGCGGCCTCGGCCACCTCGGCGCGGACGTGCGCCTGGACGATGTACCTGTTGGCCTCGGCCCGGTCCATGGACAGCCAGCGTTCCAGGTGCCAGGTGGCCACGAGCGCCCCGCTCAGGGAGCCCTCCGGTGCGGCGAGCGCGCACTCCCGGGCGAAGGCGTGGGCGTCCTCCCAGGTCCCGCCCCACTTGGGGCAGAGCTGTTGCAGGATCTGGGCCTGGGTGCCGAAGCTGTGCGGGGCGTGCCGGGCGGCGTGGTCGTAGCGCCGCCGCGCCTCGGACTGGCCCAGTTCCAGGCCCCGGGTCGTCAGGAGACGCATGGTCCAGGCGCTGGTGTCGGCCGGTTCGCGGGCGGTCACCTCGATCAGGAGCCGCTCGGCCTGGCGCAGGTACTCGTGGAAGGCGCGGAACTGGACCTGGGAGACGTGCTCCGCCCCGTAGCCGGAGCGGGCCTCCCACCCCAGTTCGATCAGGCGGGCCGCGAGCAGGGTCATCGGGAGGGTCGCCCCGGGGGCCTGTCCGACGACCGTCCGGAGGAAGTCCTCGCTGCCGCCGATCTCGCCGACGAACCGCACCACGAAGCTGTGGTCGTCGGGGTCGTCGAGTCCGCCGAGGAACGCCGACACGGCCGGCCAGTCGTGGCTCCGCACGGCCGCACGGAGCGCCGCGAGTTCGGGTCGGGTCGCCGCGGGGTCCGTACTCACGGGGGGAAGGTCGGTCACCGGCAAGATCATAGGGGTAGTTGGTGAAGCCCGGGGGTGTAGCCAACCCCCGGGCCTCTCGTTGCCGCCCAATTGCTGACACCAGCACTTTTAAGGGAACGGATCAGTCGTTACAGACTCGCGTCCTACCGTTGGACCATGTCCCCACGAAGCGGGGACAGCGGGAGTTGAACCCGCATCTCGACGTCGAATCGTCCGTACCCGGTCGATCTGGTGTTCGGCGGCGAATGCTGAAGCTGGAGCGAGAGTCTGAGTTTGCGGGACGGCTGCCTCTGCCAGTTTGGGCCACTCCCGCGCGAGTGCGGGAGGGAGGATTCGAACCCCCACCTGTACCTAGCCCCATCAGTCTGAACGTCTCAGTTTCAGTGTGCGCTTCCGCGCGTCCCCGGCTCCCCGGAGACGTCTTCCTTCGACTACCGGAACAGGTAGCCGAAAACCTTGTCGCCCGTGGCGCGGTCGGTCACCTCGGTGTTGTTGGCCTCCTCGCGGGCGAACTTGACCGCCTGCTGGAGCTTCTCGACCCGCTCCAGGAGTTCGGCGACCCGCTTGGCGGGCAGGGCGCCGGAGAACTTGACCGTGGTCCAGTACCCGATGGCGATGTCCTCGTAGTAGACCTCGACCTGCGCCGGGTGCTTCTCGGTGGCCTCGGCCTTCACGTGGTTGCGGGGCACCTTCTTCGTCCGGATGGTGCGGACCGGCTCGGTGGACCAGCAGTCGGCCGAGTCGTTGAACACCCAGGACTCGGCGGCGTCGAGCACCGGCAGCTTCTTGACGAACGTGTGCAGGTCGGTGAGCTGCTTCTCCAGGAACAGCAGGTACGTCACCGGCACGTCGGACAGCAGCACCCGCTCGTCGACGACGACGTCGGCGCGGGCCACGCAGTTCGTGGCGTCCTTCGAGGCGGTCACGTCGAACAGCTTGGTGAGCCCGACGCCGACCTGGCGGAGCACGTCCTCGGCCCGGGTCTGGACCTTCGTGGACTCCGGCGGCAGCTGCTCGCCCTCCTCATCCTTCGGCTGGTAGCTGCGGGAGATGCCGGACAGCAGGGCCGGCTTCTGCACAGCGTGGTGCGCCTCGGTGAGTTCGTGGAAGGACTTGCTCTTGACGCCCTTCTCGACGGCGATGATCTGGTTCAGCTTTGCCATGGTCGCAGAGCCTAGGCGACCGCGAACTCCCGTCGCAAAGCGATTTCGTCCAACCGTTCGACAACCTCGTCCAGGGTGGACAAACCGGTGCGCCAGCGGCCGGCCCGCCAGACCAGGCTGCTCATGGCCCGCAGGTCGGCCAGCAGCGGGACCGCCGCGAGCTCGGCGTCGGTGAGGTCGACCCGGGACCGGTAGCCGCGCAGGAACGCCGCAACCTCCTCCGCCGTGTCCGTGCTCTGCGCCAGCCCGGCGGCCAGGTCGTTGACCCGCAGGTCCAGGCCGGCGATCTCGAAGTCCAGCACGGCCGTGACCCGGCCCCCGTCGAGCAGCGCGTTGCCGGGCGCGAAGTCCAGATGACAGATCGACACCGGAAGATCCACGAGCATTTTCCGGTACGCCGCGTCCGTCTCCCGCGCGCATCGGTCCATCCTGTCCAGCCCAGGATGCGGCCCGCAGGCGGCCCGCAGGTCCCCGAGGAGCACGTCGAGTCCGGGCACGGCCGGGTGCACCTCGTCCAACGACACCCGCCAGTCCGTCGGGGCCAGCCCGGGGTCCAGCGTGCCCAGGGCGGCGTCCAGCTCCCCGAGCGCGGCCCCGAGCGCCTCCCCGTCGGCGCCGCGCCGCCCGGCCGTCCCCGGCAGGTACTCGAACAGCGCCGCCGGCCCGTCCGCCGTCTCCCGGACCGGCCCGACCGGGGTGGGCACCCGGAAGGACAGCCCCGCCGGGCCCAGCGCCGCGAGCAGCCGGTGTTCGGCGAGCACCCGGTCGAGGCCGAGATTGCGGTAGACCCGCAGCACGTACGTGTCGTCCAGGGTCCACACGGCGTTGTTGGTGCCCTGTTCGGGCCGCCGGACCGACCGGGCGCGCACGCCCCAGCCCCGCGCGAGTTCCACCGGATCCATCCGGCCAGGCTAGGCGGCCGCCTCCCACCCCGCACCCCGATTCCGGCCGCCCCGGTCGATCTACCCCGAGCCCGGGCATTCCCGACGCGAACCGCCAGCACCCCCGCCCCCGGCCCGCCCCCGGCGCGTCCATTCCGTTCGGCCCCGCCCGGACGCGGGCCGCAAGCGGCCCGCCACGCCCCTACACCGCAGGCAACTCCCGAATCCCCGGCGCCTCGAACAACCCCGCCAACGCCGGCTCCACATGCGTCCCCATCCCCCCGCGCGCCGCGACCATCCCCACCAGCACCGGCCCGGTCACCGCCCCCGGCGCCACGACCAGGAACTCGTCGATCACCTTGTCCCCCAACGGATGCACCTGGATGGTGAGGATGTTGACGTCCAACTCGGCCAGTCCCGTGCACAGCGCCGCGAGCCGCCCCGGGGAGTCGGCGACGGTGGTCCGGATCCGCCACAAGGTGTCCCCGGTCGCGGCCGGGGTCCGGGGCGCGCGGACGTGCCGGTGCGCCCACCAGCGGTGCGCGCCGGAGCACAGGACCAGTGCGGCGGCCAGGCCGACGAGGATCCACGGGCCGCCCTGGCCGTGTCCGAGGGCCCCGGCGAACAACTCGGCCACGGCGACGGCCGTGAACAGGGCGGCGAGCTCGATCAGGTCCTTCGACAGAGTCTTCATGCGCCACAGCCTGGTCACCATCCGTTACGGCTGTGCTGTTCCGCTGTGACGTTCGTGTAGCCGATTCCTACTTCCCGGTACGGTCGGGACATGACGGAACTCGTGACTGTGGTGACCGGCGGCAGCCGGGGGATCGGGGCGGCCACCGTGCGCCGGCTCGCGGCCGGGGGGCATGCCGTGGTGGTCGGCTACCACGCGGACAAGGAGGCGGCGTCCGCGCTGGTGGCGGAGGTCCGGGCCGAGGGCGGCCGGTGCGTCGCGGTCGCCGGGGACACCGTCGACGAGGGGTACGTGGCCCGGCTGTTCGGGGCCGCCGCCGAGTTCGGGCCGGTCACCGGGCTGGTCAACAACGCGGGCGTCACCGGTCCGCTCGGCCCGCTCGCCGACCAGACCACCGAGAACCTGCGCCGGGTCGTGGACGTCAACGTCGTCGGCTACCTGCTGTGCTGCCGGCACGCGGCCCGGACCATGGCGGCCGGCGGCGCGATCGTGAACGTGTCCTCGGCGGCGGCGACCCTGGGCAGCCCGGGGGAGTACGTGCACTACGCCGCCACCAAGGCCGCCGTCGACGCGATGACCGTCGGGCTCGCCAAGGAGTTGGGCCCCGCCGGCCTGCGGGTCAACGCCGTGGCTCCCGGCACGGTCTACACGGACATGCACGCGACGATGGGCGACCCGGGCCGGCCCGACCGGATCGGCGCGGGCACCCCGCTGGGCAGGTCCGGGCAGCCGGAGGAGATCGCGGCGGCCATCGCGTGGCTCCTGGGCCCGGACGCCTCGTACACGACGGGCACGGTCCTCCGCGTCTCCGGCGGCCGCTGACCAGCCCACCGCCGCCGTACGGGGCGCGAGGCCACCGCGTCGGCCCGGAGTGCGGCTTCCGGCTCCCGCGTAGGGCAGTGGACCAGCGGGCGCAGCCCTGGTCGGGGCCGTCGGTGTCCCGGGTGTCGCCGAGGGCGCGCGTCCCCGGGGGCCGAGGCCGCCCGGTGAGGGTGGCCGGGGTTGGCGGGGCGGGCGGGCCGGCCGACGGAGACCGGGTCGGGGCCCACCGTAGCCGTCGAAGGATCTTCAGGTGTGAAAGAGCCCCCGGCAGGTCGGTGACCGTGCCGGGGGCTCTGTCGGAGAATGTCAGCTGCCGCTGCGACGGCCGCCCGCGCGGGACTGCGTCGAGAACGCCACGATCCCGCCGTTGCGGGCCGGGGAAGCGCCCGCCGAGGAACCGCCCCGACGCGGCGACGGCACACTGCCGCCCGCCCCGCCCGAGGCCCGGCCCCGACCGGAACCGGCGGCGCGCCCGGCACCGTCGGAACGACCCGCGCCCTCGGCCCGACCGGCACCGGCCGACCGGCCCGAACCCGCCTGGCCCTGCGCGGAACCGCCCTGGCCCGAGCCGCCGCGACCCCGCCCGGCGGAAGCCGCCCGGCCGGAACCCTCGCCGCGACCGGAGCCGCCCGACGCCGCGCCGCGACCGGAGCCGCCAGCGGCAGCCCCCGCCCGGCCGGAACCGTCCCCGCGACCGGAGCCGCCGGAACGCCGGCCACGGCCGGAGCCGCCGGCCGAACCGCCGAGCGTGCCACCGGCCCGCGCGGCCTCCAACGACATCGCGACGCCCACGGCCGCCTCGGACGGCGCGACGAAGACGCGCTCGCCCGGGGCCAGCTCCTGCAGCAGCGGGTGCCCGGGGCTCAGCTTCGTGGTGGTCGGCGAGATGCCGGCCTTGCGGGTCAGGTCACGGACGTCGCTGACCTGCTCGTTCGTCATCAGGGTGATCACGGTGCCGGAGTTGCCGGCCCGGGCGGTGCGCCCCGAACGGTGCAGGTACGCCTTGTGCTCGACCGGCGGGTCCGCGTGGATCACCAGGGTCACGTCGTCCACGTGGATGCCGCGCGCCGCGATGTCCGTGGCCACCAGGGTCTTCGCCGAACCGTCGGAGAACGCCGCGAGGCTGCGGGTCCGGGCGTTCTGGCCCAGGTTTCCGTGCAGCTCCACGGCCGGCACGCCCGCCGCGTTGAGCTGGCGGGTCAGGGTCTTCGCCCCGCGCTTCGTCCGGGTGAACACCATCGTGCGGCCCGGGGCGGCGGTCAGGTCCGCGAGGATCGGCAGCCGCTCCTCCTTGCGGATGTGCAGCACGTGGTGCGCCATGTCGACGACCGGCGACTGGGCCGAGTCGACACTGTGCGTGATCGGGTTGCTGAGGAACCGCTTGACCAGGACGTCGATCCCGCCGTCGAGGGTCGCGGAGAACAGCAGCCGCTGACCCACCCGGGGGGTGGCGTCCATCAGCCGGCGGACGACCGGCAGGAAGCCCAGCTCGGCCATGTGGTCGGCCTCGTCCAGGATCGTGATCTCGACCGCGTCGAGGTGCACGTTGCCGGTCTGCAGGTGGTCGGCGAGCCGGCCCGGGCAGGCGACGAGGATGTCGACCCCGGCCTTGAGTGCCTTGATCTGCGGGCCGGCGCCGACGCCGCCGAAGACGGTGAGGGTACGCAGGCCCATCGCCTTCGCCAGCGGGGCCAGCGTGGCGTCGATCTGGGTGGCCAGCTCGCGGGTCGGGGCCAGGATCATCGCGCGGGGACGGCCGGCGCGGCGCGGGGTGCCACTGGCGGCCAGGCGGGCCATCAGGGGCAGCGCGAACGCGTACGTCTTCCCGGAGCCGGTCCGGCCCCGGCCGAGCACGTCGCGCCCGGCGAGGGAGTCGGGCAGCGTCGCGACCTGGATGGGGAACGGCGACAGGATGCCGTTGTCCTCGAGCACCTTGACCAGCGGCGCGGGCACGCCGAGCTCGCTGAAGGTGGCGTCGGTAGAGGTGGTGATGGGGCGGCTAGCCGCCATGAGAACTCCGAACGTCGAAGGGTCGTCCTGCCCGGCGCAGACCTCGTAGGTCGCGGCGCGTGGTGGGCGACATGAGAATCGGTCCGCGGCAGAACCGGGCGGACCACGATCCAGTCTACGCTATGCGCCCAGGTCAGAGGGATGGGTTCCTGGTCACGGTGGACGTGTCGGGGAAGATGGGTGTTCGGTAGGTGTTGGGGGGAATGGGCCGGGGAGGTCGGTTCCGGCCCTGGGCTGCGGCTCCGGAGCCGTGACCGGCTGGCTCAGCCGCGCGGCTGACGCGGGCAGGGGTGCGACCGGCTGACCTGGCCGCGCGGCTGACGCGGGCAACCGGACGGTCCGCGTCGCCTACCGCCCGAGCAGGTCCGCCACCCGGGCCAGCGGCGCCGCCATCCCCGGCACCCGGGCCACGTCGATCCGCCCCTGCTCCCACATCAGCAGCTCCCGCCCCCGCAGGCTCCACACCGGCACCGTCCCGGACAGGTGCGCGTGGATCAGGGCCGGCCCGACGAGCCGGAGCGCGGACCCCGGATCCTCCGCCACCACCTGGAACAACGCGTCGAACTGCCCGTGCCCGGTGGCCGCGCCCCGGTCCCCGAACAACTGCCGCCCCAGCTGCGAGACGACGCCGCGCCGCTGCACCGACACCGCCGGGAACTCCTGGTCCAGCATCAGGGTCACCACCACGTACCGGTGCGTGGTGGTGGACGTGTTGTCCCCGCTGCCGGTGGTCTCCGTGTACGAGTACTCCCCGACGGCGGTCGGCCGGGCCCCGAACCGCCCGAACAGCGCCAACGACACCCCGCGCCGGTTGCGCCCCGGCAGCCTCGGGGTCCAGTCCGTGGCCGGGGCCGGCGCGAACGTCCACCCGTTGGCCACGGCCCACTGCCGCAGGCCCTCCCGCCGGGCCCGCTCGGCCTTCGCGGACGCCTGCGCCAGGAACACGACCGCCACGACGACCCCGACGAGGACGAGCACGCCGACGCCGCAGCAGGCCAGGAGCACGATCGGCTTCATGGGGCCACGGTAGTGCGGCCCCGCCACCCGTCCGACCGATCACGCGCGGTGTCGGTGCCGCGTGCGATCCTGGGCGGATGGACAAGCCCTGGCAGCACCTGCCCCCTCGGGCCCGCGCGATCGCCACCACCACGACCGAGGCGGTCGACGCGGCCCGGGCCGGCGATCCCGAAGCGTTCGGCGAGGCGACCGGCCGGCTGGCGGAGTTCAATCCCGAACAGATCCGACTGGTACTCGGCGCGGTTGTCCGCACCCTCCTCGAGGACCAGCACGCCGAGGGCCTCACCGGCGACGACGTGCAGGCCGGGCTCGCCCGCTGCGTCCGGTCCACGATCGACTGGTTCCCCGAACTCGACGCCTCCGTCCTGGTGGTCCTGGTGACCAGCGCGTTCGGTGTGCACCCCGAGGAGGACGAGGTCGCCGCGCCCACCCCGCTGGCGGTCGCCCGGCACGCCACCCTGCTGATCGCCGACCTGGTCGCCGCCGAGGACAGGCCCCTGGCCGGGTACCTGGTCGCGTCGCTCGCGGAGATCGCCCGCGCGGAGACCGTGGAAATGCCGTGACCGACCCCACCACCCCGGACCCCGACCAGCCCTCCGACCCGTCTCCGACCGGGGACGGGTCGTCGGAGCCGGATTCCGGCGCGCCCCACCACGACGGGCTCCTCGACCCGTCCCCGGGTCCGGCGCCCGACCCGGGTCCGGTCACCCTCGACGAGGCGCGCGCGGTCCTGGCCCGGCTGCGTCCCCGGCTCGATGCCCTGATCGCCCTGCGTGCCGACTTCGCGGAACTCCAGGTCGACCTCGCCACCGACGGGGTGAGTCCCCTCGGCGGCCTGGCCGAGGCCAAGAGCCTGGAGGCGCGCCTGTTCGCGGCGGTCGAGCACGTCGCCGCCCAGGGAGCGCAGGTCAAGGGCTTCGCCCCGCTGCTGCTGGACTTCCCGGGCGAACGCGACGGCGTGCCGGTGCTGTGGTGCTGGCTGGAGGGCGACCAGGACATCGACTGGTACCACCGCCAGGACGCCGGCTTCGCGGCCCGTCGCCGGGTGTAGCGGACCACCCGGGTCCGGTGCCGCGCCCGGCGGACTACCGGGCCCGCTGCCGGACCAGGTAGGTCACCACGCGCTCGATCAGGTCGTACGGCACCGGTGCGCCGAGCGGGAACCGCACCGTGGCCTTGGCGGACCGGTACGGGGCGAGGTCGCGTTCGAGGTCGGCGTCGACCGTGGTGACCGGGTAGAGGCTGACGTGGTGCTTCCAGCCGGCGTAGTACACCAGGTAGGTGCCGTCCAGGGTGAACGCCGGGATCTGGTAGCTGATCTTCTCGTCGGCGTCGGGCACCAGCAGCCGGATCCGCCGCCGGATCTCCCGCAGGATGCCCCGCACGTCCCCGGGGAACGAGTCGATGTACTCCTCGACGGTCGCGAAGGCCACGGGACCAGGCTAGTCCCCGGCGGGCTCCAGCGTCAGGCTGATGGAGTTGATGCAGTAGCGCTGGTCGGTCGGCGTCGGGTAGCCCTCGCCCTCGAACACGTGCCCCAGGTGCGAGTCGCAGTGGGCGCAGCGCACCTCGACCCGCTTCATGCCCAGGGTGGTGTCCTCGATCAGCTTCACCCGGTCCTCGGCGAGGGGGGAGAAGTACGACGGCCAGCCGCAGTGGCTGTCGAACTTCGTGTCGCTGCTGAAGAGCTCCGTGCCGCACGCGCGGCACCGGTACACCCCGATGGTCTTGGTGTCCGTGTACTCCCCGACCCACGGCGCCTCGGTGCCGGCCTCGCGGAGCACCCGGTACTCCGCGGGGGTCAGGCGCTCGCGCCACTCGGCCTCGGTCGTGGGCAGTTCGCTGTGCTCGGTCATGACACCAACCGTATGCGATCCCCGATCGTTAATCCTTACGTGTTGGTGAGCTATCGGCCCGGTTGGAAGCAGACCCTGTGCCGCACGGCGTTCCGGACCGCTCTGTGCGGGGCCGGCTTCGCGATCCTGGTCCTGCTCGGCGCGCCCGGCTGGCTGCTGGTCCTGGCCTCGGCGGCGGCGGGCACGGCGCTCGCGGCCGGCCTGGTGCTGCACCGGTCGCTGGGGGTGGTGGCCGACGAGGAGGGGCTGCGGTCGACGACCGGGCCGCGCCGGTTGCACGTGCCGTGGGCGCGGATCGCGGACATCCGGGCCGAGCGCCGGCGCGGGGCGACCGTGCCCGTCGTGTACTGGGATTCGGGGGCCGTGTGGCGGCTCCGCGCGCCCTATGACGGGGTGGGGTGCGCCCGGGACCCCGAGTTCGAGCAGAAGGTCTTCGCGCTGCGCAACCTGTGGGAGACGCGGCGGGCCTGGGTGCGGGCGGAGTAGCCGCCGCGCCGGTCACGGGGCCCCGCCCCTGCCCGGGACTGCGCAGCCCCGGGCCCGGGCTTCCGGTGGCGACCGCGCGCTCAGGCCCGGAACGCCTTCCGGTACCCCGAAGGCGACGTCCGCAGCGCCTTGGCGAAGTGGTGCCGGTACGTCACCGCCGAGTCGAACCCCACCGCCGTCGCGATCTCCTCCACCGGCAGTTCCGGGGACTCCAGCATCGGCAGGCTCGCCGCGATCCGCTGCCCGATCAGCCACCGGATGGGCGGCACCCCGACCCGCGCCGTGAACCTGCGCTGGTACGTCCGGGGGGCCAGGTGCGCGGACCGGGCGAGATCGGAGAGCGTCAGAGGGGTACCGAGCCGCTCCAGCGCCCACGCCATCGAGTCCGCGATCGGGTCCCCGACCTCCGGCTCCGCCACGGCCGCCTCGATGAACTGGGCCTGCCCGCCGTCCCGGTGCGGCGGGATGACGAGGCGCCGGGCGACGGTGTTCGCGATCCGGGCCCCGTGGTCGGCGCGCACCAGGTGCAGGCACACGTCCAGGCCGGCCGCGCTGCCCGCGCCGGTGATCACGTCGCCCTCGTCCACGTAGAGCACGTCGGGATCGACGGACACGAGGGGATAACGGCGGGCGAGGAGGTCGGCGTATCGCCAATGGGTCGTCGCTCTCCTGCCGTCCAGCAGCCCCGCACCGGCCAGCGCGAACGCCCCGGAGCAGATCGACACCAGCCGCCCGCGCACGGACCGCAGCGCGGTCACCAGGGCGGGGGACGGGTCGCCGTGCACCGAGGCCACCCCCGGGATGATCACGGTGTCCGCGCTGGTCAGGACGTCGAGCCCGTGGTCGGCGACGATGCCGAACCCGCCGACCGCGCGCAGCGGCACGCCGGGGGTCTCGGCGCACACGTCGAGGGTGTACCAGGGGACGTCCAGCTCCGGGCGGGGCAGCCCGAACACCTCCACGACGACGCCGAACTCGAACGGCGTCATGCCGTCGTAGACCAGGACCGCGACGCGGTGCGGCTTCGAGATCATCATGGCGGAATCTTAGCGGTACCCGTCGCCAGCGCCACTATTTCCGCCGACCCCACCTCGGCAGACTGATCCCATGACAACCTTTCGGGCCACCGCGTCCGCCGCTCCCACCCAGGTCGAGCCCCTGGCCCCCGCCTCCCCGGCCGCGCGGCTCCCCGCCGCCCCGGCCGCGACCCGGGCCTCCGTGATCACAGAGATCCCCGCCGCCGACCCGGCCGCCGCCCACGCCCACTTCGCCGGCAGGCTCTCCTTCGAGGTCGACCCGGCCGACGTCGCCCACGCCCGGGAGGCCGGCCACGACGACTTCCTCCTGCTCGACACCCGCGCCAAGGGTGCCTACACGAAGTCGCACGTCCCGGGCGCGGTCAACATCCCCGAGAGCGGCATCACCGCCGCGTGGCTGGCGGAACTCCCGGCGGACAAACTCCTGGTCACCTACTGCTGGGGCCCCGCCTGCAACGGCTCCACCAAGGCGGCGATGCGGATCGCGGCGCTCGGCCGCCCGGTGAAGGAGATGATCGGCGGCTACGAGTACTGGGTCCGCGAGGGCTGGGCGACCGAGGGCCGCCGCCCGCTGGACGCCCGGACGGCCACCCCGAAGCCGACCGACCTCGGCCTGTACTGCTAACGCTCCGGGGCGGCCGGGCGCGGGGCCGCCGGACGGCCCCGCGCCCCGGATCAGCGGGTCAGGGCCGAGATCGCCGCGAACTCCTCGTCGGTCAGCTCGACAGCCCGGGCCCCCATGTTCTCCTCCAGGTGCGCCACCTTCGACGTCCCCGGGATCGGCAGCATCACCGGCGACCGGCGCAGCAGCCACGCCAGCGCCAACTGCACCGGCGTCGCGCCGTGGTTCCGCGCGATCTCCTCCAGCGGGCCCCCGGGGCGGGCCAGGTCGCCGGTCGCGATCGGGTACCACGGGAAGAACGCGATCCCGTGCTTCTCGCAGTGGTCGACCACGGGCTCCCAGTCGCGTTCGACCAGGTTGTACATGTTCTGCACGCTCACCACCGGCACGTACTCGCGGGCCTGCTCGATCACCTCGACCGTCACCTCGGACAGCCCCACGTGCCCGATCTTGCCCTCCCGGCGCAGTTCGGCCAGCTCCCCGAACTGCTCCTCGGCCGGCCGGGTGGGGTCGACCCGGTGCAGCTGGTAGAGGTCGATCCGCTCCAGCCTCAGGCGGCGGAGGCTGTCCTCGACCTTGGCCCGCAGGTCGTGGCCGTCCATCACCCAGCGCCCGGGGCCGGGCCGGTTGAAGCCGCCCTTGGTCGCGATGACCAGGTTCTCCGGGTACGGGTACAGCGCCTCGGCGATCAGCTCCTCCGACACGGCGGGCCCGTACGAGTCGGCCGTGTCGATCAGGTTGACCCCGAGGTCCACGGCGCGGCGCAGGACCCGGATGGCCTCGTCGTGGTCGGCCGGCGGGCCCCAGACGCCGGTGCCGGTGATCTGCATGGCCCCGAACGCGAGCCGGTTGACCGTGTGCTCTCCGCCGAGCACGAAGGTAGATGTCATGTCGGAGACGATACCGGCCCGTACCCGACGGATATTGAGGTTGGTCATTGACCTGGGTCGTGTGGGGCGCGACGATGGCGGCACCCACCGTCCAGAGAGGACTCAGACATGATCCGTCGCGCGATGCTCGTCAGCGCACTCGTCGTCGCGGGGCTCACGGCCACCGCCCTCCCCGCCCAGGCCTTCCCCGAGGGCCCCTTCATGGTCGTCTACGCCTACTTCTCGGACGCGGCCAAGACGCAGCTCATCGGTCAGACGTGGAACGCGGGCTGCGGTTCCGCCGGCTCCTGGGGCTCGACCGCCGGCTACCGGACCGTCTACTTCACGGCCTGCTGACCGCGGTCGGGCAGTGCACTACACGGACGCGGCCGGTCCCGCCGGCAGGGTGAGCTTCATGCCCTCGTGGCTGGCCACGAACCCGAGGTCCGTGTAGAACCGCTGCGCGTCGGTCCGCGACTTGTCCGTGGTCAGCTGGACCAACGCGCAGCCGTGTTCCCGGGACGTCTCGATCAGCCACCCGAACAGCCGCCGGCCCAGGCCCCCGCCCCGTCGGTCGGCCCGGATCCGGACCGCCTCGATCAGCGCCCGCTCCGCGCCCTGCCGGCTGATCCCGGGGATGAACGTCAGCTGCGCGCAGCCGACCACCTCCCCGTCGTCGTCCAGCACGATCAGCCGGTTGCGCCGCTTCCCGTGCGGTGCGCGCTAAGCCTGCGAGCGCCGATTTGCTGGGTCGTATCGACGAAACAGTTGGCTCCATTTTCTCGCCCGTCCGCCAAAGCATTCTCATCCAGGTGGCCACATGTTCGCATGCATCGGGGATGCGGCCGTCATGGCTCTCGGGCTGATGTTGGCTCGTTTCGGGAGGATCGCCGCTGGCCACGCGCCACAGCTCATCGGGTACCTGAAGAAGATCCGCAAACTCAGAGTCATGGAGGAGAATGAAGGGTGGACAGAGGGGGAGCCATGAGATTCGAGTACCTTGAGCAAGGGTTTGGCGTTCTGTTGCTGGCCGAGTATGCGGCGCCGTCCTTTCCGGCGATCGAACTCGCTGAGCTGGTCAATCGGGCGGCCTCATTGATCAACAACGCCAACGATGGATTCAATTCGACGGATGAGCATGAGAGAAGCAGGTTCATAGGTAACGCGAGGCCATTTCTTCAGTCGATTGCCGCCGAGTTCAAGAATGCCAGTGAGCAATCAAACGAGATGCTCTCAGGCGAGATGAAGGAAAGAGCGCGAGCCGAATTGCACGCGCTCGTTACTGTCCTGGTTCCTCACTATCTCCGCCTACGCGAGACAGACTGACAACTGCCCTCGCGCCGCTTCAGGTTCCGGCGAGCTGTCGAGCGAGTTGCCTTGATTAACGGTTCGTGCAGCTTCGTCACCCGACGCAGGCACCTTAGGCAACCCACATCCAGCTAGGTGACGGCGACGATCGCAGCTGTAGCCCATTGGGAGACACGCCAGTCCGCAGGTAGCGCGGACACGTCCAAAGGCATCCACCGCGTGGCGGCTATTTCCTGGTTGACGTTCAGTTCCGCGGTCGTGGCCCGTCCGCGCAGGATGGTGAGGTGGTCGTGCTTGCCTTCCTGGGTCGTCAGGTGCTCGGTGACCACCGTGACGGCTGGGCCGAGCTCTAGGCCGAGCTCCTCCCGGCACTCCCTGCGGGCCGCCTGCTCGGGGGATTCATGGCGCGGCTTGTAGCCCCCGCCGGGGAGACCCCACAGGCTCCGATCGCCGTACGAGTGCTGCACGAGCAGGAACAGTCCCGGGTCGTCCGGGTGCAGGATGAGCACCTTCACGCCGAACTTCTTCGGCTTGAAGGTCTTCCAGTAGATCTGGCGTAGCTGGCTCGCTAGCCGGAGCAGGGGTACCGGGATGCCTCGCTTCATGCCGCCTTCTCTCGATGCAGCTCGACAGTGCGGAAATGCGGGTCATCGTAACGGAGGCGGAGCATTGTTCTCTTGCCAACATACGGCTGACGCGTATGGATCATGAACCTGTTGTTCACCAGCAGAAGGTCACCCGGACGCCAGACGTGAACCAGGACTAGTGAACCATCAAGGGCTCGCTCGGCAGCCTGGTAGAACTGTTGCTCGGTCATCCCTTGCGGGAGGTTGAGCACCGTGTTGGTGTGGACCTGCGACCGGTACCGCAGGACCCGGCCATAGTCGGGGTCATCCCAGATCAGTGGATGCGTGGCCTCTTGGTTCCGGTAGATCGTGCTCCAGTAGCGCATGGACACCCCGAGCAGATCCGGGAGTTCCGCGACCAGAGCCTTCGCAGCCTGGCGGCTATCGTAGAGGCACGTTGCCCCACCTTCCGGCGAGGGGAGCAGACAGCCCAACGCGAAGCATTGCAGCAGCTCGGTCTCCGGGTAGGTCAGGCTCTCGGTATGCCGAGGCAACCAGGTCGGTGACCCTTCACCCTCTAGGGTCACCACGCCGATCGAGCTAGCGCCGGTGACCAGCCCGACGGAGGCTGCGACCTCCGTCAGTGCATACGCCGACGGAGCCGAGCGGAGATTCACGAACCCCCGGAGTGCGATCTCTTCGCGAACGTCGTCGAGATCGAATCTCCACTCACCAAAGCCATTGGCGAACAAGGGTCACCCTTTCCGTGGGTAGCGAACTCACGACGCGTTCCTCCCTGGCAATGGTTGGACCGGGGTTTGCTCCGTCGTCCGGACGGCAAGTCGGGGCATCGTGTGGAACATGCCTCGGTAGGTGGCGCACGGAACGCGCCTGAGCTTGACCATGGCCAGCTCGGGGAACTGGTCGCACTGCTCCTTCGTGTACCTTGCCCACGACAGTCCCGACCGCTTGCACGCCGGGTGGATGCATTCCGGAGTACGGCTCATACTGGCGTGCTTCCCGACTTGGCGATGAACCTCGCAGCCGCGATGCGGTAATAGCACGGCACGTATACGGCCAGGTTTTCGACTCTCATGCACTGCACGCAGGTGCCTATCGGGCTCTCGACATGGGTCTCGATGATCTTCTCTGCCTCAGCCTTGTTTTTGATCTCTACCGCAGTAGTCATGGATACGCGCCTCACCTCATGGGGATGTGGTGAGCAGTCCCCCGCTGGTGCCTTTGCTGATGACCATGCGGCTGTCGACAGGTGCGGAACTGGCCTGCCTACCCAACCAGCGGGGGACGCTCTGGACACAGCGTCACCCTTCGGCCACGATCGTTGAAGTAGGTGGCCGTATCCCCCCTGTATCCAGTCGGAGCCATGAACGATTTCGACGCACCAATGGGCGCGATCCTCAAGCAAGCGAGGGACGCCGCCGGCCTGTCGCTGACCCAGATGACGGAGCGCCTCTACCGGTCGCGCGGATATCTGAGCAATATCGAGAACGGCAACAAGCCGGTCCCGGCCGACGTCATCGAGGGCTATGAAAGCGTCCTCGGCGTGGGTGATCTACTGTCGAGGTTGGCTGCCGTGCAGGAGGTGGAGGACGACTTGTACCGTCGCGTGCTTCTCCACTGGCTAGTAACCCTGGCTCCTGTCGGAGTCACCGCACCTGAACTCGCCGAAGCTATGAGAGCGAGCATCTTCGAGGCGATCGAAGGTGCCCCCGACTGGAGCGAGGTGGCGGCGGAACACGGCCGGACGTTCACGGCCACCCCGGAGCGTGAGCTTGGCCCGCGCCTTCTCGCTGACCTGGTGGTGCTCCGAGAGCGCATCAAGGAGGCGCCCGGAGATCTTGAAGCCCTTCGGGCTGCCGCTCAGCTATCCACCCTGCACGCGATGACTCTCACCAACACCGGTCAGCAGCTGCCAGCTTCCCGCTGGTATCGAACGGCGCACGCAGCGGCTCGCAGGAGTGGCGATCTTGTGCTGGACGCTTGGGTTTCGGGACGGCAAGCCTTCAGTCGGCAGTACGGCGGGGGAAGCGCCGCTGAGGTTCTGCTCCTGACCGAGGCCGCTCTTGCCGGACCGCCCATCCGGTGCGTCGGTCTCGTGGAGACCCTCGGCGCGCGAGCACGCGCGTACGCCTACCTGGGGCAGGCTCGGAAGGCGAATGCGGCGTTGGAGGCGGCGTATGAGATAGCCGACCAGATTGATCCTGGCCCACCCGATTCGCCATTCGGCGTCGCTACCCGATTGCCGATGATCGCCGCCTACGTGTACAGCTACACCGGTGATCGCAAGGCCGCCGACTCGCGGGACGCCGTGAGTGCGGCGATGTCCAAGAAATCGGCCCGCTGGGTTGCTCAGGTTGAGTTGTACGAGGCTCGGGCACTGGTGGCGTCAGGGGAGCCGACCGAAGCGGTTCGGCACGCCACAAACGTGCTTCAGGCTCTGTCCCCTCAGCAACGCAATTTGGCTGTCACCGGGTTGGCCGCAGATGTTCTGGCGGCCCTGCCCGCGCCCGAGCGTCGCAGTACCGATGCCAGTGATCTTGCGGCCTTGATCAGCGCGTGAGGGCTAGCTTCATGCCGAGATGGCTGTCGGTGAAGCCCAGCGACTCGTAGAACCGATGGACGTCCATTCGGCTTCGGTCGGTCGTGAGCTGGACAAGGCCGCAGCCTGACGCACGGGCCTGGTCAATGGCCCATCCGACGAGTTGGCGACCAAGGCCGGAGTTGCGCATGTCGGCGCGAATCCGGACTGCCTCAATGAGGCCGCGACGCATTCCGCCTCGACTCAGACCCGGGATGATGGTGAGCTGCAATGTTCCGATCACCGCGCCGTGGAGGTCCGCCACCATGAGGTACTGGAACGGGTCCGTGTCGATGTCCCGGAACGCGATGACATACGAGTCACTGTCGGGGGCGGCCTCGCGGGCAGAGCCCAAGGGATCATCAGTCAACATGGCGACGATGGCTGGCAGGTCATCGAGGCGGGCGTGGCGGATCTCAAGATCGGATATCACTTCGCCAGCTTAGCAGTACGCTTGTACGGTTTAGCTGGAGGTGGGATTCCTACGGTCCATGATCCGTTCGGTGGCCTCCAGGACCTGCCACCACCAGGACACCGCCCGGTACCGGTGCGGGGCGGCCACCGCGCCGAGCACCCCGGCATCGAGCCGCCCGGCCCGTTCGGCGGCCTCCGTGACCAGGCTCGTCGCGGCCAGCACCCGGGGCGCGGCCAGCAGGGCGAGGGGCCGGCCCCGGCTGGCGAACAGCGCGCCGAGCATCGTCACCGCCGCGTCCAGCGCCTCCGGGGCCACCGCGCCGGTGCTGTCGGCGGGCAGCGGCTCCCACCCGCCGGCCGGGTTCAGGAACTGCGGGCGGGCCTCGGTGGGCAGGGACGCGGCGAGGATCCGGCCGATCCCGAACAGATCGAAGACCTCGACGACGGGTACGGGTGCCGTGTCCCGGTCCTCCTCCGGAGAAGGGCGGCCGGCCGGGGTCCCCTCCGACGCCGGGTGACCGGCCGGCGCCTCCGCCGGGTGCGCGCCGTCGTCGGGCCGCACCTCCGCACCGGCCACAGGGCCGTCCCCGGACGGGTCCGGGCTGGACGGCACGGTCCCGCCCACGTGCGCGACCAGGGCCTCGGCCGTGGGGAACAGGTACACCCTCTCGGGGCCGCCGAGGAAGTCCCGCCCCGACCACAGCACATGCCCCGACCCGGCCGGCAACCGCAGGATCAGGTGGCGGGGCATACCGTGTCCGGGGCCGGGGCCACCAGCTCGATCAGGTACCGGTTGACGGCCTCGGTCACGCACCGGGTCTCCGGGTACGCCGTGTGCCCCTCCCCGTCCCAGGTCAGCACCCGCCCGGTCCCGAGCAGCCCCGCGAGCGTGGGCGTCTGCTCGTACGGCGTCGCGGGGTCGCCCCGGGTGCCCACCACGAGCAGCGGCGGCGAGCCGGTGGCGGCCCCGGCGGCGTACGGGTCGCGCCCGCCCGGCCAGTAGACGCAGCTCAGCAGCCCGATGGCGAGGTTCGCGCCGAACAGCGGGTACTTCGCGCGCCACTGGCCCTGCAACGCCCGGACCTGATCGGCGGTCGGGTCCTTCGCGGAGTCCGCGCAGTTCACGGCGGTGTTGGCGTCCAGGAGGTTGGAGTAGCGCCCCTTGGCGTCGCGGCCGTAGTACCCGTCGGCGATCGCGAACACCCGGTCGGGGTTCCCGCCGCGCACGTCGGCCAGGGCGCGGGCCAGTTCGGGCCAGTCGCCGCGCTGGTACAGGGAGCCGACGATGGCCAGGAACACCCAGCCGGCGGTGGCCTTCCGGTTGCCGCGCGCGGCCGGTTCCCGGCGCGCGGCGGCGAGGACCCGGTCCACTGTGGCCCGGGCGTCCGGCCCGACCGGGCAGGTCGAGCCCGCCGTCCGGCACCAGGCGGCGAAGTTCGTGAACGCGCGCTCGAAGCCGGCGGCCTGGCCCTCGGCGGAGGCGACCGCGTCCTTGTCGGGGTCCACGGCCCCGTCGAGCACGGCGGCCCGGACCTTCCCCGGGTACTGGTGCGCGTAGACCGCGCCGAGCAGCGTGCCGTACGAGTAGCCCAGGTAGCTGAGCTTCTCGTCGCCCACGGCCACCCGGATCGCCTCGATGTCCTGGGCGGTCTGCCGCGTCGAGTACACCTTGAGGGCGTTTCCGTATTTCGCCCCGCACGTCTCGCCGATCTTGCGGAACTGCGCGGCCACCTCGGCGAACGCCGCGTCGCTCACCGGGTCGGGCTCGGCGGCGGTCGCGGCGTCCTTGTCGGCGTCGGACACGCACTCGACCGGGGTGGACCGGCCGACGCCGCGCGGGTCGAACCCGATCACGTCGAACCGGCGGAGCAGCTCGACGGGGGCGGCCGAGGCGAAGTACGCCGCGTAGTCCACACCCGAGGAGCCCGGCCCGCCCGGGTTCAGGACGAGCGAGCCGATCCGGTCCCGCTGGCCGGTGCGCCGGGCCCGGAGCAGCGCCAGGTCCAGGGTCGCGCCGGCCGGCTGCGCCCAGTCCTGCGGGACGGTGAGGGTGGCGCAGTCCAGGGCGGTGTTCGCGGGGACCCGCAGGCCCTTGCACGGGGTCCACGCGAGGGCCCCGCCCGGTTTCGGCTCGTCCCACCGCCCGGTCGGGCCGGTACAGCCGGCGAGCGCCGCCGTCAGGGCGAGCAGGACCGCGACACTTCTGTTCCCCGTGGACATCCGGGCAACGGTATCAGCGCAGCGGGTCGCGGCCCGTCACGTCGAGGACGAGTCGCCGCAGGTCCGCCAGGTCGCCGGGCGGCGGCGGGTACACCCCGGTGAGCACCTGGGCCAGGCAGTCGGACTCGGCGGCGTCGAGGGGCACCTGCCACCGGCGGCCGTCCGTCCGGACGTCGAGGAAGTGACCGTGATTGTCGTGATGCACAAAGGCGTACATGAATATGACCTCCCAAATTGGAAAACGAGAACATATCCAGGAGGTGACGGGTACGAACCAAGACTTGTTCAGACCACGGCGAGTCGCAGCGAACGGTGCAGGAGTCGCGCGTCGCCGAGCAGCGCCCGGAGCCGGCGTTCCAGGCCGCCGATCGGCAGCAGGTTCTGCGGGGCGCGCGGGTCCTTGTAGGGGCTGGACGCCAGGCGGGGCAGGGTCACGGCCGACAGGTCGGCGAGCGCCACGGCCTCGGCCAGCGACAGTTCCGCCGGGCACTCGACCCGCACCACCCCGGCCCAGGGCGCGCCGTCCCCGCCGGGGAGCTGCACGTACCAGCTGAGCCGGGGGAAGGGGCTGCCCAGCCGGAAGATGGGCGTGCGCTGCCCGGAGTCCAGCACGTTGACGACGGACGTGTGCGACGGCGGCAGGTACTGCGCCCGGTGCGTCTTGATGTACCCCAGCACCCGGGGCAGCGTGGACCGGCCCTGCAACGGCCCGTCCACGATCAGGAG
Organism: Longispora sp. NPDC051575; assembly: GCF_040681875.1. NCBI lineage: Bacteria > Bacillati > Actinomycetota > Actinomycetes > Micromonosporales > Micromonosporaceae > Longispora > Longispora sp. NPDC051575. The sequence continues at coordinate 262,672 of NZ_JBFAZP010000006.1, read as the reverse complement.
GTCGTGGTCGTCCCCGGCCTGCTGGGCGACCCTGATCTCCAGCTCGCGCAGCTTGGACTGGATCCCGGCGTCCAGCTTGGCGGGGTCGTCGCTGCCGACCGGCACGGAGATGTACGTGGCGCCGCGCACCGGCATCGCGGCGACCCGTTCGGCGGTGAACAGGGCGCGCTCGACCAGCGGGGCGTCCAGGGTGGCGCTGCCGGCGGCGAGGTCGCAGGTGACGACCCCGGCGGCGTAGGAGGCGGCGACGCCCAGGCTCGGCGGGCCCGGTTCGCCGGAGTCGAGCCAGACCCGGGCGTCGATCCGCCGGACCCCGTCGACCAGCCGGATCAGCCGGGCCTCGGCGACGGTGCCGGGGGTGACCGGTCGCCAGTCCGACATCTCCAGGTCGGTCTCGACCTCGGTCTTGCTGGGGGCCCGGTCGTCGCCGGAGAGGGAGGTCCCGTAGCCGGGATCCCACGTGTCGACGTGCATTCTCATACCGGACATCTCTCAGGTCACCCGCTCCACATAGGCGCTCTGGGCGTTCTTGCGCACCTCGTAGCGCACCGGGATCCGTTCGGCCAGGGCGGGGACGTGGGTGACGACGCCCACGAGCCGGTCGCCGCGCGCGGCCAGGTTCTCCAGCGTCGCGGCCACCATGTCCAGGGTGGCCGCGTCGAGGGTGCCGAACCCCTCGTCGAGGATGATCGCGCCGAGCGTGGTGGCGTTGCTGGACATCCCGGCCAGCCGGTCGGACAGCGCCAGGGCCAGCGCGAGGGACGCCTGGAACGTCTCCCCGCCGGACAGGGTGCGCACCGCCCGGTGCTGTTCGGCGTCGTGGTGGTCGACGACGTAGAAGTCGCCCTTGTCGTGCCCCAGCTCGTACTGCCCCGAGGACAGCTCCATCAGCAGCGTCGACGCGCCGTCCACGAGCTGGTCGAGGGCCTCGGCGAGCAGCCAGCGCTTGAAGTTGTTGGCGTTGAGGTGCTGGGCGAGGGCCTTGGCGACCGTGACGTCCCGCTGGTGCCCGTCGCGTTCGGTCGCGAGCCGGGCGGCCCGGTCCCGGGCGTCGGTCAGACCCGCGAGCAGGGCGGACGCGCGCTCGACGGCGACGGCCGCGTCCCGCACCGGGTTGCCGGTCCGGGGCACCTCGGCGGCGGCGAACAGCGCGTCGACGGCGGCCCGGGCGGCGGTCAGCGCCCCGGCGGCCCCCGACGCGACGAGGGCGGCCCCGTCGCGGGCGGCCCGCAGCGTCGCGGCCCGGTCGCCGGCCCAGGCGGCGAGCGCGGCCCAGGAGCCGGCCAGGTCCTCGCGGTCGGCGGCCGGCGGGCCGAGGACGGACAGGCCGTCGCGGACCCGGTCGTAGCCGGCCCAGGCGCGCTGCACGGCACCCCGGGCGGCGTCGAGCTCGGTGCCGCAGGTCAGGCGGTGTCGGCGCAGGGTGCGCAGTTCGGAGCCGGCGGCGTCGAGGCGCTTGGCCAGGTCGTGCGCGGCGGCCAGGGACGCGGCCACCTCCACCCGGTCGGGGCGGCCGACGAACCAGGCGGTGGCCCGTTCCAGCCGGGCCCGGGCGTCGTCGAGCTTCGTGCGGGCCGCCGCCTCCTCCCGGTCGGTGTCGCGGTGCCGGCGCAGGGCGGCCTCGTGCCCGGTCCGGGCCGTGGTCACGTCCCGCTCGGCGGCGGTCAACAGCGCGCTGGGGGGTACGTCGGGCACCTCGTCCACCGTCCGCAGGCACACCGGGCAGTCGTCGCCGGCCCGCAGATGGCCGCGCAGGGCCGCCGCGAGTTCCCCGGTGCGGGCCGCGTCCCGGGCCGCCTCGGCCGCGCCCAGGGCCCGCGCGGCACCCTCCAGCGTGGACGTGGCGGCGGCGTGCGCGCCCTCGGCGAGGGCCAGCGCGGCGGCGTGCCGGTCGATCTCGGCGGGGATCTCGTCGGCCCGCTCGTACGCGTCGAGGAGTTTGGCCAGGCTCGCCGGGTCGCCCGCGGTGTCCCGGGCGCGCAGGAGCTGCTCCTCGGCGGCCTCGGCGCCGGCGACCTCCGCGTCGGCGCGCGCGACGGCCGCGAGCGCGTCGGCGGCCCGGACCACCAGGGTGTCGGTGTCGGCCGGGGCGGTGACCGCGCCGATGGTCCGGAGCTGGTCCTCGGCCGCGCGCAGGCCCTTGGCGGCCTCGTCGGCGGCGGTCTCCGCCGAGGCCAGGCCCGGCAGTGCCGCGTCGACGTCGGCGGCCAGCGCGCCGAGCCGCTCCAGCCGGCGGCTGGCGTCCGCGAGCGCCTCGTCGGTCGGCACCCCGCCGGCCAGCTGCCGTTCGATCGACTTCAGCTCGCCCTCGGCGACCAGCGCGACCTCGTGGGCCTTCTCCCGGACGGTGTCGTAGACGCCGAGGCCGAGCAGGTTGACCAGGATCTGCTGCCGGCTCGCGGGGGTGGCGTGCAGGAACTCGGCGAACGCGCCCTGCGGCAGGATCACGCACGTCACGAACTGCTCGTACGGCAGCCCGACGGCCTTCTCCACCGCCGCGTCCATCTCGCTGGGCGAACCGGCCAGCACGTCCCCGAGCTGCTCGGCGTCCAGCCCGGTGTCCAGGGTGGACAGGTCGAAGTCGGGGTGCAGCCGCTCCAGCCCCGCGTGCTTGGTCTGCGGGGTGCCGGCCTTGCCGATCCGGCGGACCACCCGGGTCGCCACGTACCGCGCGCCGCCCGCCTCGAACACGAGCCGCACCCGGGCCTCGGCGGCCGACGGGCCGAGCACGCCGCCCACCCCGCCGCGCTTCCCGGACCGGGGCACCGTGCCGTACAGGGCGAAGCAGATCGCGTCCAGCAGGGTGGACTTGCCCGAACCGGTGGGCCCGACCAGGGCGAACAGGTCCGCGCCGGTCAGATCCAGGGTCGCCGGCTCCCGGAACACCGTGAAACCGGCGACGTCGAGCCGTAGCGGACGCATCAGTGCAGCTCCGTGTAGATCTTGTCGAACAGCTCGGCGACCGCGCGGTCGTCGTGGCCGGCCTCGGTCAGGTAGCTGGAGAACAGTTCCTTCGCGCCCCGCCCGGCCCGCACCGCCCGGTCGGCCTTGCGCGCGTCGGCGAGCATCGCCGGGTCGACCCGGATCTCCAGCGCGTTCGGCAGGAAGGACTGGGCCTCCTCGCGCAGGCCGGCCCGGGGCTTCTCCGAGACGTACGCCCGCAGCCACGCGTCGCCGGTGTCCAGGGCACGCAGCTCCTCCAGGGTGCCGCGCACGGTCTTGAGTTCCCGGGCGCTGCGGATCGGCACCGGGCGCACCTTCGCCGGGGTGTCGGGGGTCACCTCCACGAGCACGGCGGACGGCTGGTTGTCGGCCTCGCCGAAGTCCACGGCGAGCGGGCTGCCCGAGTACTGCACCCGGGTCGGGCCCACCACGTCCTGGGTGCGGTGCAGGTGCCCGAGGGCCACGTAGTGCGTGCTGGTCGGGAACACGGCGGTCGGCACCGCGTACTGCGCCACGGTGTGCGCCTCGCGTTCCCCGCCGCCCATCCGGCCGCCGACCATGGTCAGGTGCGCGGTGAGCAGGTTCACCGAGTCGCCGGTCTGGTCCTTGGTCAGCGCGCGGACCAGCCGGGCGACGTGGTCGGCGTAGAGCTGGTCGGCCTCGGCGGAGGTCAGGTCGAACATCTCAGTGGCCCGGACGGCGTAGCGCTGGGACAGCCAGGGCAGCGCCGCGCACCGCCACGGCTCCCCGCCGTCGGTGATCCCGGTGACCACCAGGTCCCGGCTGATCGTGCCGCGCAGCGAGATCCCGGCGGCCTCGGCCCAGCCCCGGTGCGCCTCCAGCGCGGGCCCGTTGTCGTGGTTGCCGGCGATGGCCACCACCGCGCCGGCCCGTTTCCGCAGCGCCGACAGGGTGCGGGTGACCAGGCGCTGGGATTCCGCGCCCGGGGCGGCGGTGTCGTAGAGGTCACCGGCGACGATCACCAGGTCCGGGTGCTCGGCGGCGCACAGTTCGACGAGCTCGTTCAGTACCCGGATGTGTTCCTCTGCTCGGGCATTGCCTTTCAGGACCTTTCCGACATGCCAGTCGGAGGTGTGCAGAATCTTCACGCGCACTCCGTCCGGGCCGCCGGTTCGCTCATGTGTGCCATCGTGCCCCATCGGCACTGATCATCACGGGCAGGCACGCCGGTGCGCGTTTGACGGAAACACCATTCGACGGGTACTGATCCCGCGCGCCCCCACGCCCCACCGGCCCGGCCCGGCCCCGTGCGGGTCGACGGCCCGGGCCCTCGCCGGTCTAGAACGGGATGTCGTCCAGGTTGTCCCCGGCCAGCGAGAACGGGTCCGCACCCTGCGTGACCGACCGCTGCGCGCCGACCGGCATCGGCCCCGCCTCGCTGGGCCGGGTCGCCCACGACGGGAACGGGAACTCCACGACCAGCGGCACCGGGATCTCCGGCTGCGCGATGAACATCGTGCCCGGCTTGGCCAGCAGCACCCGCTGGCGCTGCGAGGCGGGCAGGAAGCCGTACTCCGGCCGGGACGCCTCCGCCGGGTCCAGCCGGCCGACCACCCGCACCGCCGAGTTGCCCACGATCCGGCGCTCCACCTCGCTGGCGGTCTGCTGCGCCCCGATCAGGATCACGCCGAGGGACCGGCCGCGCTCGGCGATGTCGAGCAGGATCTCCTTGATCGGACTCGTCCCGTCCCGCGGCGCGTACTTGTTCAGCTCGTCGAGCACCACGAACTGCAACGGCTTCGCCGAGCCGGCCTTCTCCTTGCGCTCGAACTCCGTCCGCAGCGTGACACCGACCACGAACCGCTGCGCCCGGTCGGGCAGGTTGTGCAGGTCCACGACGCTGACCTGCGCCTCGGACGTGTCGATGCCGTGCGGCCGGCGCGGCAGGTCGCCCCGGATCAGCCGGCCCAGGTCCTTCTTGCTGCCGATCAGCCGCCGGCTGAACGCGTTCACCGTGCCCAGCCCGATGGCCTGCCCGCCCCACGTGGTGCGGGTCTCCTCGTCGGCGAGCTGCGCGCACACGTAGTCGACCAGGTCCTCGTACGAGTTGAGGCGCTGGCCGTCGACCACCACCCCGCCGTCGGCCGGCGTGGCCACCTTCGCCAGGTGCGCGGCGACCTGGTGCACCACCATCGTGTACTGCTGCCGCTCGTCGTCGGCGTCGGCGAACACGAACGGCAGCAGCCGCAGGGCGCAGAAGTCCGCCAGCGTCCAGTAGAAGGCGTCCACGCCCGTCGTGCGGCACGCCACGTCCGGGGTGCCGGCGGCCGACCCGGCGCGCGGCGGCGCGAACACGGCCACCGATTTGAACGGCCCCGCCGGCATCCCCAGCTCCGCGTACTTCGCCCGGGTGTCGTCGTCCAGCTTCGCGTTCGGGTGGTCGAGGAGCAGCAGGTCCTCGCCCTTCACGTTGAAGATCAGCGCCTTGGTGTTGGCGACCTCCGCGCCGAGCACCCCGGAGTGGAACACGGAGTACAGCAGCCAGGTCGCGAAGCTCGTCTTGGTGGCCACGCCCGAGATGCCCGAGATAGACACGTGCGCGCCCCGGGTGCCGTCGAGGAAGTCCGCGTTGAGGAACACCGCCGCGCCGTCCCGGCCCAGGCCGAGGGGGATCCGCCGTTCCATCCGGTCGAAGTACAGCGCGGAGGCCCGCTCGTCGCCGGTCGCCCGGTGCACGGCGCTGCCGGGGCGCGGCGGCACGTACACCTCCGGCTCGACCCGGGTCGTGGTGATCTCCGCCGCCTCCTGCACCTCGGCGGGCAGCTGACCGGCGGAGATCGCGAACACGTCCGACTCGAACTGCGCGCCCTCGTGCCGGGCCCTGACCTGGGTCACCACCCCGGAGATCGCCACCGGCTCGCGGCCGGGCACCTCACGGCGGGTGACGACGACATCGTCCAGTTGCAGGTACGCCCCCGGTCTGACGGCCACCCAGAAGGCCAGGGGCGTGGCGTCCACCGTACCGAGCACGAGGCCAACGGGATCGCTCTGCGTCATGTGCCCCATCGTGCCCTACCGGCGCACGCGCCGCCGCCGGGCCGTCCAGGTTCGCCGCCGGGTCGCCGAGCGCGCGGCCGGCGGGTGGCCCCGGGCGCCGCCGACCGGGTGTCACGCGGAGTCGAGGAACGTCCGCGCGCGGGCCTGGCCCGGGGTGTGCCCGGACGCGCGGTACAGCTCCAGCGCGCGCTCCGCGTGCCCGGCGCGGTCCCGCCCGCCCAGCACCGTGGCCAGCGCCAGCTCCGCGTGCCCCTCCACCATCTGGCTGCCGATCTCGCGGGCCGTGGCCACCGCCTCGCGGGCGACCGCGACCGCCTGGTCCGCCTCGCCCAGCAGGTGTCGCGCGTACGCCAGCCCGACCAGCGCGTCCGCCTCCGCGTACCGGTGACCGGCGTCGCGGGCCGCCCGCAGCGCCCGGCCGTGCAGGTCGGCCGCCCCGGCCCCGTCCCTCCGGAGCACCGCCGCGTCGCCGAGCACGCCGAGCGCCTCCGCCTCCAGGGCCGGGTACGGCCCCGCCCCGCTGAGTTCCAGCGCCGCCCGGCCGAACCGTTCCGCCAGGTCGGCGCGGCCGGCGTCCCGGTGCGCGCTGGCGAGCCGGTTGGTGGCGCGCGCCTCGCCCTGGTGGTCGCCGGCCTGCCGGTACAGCTCCAGGGCCGCGCCGAACTGTTCGAGCGCGCGGTCGACGTCGCCCTGGATCAGGTACACGTCGCCCAGGCTGTTCGTGGTGGCCGCCACGGTGCTGCCCGCCCCGTCCTCCCGGTACAGGTCCCGGGCCTGCCCGAGGTACTCGACCGCCCGGTCCAGCCGCCCCGCCCGCAGGTGCACGACGCCCAGGTTGTTCAGGTTCACCGCGACCTGCCGGGTCCGGCCCAGCCCCCGGTTGAGGACGGCGGCCCGCGCGAACAGCCCGGCGGCCTCGTCGAGCGCGCCGGCCCCGGTGCGCAGCACCCCGAGGTTGCTGAGCGCGGCGGCGGCGCCCTCGTCCCAGCCGGACCGCTCGCTCAGGCCCAGGGCCAGGGTGTCGTGCTCGACGGCCCGGTCGAGCCGGCCGCCGTTGCGGTGCAGCAGGGCCAGGCTGGCGTGCAGGGCCGCCTGGGCGCGCTCGTCGCCCGCGCCGGTCGCGGCGGCCATGGCCGTGTCGGTCACCCGGAGCCAGTCGACCGCGTTGTGCCGCAGGTCGTAGTAGCCGCGCAGGGTGTCGGCGAGCAGCCAGGCCGTCTCGGGGGTCCGGCGCGCGCAGTACTCGATGGTGGCGTTGAGGTTGGGTCTCTCGGCGTCCAGCCAGGCGAGCGCCCCGGCCCGGTCCGCGAACGGCGCGGCCTCCCCGGCGGGCACCGGCAGCCGGTTGTACTGCGGATACAGCAGCGTCGCGGCGACGTCGGCGCGCGCCAGGTACCAGGAGGCCAACCGCCGCACCGCATCCGCCCGGGCCGCCTCGTCGTCCTCCAACGCCGCGCGTTCGCCCGTGTAGTTGCGGGTCAGGTCGTGCAGCCCGTACCGGCCCGGCGTCGGCTCCTCCACCAGGTGCGCGGCGACCAGCCGGCCGAGGATCCCGGCGGCCTCGGCCGCTCCCGTCCCGGTCAGCACCCCGACGGCGTCCGCCGTGCTGTCCGGCCCCGGGGCGAGGCCGCACAGCCGGAACACCCGGGCGGCCGGGGCGCCGAGGGTGCGGTACGACTGGTCGAACACGGCCCGCACCGAGGACTCCGGGTCGCCCGCGACCTCCAGCCCCGACAGTCCCTCGCTGGCGCGCAGCTCGGCGACGTGCTCGCGGAGGGTGCGCCGGGGCTGCTCGGTGAGCAGGGCCGCCGAGATCCGCAGCGCGAGCGGCAGGTGCCCGCACAGGTCGGCGAGTTCGGCGACGGCCCCCGGTTCGGCCGCGCACCGGTCGGCGCCGATCACCCGGGTGAGGAGGGCCGCGGACTCCTCGGCCGTGAGCACGTCGAGGTGCAGCCGCCGGGCGCCGTCGCGGGCCACGAGGCCGGACAGCTTGGCCCGGCTGGTCACGAGCACCAGGCTCCCGGAGCTCGCCGGCAGCAGCGGGCGGACGTGCTCCGGGCTGTCGGCGTTGTCCAGCAGCAGCAGGATCCGGCGGTGCGCGAACAGCGTCCGGTACATGCCCTGCGCCTGTTCCAGGTCCGCCGGGATCTCGTCGGCGGCCACCCCGACGGCCAGCAGGAGGCCGGTCAGCGCGCCGAGCGGTCCGACGGCCGGGCTCGACGAGTAGCCGTGCAGGTTGACGTAGAGCTGGCCGTCCGGGAAGTGCCGGCGGACCAGGCGGGCCCAGTGCACGGCGAGGGCGGTCTTGCCCACGCCCCCGGTCCCGTCGATGGCGCTGATCAGCACCACCCCGCTGTGCCCGTCGCCGGAGGGCAGCAGCGCGTCGAGCTGCGCGAGTTCGGCGACCCGGCCGGTGAAGTCGGGCACGTCCGGGGGCAGGGTTGACGGCGCGGGCTGCGCGGGCGGTTCGGCCGGCCCGGGGGCGTCGAGGGCCGGGTCGTCGCGGAGGACCGCCACGTGTGTCTGGCGCAGCGCGGGGGAGGGCTCCAGCCCCAGTTCCGCGTCGAGAAGATCCCTGATCCGGGTGTACGCGTCGAGCGCCTCGGCCCGGCGCCCCGACCGGTACAGCGCGAGGATCTGCGCCTCGGCGAACCGCTCGTGCAGCGGATGGCGCCCGATGAGGTCCGCGAGCTCGGCCAGGATCTCCTGGTGCCGGCCCTGGTCGAGTTCCGCGGTGACCAGCAGGTCCGCCGCCCCCAGGAACAGCTCGTCGAACGGGGGCCGGACGAGTTCGCGCACCCGGTCCGTGGCCTCGGGGCCCAGCAGCGGTCCCCGCCACAGGGCCAGGGCGGGGCGCAGGAGCGCCGACCGGTCGGCGGGGGCGCCGGCGGCCCGGGCCCGCTCGTACCGGGCGCGGAAGCGGTGCAGGTCGACGAGGTCCGCGTCGCCCTCCAGCAGGTAGCCGCCGGGCCGGGTCACCAGGTGGAAGCCGTGCCGGTCCGCGCCGACGGCGGCCAGCCGGGCGCGGAGCCGCGACACCTGGACCTGGAGCGAACTGCGGGGCTGGGCGGGGCCGTCGGCGTCCCACAGGAGGTCGACCAGCCGTTCCGTCGACAGCACGGTGCCCAGGTGGACGAGCAGCAGGCCGAGGAGGCCGCGTTCGAGACGCTTCCCCAGGTCGACCGGCCGGCCGTCGTGCTCCGCCCCGACGGTGCCGAGGACCCGAAACTCCATGCGCAGAGGCTATCGGCCGGACCGTCCGGCCGGCACCCGTTCGTCCACGGTGACCCGTGGCCCCGACGGCCCGGAGCTGACCGCCCGGCCCCGGCCGTGCCCGGACCCGGCCGCCCGGTCCCGGCCGCTCCTACGTCGTGATGACCACGAGCAGGTCCCCGGCCTCGATGGTCGCCACCTGGTCGTAGTGGTACTTGCGCCCGGCCCGCAGGATCGCCACGATCAGCGCGTCGCACTCGGCCGGCGGCTTCCCGACCTCCTCGGACGTCGGCGCCCGCTCCACGATGTCGAGCCCCTCGCCGGGTACCAGCAGCTCCGACATCGTGTCGGAGATCTCCGGGTTCGTGGTGGCCACCCCGAGCAGCCGGCCGGCCGCCTCCGAGGAGGTGATCACCGAGGTCGCGCCGCTCTGCCGGACCAGCGGCGCGTTCTCGGCCTCGCGGACGCTGACCGCGATCACGGCGTCCTTGTTGAGCTGGCGGGCGGTCAGGGTGACGAGGACCGCGGTGTCGTCGCGGTCTGCGGCGACGATGATGTGGCTGGCCGCCCCGGCGGACGCGTGCCGGAGCACGCTGCTGCGGGTCGCGTCGCCGAGCACGCCCGCGTACCCGTCGGCGGTGGCCTCCTTGACCAGTTCCGAGTTGCGGTCCACGACCACGATCTGCCCCACCGGCACCCCGTTGCGGACCAGCGTGTCGATGGCGCTGCGCCCCTTCGTGCCGTAGCCGACGACGACGGTGTGTGCGCGCAACGTGGACCTCCACCGGGTGAGCCGCCACTCCTGGCGGGTGCGTTCGGTCAGTACCTCGAAGGTGGTCCCGATCAGGACGACGAGGAAGGCCACCCGCAGCGGGGTGACGACCAGGATGTTGACGATCCGGGCGGTGTCGCTGACGGGGACGATGTCGCCGTAGCCGGTCGTGGACAGGCTGACGGTCGCGTAGTAGAGCGCGCCGAGCAGGTCCAGGCTCTCGTGGTTGTTGTCCTTGTACCCGTCGAGGTCCACCGCCACGGCCACGAACATCACCGCGAGCAGGACCAACGCGATCAGTACCCGGCGGCCCATCCGGCGCAGCGGACCGACCTCGGGCAGCGGCAACCGCACATTCGCTGGCTCACGTCTGCCCGTCACGCTGAGTAGCCTACCGGGCGTCGCCTACTCTTGGTCCCGTGAAGACACGTGGAAACATCGCCGCCGCCCTGCTGGCCCTGTTCCTGGCCGTCCCCGCCCTGGCCGCCTGCAGCTCCGACGGGGCGAAGACCAGTTGCAGCCTCGACTCGTGCACCGTCACCTTCGACCGGGGTGTCGCGGCGTCGACCAGCATCCTCGGCGTCGAGGTGAAGTTCGTCGGCGTGGACAACGGCCAGGTGAAGCTGTCCGTCGCCGGCCAGGAGGTCACCGCCCCGGTGTCCCAGGAGACCGACGTGGCCGGGATGAAGGTCACCGTGCAGAACGTGACGGACACCGAGGTGGTCGTGCAGATCGCCCGCTGAGCCGCCGGTCGCCGGGCATCCGCGCGGGGTGCCCGGGCCGCGACCTCCGCGAGACCCGGCCGTGACAGTAAGGCTGGGAACGAAAGGCCTACCCTCCCGCGCGCCCCGCTTCCTACGGTCGGACCAGGAGAACCGACTCGACACAGGAGGCCGTGATGCGGCGGAGCGCAGTACAGCTCGTCGTGGGCGCACTGGCCGTCGGCCTTGCCCTCACCGGGTGCGAGAGCACAGGAAACACGGGCACGGACGGCGACAAGAACGCAGTCAAGCAGGACATCATCATCGACCGCGAGGGGAAGACGCCGACCCCCGCGCCGGAGGTTCCGGGCGCGAAGAAGGGCGGCCAGATCAACTGGCTGCAGGACGGCGAGTTCCAGCACTTCGACCCCCAGCAGATGTACTACTCGGACTCGCTCAACGTGGGTACCCAGGTCATGTTCCGCATGCTCACCACGTTCGTGGAGGACCCCAACGGCGGTCCGCTGAAGCTGGTCGGCGACCTGGCCACGAACACGGGCGTGTCCTCCGACGGCGACAAGACGTGGACGTACACGCTCCGCGACGGGATCAAGTTCGAGGACGGCTCGCCGATCACCTCGAAGGACATCTCCTACGGCGTGGCCCGGTCGTTCAGCACGTACGGCGACCAGGGGATGCAGTACATCCAGAACGCGCTGGACCCGAAGCGGGCGTACAAGGGGCCCTACACCGGTGACCTGAACGTGCCGGGGATCAAGACGCCGGACGACAAGACGATCGTGTTCACGTTCCCGCAGCCGCACGCGGAGTTCCCGTACCTGGCGGCGTACCCGACCGTGGTCCCGGTGCCCAAGGCGAAGGACAGCAAGGACAAGTACGAGGACGAGTGGGTGGCCTCCGGCCCCTACAAGCGTCAGGTGCAGAAGAAGGACCAGTTCATGATCCTGGAGCGCAACCCGCACTGGGACGCGAAGAGCGACCCGGTCCGGCACCAGTACGTGGACACCATCAAGTTCGACTGGTCCGTCAACCGCACCAGCCAGACCAACCGGCTCAAGGCCAGCGAGGGCGACGACCAGACGGCCGTGATGTCGGCCTCGGTCGCGCAGCAGGACATCTCCACGGTGTCCGGCGACCCGGCGCTGAAGAGCCGGACGATGGAGGCGGCGACGCCGTTCACCAACTTCGTCTACATCAACACGACCCGGGTCACCGACCTGGACGTCCGCAAGGCGCTGAACTACGCCTTCGACCGGGACTCGTTCGTCAAGGCCCTCGGCGGTCAGAAGGTGGCCCGGCCGGCGACCACGATCCTGGCGCAGACCGTGCCGGGCTTCAAGAACTACGACGTGTTCCAGGCGGGCCCGAGCGGCGACATGTCCAAGGCGAAGAAGCTGGTCGAGGGCAAGAAGGTCCCGAAGCTGGGCTACTGCTTCCCGAACACCGCCAACGGCCAGAAGAACGCGGCCGTGGTGCAGGCGGCGCTCCAGCGCGACGGCGTGTTCGACGTGGCGCTGGTGCCGGTGGAGACCAAGGAGTACTCCAACGTGGTCGGCGCGTCCGCGACCACCTGTGACCTGATCGCCAACGGCTGGGCGGCGGACTTCCCCGACGGGGCCAGCACGCTGCAGGTGCTCTTCGACGGCTCCGGCATCCGGCCCACGGGCAACCAGAACCTGTCCTACCTGAACGTCCCGTCGCTCAACGAGGAGTTCGCGAAGCTGGCCCTGATGGGCGACCGCGCGAAGGCCGCCCCGCTCTACGGCGACCTCGACGAGAAGATCATGCGGGAGTACGCGCCGGTCATCCCGACGCACTACCTCCGGGCGTACCAGCTCAACGGCACGAAGGTGGGCGGCGCGTTCATGAGCCCGCTGTACGCGCAGGTCAACCTGACCGGCATCTACGTCAAGTAGTCCTGCCCGCTGACCGCCGCCCCGGCCCGGGGGCGGCGGTCACCGCGTCTCCAGCATCCGTTCGCCGAGCGGGGTCAGCGAGTGCAGCACGGACTGGCCCGCCCGGCGGGTGCTGATCGCCCCGGCGGAGCGCAGGATCGTCGCGTGCTGGCTGGCCGTGGCGGCGGACACCCCGGTGCGCAGTGCTAGTTCACTGGTACTGGCCCCGCCCGCCGACAACACGCTCAGCATCGCCGCCCGGGCCCGCCCGATCAGGGCACCCAGGTCGCGGGGCTCGGGGACGGGTTCGGCCGCCGCCGGGTACACCAGGATCCGGTCTTCGTGCAGTTCCGGCCGGCGCCAACAGAACACGGAGGGCTGCAACAGGAGCCCGCCGCCGTCGAGGCGCACCTCCCGGTCGGGCCCCGGAACCTCCAGCACGGGCGCGTCCCACCGCACGGCCGGGTGCAGGGTACGCAGCAGCAGCCCCGTCCCGCCGTCCAACAGTGCCCGGGTCCGCCCGGCCCGGTCGGCGGCCACCCGGGACCGGATCTGCTCCCAGTGCGGGGTGACGGCCAGTTCCCGGAACCGTTCGGCGGCCGTCGTGTCCTCGCGGTCCGTCAGCGCCCGGGGCAGCCGACCGCGCAGGCCGCGCCGCCAGTCCCCGAACGGGGAGGGGCCGCCGTCGAAGAGCACCCGCAGCCCGTACCGCAGCTCGAGGTCGGCGTCGGGTTCGGTCGCGACGCTGGTGTTGGCCACATCGGCCAGGGTGAAGTGAATGCGGAGCATGGGGACACCTCCGACCGCAGCGTAGGGTCGCGCTGGTCACGTCCCTCCACGCCGGACGATCACGTTCCCATTACCTTGATCACGATTGGGCATCCTTTGCGCCCCGCCGGTGATCCAGGTCATCCGATACCCGCCAACCGGCGTCTTCCGTCCACTTTCCGCAGCTGACCGGTACCGGCGTCCGCGCACCGGGGTGTTCCCGGGAAAACCGGCTGCCGACCACCCGGCTTGGGCCTAGATTGCGTGCATGACCCAGTGGCGCCCACTCTCCGCGACCGACCTGCCCGCCCTCGCGGCCCTGACCCGGTCGGTGCTCGCCGTCGACGGCGGGCTCCCGCAGTCGGCCGACGAGGGCTTCGTCCGCAGCCGGTACCCGCTCGGCGGGGCGTCGCCGGACTCCGGTGCCGGGACGGTCGGCGGCTTCGAGGGCGACGAGCTGGTCGCGGCGGCGGCGGTCCGCCCCGTCGGCCCGGCCGCGGGAACCCCCGGTCAGCCGGGCGTCGGCCTGACCGGGCTCGTCGGCCAGGTCGCCCCCGCGCACCGGGGCCGTGGCCTGGGCCGGCACCTCCTCGAATGGGGCCTGGCCCGCGCGGCCCGCCCCCGGGTCGAGTCGGAGTCCTGGACCCCGGCCGTCGACCGCCTCCTCACCCGCTACGGCCTCGAACGCACCTTCGGCGAGCTCGTCATGACCTGCCCGCTCGCGGACCTGACCGTCGTGCCGTTCCCGCCGGGCGTGACCGTGGAGGAGTGGCGGCCGGGCAACGAGGCCGACTTCTTCGCCGCGTACGACGGCTCCTTCCGGGACCGGCCCGGCTTTCCCGGCTGGTCGGCGGAGGAGTGGATCGACTGGATCAGCGGGGACGAGGACGACTTCCGCGCGGACTGGGCGCTGCTGGCCCGCGACGCCGACGGCACCCCGGCGGGGTTCTGTGTCGCGAGCCCCGACCACGCGATCGGCCAGGCGGGGGTGCGTCCCGAGTGGCGCCGCCGGGGTCTGGGCCGGGCGCTGCTCACGGAGTCGGCCCGCCGGATGCGCGACGAGGGCGCGACCTCCGTCCTCCTGATGGTCGCCACGAACAACCCGTCCGCCACGGCCCTCTACGAGTCCCTGGGCTACACCGAAACGGGCCAGCGCGCCCGCTACGAACACGCCTGACGCCCCGGCCGACCGGGCGCCTCTGAGCCCCGGTCGGCCCGACCCTCACCAGCTGAGCCCACCACCCGGCCCCACCTCCCGCCCTCACCCGCCCGGGCCCCGCGCGCCGGCCTAGTGCGGCCCCGCCCCCGTCGCCTCGTCGAACACCAGCCACGTCCTGGTCCCCTTCACCCCGGGGATCTCCTGGATCTTCTCCAGCACCAGGTGCCGCAGCGCCGCGTTGTCGGGCGCGCGGACCAGCACGAGAATGTCGAAGTCGCCGCCGACGAGCGCGATGTGGTCCACGTACCGGATCACGCGCAGCCGGGCCACCACCTCCCGCCAGGTGTTCTGCTCGATCGTGACCATCACGTACGCGGGGGTGCCCAGCCCGGCCCGTTCCGGGTTGAGCCGCGCGCCGAAGCCGAGGATCACCCCGTCGGCCACCAGCCGGTCCACCCGGGCGTACGCGTTGGCCCGGGAGATGTGCAACTTCTCGGCGAGCGCGCGCATCGAGAGTCGTCCATCGACGGCCAGCTCGGTCAGGATCCTGTGATCCAGGTCATCCAGAGGTCTCGCGGTATCCGGTTTGTCCGGCGCGGAAAAAGACGATTGGTCGCTCACAACCGTCGAGCCTAGCCGATTGTCGCGACCTGGGAGACCAGGTTGATCAGGCGTCTCGAAACGCGGCACCATGCGGATATGACAACGACGTCGACACGGGGTAAGACGCCCAAGGCCCCGGCGCGGGCGGTCGCCAGGACCAGTCCCGAGGCCAAGGCCGCGAGCGCGCTGCTGCCCGCCGAGCGCCCCATCCGCTTCCTGGACGAGCGGGGCGCCCGCGTCGACGAGCACGACGGCTACGGCGAGCCGCCGGTGGAGCTGCTCGTCCAGGCGTACCGGAAGATGGTCGTCGGTCGTCGCTTCGACCAGCAGTGCACCGCGCTGACCAAGCAGGGCCGGCTCGCCGTGTACCCGTCGAGTCACGGCCAGGAGGCCTGCCAGGTCGGCGGCGTGCTCGCCCTGCGCGCCGACGACTGGATGTTCCCGACCTACCGCGAGTCCGTCGCCCTGGCCACCCGGGGCATCGACCCGGTCGAGGCGCTCACCCTGCTGCGCGGCGACTGGCACTGCGGCTACGACGCCGCCGCCTGGCGCACCGCCCCGCAGTGCACCCCGCTGGCGACCCAGACCATCCACGCGGCCGGCGTGGCCTACGGCGAGAAGCGCAAGGGCAACGACTCCGTCGCGCTCGCGTTCATCGGCGACGGCGCGACCAGCGAGGGCGACTTCCACGAGGCGCTCAACTTCGCCGCCGTGTTCAGCGCGCCGGTGGTGTTCCTGGTGCAGAACAACGGGTACGCGATCAGCGTCCCGCTGGCCAAGCAGACCAAGGCCCCGTCGCTGGCCTACAAGGGCGTCGGCTACGGCGTCCGCTCCGAGCGGGTCGACGGCAACGACCCGGTCGCGGTGCTCGCCGTGATGCTCGCCGCCGTCGAGCACGGCCGCAGCGGCAACGGCCCGTTCCTCGTCGAGGCGCACACCTACCGGATCGACGCGCACACCAACGCCGACGACGCGACCCGCTACCGGGAGGCCGGCGAGGTCGAGGAGTGGCGCACCAAGGACCCGGTCGCGCGGCTGGCCGCCCACCTGCGGTCCGTCGGGGCGCTCGACGACGCCCTCGAGGCCCAGATCAAGGACGAGGCCGAGGTGTACGCGGCGAACCTGCGCGAGCGGATGAACGCCGACCCGGTCCTCACCCCGACCGACCTGTTCGAGCACGTCTACGCCACGCCCACCCCCCAGCTCGTCGCCCAGCGCGCGCAGCTCCTCGAAGAACTGGCCGCCGAATGAGCACCACCGCCCTGGCCGCGCCGACGGTCACCATGGCCCAGGCCCTCAACACCGCCCTGCGCGACGCGCTCAAGGACGACGACCGGGTGGTCGTGTTCGGCGAGGACGTCGGCGCGCTCGGCGGGGTCTTCCGGATCACCGACGGGCTGACCCGCGACTTCGGCGAGGACCGGTGCTTCGACACCCCGCTCGCCGAGGCCGGCATCATGGGCTTCGCGATCGGGATGGCCATGGCCGGGTTCCGGCCCGTCGTGGAGCTGCAGTTCGACGCGTTCGCGTACCCGGCGTTCGAGCAGATCCTGTCGCACGTGGCCAAGATGCGGAACCGGACCCGGGGTGCGATCACGCTGCCCATCGTCATCCGGGTGCCGTACGCGGGCGGGATCGGCGGCGTGGAGCACCACTGCGACTCCTCCGAGGCGTACTACGCGCACACCCCCGGCCTGAAGGTCGTGGCCCCGTCGACGGTCGCGGACGCGTACTCGCTGCTCCGCGAGGCGATCAACGATCCCGACCCGGTCGTCTTCCTGGAGCCCAAGAAGCTGTACTGGTCCAAGGACGAGGTGTCCCTGCCGGCCGCGACCGCCCCGTTCGGCCGCGCCGAGGTCCGCCGGGCCGGCACCGACGTGACCCTGCTCGCCTACGGCCCGTCGATGCCCGTGGCGATGGCCGCCGCCGACGCCGCCGTCGAGGACGGCTGGAGCGTCGAGGTCGTGGACCTGCGCACCATCAACCCGTACGACGACGCGACCATCGAGGCGTCCGTCCGCAAGACCGGGCGCTGTGTCGTCGTCACCGAGGCGTCCGGCTTCGCCGGGGTCGGCGCGGAGATGGCGGCCCGGGTGCAGGAGCGCTGCTTCCACGCCCTCGCCGCCCCGGTACTGCGGGTGGCCGGCTACGACATCCCGTACCCGCCGCCGAAGCTGGAGCACCACCACCTGCCCGGCGTCGACCGGGTCCTGGACACCATCGCCCGGCTCCAGTGGGACGACGTGCCGTTCGTGGGGTCCCGATGACGTCCGTCTTCAACCTTCCCGACCTGGGGGAGGGGCTGACCGAGGCCGAGGTCCTCGAGTGGCGGGTCGCGGTCGGCGACACGGTCGGCATCGACCAGATCGTGGTCGTGGTCGAGACGGCGAAGGCGGCCGTGGACGTCCCGTGCCCCTACGCGGGCACCGTGCTGGAGCTGCACGGCGCGGCCGGTTCGGTCGTGGACGTCGGCAAGCCCCTGATCACGATCGGCTCGCCCGACGGCAAGGTCACGCCCGACACGTACCGGGACGAGGAGCGGGCCGGGGCGAAGGAGCCCGAGTCGAAGGGCTCCGGCAACGTCCTCGTCGGCTACGGCACCGCCGAGATGACCGGCCGCCGCCGTCGCCGGCTGGGCGCGGTCCCGGCCGGCCACGCCCCGAACGGCGCGACGGCCACCGGTGCGGGCACCACCGCCACGGCCGCCCCCGGCGTCAACGGCACCGGCACCGCCGTGGCCGAGAAGCGGGCCCCGCTCGTCATCTCGCCCATCGTCCGCCGCCTGGCCGCCGACAACGCGGTCGACGTCGCGGCCCTCGCCGGCTCCGGCCTCGGCGGCATCGTCACCCGCCGGGACGTCGAGTCCGCGATCGAGGCGGCCCGGGTTCCGGCGCCGGCGCTGGCCGTGGTGCCGCGGGCGACCGCTCCGGCCGGTACCCGTCGCCTGGGTCTGCTCGACGAGCGGGTCCCGATCAAGGGCCAGCTCAAGGCCATGGCCGACCGGCTGACCCGCAGCCGCCGCGAGATCCCCGACGCCACCACCTGGGTCGACGTGGACGCCACGGGCCTGATGAACGCGAAGAACGAGCTGGCCGCCGGCTACCCGGACCACAAGGTCGGCGTCCTGGCCCTGCTCGCCCGGATCACGGTCGCCGGCCTGCTGCGCTACCCGCAGCTCAACGCGCAGGTGGACGGCGACGAGCTCGTCCGGCTGCCGTACGTGAACCTCGGGTTCGCCGCGCAGACCGAGCGGGGCCTCGTGGTGCCGGTCATCCGGGACGCGCACCTGCTGTCCACGGTGGAACTGGCCGACGAGATCGTCCGCCTGGTGGAGCTGGCCCGCGCCGGCCGGCTGGGGCTGGCGGACATGACGGGCGGCACGTTCACGCTGAACAACTACGGCGGGTACGGAGTCGACGGCTCCACCCCGATCATCAACCACCCGGAGGCGGCGATGCTCGGCGTCGGCCGGATCATCGACAAGCCGTGGGTGGTGGACGGTCAGCTCTCCGTGCGGAAGGTGACCCAGATGGGTCTCACCTTCGACCACCGGGTGTGCGACGGCGGGGTGGCCGGCGGCTACCTGCGCTACGTCGCCGACCGGGTCGAACGGCCGATGTTGCTGCTCGGCTGACAGGCACGGCCGGGGAACTCCGGCCGGCGGACGCTCGGGTCGTGGGCCCCCAACGGCTCACGACTCGAGTTCGACCACCTTGATCCGCTGCTCGCCCGCCGCGACGGCCGGGTCGTCGCGCCAGCGGTCGAACATGGCCAGCGCCTGGCCCCGGTCCCGCAGTTCGGTGCACTCCAGCACCAGCTCGCTGCCGGCCGAGTCGCGCGGCAGCCGGGTGCGCACGACCTGCCATTTGCCCACCGGCCACGTGGCGGGGCGGGTTTCCCCGTGATAGACAGGGGAGGCGTTGAATGGACGCTGCTCCACGAGTGGCTCCAGTTCTTCCGTGAGAATCGGGACGGGCGTCCCGGCGACCAACCACGTCGCCCGTCCTGGTTCGCTCTTTAACAAATCCTTTCACTGCCGCGCGAAGATCTACAAGTGCCCAGGTAGACGCATATTCGCAAGCCAGAGGGCCTGTAGCGCCACGATTCCGCACAGTCCCCACAGGACGAATTGATCACCATGCGTCGCATGGGTATGACCCATTGTATTGACGCGGATCGCCGCACGCCCAGGATGCGTGGACCCTGGCGACCTGCGGGCACCGTATGGCCGGCGGAGAGCGGATCGGTGCCGGGGCGTACCCGGAAAAGGGGTTTTGTGCCTTTGGGGCGACGGATACCCCCGTCGCCGCTGCGGAGTGCGACGGGGGCACCGTGCTCGCCCACCCGCCGAGGGCCCGGCCGCCAGTGCGTGTGCGGGGCCGGGTGCGGGAGGCGCCCGAGGCGGGTGTGCGACACCTACCCGGGAGGATGCTCCCGGTTCGGCGATCCGGGTATCCATCCGTAGGGGACACGTGAACAACTCCTGTGGTTAGGTGGACGGATCCATGACTACGACTCCGTTCGTCGGCCGCGACGGCGTCCTCGCCACCCTGCGGGCGACGACGTCGTCCGAGTCCTGGGTCGTGTTCGTCGAGGGCGAGGCCGGGGCGGGGACCTCCCGACTGCTCCGCGAGTGGCTCGGTGACCGTCCGGCGCTGAGGTTGGCGTGCCCGCCGTTGGACCGGCCGGTGCCGTGGGCGCCGTTCGAGACCGCCGGGCCGCTGTCCGGTCCCGCCGACGGTTCCGCCCCGTCGCCGGCCGACGCCGGGGCCGGGGTCGACCGGCTCGCCACGATGCGCCGGCTCCGCACCCTGCTGACCGGCCTCGTCGTCGTCGAGGACGCCCAGTGGCTCGACCCCGACTCCCGCGACCTGCTCCGCTGGGTCCTGGCCCGCCCGCCGCGCGACCTGCGCCTCGTCGTCACCTACCGCCCCGAGGAACTCCCCGCCCCCGGCTCCCCGCTCGGCCTGGTGACCACCCCGCTGCCGTGCACCACCGTCCGGCTGGCCCCGCTCACTGCCGCCGACGTCGCCCGCTGGGACCCGGCCGCCCAGGTGCTCGTCGCCGCCAGCGGCGGGGTCGCCGGGGTGATCGCGGAACTGCTCCGGCACGGCGACGCGCCCACCCTGGCCGCGCTCGTCGGGGCCCGGCTCGCCCGGCTGCGCGGCCCCGCCCTCGCCACCGCCCAGGCGGCGGCCGTCCTGCACGACCCGGCCCCGGAGGACACCCTGGCCGCCGTCGCCGGTGCCGACGGGCTGCTGGGCGCGCTGCGGGCCGGGATCCTGGTGGAACACCCGGGGCTCCTCTACGGGTACCGGTCCCCGCTGGCCGCCCACGCCGGCTACGCCCTGGTCCCCGGCCCGGTCCGGCGCCGGATGCACCTGCGCGCGGCGGCGGCGCTCACCGGCCAGGGGGTGCCCGCCGCCCTCGCCCGGCACAGCCGCCTCGGGGGCCAGCGCGCCGACTGGCTCCGGTTCGCCGAGGAGGCCGCCGAGAGCTGCCTGGCCGACGGTGACCTGGAGGTCGTGGTGGGGCTGCTCCGCGACCTGCTGGCGGAGAGTACGGAGGAGGACCTGGAGCTGCTGCGCCGGATGATCGAGGACCCTCGGCTGCCGGCCGCCGCGCGCGCCGAACTCGGCTCGGACCTCGGCGCCGTCCTCATGGACCGGCTCGGCCACGAGGGCGAGGGCCGGTGGGTCCTGGACCAGGCGCTCCGGGAGACCCCCGCCGAACCGCCGCTGACCGCGCGGGCGCTGGCGGCGCTCGGGTTCCCGTACATGCCGCCGGGGGATCTGCGGGCGCACCGGGAGTACCTGGCCCGGGCGGCCGCGTGCGGGGACGAGGACCCGGCGGTCAGTACGGCGGTGCTGGCCAACCAGGCGGCGCTGCTGATGGTCACCGGCGACCCCGAGGCGTGGCAGGTCGCCGAACGGCTCGTCGCCCTCGGGGACGAACCCGGCCGCCGCCGACAGGTGTGCCGGGGGCTGAGCAACCTCGCGGACGCCGCCGCCTGGCTCGGGCACTACCGGGCCGCCGAGGACTTCCTGAGGGCCGGCAGCCTGCTGGCCGTCCGGCCGTACGACACCGCCTCGAACGGGACGGCGTTCCGGCTGGACTGGGCCCGGGGCCACTGGTCGGGGCTCGCCGAACGGGTCACGGCGGAGGTCGACCGGGCCGCCAACCAGTGGTGGGCCGCCGAGGGCAACCTCGTCCTCGGCCTGCTCGCCCTGGCCCGGGGCGACCGGCCCCAGGCGGACGCCCGGCTGCACGCGTCCGGACTGGGCTGGGCGGCCGAGGCCGCCGTCCCCGTGGTCGCCGCCGCGTCCGGGGCGCAGATCCGGCTGCTGCTCGGCAACGACGACGTGGCCGGCGCGGCCCGGCTCGCCGACGAGGCCGTGGCCCGGATCCGGCTCAAGGGCATCTGGACCTGGGCGGCGGAACTGCTGCCGTGGGCGGTGACCGCGCTGCGCCGGGCGGGCCGGCCGGTGGACGCCCTGGTGGCGGAGTACGCGACCGCGATCGACGGCGCGGACGCGCCACTGGCCGCCGCCGCGTTGGCGTACTGCCGGGGCGAGTACGCCGCCGCCGAGGAGCGCTACGCGGCCCTGCCCCGGCCGTACGAGGCCGCGCTGTCCGCCGAGGCCGCCGCCCGGGACCGGCTCGGCAACGCCGGTACGTTCCCGGCGCCCGGCACGGCGGACCGGACGGCCGGGCTCGCGGAACTGGGGGCGGTCGCCGAACGGTTCGCGCTGCTGGGGGCGGGGTGGGACGCGGCGCGGTGCCGGTACACCCTGAGGGTGCACGGGGTGGTGCCCGCGCAACGGGGCGGCCGGCCCGGCTACGGCAGGCTGCTGTCCCCCCGGGAGCGGGAGGTCGCGGCGCTCGCGGCGGCCGGCCAGACCAACCGGGAGATCGCGGACGTGCTGTTCCTGTCGCCCCGGACGGTGGAGCAGCATGTGGCGACGGCGATCCGCAAGCTCGGGGTGGCCTCCCGGGCGGACCTGCCGCCCGCGCCCTGAGCCCGGGCCGGTCGCCGCCGGCACCCACGCCGCCGGCACCTTGGGCCCAGGCCGGTCGCCGCCGGTGTCGGGCCTGGTGCCGAGGTCGTGGTGCGCGGCGGCCCGGGACGCCGCCGACCGGGCCTCGCGGCGCCTCCCGAACTCCGGGGTGGACGCGGGTAGCCGGCGCGTTACTGTGGGGCGATGGTCTTGCGGCACCGGGATGACGGCGTGCATCTCGTCCTGCGTCCCGGCGGCGGCACCTCCGGCGCGCTGGCCCGCTACCTGGTCGTCGGCACCCTCGTGGCCGCGGTGCTCGCGGCGCTGCCGGTCGGCGTGATCGCCGGCCTGTTCCAGCTGTTCCCCGGCAATTCCGGCGGCACGGCCCACGCGCTGACCGCCCTCGGCCTCATCCTCTTCGCCTACTACCTGGTCCTCACCGTCGTCGGCGCCCGGCAGATCTGCCGCCTGGAGCTGTCCCCGCCCGACGCGCCGACCCAGGTCCGGGTCGTCCGGCTCGGCCGGTCGGAGCTGGTGCCCGTGGCCCGGCTGCACGGCATCGTCCTCGTCGAACACGTGCAGGACGGCGGGGAGCCGCACGCCGCCGGGGTGTCCGTGGAGCTGGACGTGGGCCGGGGGCCGGAGCGGTCCCGGTCCCGGCTGGAGGTCGACCCGCGCGCGCTGGCGGGGGACCTGACGGCGCTCGGCCTGCCGGTGGAGGTCCGCACGCACACGTTCACCCGGCCGCGCCGGCGGACCCGGCCGTAGCCGCAGGCCACGAAAACCGGCCGTAGCCACGTGCCCGGGCCGTGCCGGTATCAGCCGTAGCTGTTCAACAGGGTCGTCGCGAACCAGATCGCGTGCCCCGGATACGAGAACGACTTCGGCCCGATCGACACCGCCCAGCTGCCGTCGATCTGCCGGACCAGCAGCTGCACCTGGTAGGAGTAGCCGCGGACACTGCCGCCGAGCGCCCGCACCGTCACCTGGCGGTCCGAGCCGGCGGACTGGCGCAGCGTCACCACCCCGGCCTCGACATCGTCGAGCACCCAGAGTGGACCGACCGTGGCCAGCCGGGTGACGAGACCCTCACGGGCCGCTCGCAGACGGTCGGCGTAGGTCATCCTCGAACTTTACTGGAATCTCCTGTTGTGCTGATAAGTCATGTTCAGTTGATGAATGACTGTCCCTACTCGACGGTCAGCAGTTTGATCAGGGTCAGCGCGCACTGCCGCAGGACGCGTTCGACCTCGGCGCGCCGGTCGGCGTACGCGAGGACGGGCACCGTCACCGCGAGCGCCCCGTGCAGATGCCCGTTGGGGGAGCGCACCGGCACGGCGATCGCGGCATGGGGCGGGAGGAACTCGCCGACGTCGGAGGCGACGCCGGTCCGGCGGGCGGTGGCCAGGACGTGGGCGAGCCGGGCGTCGGGCGACCGGTCCCTCAGGTACTCGCGGCGTTCCTCGTCGCTCACCGCGCTGAGCAGGGCGCGGCCGAGGGCGCTGCGTTCGCCGACGGACCGCAGCCGGGCCGTCGTGAAGGGAGCGCGGGGCGTCTCGGGGCAGTCCACGGCGTCGACCACGGTGACGGCCCCGTCGCGGAGCCGGCCGAAGTAGGCGGGCGCGCCGACCCGTTTGTGCACGTCGCGGAGGATCAGCCGGACGGCCGGGTCGAGGTCCAGTTTGCGGTACCAGTGCTCGTAGAGGGTCGCGAGCTGCTCGCCGAGGCCGTAGCTGCCGTCGTCGTTGCGGATCAGGTACCCGTGGTAGTGCAGGGTGCCCAGCATCCGGTACGCGCTGGGCAAGGGTAGTTCGGTCCTGCGGGCGACGGCCTTGGCGCTGGCCCCGTCACCACATTCCGCGATGGCCTCCAGGACCCCGAGAGCCCGTTCCACCGAGCCTATGAGCCCTGCCGGGCGCAGCTCAGGCATGGCTTCCCCCTATCGAAGACGGCGTCTGTCCCAGCGAACCCTAGGGGCGCGGGGACATGGTCCGGCGGACACGATGTCCGCCGGACCACACCCCTTTTTTCCGGGTACGGGGCCTGGGCGCCCCGCCTTCCGGTCCCGGGGCCCGAGCGCGGGACCGGTGCGGGCCCCACGCCCGGACGCCGCCGCGCCCCGGTGCCGTCCCGCCGGGGCGCCGGGCCGCTACGCCTCGAACCCGTTCCGCCGGCGCCGGGCGAGCCGGAGCAGCAGCAGCCCGCCGCCGACCAGCGCGAGCCCGCCGGCCGCGTACCCGGCGATCTGCGCGCCGGTGACCGGCAGCCCCCCGCCGCCGGACGACAGCACCACCGGGGTCGGGGAGCCCGGGCCGCCGGGCGGGGTGGGCGTCGCGGTCGACGGGTGCCCGGGCGTGCCGGTCGGGTGCGGGTACCCGGATTCGGAGGGGGTCCCGGGCGTGGGCGTCGACCCCTGCGAACCCGGTGCGGTCGCCGCCACCGACAGCAGGCCCAGCCCGAGGTCGGCGACCGTCGCCCCGGCCAGGGTGACCCGCAGCCGCAGCGTGGCGGCCCCGGCGCGCACCGCGCCCCGGTCGGTGACCTCGGACGTGACCTGCCCGACGGTCAGCCGCACGCCGAGCACCGCCGTGGCCCGGTCCGAGACGATCCGGCCCGGCAGCGCGCGGGCGGCCACGGTGGTGTCGACGGTGGCCTCCGGGGTGTCGAGCCGCTGGACCTGGCCGCCGGGGAGGGTGACCTCCAGCAGCGGCGCGTCGTAGCGGACCGCCGCCTCGGACCGCCGGGCCGCGGAGACCACGGTCAGGCTCGGCTGGTGCAGGACCCGGACCCGGATCTGGTCGAACAGGGACACGTCGGCGATGCCGGTGGCGGCGGTGGCGGAGACGCCGACCCCGCCGCCGGGGAGCCGGACCGTCTCGGTGGCCGTGCGGGCGCTGGCGACGGAGCTGATCCGGACGAGCGGGGTGGGCCGGGTCACGCCGCCCAGGAGGCTCTCCAGGAGCGGCAGGTGCGGCGCCCCACCCTGGAGCACCTCCGCGCTCGTCACGGCCGTGCTGGCGGCGCTGAGGGCCGCCAGGTGCCCACAGCCGTACTGGTCCTGCCAGCGGGCCGAGGCGGTGGACTCGCCGACCCGCGCGCCGACCAGGCCGCCCGCGTCGAGGGCCCGGGCGACGGTGCTGACGGGGCGCGGGTTGTCGGCGGGCGCGGTCTGGCGGGCCACCGCGCCGGGCAGCGGTACGGACAGGCCGAGGAGCTGCGCGTCGGCGTACCGGGCCTCGGCGGTCGTGGCGGTCCGCCGGGTGCTGTCGACGTCGGCGTGCGCGGTGGCGACCCGCGCGTCGGCGAGGGGCGGGAGTCCGACGCCCAGCGGGCGCAGGTCGAGCAGGCCGAGGTGCAACAGGGTCGCGTCGGCGGAGGCCGTGTAGGGGGCGGGGTGGCACACCGGGGTGCCGGCGTGCGCGGAGGCCGGGGTCGCGAGCACGCCGGTCAGCAGGACGAGCAGCGCCGGGGCGGTACGACGGACACGGACCGTCGACATGGGACAGACCTCCAGGGCCGGGGATTGTTGATCACGGGGACCAACGGGCCGTGCCGGCGGAAGTCACGGGGTGTGGCAAAAACGTCGCACACCGAGAAAACGGACTAATAGTCCTCTTCGTACACTGTTATGGTCGGTTGGCGCGACTTCGACCAATAGGCATATATCGTGCTCACGTGATCGTACCCGACAAACCGGACCACGATGTAGTCCGCCTCCAGCCGGTACGCCTCGTACGAGTACCCGCTGCACGGGGCGAGCTCGATGAGGTCCACCTTGCCGGCCGAGTAGTAGAACATCGCCGAGCCGCCGCTCGCGGAGGCGTTGCGCACCTTCGGGGCCGCGCTCGACGTCGTCGGCGCGACGGTCGCCCGGTTCGGCCCGAATGTGGTCTCCGGGGTGGGGGTGGTCTTCATGTCCGGAGTCGGGGTCGGTTTCGGCGTCGTCTTGGTGTTCGGGGTGGGGCTGTTCTCCTCGTCGACCAGGATGTTCATGGTCGGAGTCGGCGACGGGGCGCCGCCGGGCGTCCGCCCAGCGGACGTCGGCGGCACGCCGGGAGTCCGGGTGGGGCCCGCCGGCTGGCCGATGCGGGGCGGCGGAGGCGTCACTGGCGGCAGCGTAGCTACTACTTTGAGTGAAGGCCTGGCGGCAGGAATCGGGAAATTCGGGACATCGGCGAGAGTGGCCGGCCGAGATGCGCGCACGCCGAGCCACGCCACGGTCACCGCCACGACAGTGACGGAGGTCCAGGCGGCGACAATGCCGAGAGCACGACGCACGTCGTTATTCTCCCGAACCTTGGCCCAAAGGCAACCCTAGATTACGGTCACATTATGGCCCGGGTGCTGCTGGTTGAGGATGACGCGGAGATCCGCGTGGCTCTGGTTCGTGCCCTTACTCAGCGTGACCATGTGGTGCGCGCTGTCGGTGAGGCCATGACGGGCATCAGGGAGGTGACCGGATGGGACCCGGATGTCGTCGTGCTGGACCTTGGGCTGCCCGATCTCGACGGGTCCGTCACGCTCTCGATGATCCGCGCCGTGTCCCGGGTGCCGGTCCTGATCGCGACGGCCCGTGACACGGAGTACGAGATCATCCGGATGCTCAACGCCGGAGCGGACGACTACCTGATCAAGCCGTTCTCCGCCGACCACCTGGCCGCCCGGATCTCGGCCGTCCTGCGCCGGGCCACGCCCCGCGAGCACGCCGCCGAGCTGATCGAGGTGGGCGGCCTGCGCCTGGACCTCGGGGCCCGCGACGCGAGCTTCGACGGCACCCCGCTGCGGCTGTCCAAGCGCGAGTTCGACCTGCTGGCCTATCTGGCGGCCCGGCCCGGCCGGGTGGTCGGGCGGCGCGAGCTGCTGACCGAGGTCTGGCACACGCCGTACGGCGGGGACGACCAGACCATCGACGTGCACGTGTCCTGGCTGCGCCGGAAGCTGGGGGAGTCGGCGGCCCAGCCGAAGTACCTGCACACGGTGCGGGGCGTGGGCGTCAAGCTCGTCGCGCCGGAGTAGGGCGCGCGGGGCGCCCGTCCAGGCGGGGCGTGCGGCCGGCGGGCACGCGGGTGTCCGGTGCCCGACGTGGTCCGGTCCCCGCCTAGCGGCGGAACGCGAGCGTGATCCGGGTCCCGCCCAGCGGGCTCGGCCCCACGGTCAGCGCGCCGCCCGTCGACTCCGCGACCCGGCGCGCGATGTCCAGCCCCAGCCCGGTGGACTCCCCGCCGCTCACCCCGCGCAGCATCGCCTCGTCGGGGGTGCCGATCCCGGGGCCCGCGTCGTCCACCACGAGCCGGACCCGGTCCTCGCCGGCGAGCACGGACACCTGGTAGGCGGTGCCGGGCGGGGTGTGCTGGAAGACGTTGCCGAGCACGGTGTCCAGCGCCGAGGCGGCGTCGGCCCGGCCCACGGCCACCGGTACCTGCCCGGTGAGGCCCTTGCCCCGCCAGGCGCGGCGCTGGTCGGCGGCGAGCACGGCCCAGTACTTCGTCCGGTCGGCGGCCACCGCCGCGATGTCGCACCGGGCCGGCTCCACGTCGTGCAGCGGCTCCCGGGCCTCCTCGATGATCGAACTGAGCTCCTGCTCCGTCTGCCGGGCGGCGTCGAGCACCCGGTCGCGTTCGAGGCCGGGCGGCAGCGCCTCGGCGTTCAACCGCAGGGCGGTCAGCGGGGTACGCAGCCGGTGCGACAGGTCCGCGAGCAGTTCGCGCTCGTTGGCGAGCAGGATCCGGAGCCGCTCGGCCATCTCGTTGAACGCGGCCCCGGCGGTGGCGATCTCCGGCGGGCCGCCCGGGACGACCCGGACGTGCACGTCGCCGGCCCCGAGCCGCCGGGCCGCGAAGGCCAGCTCCTCGCTGGCCCGGACCGCGCCCCGCGCCATCCAGGACGCCACGAAGCACGCGATCACGAGCAGGACGAGGCCGAGGAGGGCGGGCAGGCCCCACGCGGTCCGCATCTCGTGGGTGAGGGTGGCGTGCGGCACGTACCCCTCGACGACCACGCCGTCCATCGCCGTCAGGTACGACGTGCCCTTCGGCGTGGACACGGTGATCGAGCTCTTGCTGACCCGGGCGCGGAGGAAGTCGTCGTCGGAGGCGTGCCGGCCGCCGCCGATCGTGGTCCCGTCGGGCAGGGTCATGCCCAGCCGGGTCTGGCGCTCGGCGGGCAGCATCGCGAGTGCTTTGCGAAATTCGGCGGGGTCCGCCGTCGTGTGGGCGAACTGTGCCAGGGCGTCGGCGTCCCGCTCGGCCTGGAACAGCACCTGGGTGCGGGTCGAGTGGTAGGCGACGGCCGCGAGTGGCACGGCCCAGGCGAGGGTGACCAGAGCCCCCACCGCAAGAGCCACCAGCACGAACCTGCGTCTCATTCTGGCAAGGTACGCTGGCGCGCCGACTTAACCAATCGGCCGAATCGATCTTTGTCGGCCGACTGGTCGAGGCGGCGACGCGTTTGCGGAGACCTGACCGGTCCGGCCGAATCGATCTTTGTCGGTGCGGAGGTTATAGGGGCGGCGTTTTCCCATGTGCCGGGCACCTGGCAATGCGTCTCTGCGCGGATACGACCCGTCTGGCCGACTCGACCTTTCCGGCTCCAGCCGTCATGATGGCGACGGTCCCACAGTCTGGTACGCCCGCGGTCGCGCGCGGGGCATACCGGGCTGCCCCGGTGGCCGTGCCGTTCCGGCGGCTGGATCGTTGTCGTGT
The DNA here is from genome assembly GCF_040681875.1 of Longispora sp. NPDC051575. Taxonomy (NCBI): domain Bacteria; kingdom Bacillati; phylum Actinomycetota; class Actinomycetes; order Micromonosporales; family Micromonosporaceae; genus Longispora; species Longispora sp. NPDC051575. Next base: position 233,880 of record NZ_JBFAZP010000006.1, on the reverse strand, counting down.
GGTCGGATCGCACCCCGCCGGGTGCCTCCGGGGCGACGGCCGGGCACGTGGTGTTTACAGTTTCGTGGTTCTTTCTTAGTGGCGTGACGGTGGCCGGGTGGTGCCAACCGAGCGACGCTTGGGGACACGAACCGGAGACGCGCCGATTATCGGTGGTGTCGCTGGACAAAATGGCTTCCGAGCCCGCTAATAGAGCACACCTCTCACGTCGTGTGCCGTGAGGCGTCTAGTCGTCGCATTCAGTCGGTCCGCAGGAGGGGGCGGTGAACGCAGTGCTGATCCAGAACATGCTGTCCGAGAAAGAAGCTACGGCCTATGTGGCCAGCGCGGGGTTCCGCGCCGGTTCTGTGGGTTCGGTCGGTACTGAGCTGGAATGGCTGGTGCGCGACCCGAGCGCCCCGCTGTCCCGGCCGGCGCCCGACCGGTTGCGCGACGCGGTGCGCGACCTGCCCGATCCGTTGCCCGGTGGCGGCCGGATCACGATCGAGCCGGGCGGCCAGTTGGAGCTCAGCTCCGGGGTCGGCGCGTCGCTCGCCGAGTGCGTCGCCAACACCCGAGCGGACATGGCGCTGCTGACCGCCGCCGTGGAGGCCGCCGGGCTGCGCCTGGAGGGCGGCGGGCTGGACATGCTCCGGCCGGCGTTCCGGGTGCTCGACACCCCCCGGTACGAGGCCCTGGAACGGTTCAACGACCGCTCGGGCCCCGAGGGCCGGGTCGTGGCGTGCAACTCCGCCTCGGTGCAGGTGTGCCTGGACTCCGGGGACGACACGGACGGCTGGCTCGGCTACCGGCGGCGCTGGTGGCTCGCCGACGCGATGGGCCCGATGCTGCTGGCCATCTTCGCCAACTCGCCCGGTACGGCCGGCGGGCACCGGTGGCGTTCGACCCGGCAGGTGCTCCGTTTCGCGATGGACGCGGGGCGCACCCGCGCGCCCCGGATGACCGACGACCCGCGCAAGGAGTGGGCCCGCTACGCGCTGGCCGCGAAGGTGTCCGTGGTCGCCTCCGAGGACGGCGCGGACTGGACGGCCCCCGAGGGGCTGACGATGCGCGACTGGCTGCGCGGCGGCGGCCCGCGCCCGGCGACGTACATCGACCTGGAGATGCACCTGGGGACGCTGGTGCCGCCGGTCCGCCCGCGCGGGTACCTGGAGTTTCGCATGATCGACCAGCAGGACGGCGAGAACTGGGTCGTCCCGGTCGCGCTGGTCACCGGTCTGATGGACGACGCGGTGACCGCCGAGCGGGCCGCCGAGATCGTCCGCCCGCTGCGGTCGCTGCGCCGGAACCACGACTGGGTGACGGCGGCCCGGCGCGGCCTGGGCGAGCCGGGGCTGACCGAGGCGGCCACGGCCTGCTTCGACCTGGCCCTCGAGGGGCTCGACCGGCTCGGCGCGCCCGCCGACATCCGGGAGCGGGTGGCCGACTTCGCGCAGCGGTACACGGTGCGGGGCCGGTGCCCGGCGGACGACGTGGCGGCGCGGCGGGTGCGCGCGGCGGTGGCCGTCGCCGCGTAATACTGACGGGCATGACGTCCAACCGGCAGGAACGCAGTGAGCGGACCCGCGAACGGCTCCTCGACGCGACGGTCGAGAGCCTGATCGAGATCGGGTACGCCCGCACGTCCATGCAGGAGGTGTGCACCCGCGCGGAGCTGTCGCGCGGGGCACAGCTCCACCACTTCCCGACGAAGGCCGGCCTGATGGCGGCCGCGATCGAGCACCTGACCCGCAAGCAGACGGAACGGGTGCTCCTGGTCGGCGAGAACCTCCCCGAGGGCCCGGACCGGATGGAGGCCCTGATCGACCTGATGTGGGAGGGCTTCTCCGGCCCGCTCGCCAAGGCGTCGATCGAGCTGTGGGTGGCGTGCGCCAACGACCCGGAGCTGCGGGCGGTGATGCTGCCGGTGGACCGGACCCTGGCGCACGCGACGCTGGAGCTGTGCCGGAAGTACGCGGGGACCGCCGATCCGAAGGTGGTGGAGACGATCGGCTGGCTGACGATCGACCTGCACCGGGGGATCGCCGTGGACGAGCTGCTCGGCGGGGACCCGAAGCGCCGGGCGCACCTGCTGGAGACGTGGAAGCGGATGGCCGTGGCCACGCTGCGCGAGGCCGACAGACCCTAGAACCCTTCGACGGGTACGAGGGGTGCGCGGCGCTCCGGGCGAGCGCTGGCCGGGCACCCGGTCACCCGGGCGGGGACTCCGGGCAGGCACGGTTCCGGCGCGGGGCCGCGTACCCGTCGGGTCAGGTTTGAATGATCGCGCCGGACGCGAGCAGCCCCTCGATGTCGGGCACGCCCCAGTCCGCCAACGCCTCGACCGTGTGCTCCCCGGGCCGGGCGGGCCGGCGGCCCAGCGCCCCGGGTGTGCGGGAGAACCGGGGCGCGGGGGCCGGCTGGACCACCCCGTCGTGCGCCACGAACGTGCCCCGCCCGGCGAGGTGCGGATGCTCGGGGGCCTCCAGGAACGTCAGCACCGGGGCCACGCACCCGTCGGAGTCGGCGAACACGGCGGCCCACTCGTCGCGGGTCCGGGTCGCGAACCGGGCGGCGATCGCCGCGCGCAGGGCGGGCCACTCGGACGGGTCGTGCCGGTCGGGCGCGTCGGTGAGCTCCAGGCCGGCGAGGAGTGCCGCGTAGAACCGCGGTTCGAGGGCCCCCACGGCCACGTGGCCGCCGTCGGAGCAGGCGTAGACGTCGTAGAACGGGGCGCCGGTGTCGATGAGGTTGGTGCCGCGCCGGTCCTGCCAGAAGCCGCCGTGCAGCAGCCCGTGCACCATCGTGGTGAGCAGGGCCGAGCCGTCCACGATCGCGGCGTCGACCACCTGGCCCCGCCCGGAGCGGCCCGCCTCGAACAGGGCGGCGAGCACGCCGACGGCGAGGAACATGGCCCCGCCGCCGAAGTCCCCGACCAGGTTGATGGGCACCTGCGGCGGCCCGCCGGCCCGACCGACCCCGGACAGCGCCCCGGTCAGCCCGAGGTAGTTGATGTCGTGCCCGGCGGTGTGCGCGAGCGGCCCGTCCTGGCCCCAGCCGGTCATCCGGCCGTAGACGAGCCGGGGGTTGGCGGCGAGGCACTCCTCGGGCCCGAGTCCGAGCCGTTCGGCGACCCCGGGCCGGAAGCCCTCCAGGAGGACGTCGGCGCCCGCGACCAGGCCCAGGACCAGCGTGGCGGCGTCGGGGTGCTTGAGGTCCACGGCCACGGACCGCCGGCCCCGGTTGAGCAGGTCGTGCTCGGGTTCGCCGAGCCGGAGGGACCCCTCCGGGCGGTCCAGCCGGAGCACCTCCGCGCCCAGGTCGGCCAGCAGCATCGCGGCGAACGGCGCGGGGCCGATTCCGGCGAGTTCGACGACCTTCAATCCGGAGAGCGGTCCGGGCATGTCTTCCTCCGTGGCTCGGCCTGTGCTAGAAAACACATGCAGTCTAGACTGTTTGCAAACTGACGAGGAGACCGTGGATGGAACCGGAAGAGGCCTACCCCGCGGCCCTCGCGGCGCCCACCCTCTGCGCGGCCCTGCGGATCACGGCCGCCGCCCGCCCCGACCAGATCGCCGTGCGCGACGCCGCCGGCACCCTCGAACTCACGTACTCCCAGCTCGTGACCCGGGCCGAGCGCCTCGCCGCCGGGCTCGCCGCCCTCGGGCTGCGCCGGGGCGACACGATCGCGACGATGCTGGTCAACCGGCCCGAGTTCCACGTCGTCGACATCGCGGCGATGCTGCTCGGCGCGGTGCCGTTCGCGGTGTACAACACGAGCTCGCCCGAGCAGTTGGCGCACCTGTTCGCCGACGCCGGGCCCCGGATCGTCGTCACCGAACCGCGGTTCGCCGACCGGGTCCGGGCCGCCGGGGTGCCCACCGTGCTCCTGGTCGACGAGCTGGCCGCCCTGGAGCGCGACGGGTTCGTCGAGGCCGAGGTCGGGCCCCGCGACCTGGTGACCCTGATCTACACCTCCGGCACCACCGGGCCGCCCAAGGGCGTCGAACTCGACCACGGCACGGTCCTGGCCCAGATCAACGGGGCCCGTGCCGCGCTGGGCATCACGGCCGGCGGGCGGACCGTCTCGTACCTGCCGATGGCGCACCTGGCCGACCGGTGGATCTCGCACTACACGGCCGTCCTGGTCAACGGCGGCACCGTCACCTGCTGCGCCTCGGTGGACGAGCTGCTGGCCACGGTGCCGGAGGTCCGGCCCACGGTGCTGTTCACCGTGCCCCGGCTGTGGCAGAAGCTCCGGGCGATGCTGGAGCCCGTGCTGCCCGCCGAGCTCACCCCGGAGGTCGGCGCGGCCGTCCGGGCCCGGATGGGGCTCGACGCGTGCCGCTGGCTGATCGTGGGCTCCGCGCCGACCCCGGTCGAGGTGCTCGACTTCTTCGCCGGCCTCGGGATCGAGATCCTGGAGGGCTGGGGCCTGACCGAGACCTCCGGCGGGGCGTGCGTGAACCGGCCGGGCGCCGTCCGGCGCGGCACCATCGGCCAGCCCTACCCGGGGCTGGAGCTGGCCCTCGCCGACGACGGGGAGCTGCTCTGCCGGGGCGACATCCTGGTCCGGGGCTACCGCAACGACCCCGAGGCGACGGCCGCGCTGTTCACCGCCGACGGCTGGCTGCGCACCGGGGACATCGGGACGATCGACCCCGACGGGTACGTGACCATCGTCGACCGCAAGAAGGAACTCATCATCAACGCGGCGGGCAAGAACATGTCCCCGGCGAACATCGAGAGCCAGCTGCGGGCGGCGAGCGCGCTGATCGGGCACGCGGTGTGCGTGGGGGACGGCCGGCCCTACAACGTGGCGCTGCTCGTGCTGGATCCCGTTCTGGCGGCGGAGCACGAGGACGTGGCGGGCGAGGTGGCGGCGGCGGTGGAGCGGGCCAACGAACGGCTGTCCCGGGTCGAGCAGATCAAGCGGTACGCGGTCCTGGACGCCGACTGGCAGCCCTCCGGGGACGAGCTGACCCCGACGTGGAAGGTGCGGCGGCGCGCCATCCACGCGAAGTACTCATCGGAGATCGAGGCCCTGTATGTCTGACCTTGACCAGCTGCGGGACCTCGCCCGGGTGTTCCTGGCCCGCGAGTCGACCCCGCACCAGCAGCGCTTCGCCGAACAGGGGCACGTCGACCGCGACCTGTGGCGGAAGGCCGGGGCCGCCGGGCTGCTGTGCCTGAGCGTGCCGGAGGCCTACGGGGGCGGGGGCGGCACGTTCGCCCACGAGGCGGTGCTGCTGGAGGAACAGGCCCGCGCCATGGACTCCAGCTTCGGCAACGCCGTGCACAGTGGGATCGTGGCGCACTACCTGGTGGAGTACGGCACCGGGGAGCAGAAGCGGCGCTGGCTGCCGGGGATGGCGTCCGGGGAGCTGGTCGGGGCGATCGCCATGACGGAACCGGGCACCGGGTCGGACCTCCAGGCCGTGGCGACCCGCGCGGTCCGGGACGGGGACGACTACGTCCTGACCGGCTCGAAGATGTTCATCACCAACGGGTACCTGTGTGACCTGGTGATCGTCGTCGCCCAGGCGCCGGGCGGGCTGTCCCTGCTCGTGGTCGAGGTGGGGGACTCCGTGCCGGGGTTCACCCGGGGCCGGCCGCTGCGCAAGATCGGGACGCACGGCCAGGACACCTGCGAACTCGCCTTCGACGGCGTGCGGGTGCCGGTGGCGAACCTGCTCGGCGACGAGGGCGACGGCATGGCCCAGCTCATGACCCAGCTGCCCCAGGAACGCCTGATCATCGCCGTGAGCGCGGTGGCCGTGATCGAGGGCGTGCTCGCCCTGACCATCGACTACGTGAAGCAGCGCGAGGCGTTCGGCCGGGAGCTGATCAAGTTCCAGAACACCCGGTTCAAGCTCGCCGAGTGCGCCACGGCCGCCCGGGTCGCCCGGGTGTTCGTCGACGACTGCGTCCGGAACCACCTGGCCGGCGAGCTGGACCTCCAGACGGCCGCGATGGCCAAGTACTGGACCACGGAACAGCAGTGCGCGGTCGTCGACGAGTGCCTGCAACTGTTCGGCGGGTACGGCTACATGGCCGAGTACCCCGTCGCGCGGGCCTATGTTGATTCCAGAGTCCAGAAGATCTACGGCGGGACGAACGAGATCATGAAAGAACTCATAGCGAGGTTTCTCTGATGACCGAGGCATTCATCTACGACACGCTGCGCACCCCGCGCGGCCGGGGCAAGAAGACCGGCTCCCTGCACGAGGTCAAGCCGGTGACCCTCGCCGTGGGCCTGCTCCGGGCCGTCCTGGAGCGCAACCCCGGGCTCGACCCGGCCCGGATCGACGACGTGATCATGGGCATCGTGTCCCCGCTCGGCGACCAGGGCAGCGTGCTGCCGAAGATCGCCGCGCTGGCCGCCGGGCTGCCGGTGACCGTGGGCGGCACCCAGCTCAACCGGTTCTGCGCCTCGGGCCTGGAGGCCGTGAACATCGCGGCGCAGAAGGTCCGCTCCGGCTGGGACGAACTGATCCTCGCCGGGGGTGTCGAGTCCATGTCCCGGGTGCCGATCGGCGCGGACGGCGGCGCCTGGTACGCCGACCCGGAGACCAGCCACCAGGTCGGGTTCGTGCCCCAGGGCGTCGGCGCGGACCTGATCGCGACCATGGAGGGCTTCTCGCGCACCGATGTCGACAGCTACGCGCTGGAGTCGCAGCGCAAAGCCGCTCTCGCGCGTTCCGAGGGCCGTTTCGACAGGTCACTGGTGCCGGTGCTCGACCGCAACGGCCTCACCATCCTCGACCACGACGAGTTCATCAAGCCGCAGAGCACCCTGGAGGGCCTCGGCAACCTGCCCGCCTCGTTCGAGGTGATGGGCCAGGTCGGCGGCTTCGACGCGGTGGCGCTGCAGAAGTACCCGCACGTGGAGCGGATCGACCACGTGCACGGCCCCGGCAACTCCTCCGGCATCGTCGACGGCGCGGCCCTCGTCCTCGTCGGCAGCGCCCGCGCCGGCCAGGAACTCGGGCTCACCCCGCGCGGCAGGGTGGTGTCCGTGGCCGTCAGCGGGGCCGACCCGGTCATCATGCTCACCGGCCCGATCCCGGCCATCGAGAAGGCGCTCGCCAAGGCCGACCTGACCATCGACCAGATGGACCTGGTGGAGATCAACGAGGCGTTCGCGGCCGTACCCATGAAGGTGGTCCGGGATCTGAAGATCGACCCGGAGAAGGTCAACGTCAACGGCGGGGCCATCGCGCTCGGCCACCCGCTGGGCGCGACCGGCGCGATGCTCGTCGGCACCGTCCTCGACGAGCTGGAGCGGCGCGGCCAGCGCTACGGACTGATCACCCTCTGCGTCGGCGGCGGCATGGGCGTCGCGACGATTATCGAACGGATCTGACGGATGACCTTCTTCCACTACGACCGCGACGCGGACGGCATCGTCACCCTCGCCCTGGACGACGAGGGCGCCGTGCCCACCATGGACGCCGAGTTCCGGGCCTCCCTGCGGGCCTCGGTCGACCGGCTGGTCGCCGAGGAGGACCTGCGCGGCGTCATCGTCACCTCGCGCAAGCGGGCCTTCCTCGCCGGGGCCGAACTGACCGAGTTCCTGGCGGCCGGCCCGGGCGCCGGGGCGTCGGCTGGTCCGCCCACGTCGGCCGCCGCGCCCACGTCGGCCGCCGCGCCCACGTCGGCCGGCACGTCCGCCCAGGTGCTGTTCGACATGCTCACCGAGGTCAAGGCCGACCTCCGCCGGCTGGAAACCCTCGGGAAGCCCGTCGTCGCGGCCGTCAACGGCACGGCCCTCGGCGGCGGCCTGGAACTGGCGCTGGCCTGCCACCATCGGATCGCCTCGGACGACCCGCGCGCGGAGTACGGGCTGCCCGAGGTCATGCTCGGCCTGCTCCCCGGCGCGGGCGGCGTGACCCGGACGGTGCGGATGCTCGGACTCGCCGACGCGCTGATGAACGTCCTGCTGCGCGGCCAGCGGCACCGGCCCGCCGCCGCGCTGGAGGCCGGGATCGTCGACGAGCTCGCGCCCGGTTCCGAGGTGCTGGACCGGGCCAGGGCCTGGATCCTGTCCGACCCGGAGGCCTCCCAGCCCTGGGACCGGCCCGGCTACAGGATGCCCGGCGGCACCCCGTCCAGCCCGAAGCTCGCCGGCACGCTGCCCGCGTTCGCGGCGACCCTGAGCCGGGAGCTGAAGGGGGCCGACTATCCCGCGCCCCGGGCGATCCTCGCCGCCGCCGTGGAGGGCGCGCAGGTCGACGTCGACACGGCGTTGCGGATCGAGAGCCGGTACCTCGTCAGCGTCGCCACCGGCCAGATCGCCCGGAACATGATCGGCGCGTTCTTCTTCGACCTCCAGGCCATCAACAGCGGGGCCTCGCGCCCGGTCGGCCCGCCGCGCTGGAAGGCCACGAAGGCGGCGGTCCTGGGGGCCGGGATGATGGGCGCCGGCATCGCGTTCTCCTGTGCCAAGGCCGGGATGCAGGTCGTGCTCAAGGACGTGACCCTGGAGGCCGCCGAGCGCGGGAAGGCCGCGGTGGCGAGGATGGCCCGCCGCACCCCGGAGATCATGGACCGGGTGCTGGCGACCGATTCCGTGGCCGACCTCGCCGGCTGCGACCTGGTCATCGAGGCCGTCTTCGAGGACGCCGCCCTCAAGCAGCGGCTGTTCGCCGAACTGGAGCCGGTCGTGGCCCCCGGCGCGCTGCTGGCGTCCAACACGTCCTCGCTGCCGATCACCGAACTGGCCACGGCCGTCCGGGCGAGTGAGAACTTCGTCGGGCTGCACTTCTTCTCGCCGGTGAACAAGATGCTGCCCGTCGAGATCGTCCGCGCCGACAAGACGAGCGACGAGACCCTGGCCAGGGCCTATGACGTGGTACTCCAGATCAGGAAGACGCCCATCGTCGTCAACGACCGGCGCGGCTTCTTCACCAGCCGGGTGTTCGGGGCCTACGTCCTCGAAGGGCTCGCCCTGCTCGGCGAGGGCGTACCCGCCGCGACGATCGAGCAGGCCGCCCAGCAGGCCGGGTACCCGGTCGGGCCGCTCGCCGTGATCGACGAGGTGACGCTGACCCTGCCGTACAAGCTGCGCCAGGAGACCCTGAAGGCGGCCGAGCGCGACGGGTTCGCCTACCCGCACCACCCCGGCGAGGCTGTGCTGATCCGGATGGTCGAGGAGTTCGGCCGCAAGGGCCGGTCCACGGGCGGCGGGTTCTACGACTACCCGGAGGACGAGCCGAAGGCGCTGTGGCCGGGGCTGTCGGCGTTCGGCGGGCCGGAGGCTGGGGCGGTCGCGTTCGGGGAGATCCAGGACCGGCTGCTGTACGCGCAGACGGTCGAGACCCTCCGGTGCGTCGAGGAGGGGGTCGTCGCGGCCGGCCCGGACGTGAACGTGGGGGCGATCCTGTCGATCGGGTTCCCGCCGTGGACGGGCGGGCCGCTGCGGTTCCGGGACCAGACGCCGGGGTTCGCGGACCGGGCGGCGGAGCTGGCGGAACGGTACGGGGCGCGGTTCGCGCTCTGAGTGGGGGATGGTCCGGGCGGTGACTCCGAGGGGGGCACCGCCCGGACCCTTTTCCGCCTCAGCCCCCGGTCGCCTCCCACGCCCCGACCACGACCCGCACCCGCTCCCGCAGCCCGTCGACCTCCACCGGCACCGCTCCACGCACCAGCTCGTCCACGAGCAGTCCGTCGAGCAGCGCGATGAACAGCCGGGCCCGCTCCGGCGTCCCGAAATACCGCGCCCCCCGGGTCAGGAAGCCCTGCGACAGCGCGCCCCCGACGGCGCCCAGCTCCTGGCGGGCCTGCGGATCGAGCATCAGCAGCATCCGGGCGCGGCTGCGGGCCCGGGCCGGCCCGAGCCAGTGGGTCAGCAGCTCCACGGCCAGGTCGGCGACGGGTTCGGGGGGCGCCGACAGGGCGCGGGCCGCGACGCCCTCGACGTCCACGGTGTCCAGTGCGGAGATCCGGCCGAGGACGGCGCCGAGCAGCGCGCGCCGGCTCGGGTAGTGGTAGCCGCACGTGCCGGCGGGCAGTCCGGCGCGGGTCTCGACGGCCCGGTGGGTCAGGGCGCGCAGGCCGTCGTCGCCCACGAGGCCGATCGCGGCGTCGGCGAGCAGGGTCTTGCGATCTGTGTCACTGGTACGCACCACCCAGATGCTACAGGCGTAGTGTTCGCTACACCTGTAGTGGAGGGCTGGTGGTGTGATGCGGCACAAGGGGCACGCCGTCGTCGTGGGCGGCGGGATCGGCGGACTGGCCGTGGCGGGCGCGCTCGACCGGAGCGGCTGGCGGGTGACCCTGCTGGAGAGACAGCCCACGATCGGGGCCGCCGGGGCGGGGCTGCTGCTGGCCGCCAACGCGGTACACGCCCTACGGGCCCTGGGGCTCGGCGGACGGGTGGCCCGGATCGGTACCCCCGTGGCATCGGTCGGGTTCCGGCGGCCCGACGGCAGCTGGCTCAGCCGGATCGACCCGGCCCGGGTGGCCGCCCGGCTCGGCGCGCCCACCCTGGCCGTGGCCCGGCCCGCCCTGCACGCCCTGCTCCTCGACGCGCTGGGCCCGACCGTCGACGTGCGCACCGGCACCGAGGTGCGCGTCCTTCCCGACGCCGACCTGGTCGTGGGCGCCGACGGCATCGGCAGCGCGATCCGGGGCCTCCTCGCGCCCCGGTCCCTGCTCCTCGACACCGGGCACGTCGCCTGGCGGGCGCTGGTCCCCGCCGGGCGAGCCCCGACCGGCGCCACCTTCGGCGAGACGCTCGGCGCGGGTCTGCGGTTCGGGTGCGCGCCGCTGGGCCCCGACGGCGTCTACTGGTACGCCACGGCCCCCGGCCCCGCGCGCAGCACCCCGCCGGCCGCACAGCTCCGCGAACTCGCCGACCGGTTCGCCGGCTGGCACGCCCCCGTCGGCGACCTGATCGCCGCCACCGACCCGGCCGACCTGCTGCACCACCCGCTCGCCGGCATCCGCGTCGTACCCCCCATGGCGGTCGGCTCTGTCGCCCTGGTCGGCGACGCCGCGCACCCGATGACCCCGAACCTCGGCCAGGGCGCGTGCCTGGCGCTGGAGGACGCGGTGACCCTCGCCGCCCTCCTCGGCACCGACGACGTCGCCCCCGCGCTGGCCCGCTACGACCGCGAACGCCGCCCCCGGGCCGCCCGGATCGTCCGGCGGTCCCGGTCGGCCGGCCGGTTCCTCCAGGCGGGCTCGCCCCTCGGCACCCGACTGCGCGACCTGGCCCTGACCGCGACCCCGGCCCGGTTCGCCGAGTCGGGCGCGGTCGCCCTGGCCGGCTGGACACCCCCCACCCTCCCCGAAGGAAAGGTCCTGCCATGAAGACCCTCACCCTGTTCCGTGTCGGCGCCTGGTCCTGGGTCGTCACCGGCGTCGGCCACACGGTGCTCGACACCCTGATGTCGCTCCGCCCGACCCCGCCGGAGGACGAGGCGATCACCGCCGCGATGAAGGCGCACACCCTGGAGATCGGGGGCATCGCGCGCAGCACGAGCGACCTGCTCAACGGGTTCAGCATCGCGACGGGGGTCGCGATCGCGCTGGTCGGGGTGCTGTTCCTGATCGTGGCCCGGTCGACGTCCCCGCTGGTCGGGGTCACCTGGCTCGGGCTGGGCGCGTCGCTGGTCCTGCTGGCCGTGGCGGCGGTGCTGCTGCCCAGCCCGCCGATCGTGCTGTTCTCGGTAGCCAGCCTCGGGTTCGGGCTGTCGCTGGTCGCGCGCCGACGGCCAGCTTCGCTGACCCCGGCCGCCGAGCAGGGCGCGGCGCGGGTCGCCTGACACCTGGGCGGTGCGCGCTGAACGGCCCCGGGCGGTGCGCCCGGAATTGGCCAGGGCGGTGCGCCCGTAAACGGCCCGGGGCGGTGACCTGCGAGGTCACCGCCCCGGGGCCATGTCGCCGGTCGAGCCGGGGCGGGCCCCGTGGCCCCGCCCCGGAAGTGCCTAGCGCAGCACCGCCGCCCGCTCCACCGCCCGCGCCGCGATCTGGCGGAGCACCGGCTCGTGTCCGGCGCCCGTCTCCCAGCCCAGGTCGGCGACCACCACGACCACATCGCCGATCCGGACGAGTACCGCGTAGGTCTGCTGCTCGCCACCCGGCTTCCCGGGCAGGTACGTCACGTACTTCGTGTTCCGCAGCACCACCGAGTCGTCGCCCAGCCCGGCCGACCCGAGGATCTGCCACGCGCCGGAGCCCGCCCCCGGCACGCCCGGGCACCGCCCGACCTGCTCGCGTACCTCACCGAGGAACGCGGCGGCGCCACCCGCCCGGTAGATCGACACCCGCTCCTGCACCGTGCTCACGATGCCCTGGCCCAGGCGCTCCAACTCGTCCGGCAGCGCGAGGTGCCCGGACAGCCGCCGGGTCTGCGCCCGCTGGCCCTCGCTCGGGTACCCGCCGCACACCGACAGGGTCATCGCCCCGTACTCCGCGATGGTCTCGGTGTCGATGTCCGCCGCCGCCGAGCCCAGCTTGAGGTCCGAGGCCCGCAGCATCGCGCCGTCCGGGATCGGCCCCGGATCCGGCACCCGGGAGGGACTGGCGCTCGCACTCGGGCTCGGGCTCGCGGACGGGCTCGCCGACGTCGAGGTCCCCGGCGGCGGCGGCGCCGGACGCTCCCCGCCCGCGAACGAGGACACCCCGAACGCCACCCCGCCGACCACGGCCAACGCCGCGACCCCCGCCATGATCGCCGTCCGCCGGGTCCTCCGCGCACCCCGCCGACGGATCGCCGCGGCGCCGGGCATCAGTACCGACTCGGTGTCGTGGGTCAGGCCACCGAGGGCATCAGTCAGTTTCTCAGACATTTTCGGTCGCTTCCCATGAGTCGGTGAGCAGTACTGCCAGTGCGGAGCGGCCCCGGGACAACCGGGCCTTCACGGTGCCGGCCGGCGTGGACGTGGCCTCGGCGATCTCGGCGACGGACTGCCCACACAGGTGGTGCAGCACCACCGCCTCCCGCTGGGCGGCCGGGATCCGGGCCAGCGCCGCCATGATCGCCACGTTGTCCGGCGAGGGGCCGGCGCTGACATCGGGCTCGGCGAGCCGGACCCGGGCGGCGAGCCACCGTTTGGCGGTCCGCCAGGTGCCGGCGGCCAACCGCCAGCCGACGGTGCGGACCCACGCCTCGGGGTCGTCGTAGGTCGAGAGCCTGCCCCAGCGTTGCCAGGCGCGGGCGTACGCCTCCTGGGTGACGTCCTGGGCCGTGTTCAGGTCCCCGCAGACGGCATAGAGATAGGTCAGTACCCGCCGGTGGGTGTCCCGGTAGAACTGGTCGAAGCTTTCCGTTCCGCTCATGCGCGCCGTCCTGTTGTCGGTCTACGCAGTCATACACACGGCACGCGCCGGCCGGTTGCACGCGCCAGGGACGGAGTTTCGGGTCACAGACCGAGCCCTGAGATCAACCCCATCATCCGATTACGAGTGGGGCGGCCCCCGACGCGCATCAGCCGATCCGCGGCATGTCCCCCCGCGTACTCACTGCGAGCCGCCACCGGACCCTGAGTCCGACCCGGAGCTGGACGTGTCCGGCACGACGATGATCGTGGAGTCCTGCCCGAGACCGTCGTAGGCGCGTGGCCCCCGGGGCGCTTCGCGCGTGTTCTGCAGGCGGCGGACCCTGACGACCTTCTCCACCCCGAAGACCAGCGCGACGAACACCAGGGCGGCCAGCCCGAGAATGGCGAGATCCATCGATCGAGTGTACGTGCGCGGGCCTCTACGCCAGCCCCGCCGCGTACTCCCCGAGGATGCCGTCCAGGACCCGCCGCGCGTCCTCGGCGTCCTCATCGACGTCGTCCACCGAGTACGCGCAGGTGGAGAGGGTCTTCCACAGCGCCCACCCGCGCCCCCGAGCCCACTCCGCGTCGTCCACGCCGAGCGCCGCCCGGAACACCCGCCGCCCCTCGACGGTCAGCAGCGTCCACGCGACCGCCAGGTCACACGCCGGATCGCCGACCCCGCAGGTCCCGAAGTCGATGACCGCCGCCAACCGCCCGCCCCGGACCAGCAGATTGCCCCGCGCGACATCACCGTGCAACCACGACTCGGCCCCGTCCCACGGCGTACCCAGCGCGTCCCGCCACATTTCGGCGACCAGATCCCCGTCGACACGGCCGGCCAACGCCGCGAGCGCCTCCCGCACGATGTTGTCGAACGTCCGCAGGGTCCCGCCCCGGAACCAGTTGTGCGTCCCCGGACGCGGACCGTACGCCGGATCGACCCGCCGCAACGCCGCCAGGAACCCGGCCAGGTCGCCCGCGAACCGCACCGGGTCGGCGATCCGGTCGGCGCGCGCCGTCTCGCCGTCGAGCCACGAGTAGACCGACCACGGGAACGGGTACCCCTCACCGGGTTGGCCCTTCGCGACCGGCGTGGAGACCGGCAACGGCAGGCGGGGCGCCAACTCCGGCAGCCACCGGTGCTCCTTCTCCACCGCCAGCGCGTACTCCGCCGCGCTCGGCATCCGCACCGACAACTCCGCCCCGAGATGGAACGTGAAGTTGTCCCAGCCGCCCCGCGCCACCGGAGTGACGGGCAGGCCGGCCCACTGCGGGAACTGCGCGGCCACGAGCCGACCCACCAGCTCGGCGGAGACGTCGACGCGCTCGGGCGGGGCACCCAGATCCGGTGTGTCACTCACAGAGGAGGAGTCCTTGTCTGCCGACGGTCAGTCGTCAGAGCACATCAACAGGCCCCGACCCTGTCAACGACATTCCCGCCCCGGCGGCAGGGACACGACAATGGTCGAATGATCAACGACCGCTTCCTGCCCATCCACGATCCCGAGCTCCTCGCCAGGGGCGAACGGGTCCTCGGCCCCGACTTCAGGGCGATGAGCGAGCGGGTACTCCACGTCACCGAGCTGACCTCGCGCCTCAACGTGCTGCCCTTCGACGACGAGGCGGGAAAGGCGGCGCTGTTCGCACAGATCCTGGGCCGCCCACTCCCGTCGAGGGCCACCATCTATCCGCCCTTCTACACCGACCACGGCCTCAACCTGGACCTGGCCGGGCGCGTGTTCGTCAACCAGGGCTGCACGTTCCTCGACTACGCTGGGATCCGGCTCGGTGAGGGTGTGATGGTCGGTCCGAAGGTCACATTCATCACCATGGGCCACCCTGTGGACCCCGACGAGCGGCGCCGGTTCCTCACCGGAGCGCCCATCGACGTCGCGGAGAACGTGTGGATCGGTGCCGGCGCGATGATCCTGCCCGGCGTCAGCATCGGCCGCGACGCCGTGGTCGCCGCCGGGGCGATCGTGGCCGACGACGTGCCGGCGGCGAGTCTGGTCGCCGGACAGAAGGGCACGGTGCGCCGGAGTTGGTAGAAGGTGGGCCTTTTCAGCGTTCGAGCAACCTGGTGAGCACCTGTGGGCGGAACCAGGCCACGTAGCTCAGCGCCAGGCCCGCGACGAAGTACGGCACGTTCGAGAAGCCGCCCGCGCTCTCCGCCTTCTCGTCGGCGTGGCCGACCACCCTGCACAGTTGCCCGTGCCGGTAGAGGACCTGGACCTGGTCGCCGACCTTGCGCTCGCGGGCCTTCGGATCGCCGAGGATGTGCGCGGCCTCGCAGGTGTCACCGTCGGAGGTGGAGAAGCGGGCGAGGTAGTACGGGGTGCGGGAGGTGTTGAGTTCGTCGATGGAGGTGATCTGGGCGGTCACCCGCGCCGGGGCCGGTGTGTTCCAGGAAAACACGTCCATGAACAGCAACCCCCCGGACATGAGCACCCACGTCGTAGAGACAAACCTAGCGATGAGGATCACCCTGGAGGTGTGCTGCGCCATGCGTCCAGGCTAGGTGGGCGCGGCCGGCGGCACTGCCCCGTTTCCTGCGGGCTGCGACACACAGAGGCCCCCAGCCCGCGCCCCGGCCACCCCCGCGACACCCCGGCCGGGACTGGCGGGGGCGGGGACTGGCGACCCGGGCGGTGCTGCTGGTGTGCGGATATGCGGCCGGGGTGGGTGCGCGGGAGGCCGTGATCCAGGTGGAGCCGGGGAATCCCGCGTCTGCTGCGGTCGCGCGGCGGGCCGGGTTCGCCCCGGGTGGGCGGAGACGACGCTTGGACGGCACAGTGTTCGACTGGCACACCAGGGACCTGCACGGCGACGTCCCCTAGCACCCGGACGTCCCCCAGTTCGAACACATCCGGCCGACCCGTCCCGGACCGGTGCCCTGGCTTAGGCTCGGGTGGTGGGGAGCAGCGTGAGCAAGTGGCTGGTGGGCGATCGGCATGTGGCGTCGCTGGTGGTCGTGAGCGGGGATTTTCCCTGGCTCCACGGCCGGATGGAGCCGGGCCCGGACTTCGCGCTCGCAGCGGAGTACTTCGAGCCCGGGCCGGCCGACGGGAGATGGCTGGCGGACGAGGCTCTCGCGGCAGCGGGACACCCGACCTCGACCTGGCTGCTGATCGACGAGGACGACGACGAGCCCTGCTATCTGCACGCGCTCGTGCTGCGGGAGGGCGACACGGTCTCCTGGCGCTTCGGCCTGGCCCCGCTCGAACTCGACTAGACAAACGTCCTGAGGGCGACTCCGGCGGGTGGGCGGCTGCGTCGTAGGTGCCGTCGTTGGGACGTCGTTACTGCCGACTTCCCCGGACAATCCCTGTCAACCCGTGCGGCGCGCGCCTACTGTCGACTCAGGATCGTCATGCGGGAGGTTCGATGGTCGGCGCTCCGACAACCATGCGGGTGCTGCTCAGCCGCAGGCACTGGCAGCGCTACGAGACGTTCCTGATCCAGTTCGAGCGGACGGCGAAGGCGCTCGCCGAACAGGAGGGAAACGGCAGCCTGGCGCGGTTGACGGTGTCCCAGCGGCAGTTCGAGCGCTGGTATGCCGGCGTGCTCAAGACCCTGCCGCGTCCCGACCAGTGCCGGGTGTTGGAGGCGATGTTCGCGTTGCCGATCGCCGAACTGCTCGCGCCGCACGACCTGGCCGAGATAGCCGAGAAGAGGACGCTGCCCGCGGTGGCCGAGCCTCTGGACCTGGAGAGGCAGGTAACGATGGCGGCACGCAGAGCGCTGAGGTTCACAGCGCTGGCCGAGAGCAGTAGCGTCGGGCCGGAGACGGTGGCCCAGCTGCACGACGAGATCTCCCGTCTGGCGGCGGCTTACCCGCGACAGCCGTTGTCCGAGATCATGGGCGACCTGGTCGAGGTGCAGGACCTGTTGTTCCAACTGCTCGACCAAGGGCGGGTCCGGCCGAACCAGGCCCGAGACCTCTACCTGCTCGCCGGGATCGGCACCGGCATGCTCGCCAAGGCCAGCCACGACCTGGGGGACGCCCGCTCGGCGATGACGCAGGCCCGCGCCGCGTTCGTGTGCGCGGACAACGCCGATCACCCGGGGCTGCGTGCCTGGACCCGTGGCCTCCAGTCGCTGATCAGCTACTGGGCCGGTCAGCCCGAACACGCGGTCCGCTACGCCGAACTCGGCATGGCCGCCGCCGAACAGGTGGCCGGCACCTCCCGGACATGGTTGGCCTGCCTCGCGGCCAGGGCCCACGCCACGTTGGGTGATGTCCTGACGACGTCGGCGCTGGTCAGGACCGCAGACGCGAGCCGGGACCAACTCATTGCCGACGACCTCGATGCATACGGCGGGATCATGACGTTTGCGCACCCCAGGCAGCTCTACTACACCGCTGCTGCCCTGGCCCAGCTTCCTGACAAGCCTGCCGGCACGTTGGCGAGGGCGGAGGAGTCTGTGCGGGCCTATGAACAGGCGAGCCCCGACGAGTGGGCCTTCGGGGATCAGGCTGGCGCCCGCAACGCCTTGGCGGTGGTCCGGCTGTCGTCAGGGGATCTCGACGGGGCGGTGGGCGTGATCGGATCAGTGCTGGACATGCCGGTGGAGCAACGGATCCACGGCGTTCTCGTGAGTGTCCGCAAGGTCCACACGACGCTGTGCGAATCCCATCTGCGCAACGCTTCGGTGGCCCGGATAGCGCGCCAGGAGATAGAAACATTCACGGCCACTTCGGCTCGGTCCATCACCGCATGACTTCAGCCAGCGCCAGGCAGTAAGGTGCGTCGGTATGTACCCTGTGTCGCTAGCAGGCCCTCGCCTTTGTCTTCGCGAATTCAGCGTTCAGGACGTAGCGGGAATCCATGCGATCTACGGCGACGCCGAGGCGACCCGCCACTTGAGCTTCGAGCCCAGAAGCGCTGAAGAAGTAGAGAACCTGATAGCCAGGGTGATTGCTCTCGCGGGTGAAGAGCCGCGCGCCGAGTATTCGCTGGCAGCCGTGAGCTGCGATGACGACGCGGTGGTGGGCTTCGCCCGGCTGGCCGTCGAAAGCCCCCACTCGGCAACCATCGGGTTTGCCACCCGCGCCGACTCATGGGGGAAGGGGCTCGGTACAGAGATTGTGGGATTGCTCTGCACCCTGGGATTCGAGCACCTCGGCCTTCACCGCATCTGGGCTGCTCGCGCTCCCGAAAATGCGCCTTCCGACCGGGTGCTCCGCAAAGCCGGCTTCACCGAAGAGGGGCGGATCCGGGCCCACGTGCACGTGCACGGCGCGTGGCGGGACTCCGTTACCTACTCGATCCTGCGGCCGGAGTGGGAATCCGACTGAGCATTCCCGCAGCGGGCCGCGCGACGTGGCAGCCCTCCGAGCAACCGATGCGCGCCCGGCGCCGCCCCACTCGTAACCAGATGATGGGGTTGATCTTCATGCGGCCGGCGCGGGGCGCTCGCCGGGTCTCGGGTGCTACCGGCTGGGGTCGAGGAAGGACTCGATGACCGTGGCCAGTTGGACCGGGGTTTCGTGCATCGGGTAGTGGCCCGCGTTGGCCATCGCGCACAGCTCGGCGTTCGGGTAGTGCGCGAGGAAGGTGGCGTCCATCAGGGCCGGGGCGACCGCCGGGTCGTGCTCCCCGACGATCACCTTGACGGGTACCGGGTTGCCCGCGATCTCCGGCGCGAAGTCCGCCCGGCCCCACTCGGCCAGGTACGCGGCGAACGCGTCGCGGGAGGAGGTCGCCACCGAGTGCGCGACCATCGCGTCCAGCCAGGCGCCGCTGTTGCGGTTGCCCGTGGTGAAGTCGATGATGATCCGCCGGTTGTCGGGGGAGTCGGCCGCGCCGGAGAACAGGGCCCAGCCGGCCTCGTCGAACGGGAAGCCCGAGGCGGGGATGGGTGCGACGCCGACCAGCCGGCGGACCCGGTGCGGGGCGTCGGCGAGGATCCGTTGCGCGGCCGTGCCGCCCATCGAGTGGCCGACCAGGGAGAACGTGTCCCAGCCGAGGTCGTCGGCGAGGGCCAGCGTGTCGGCGGAGATCTCCGCGAGGGTGTACTCGCCGGGCTCGTCCTTGCGCGTGCCGTAGCCCCGGTAGTCGGGGAAGGCGTACGTGAACGCCGTCCCGTCCAGGTAGCGGGGGAGTGAGCCCCACTCGTCGCCGGTGCCGAACCAGCCGTGCAGCGCGATGACCTTGTGCTCCCCGGAGCCGTGCAGCGTGACCATAGGCGGGAGTCTATCGGGCCGCACTGTGGACGGCGCGCAACCCGGCGAGGATGACGTGCAGCCCGGCCTCGAACGCGTCGTCGGTGTCGCGGTCGAACACGTCCGGCATCGCCCGGGCGGTGAGCGGGAAGCGTTCCGGGTCCACCAGGGTGGCGACGGATTCGTAGGGGTTCGCGTCCTGGTACGCCGTGCCGGCCCTGGCCTGCTCCTCGATCGTGAAGCCGATCGTGTAGTGCAGCAGCGCGGGGTAGCTGCGGGCGGCGACCCGCAGGTCGAAGCCGGCGTCGACGAGGGTGCGCAGGGTCAGTTCCATCTTGCGGAACAGGCCGGGGTCGGTCACGTGTGTGCCGGCGAGGACCCGCGCGCCGTCGCGGTGGGCGAGCATCACCCGGCGCAGCCGGCGGACCTCGTCGCCGAGCCATTCGTCCCAGGGCACGTCGCGGCCGGGGAGTTCGAGGTCCGCGCCGGCCTCGGCGAGCATGATCGCGGCCATCGCGTCGAGGAGTTCCTGTTTGTTCTTCACGTGCCAGTACAGCGCGGGGGCCTTGACCTCGAGTTCCGTCGCGACGAGCCGCATGGTGAGCCCGTCGAGGCCGGCGTCGTCGAGCAGCCGGAGGGCGGTGCGGGCGATCAGGTCGGCGGTGAGCTTCACGCTTGACAGCTTAACACTGTTCACTGCATCCTTAACGACGTTAAGGGCTTAACGTTGTTAAGGAGATCGTGATGACCGAAGTACTGATCGCCGGGGCCGGACCGACCGGCCTGATGCTCGCCTGCGAACTGCGGACCGCCGGAGTGGACGTGCTGGTGCTCGACCGGCTGCCCGGGCGCGGTGGCGAGTCCCGGGCCGGCGGGCTGCACGCCCGGACACTGGAGGTGCTCGACCAGCGCGGCATGCTCGCGCCGTTCCTCGCCGCCGGGCGGGAGGTCGCGGCCACGCACTTCTCCGCGCTGTGGCTGGACATCAGCGGGTTCCAGACGCGGTACCCGTACACGCTGATGCTCGTGCAGACCGAGGTGGAGCGGCTGCTGGCGGAGCGGCTGGCGGCGCTGGGCGGACGGGTGCGGTGGTCGGCCGAGGTGGTGGGGGTGCGGCAGGACGCCGACGGGGTGGACGTGGAGCTCGGCGGGGGCGAGCGGATCCGGGCGAGATACCTGGTGGGCTGTGACGGCGGGCGGAGCACCGTCCGCAAGGTCGCCGGCATCGACTTCCCCGGCACCCCCGCGACCCTCACCGCGCTCCTCGCCGATGTCCGGCTCACCGACCCGCCGACCGGCCTGGTCTTCCAGGAACGGCGCGAACACGGCGACTACTCGGTGCTGCGGTTCGGCCCCGACTGGTACCGGGTGATGACCACCCAGCACGACCGGGTCGCCGACCGGGACGCCCCGGTCACCTTCGAGGACGTGCGCGCGGCCATGCTCCGGATCGCCGGCACCGACCACGGCATGCACAGCCCGAGCTGGGTGTCCCGGTTCGGTGACGCGGCCCGGCAGGCCTCGCGGTACCGGGAGGGCAGGATCCTGTTGGCCGGCGACGCGGCGCACATCCACTATCCGGCCGGCGGGCAGGGGCTGAACACGGGCGTGCAGGACGCGGTGAACCTGGGCTGGAAGCTGGCCGCCGCCGTGCGGGGCCACAGCCCGGCGGGCGGACGGGACCTGGAGGCGGCCGACGGGCGGGATCACCACCTGCTGGCCCGGTGGGCCGACGACCTCCTCGACAGCTACGGCGCCGAACGGCACCCGGTCGCGGAGCGGGTCCTGGACAACACCCGCGCGCAGACCGCCCTCGCCCGGCCCGGACCGCACACCGACGCGCTGCGGGCGACCTTCCGGGACCTGATCGGCATGGCCGAGGTCAACCGGTCGCTCACCGGCATGATCACGGCGCTGGACCTCCGCTACGACCTGGGCGAGGGCCACCCGCTGGTCGGTCGCCGGGTGCCCGACGTGGACCTGAAGTCCGCCGGCGGCGACCTGCGGCTGTTCGAGCTGCTGCACGCGGCCCGGCCGGTGTTCCTGGACCTGGGCGGGGCTCCCGGCTGCGCGGAGGTGGCCGGGGAGTGGGCGGTCACCGTGGTGGAGGCGCGGTCGGCGGAGGACGCGTGGGGGATTCCCGTGATCGGGGAGGTGCCGGTGCCCGGGGCGGTACTGATCCGGCCGGACGGGCACGTGGCGTGGGCGGGCGGTTCGGTGCCGGAGCTGCGGGCGGCGCTGGGGCGGTGGTGCGCGCCGCTGGTGGAGACCCGGTCGGGCGGCGCGGCGTAGGCCCACGGAGGAGTCAGACCCGGCGGGGCACCGGGATCCGGTCCAGGTCGGCCGCCACGTACAACTCCCCGGAGAACTCCTCCCGCGCCTCCGCCTCGAACGACCCCAGCTCCGGGTACCGCTGCGAGAAGTGCGTCAACACCAGCGCCCGCACCCCGCTCTCCGCCGCGATCCGAGCCGCCTGCCGCGCCGTCAGATGCCCCACCTCGGCGGCCAGCCCGGCCTCGGCGTCCAGGAACGTCGACTCGATGACGAGCATGTCGACCCCCTCGGCGAGCGCGTACACGCCGTCGCACAGCCGGGTGTCCATCACGAACGCGAACCGCTGCCCGCGCCGCACCTCGCTGACCTCCGCCAGCGCGGGCCCGCCCTCGCGGATCAGCGCCGCCACCGCCGGGCCGGAGATGCCGCGCGCGGCCAGCTCGGCGGGGAGCATCCGCACGCCGTCGGGTTCGACCAGCCGGTAGCCGAAGGCCTCCACCGGGTGGTCGAGCCGGGCGGCCGACAGCCCGCCGCCGAGCGGGCCGTCCCCGGTCACCGGCTCCTCCACCAGGGTGGCGCGTTCGTGGAAGGCGGACGCGTACCGCAGGCGGTGGAAGTACTCCGCGCCCGAGGCCGGGTAGTGCGCCGTCACCGGGTGCTTGACCTGGTCGAGGGACAGGCGCTGCACGATGCCGGGCACCCCGAGGCAGTGGTCGCCGTGCAGGTGGGTCACGCACAGCCGGGTGATGTCGGAGGCGGCCACTCCGGCGTACTGCATCTGGCGCTGGGTGCCCTCGCCCGGGTCGAAGAGCAGGCCCTGGTCGTCCCAGCGCAGGAAGTAGCCGTTGTGGTTGCGGGTCCGGGTCGGCGCCTGGGAGCCGGTACCCAGCACGACCAGCTCACGCATACGTGTACCTCACCTGGGTGGTCTCCACGTCGCCGAGCATCCCCGTCCGCCGGGTGCCGTCGGGTTTCCAGCCGCACTTCCCGTAGAACGCGATCGCCCGGTCGTTGCCGTCGAGGACCCACAGCTCGAACGCGTCGTGGCCGCGCGACCGGAGCGCGTCGAGGGCGGCGGCCATCAGGAGCCGGGCGACGCCGGTGCCGTGCGCGGGCGGGACGACGTGGATCGCGCACAGCAGGCCGCGGCCGTCCCCGCCGGGGCCGACGTAACAGAAGCCGACCGGGGCGCCGTCGCGTTCGGCGAGCAGGAGCTGATGGGTACCGGCCTCGCGGGGCAGGCGCTCGGCCCAGTAGGCGCGCATCGCGTCGGGGTCCATCGCCGCGAGCGCGTCGGGAGGCAGGATCCGGGCGTAGCCGGCCCGGCGCGCGGCGGAGTGCACCGCGCCCACGGCGGGCACGTCGTCGGGCCCACCGGGCCGAATGATCACCGACATCCGTCGAGCCTACGACGGTCCCGGTAGGGGACCGGGCGGGGTTCGCGCGCCGGGGTCGAGGGGTCCCGCGTCCGGGATCGGCCCGGCCGGTGGGGAGGCCCGAAAAGAAGTGGGGCGAATCATGTCGTTCTGGCAGGGTGGCCCGCATGATCGATAACTTGCGGGCCACGGTGCAGCACCGGATCGACGCCCTCGTCGCCTCGGGCCGGGAGGTCGGCGTGCAGGTGGCGGCGTACCTGCACGGGGAGTTGATCGTCGACGCCTGTGCGGGGACCGCCGACCTGTCCACCGGCCGGCCCGTCACCCCCGACACCCCGTTCTTCAGCTACTCCACGGGCAAGGGCCTCGCCGCCACGGCCGTGCACGTCCTCGCCGAGCACGGCCACCTCGACTACGACCTGCGGATCGCCGACGTGTGGCCGGAGTACGCCCGGCACGGCAAGGGTGCCACCACCCTGCGGCACGCGCTCGCCCACACGGCCGGTGTCCCGGCGCTGCCCGCCGACACCACCCCCGAGGACTTCGCCGACTGGGAGGGGATGTGCGCGGTGCTGGCCGACAGCGTGCCCGAGTGGCCGCCCGGCGAGGGGTACGGCTACCACGCCTGGACCTTCGGCTGGCTCGTCGGCGAGGTCGTGCGCCGGGCGACGGGGCGGACCCTCGCCGAGGTGCTCGCCGAGGACGTGGCCGCGCCGCTGGGGGTGGCGGGGGAGCTGTTCTTCGGCGTACCCGACGGGGATCTCGACCGGCTCGCCCGCCTGGAGGAACGCGACTGGGCGGCGACCCTGGACCACCTGAGCGCGCACGTCCCGCGCTTCGACCGGCTCGTGCCGCCCGGCGTGCGGATGGACGCGGCCCTCGGCAACCGCCGCGACCTGCTGCGCGCCGATCTGCCGGCGACCGGCACGGTGACCGCCCGCGCGGTCGCCCGGATGTACGCCGCGCTGCTCGGCGAGGTCGACGGCGTCCGCCTGATCTCCCCGGACCGGCTGCGCGAGGCGCTGACGGTGACCCACCACGGGCCGGACTGGGCGTTCGGCCAGGAGTCCCCCATGGGCCTCGGCTACGCCCTGCTGGAGGACGGCACCGTGTTCGGCACCAGCGGCCTCGGCGGCAGCCTGGCCTACGCGGTCCCCGGCTCGGGGCTCACCGTCGCGGCGACGAAGAACATGCTGGCCTACGGCGACGGCGACCCCATGGAGGAGCTGCGGGTACTCATCCAGGAGGCCGTCGCGTGAGGAGCCGTGCGGTCCGGCCGGGCCGCCGGACCGCGCGAAGATCACAGACCTTCGTCGGGTACGAGGAACCCGTCGGCGCCGTCGAGCACCACCTGCACCGGCAGGAACCCCCACCCCCAGCCGACCGCCCGCTCCGACAGCGACCCGCCCCGGACCGGCGGCTCGAACAGCCCCCGCCCCGGCCCGGTCGGCGCCCGCCCCGGAGCCGCCGGTTCGAACAGCGACCTGCCCGGGTCCGGGGCGCCCGCGTCCGGCGCCCCGCCCGGGGCCACGGGCTCGAACCCGCCCGGACCGTGCCCGGCGAGCGCCTCGGTCAGTTCCTCGCGCACGGTGCCCACGAACCCGGGATCGGGCCCGTCGTACCGGTCGAGCCGTTCCACGAGCCGGGCCAGCGAGCCGAGCATCCGCAGCTCCTCCAGCCGGGCCAGCACCTCTGCGGGCGCGGTCACCGCACCCCCAGGTGGGCGAGCGCGGCCTCGCTGGCGGCCAGCCGGTCGCCATCGAGGTTGGCCGGCCGGTCGAGGGCGACGGCGCCCAGCGGCCGGTCGTGGGTGGCGTCGATGGTCTCGACGTGCGCCACGCCGTCCACGTCGTAGGACATCACCACCCGGATCGGGGCCTCGTCGGGCAGCCCGGGCGGCAGGGCGAGCACGCTGCGGTGCAGGACGGCGACGTGCTCCGGATCGGAGTCCTCGCCCTCGGTCACGGAGGCGTGCAGTCTGCTCTGCCGGGGCTGCACCGTCACGAAGGTCTCCTCGTACCGGCACGGGACCGGGCTGTTCCGGGGGATGATGACGAAGTTGGTGAGCTGGCCGGTGTCCGCATCCAGGGCGATCGTGCCCAGCGCCTGCGAGGTGACGTCGGTGACCGTCACCGTGGGCCGGGGCGCCGTCAACGAGCCGGCGATCACGGCCGCCCCCAACGCCACCGCCTCGTCGGGGTGCACGCCGGGCTCCGGTACCCGGTGGGTCAACCGGCTGATCAGGTCGCGGACCATGGGCATCCGGGTGCAGCCGCCGACGAGGAGCACCCGGTCCACGTCGCGCCAGGACAGCTGGGCCTCGTCCATGACGGACTCCAGGAGCAGTTCCGTCCGGTACAGCAGCCCGGCCGACAGGTCCTCGAACTCGCTCCGGGACACCTGGAACGAGTACGTCCGGTCCCGCACGGTCAGCCGGACCGAGGCGGTGTCCGCTGTGGACAGCCGGATCTTCGCGGTCTCGCAGCGCTCGCGGAGTTCGGCGGACAGCACCGGGTCGCGGGTGACGTCGGGGCCGCCCTGCTCGATGATCCGCGTCGCCAGGTACCCGATCAGCAGGTTGTCGAAGTCGCACCCGCCGAGGTGCCGGTCCCCGTCGGTGGCGATCACCTCGTAGTCGCCGTCGACCACCCGCAGCACGGTGGCGTCGAACGTGCCGCCGCCCAGGTCGTAGACGAAGAACACGCCGTCCTGGCCGGAGTGCGTCCCGTAGCCGACGGCCGCCGCGGTGGGCTCGTTGACCAGGCGGTGCACGGTGAGCCCGGCGAGCCGGCCGGCGTCGCGGGTGGCCGTGCGCCGGGCGTCGTCGAAGTACGCGGGGACCGTGATCACCACGTCGCGCACCGGCCGGCCGAGCGCGGTGGCGGCGTCCTCGGCGAGCCGGCGGAGCAGGAGCGCGGAGACCTCCTCGGCCCGGTACCCCCGACCGTCCGCGTCGACGTGCACCGCCGCCGCCTCGCCCATCCGGCGCTTGACGAACTGCACGCAGTCGCCGGGCCGGCTCGCGGCGGACCGCCGGGCCAGGGTGCCGACCAGCACCCCGGTGGGACTCTCGAACAGCACGACGGACGGGGTCAGCCGCTCGCCGTCCCGGTTGACCAGGAGCTCGGGCCGGCCGTCGGCGGCGAGCGCGGCGACCGCCGAGTACGTGGTGCCGAGATCGATCCCGATCACCTCCACCGGGCGCCTCCCCGCAGCCGGGCGAGTTCACCGGTCGACGTGACGACTTCCTCGGCGAATAGTGGCGGAGATACCGGAAAAGACAATGTTTTGTTATCGGTGAGTAAACATCGGGAGCCGTGAGGAAAATTCATTTCAGCTTGTGCCAACCAATTTCCCCGTTTCTCCGAGTGGCGCTTCGCAGTCCGACGTTGTGCCTGGTCAGGGGCGCTCGCAATGCGTGGGGTGCCAATGATCTCGTCATGGTCGATCATGATTGGAGAGTCCAATGCTTTCGGCGCACGGATAACTGTGCCGGATCATATCCACGGACGTCGGGATCGAGGAGTCGGCCGAGTGGGTGAGGTCAACCAATTCCCCATGACGAAAACGGAACGACTGGGCGGGTGCGGAGAAAGCCGGACCGTGATAGGCGTCCGCCCACTGTGGACGCGCTTATCCCTGGCGTGCCGGACACCGGTCTCCGGATTCTGCCCGGGGTGCTTCGAGATGCGACGAGCGCACGCCGGAGACCAGCGGCTACCGATGTGGAGCGATCTGCGGACCGCCGCCTACCAGGCGATCGACGACCGACCCGGGAAACTCAGGCGGAACCCTGGGGGGTGATCAGGCCGCTCTCGTAGGCGGCGACCACCGCCTGGGCCCGGTCCCGCAGCCCCAGCTTCCCCAGGATCCGCCCCACGTGCGTCTTGATGGTCTGCTCCGCGATCACCAGCTCGGCGGCGATCTCCCCGTTGGACAGCCCGCGCGCGATCAGCACGAGCACCTCGGTCTCCCGGGCGGTCAGCGCGCCGATCGCGGCGGGCGGCGGACCGCTCGGCCGGCGGGCGAACTCCGCGATCAGCCGGCCGGTCACCCTCGGGGCGAGCAGCCCGTCCCCGGCGGCGACGATCCGGACCGCCTGGATCAGCTCGGCGGCCGGCGCGTCCTTGAGGAGGAAGCCGCTGGCGCCGGCGCGCAGGGCCTCGTACACGTAGTCGTCCAGGTCGAACGTCGTCAGGATGAGCACCCGGACCCGGTGCGGTTCCGGCCGGTCCGGGCCGCCCGCGCCCGTCGCGGTCCGCGCGCCGTCGGTCTGGTCCAGGATGATCCGGGTCGCCTCGATGCCGTCCATCACGGGCATCCGGACGTCCATCAGGACCACGTCCGGCAGGGTCCGCTTGGCCACGGCGACCGCCGCCGCGCCGTTCTCGGCGTCCCCGACGACCTCGATGTCGGGCTGCGCGGCGAGGAGCGCCCCGAAACCCTGCCGCACCATGGCCTGGTCGTCGACGATCATGACCCTAATCATCGGTATACGGTAGCCGGGCGCTGACCCGCCAACCGCCGTCGGTGGTGGGGCCGGCCGCCAGCTCGCCGCCGAGCATGCCGACCCGTTCGCGCATCCCGACGAGGCCGTGGCCCGGCCCGGAGTGCGTCGTGGGTCCGTGCGGGGAGACCCCGTTGGACACCAGCAGCCCGAGCCCGGCCGGCTCCCGGTGGACCTCCACGGTCACCGCCGCCCCGGGCGCGTGTCGGCTGGCGTTGGACAGGGCCTCCTGCACGATCCGGTACCCCGTGAGGCTGACGCCGGCCGGCAGCACCGCCTCCCCGGTGACGGTCGCGTCGACCCGCACCCCGGCGGCCCGCGCGGTCTCCAGCAGGCCGCCGAGCGCGTCGAGACCGGGCTGCGGGGCGCGCTCGGTGGCGGCGTCCTCGCTGCGCAGCACCCCCAGGAGCCGGCGCATCTCCGTCAGCGCCTCGCGGGCCGCGTCGCCGAGCTCGGCCAGCTCGGTGGTCGCGGACTCGGGCAGGTCCGGGATCCGGTACGGCGCGGTCTGGGCGCGCACCGTGATCATCGACAGGTGGTGCGCGACGACGTCGTGCAGTTCCCGGGCGATCCTGGTCCGCTCCTCCAGGACGGCGCGCCGGGCGTGCTCGACCTCGGTGCGCCGCTCCTCGACCTTGAGCCGGCTCTGGGCCTGGCGGCGGCGGCCGATCTGGTAGCCGAGCAGCAGGAGCACGACGACGGGCACCATGCACGCGGCGACGTTGTCCCGGTCGACGAACAGCGCGATGGGGACGAGTGTCATCAAACCCACCCAGGTCACCACGCCGGCCGTGTTCCGCAGCGCCACCACGAACAGCACGACCAGGCCGATCAGGATCTGGGCGGGGTTCCACGGCCAGGGCTGGTTGTCCAGATACGCCCGGGCGAGACCGCCGAGCAGCATGCCGGCCGCCATGACCCGCCACGCCCACAGCGGCCACCGGACCACCAGCGCGAGCGGCAGGCAGCTGAGCACGGCGAGCACCGGGTCGCGCAGCGAGTCCGGGTTCCTCTGGGAGTTCAGGAGCGACCAGGTGGACCACGCCAGCAGCGCGGCCGCCACGACGAGCAGCACCCGCGCGTTCCGCCACCGGGGGATCGGCGGGCCGCTGTCGCGTCCGGTCCACAGCGCGAAGAGCAGCGCGCGGCCGACCGTCTGGAACAACTCCCTCATGTCTCCGCAGCCTACGGGCCGCGCGCGCCCCCGACATCGGACCACGGAGCTACCACCCAGGTACCACCAGCGGCCGGCGGGCCGGGCCACGACAGCGCCCGCCGCCTACGCCAGCCCCGCACCCGGCAGGTCACGCCACGGCGCGCAGCCGGGGAATCGTCTCGTCCGGCAGCCGGATCAGCCCCTCCCGGATCGCGAGCACCGCCGCCTCGGTCCGCGACCCGCACCCCAACTTGGCGAGTACGTGCTCCACGTGCTTGGCGGCCGTCTTCGGCGCGACGGTGAGCGCCCCGGCGATCTGCGGGTTGCTGTACCCGGCGACCATCAGGTTCAGCACGTCCAGCTCCCGGGCGGTCAGCTCGTACGGCAGCCGCGCCGGCGTCTCGACCACGACCGCGCCGCCCGCGACCGGGTACATCCGCACCTGGTGCCAGCCGCCGTCGGGGTCCGGCCACCAGAACCGGGGCGGCACGTGCCCGCCGGCCAGGTGCCGCGCGACGTCGGCCACCAGCCCGTCGCCCCGGGCCAGCTGCGGTCCGAGGTCGCAGCCCGGTACGGCGACGGCCCGGCCCTCGCGGCTCACCACGGCCGCGCGGTCGCCGGGGCCGAGCAGGGTCAGCGGGTCGGTGGCGGCGCGCATCCCGTCGGCGACCCCGGACAGCATCGTCTGGAGCACGACCAGGGCGGGGACCACGTCGTCGGCGGGGTGCGCGGTGCTGTCCGTGGACAGGTGCAGGCTGCCGGTGTAGCGGCCCGCCCGGGTGTACAGGCACACGGTCACGCCCTCGACGAAGCCGTTGGGCAGGAACGTCTCCAGGGCCGAGCGGGTCTCCCGGTACGGCACCTCGCCGGGCACGTCCCGCCAGCGCAGCGGGGTGGTGCTGCTGCCGCGCATCGTCCGGTAGCCGATGTCGTCGTCCACGAACGTGGTGTCCAGGTAGCGCAGCACGTCGTCGGGGTAGCCGTCGTTGGCGAGGGTGCGGTGCTCCCCGGTCAGCGGGTCGTACCGGCTGAGGGACGCCGCCGCGAACGGGACGATCCGGTGGATGACGCGCAGCGCCTCGGAGGCGGCCTGCGCCGGGTCGGCCGTACCGCCCGCCACGCAGCCGACCTCGACCAGCACGTCCTGCCACACGGGCGCCTCCCCCCTGTGCTGTGCGGCAAGAGTGCCCAGGTCACGGTACTGGTGTCAAGGAGATCGATCGAGCGAAGTTCTTACAAGAAATGGGGAGGTTGACGTATTCACATCCCGCGTTGACATCGTTAGCGTCGATCTCCTACGGCGCTCCCGAGGGGGGTCTGAGGGCGGCGCCGGCGGGGAAGGGGCCACGGGCCGCGCCAGGGGGTGGCGCGCCCGGCCCCGGCCCCGACGCCAGTAAGGGGGCCAGGCATGACGATCGACATGGAATGGACGCTGCGGGCGAGCTGCCGGGGAAGCAACCCGGAGGCCCTGTACGTCGACGGGGCCGCCCAGCACGAGGCCAAGCGGATCTGCGAACACTGCCCGGTCCGGTACCGCTGCCTCGCCGAGGCGCTCGACGCCGGGGACGAGCACGGCGTGTGGGGCGGGATGACCGACCGGGAGCGCCGCGCCCTGCGCAAGCAGCACCCGAGGGTCACCAGTTGGCGGGACCTGTTCGCCGAGGCGCTCGGCCCGAGGGCGCAGGTCTGGGCGCTGGGCGAGAAGCGCACCATCCCGGTCTGACAGCGTCCTCCCCGCCCGGCGGCCCGACGTCGCACCTGCTCGGAGCGACCGGGGCCGTCCGGCGCCGGCACCCGCCCACCTGGCGGAACTGACGGGCGTTGCCCCGACTGGACGTGAGGGGCTAGTTTCGTGGGGTGATGTCGAGCGAGGTGGACGAACGCTACGAACACCTCCGGGCACTGCTCACCGGCGACGAGAGAGCCACCGGCCTGCGGTACCGCCACGAGACCCGCTTCCCCCGCCTCCTGAGCTACTGGGCCTACGAGGGCCGCGGCAGCAACGTGTCCTGGTGGTGCGTGTGGTGGGTGCTGCCGAGGCCGGGTCTGCTGCTCCGCCGGGCCGCCCTGGTCGGCTGGACGACGTCCGACCTGGGCGTCGACGAGGACAGTGGCCGGCACCGGGTGGTCTACGACGACTGCGACGACTGGCTCTACACCGGACCGGCGGCGCGCCGGATCTACAAGCACGCCCTGGGCGAGGCCCAGCTCCTCTACGTGGACACCTGGCCCAAACCACTCTGGCCGGACGTCGACGGCAACATCAGCTGACGGGTACGCCGGGGCGGGCCCCCGGCCCAGCACGCCGCAGCCCTCCGGGGACACCCCGGGAGCCCGCCGCCGTCCTCGTACCCGACAGCGGCGGCCTCCCGGAAGTGCCGACCGGCACAGGGCCGGGTGTCGCCGTAACCATCAAAAGCTCTTCGCTCTTGATCTGCTCTCAGTGCAGGCGCGGGGCCTCGTCGCCCCGGGAACGCTTCAGTTCGAAGAATCCGGGGGTACCGGCGACGAGCAGCACCCCGTCCCACAGCTTCCCGGCCACCTCGTCCCGGGGCACCGGGGTCACGACCGGCCCGAAGAACGCGATGGTCTCCCCGTCGGCCCCGGGCACGTGGATGACGGGGGTGCCGACGTCCTGGCCGACGAGGTCCATGCCGGCGTGGTGGCTGGCGCGCAGCTCGGCGTCCAGGGCGTCGGAGTGCGCGGCCTCGGCGAGGTCGGCGGGCAGGCCCACCTCGGCGAGCGCGCCCAGGATGATCTCCTCGGGGGTGCCCCGGTCGGGGGTGTGGATCCGGTTGCCGAGGGCGGTGTAGAGCGGCAGCAGGATCTTGTTGCCGAACCGCTGCTCGGCGGCGATGCAGACCCGCACCGGGCCCCAGGCGGTGACCAGGAAGTCGAGGTAGCTCTGCGGCAGGTCGCGGCCGTCGTTGAGCACGGACAGGCTCATGACGTGGAACCGGAAGTCGACGGTACGGACCTTCTCGACCTCCAGCAGCCAGCGGGAGGTGACCCAGGCCCAGGGGCAGGAGGGGTCGAACCACATGTCAGCGGTGAGACGTTCGGTAGTCATTACCGAACTCTAGCCACGACCTGGGCCTGTAACGTTGGTGTTATGCGCCACCAGGCAGGGTAGGGACCATGCGCGTACTGATTGCCGAGGACGAACCGACGCTCGCCGAGCACATCGCCGACGGGCTGCGCGACGCCGGCATGGCCGTCGACGTGGCCCCGGACGGCGCCGACGCGCTCGCCAAGGTCGGCGTGAACGCCTACGACGTCCTCGTCCTCGACCGCGACCTGCCCGTCCTGCACGGCGACGACGTGTGCCGGGCGCTCGCGGGCCGGGCCGACGCGCCCCTGATCATCATGCTCACGGCGTTCGTGGAGCTGGCCGACCGGCTCGACGGGCTGGCGATGGGCGCCGACGACTACCTGGGCAAGCCGTTCGCGTTCGACGAGCTGGTGCTGCGGGTCCGGGCCCTGGGCCGGCGGGGCCGCAGCCAGTCCGCGCTGCTGCGGCGGGACTCCATCGAGATGGACACCCTGCGCCGCACGGTCTGGCGGGACGGGCAGCCGATCCGGCTCACCGCCAAGGAGTTCGCGGTCCTGGAGGCGCTGATGGTCTCCGACGGCGCCGTCGTCAGTACCGAGGACCTGCTCGAACGGGTCTGGGACGAGAACACCGACCCGTTCACCAACACGGTGCGGGTCACGATGAACCGGCTGCGCCGCAAGCTCGGCGACCCGGCGGTCATCGAGACCCTGGTCGGCTCCGGATACCGGTTGCCGTGAGCAGACGGCTCACGATCCGGGCCCGGCTGACCCTCCTGTACGGCACGGTGTTCCTGCTCGGCGGCCTGCTGCTCATCGCGATCATGGTGTTCTCGGTCCGGGCCGACATCCTGAACCAGCCGACCACCGCCGAACTGCACGACCGGGCCAGCTCCCAGGCCGGCCAGCCGCCGACCACGGACTCCGAGGCCGTCGCCGCCGAGGAGCGGATCCGGCAGAAGCTCCGCGAGGACGCCCTCAACCGGCTCGCCGCGAACTCCGTCGGCGTCCTCGGCGTGCTCGTGCTGCTGTCCGGCGGGGCCGGCTGGCTGATCGCGGGCCGGACCCTGGGCCGGCTGCGCCAGCTCACCGACGCGGCCCGGCGCGCGGGGGAGAACACCCTGCACGAGCGCCTGGACCTGCCCGGGCCGCACGACGAGATCAAGGAGCTCGGCGACACGTTCGACGCGATGCTCGCCCGGTTGGACGCCTCGTTCGAGGGGCAGCGCCGGTTCGTGGCCAACGCGTCGCACGAGCTGCGTACCCCGCTGGCCGTGACCCGGACCGCCGTGGAGGTCACCCTGGCCAAGCCCTCGGCCTCCGAGGGCCAGCTGCGGGCGATGGGGGAGGACGTGCGCTCGGCCACCCTGCGCGCCGAGCGGCTGATCGACAGCCTGCTGACCCTGGCCCGCAGCGAGCAGGAGGTCCGGGGCGGCGAGGTGGACGATCTGGCGGACCTGGCGGCGGAGGCGGTGGACGCGGTCCGGCGCGAGGCGGGAGTGCACGGCGTGACGGTCACCGCGGATCTGGAGTCGGTGCCGGTGCGCGGCGACGTGGCGCTGCTGTCCCGGGCGGTGGAGAACCTGGTGGAGAACGCGGTCCGGCACAACGTCCGGGGCGGCTCGGTGCGGGTCACGACCGGCGCGGGTGTGCTGCGGGTGGTCAACGACGGCGAGGTGATCGGGCCGGAGCTGCTCGGTCAGCTGTTCGAGCCGTTCCACCGGGGCAGTCGCAGCCGGTTGGGGGGTGGCGGGGTCGGCCTCGGCCTGTCGATCGTGCGGTCGGTGGCCCGGGCGCACGGCGGGACCGTGGAGGCGGAGGCGCGGACCGGGGGCGGCCTGGTGGTCACGCTGGCGCTCCCGGTCGCGGAATGATCACCTGAGCGCTACCTGCTGGTACTTGAATCGATAAGGATAGTTAACATAACACGTGATTTAAGTAACTTTTATTTTAACCTTGGGTTCCCCTTGAACCGGTGATCTTAATACTCCGAGCTACCGCTACAGCGGTTTACCCACCCCTCCGGAGGCTTGACAATGGTCCCCTTCGATCCAAAGCGCGCTGTGAAGGCCGGTGCCGGGCTCGCGCTCGTCGCCGGTCTGCTGGGCCTCCCGGCCGCAGCGACCGCCGCCCCGAACGCCCCCACCCCGCTCGCGTCGGCCTCTGTCGCCGTCGCGGACGCCAAGGCCAGCCTCCGCACGCACGGCGCGGCCCTCCGGGCGAGCGGCTCCGACGCGTTCGTCGCCAAGGGCAGCACGGTCGACCCCAACGGCACCCGGCACGTGCGCTTCGACCGCAACTACAAGGGCCTTCCGGTCCTCGGCGGCGACGTGATCGTGCACAGCGCCGCCAACGGCCAGTTCAAGGAGGCCAGCGTCGGCCTCGAGGCCCCGTTGAACCTGTCGACCAGCCCGGCGGTCACCGCGCAGCGCGCCGCGGCCCTCGCGGTCGGCGGCTACGCGGGCAAGCCCGCCAGCTCGACCCCGCAGCTCGTGGTGGACGCCACCGCCGGCTCCCCGGCGCTCGCCTACCGGGTCGTCGTGGACGGCAAGGCCGCCGACGGCGGCACCAGCCGGATGAACGTCCTGATCGACGCGCAGTCCGGCCTGATCCGCAATGCGTGGGACGACGTGCAGACGTTCGCCACCCGCAACCGCGCGGCCAAGGCCGGCGCGGCCACGGCGATCGCGGCCGGCCCGGCGACGGGCAACGGCAAGGGCTACCAGGTCGGCAACGTCACCCTCGGCGTGAACCAGAAGGCCGACGGCAACTACGAGCTGCTCGACCCGAGCCGGGGCAACGGCGAGACCCGCGACGCCAACAACAAGGGCGACGCGCAGGGCAACACCGACCCGACGGTCGCCAACTCGCTGTCCTTCACCAGCGCGAACGGCACGTTCGGCGACAACACGCTGAACAACCGGGCGACGGTGGCCGCAGACGCGCACTACGGCGTCCAGTGGACCTGGGACTACTTCAAGAACGTCCACGGCCGCAACGGCATCAAGGGCGACGGCGTCGGCGCGCGTTCCTACGTGCACTACTACGTCAACTACGACAACGCCGGCTGGTCGGACTCGTGCTTCTGCATGATCTACGGTGACGGGGCCGCCGGCTCCAAGCCGTTCACCGAGCTGGACGTCGCCGGCCACGAGATGGGGCACGGCGTCACCGCCTCCGTCGCGGGCCTGATCTACTCGGGTGAGTCCGGTGGCCTGAACGAGTCCACCTCGGACATCTTCGGCACGCTGGTCGAGTTCTACGCCAACGCCGCCGCGGACACCCCCGACTACCTGATCGGCGAGAAGATCGACATCCGGGGCAACGGCACGCCGCTGCGCTGGATGGACGAGCCGAACAAGGACGGGTCCTCGCACAGCTGCTGGTCGACCAGCACCAAGAACGTCGACGTGCACTACTCCTCCGGCGTCGGCAACAAGTTCTTCTACCAGCTGGCCGTCGGCTCCGGTTCGTCCTCGTGGGGCAACAGCCCGACCTGCGCGAGCGCCCCGGCCGTCACCGGCATCGGCAACGACAAGGCCGGCAAGATCTGGTACAAGGCCCTCGACGCGTACATGACGACGTCGGAGACCTACGCCAAGGCCCGGATCTCCACGATCAAGGCCGCGAACGACCTGTACGGCGCCACCGAGTGCAACGCCGTCAAGGCCGCGTGGAAGGCCGTCAACGTCGCGGTCCAGACCGGTGAGCCGGCCTGCGCCAGCACCCCGTCGGGCAGCCCGACCGTCACCAACCCGGGCAACCTGACCGGCAAGGTCGGCGTCGCGTTCTCCCAGCAGGTCAGCGCCACCGACCCGCAGGGCGACGCGGTCACCTTCTCCGCCACCGGCCTGCCGGCCGGCCTCGCGATCAGCACCTCCGGTCTGATCTCGGGCACCCCGACCACGGCGGGTACCGCCAACGTGGTCGTCACGGCGAAGGACCCGGCCAACAACGCGGGTACCGCCTCGTTCACCATCACCGTCAGCCCGGCCTCGGGTGGCTGCACCGCCGCCCAGGTCGTCGCGAACGGCGGCTTCGAGTCCGGTGCCGCCTCGTGGACCGCGTCCTCCGGCGTGATCGACAACGGCACCTCGCAGCCGGCGCGCAGCGGCTCGTACAAGGCGTGGCTGAACGGCTACGGCAAGGCGCACACCGACACCCTGACCCAGTCGGTGACCGTCCCGTCGGGCTGCTCGACGTACACGCTGAGCTTCTACGTGCACATCGACACGGCCGAGTCGGGCACCACCGCCTACGACAAGCTGACCGTGAAGGCCGGCACCACCACCCTGGCGACCTACAGCAACGCGAACGCCGCCAGCGGGTACGTCCTGAAGAGCTTCAACCTGTCGGCCTTCGCCGGTCAGACCGTGACGCTCTCCTTCACCGGTGTCGAGGACTCCAGCCTCAAGACCAACTTCGTGATCGACGACGTGAACCTCAACGTCTCCTGATCACACTGGTCGGCACCGGCGCACTCAGCTCGCGCGCCGGTGCCGACCGCCTTCGCACCCCCGGTACTTCCGTGTAGGAGCCCCTCATGCGCAGCACCCCCACTCGACGCGCGGCGATCCTCGCCGGCATCGGCACGGTCATGACCGCGGCGGTGCTCGCTGCCGCCCACCCCACGATGGCCACGACGACGGCGGCCCCGCCGGACATCAGCGTCACCAACGTCAAGGCCCACCTGCAGAAGTTCTCCGACATCGCCGCGGCCAACAGCGGCACCCGCGCGCACGGCACGCCCGGCTACGAGGCGTCGGTCGACTACGTCAAGGGCAAGCTGGACGCCGCCGGGTTCACCACGTCGAAGCAGAGCTTCACGCACAACGGCAAGACCGGCTACAACCTGATCGCCGACTTCCCGGGGCGCGGCGACGCCAACCAGGTCGTCATGCTCGGCGCCCACCTCGACTCCGTCACCGCCGGCGCGGGCGTCAACGACAACGGCTCCGGCTCGGCGATGATCCTGGAGATCGCGCTGCGCTACGCGGCGGGGACGGACGCGGGTACGAAGTCGCTGCGGTTCGGCTGGTGGGGCGCCGAGGAGCTCGGCCTGGTCGGCTCGGAGTACTACGTGGACAACCTGTCCGCCACCGAGCGCACGAAGATCAAGTCGTACCTCAACTTCGACATGACCGGCTCCATCAACGGCGGCTACTTCGTCTACAGCGAGGACCCGACCCGGGGCGCGGCCATCAAGACGGCCATCGAGTCGGCGTTCACGGGCCGGAACATCGACCCCGACGACGCGAACCTCAACAGCCGCTCCGACCACGCGGCCTTCATCGGCGCGTCGATCCCGAGCGGCGGCATCGCCTCGCTGAGCCTGGACCCGACCAAGAGCGCGGCCCAGGCCGCCAAGTGGGGCGGTACGGCCGGCGCGGCCTACGACCCCTGCTACCACAAGGCCTGCGACACCCTGTCGAACATCAACGACACGGTCCTCGACACCATCGGCGACGTCGCCGCGGTCGCCGCCTGGAACCTCGCCGGGATCGGG
This sequence comes from Longispora sp. NPDC051575, assembly GCF_040681875.1. Taxonomy (NCBI): domain Bacteria; kingdom Bacillati; phylum Actinomycetota; class Actinomycetes; order Micromonosporales; family Micromonosporaceae; genus Longispora; species Longispora sp. NPDC051575. Next base: position 196,594 of record NZ_JBFAZP010000006.1, on the reverse strand, counting down.
GCGGGCACGCCCACGCCGAGCCCGACCGCGACGGCCACGCCCACCGCGTCGCCGACCCCGGGCGGGAACACCTACACCAACGCCAACGACGTGGCGATCACCGACAACGCCACGGCCGAGTCGCCGATCGCCGTGTCGCGGACCGGGACGGCGGGCACCGTGCAGGTCGCCGTCGACATCAAGCACACCTACCGGGGCGACCTGGTCCTGTCGCTGGTGGCCCCGGACGGCTCCGTGTACCCGCTGGAGGACTTCGCGAACAACGACAGCACCGCCAACGTGCTCAGGACGTACACCGTGGACGCGTCCTCCGAGGCGGCCGGCGGTACCTGGAAGCTGCGGGTGGTCGACGGCGCGAGCAACGACGTCGGCAAGATCGACTCCTGGGGGCTGACCTTCGCGGGCGCGACGACGAGCCCGTCGCCCACCACGAGCCCCTCGGCCACGACGAGCCCGTCCTCGAACGTCTTCACCAACGCCGCCGACGTGACGATCGGCGACAACACCACGGTGGAGTCCCCGATCGCGGTGACCCGCGCCGGCAACGCCCCGTCGGCCCTCAAGGTCGCCGTGGACGTCAAGCACACCTACCGCGGTGACCTGGTCATCTCGCTGGTGGCGCCGGACGGCTCCGTGTACCTGCTGGAGGACTTCGCGAACAACGACAGCGCCGCCAACGTCGCCAGGACGTACACCGTGAACGCCTCCTCCGAGGTCGCCAACGGCACCTGGAAGCTGCGGGTGGCCGACGTGGCCGGCGGCGACGTCGGCAAGATCGACTCTTGGACACTGACCTTCTAGAGCCTCCCCCCACAGTGGCCCGCCCCAGGACAGGGGGCGGGCCACTGTCGTGTCCGGCCGCGGGTCGCTCTGGGCCGGCGACGCACGCCCAGGTCCGGCCACGGGCCCTCCGGGTCGGCGACGCCGCTGACCCACCGCATGTCCGGCCACGGGCCCTTCCGGGTCGCCGACGCCGCTGACCCACCGCCATGTCCAGCCACGGTCCGTCCCGGGGCCGACACCGCCCCCGACACTGCCCCGACACGGCGCCGCCGAAGCACTGCCATGTTCACCCGTGATTCATTCCCCTGTGGGCCGAACGGACGTTAAAGTCAGCCCGCGTCCCACCCGCCCCGCCTTTTGGGAGTGAGTCATGAGATATCGGATCGCAGGCGCGCTGACCCTCGGACTGACCCTGGCCCTCGCCGCCCCCGCACAGGCGTCCTCACCCAATGTCGTGCTGAGCGAGGTGTACGGCGGCGGCGGCAACAGCGGCGCCCCCTACGCCAACGACTTCGTCGAGCTGTACAACCGGAGCGCCGCCGCGGTCTCCGTCGCCGGCTGGAGCGTGCAGTACGCGTCGGCCGCCGGCACCACCTGGCTCGTCACCCCGCTGACCGGCAGCATCGCCCCCGGCGGCTCCTACCTGGTCCGGCTCGCGGCCGGCGGCGGTGGCGGGGCCGCACTGCCCACCCCGGACGCGACGGGCACGACGAACCTGTCCGCCACCTCCGGCAAGGTCGCCCTGGTCACCTCGACGAACGCGCTGGCCTGCGGCTCCAACTGCGACACCGCCACGGGCGTCCGCGACTTCCTCGGCTACGGCACGGCCAACGACTACGAGACCTCCCCGGCCGGAGCGGCCAGCAACACCCAGTCGGAGACGAGGACCAACCCGGCGGCCGACGCGGACGACAACGGCACCGAGTTCGCCCGGCTCGCCCCGGACCCGCGCAACTCCAGCTCGGGCGGCGACACCTGCGGGTACCCGTCGCCCCGGATCCGCGACATCCAGGGCGCGGCGCACGTGTCCCCGAAGAACACCCAGACGGTGTCCGGGGTGCGGGGCGTCGTGACCGCCGTGGGCGCGAAGGGCTTCTGGTTCCAGGACCCGTGCCCGGACGCGAACCCGGCCACGTCCGAGGGCGTGTACGTGTTCACCAACACCGCCGGCGCGGCCGTCGTGGGCCAGGACGTGGCGGTGGGCGGCACGGTGACCGAGTACCGGTCCGGCGGCGCGACGAGCACGAACCTGTCGGTCACGGAGATCGCGACCCCGACGGTGAGCGTGGTGGCCTCCGGGAAGCCGGTGCCGGCCCCGACCGTGATCGGCGCGGGTGGCCGGGTGCCGCCGGCCACCGTGGTCGACGACGACGCGACGGGGGACGTGGAGACCTCCGGCACCTTCGACGCGACCACGGACGGGATCGACTTCTACGAGTCGTTGGAGGGGATGCGCGTGCAGGTCACGGCACCGAAGGCCGTCGGCCCGTCCAACAGCTTCGGCGAGATCCCGGTGATCGGCGACACCGGCTCGGTCCGGACGAACCGGGGCGGCATCATGGTCCGCCAGAACGACTTCAACCCGGAGCGGGTGATCCTGGACGGCTTCCTGCTCGCCGGCTCGACCCCGACCGGGGTGAACGTCGGCGACACGTTCTCGGGCCCGGCGGTCGGGATCCTCGACTACGCGGCCGGCAACTACAAGCTGGACCTGACCGGCGCGCTGACCCGGGTGTCCGGCGGCCTGGCGAAGGAGACCACGGCGGCCACCCCGGCGGGCCAACTGTCGGTGGCCACGTTCAACGTGGAGAACCTCGCGCCGTCGGACCCGCAGTCCAAGTTCGACGGCCTGGCCGGGGTGATCGTGAACAACCTGGCCAAGCCCGGGATCCTCGTGGTGGAGGAGGTCCAGGACAACGACGGCGCGACGAACAGCGCGACCGTGGACGCGTCGCAGACCTGGACGAAGCTGATCACCGCGATCACCGCCGCCGGCGGCCCGACCTACGACTACCGGCAGATCAACCCGACCGACGACCAGGACGGCGGCGCCCCGGGCGGCAACATCCGGGTCGGCTTCCTGTTCCGTACCGACATCGGCCTGACGTTCGTCCCCGGCACGGCGGGCGACGCGACCACCCCGGTCGGCGTGGTCAACGTCGGCGGCACCGACAAGGTGGGCCTGACCCGCAACCCCGGCCGGATCGACCCCGGCAACGCGGCCTGGGCGGCGACCCGCAAGCCCCTGGTCGGCGAGTTCCGGTACGCCGGGGCCCCGCTGTTCGTGGTCGCCAACCACTGGAGCTCCAAGGGCGGCGACGACCCGCTGTTCGGCCGCAAGCAGCCCCCGGTCCGGTCCAGCGAGGTGAAGCGCGACCAGCAGGGCGCGTCGGTGGCGGCGTTCGTGTCCCAGGTGCTGGCGATCGACGCCCAGGCCCGGATCGTGGTGGCCGGCGACCTGAACGACTTCGAGTTCTCCGCGGCCGTCGGGAAGCTGGTCACGGCCGGGCTGACGGACCTGCCGGCGACCCTGCCGGACGCGGAGCGCTACTCCTACGTGTACGAGGGCAACTCGCAGTTCCTCGACCACATCCTGGTGTCGCCGTACCTGGCCGCGAAGTCCTACGGGTACGACGTCGTGCACGTGAACGCGGAGTTCGCCGTGCAGACCAGTGACCACGACCCGCAGATCGTCCGGCTGCCGCTGCCGTAACGGGCCGCGTCCCCGGAACGCCGGAGCGGTCCGCGCCCGAGTCGTCTCGCGCGCGGACCGCCACCGTCAGGCCCGGGCTCCCGCCGAGGCCGTCCCCAGCCAGGTGTGCGGATTCCCCGCCCAGCACCAGCCCAGCTTCGGCGCGTTCTCACTGATCCACAGCGCCGGCACCCGCCGGTCCCCGCACCGCGAGCCGCCCAGCATGAAGCACTTGTTCTTCTCCAGCGTGGCCGGGAAGTGCGTGACGACCGCGATCCCCTCCTCGATGGTCAGCGGCGTGCGCCCCCGGCCGGCGAGGGTCTCCATGGCCTCCTGCGGCTTGACGTCGCAGAACTCCTCGCCGCGTTCGACGTCGAAGACCACGTAGGCGGCCCGGTCCGGGACACCCACCTCCTTGACGGGTACGAACCGGGAGACCTCCCCCTCGGCGTAGTTGCGGTCGACCACGCCCGGCTTCTTCTTCCCGGCCAGGGTGAGCAGCGGCACCGCCTGGTAGGGGTCCACCGCCACGACCAGCACGAACGGCACCCATCCGGGCGTCGCCGGCGCCAGGTCCCCCCGGGCGAGCACGTCGGCGCGCACCGGGGCGACCAGCGCGGTGAACTCCTCGGCGGACAGGCCGGCCAGTGCCGGGTACCCCAGATCCAGCAGGTTCTTGACCTGTCGGTCGAATTCGGTGTTCGGGTCGAGGGTCATCGGCTCAGCCTCCGGTAGCGCCAGACGGACAGGGGAAGGAAGATCGCGACGAGGAGTACCGGCCAGGCCAGCGCGAGGGCCAGCGCGTGCTCCTGGCCGCCCATCCCGGGGTTGCCGAACAGGTCCCGGGTCGCGGTCACGGTCGCCGACAACGGGTTCCATTCCGCGACCGTACCCAGCCAGGCCGGCATCGTCGCCGGATCCGCGAACGTGTTCGTGACCATGGTGAGCGGGAACAGCAGGGTCTGCACGGCCGCCGTCGCCTCCGCGCCCCGGACGACCAGCCCGAGGAAGACCCCCACCCAGACCAGCGAGAACCGCAGCAGGAACAGCAGCCCCACCGCGCCCAGGGCGGAGGCGAACCCCTCGTGGGCGCGCCAGCCGACCAGCAGCCCGAAGGCGAGCATGACGGCGAGCAGCACCGCCGAGTACGCCATGTCGGCGATGCTCCGGCCCAGCACCACGGCCGCGCCGGACAACGGCATGGACCGGAACCGGTCCGTCACGCCCTTCTCCTTGTCCGCGCTGACCGAGACCATCGTCTCGCCGATCCCGAAGGCCATGGTCATGACGAACATGCCGGGCATCAGGAACTCGATGTAGTCCCCGCCGCCGGGCACGGACATCGCCCCGCCGAACAGGAACCCGAACAGCACCGCCAGCATGATCGGGAACAGCAGACCGAACACGATCGCGAACGGCTGGCGGACCCAGTGCGCGAAGCTCCGGCCCGTGAGGGTCCAGGCGTCGCCGAGTACTGCCGTCATCGGCCCTCCTTCGTGAGCTGCGGGGAACGCCCGGGCTGTGGCAACCCGGGTTCCGACAGGTCAGGGGCCCGCTCGCCGGTCAGGTGCAGGAACACCTCGTCCAGGGTCGGGCGGCGCACCGCGATGTCCTCCGCGACGATCCCCGCCGCCGCCAGCCCGGCCATCACCCCGGTCAACGCGGCCATCCGGTCGGTCACCGGCGCGCCGACCAGCCGGCGGTCCGGATCGGTCGTGGGCGCGCCCCCGGTCGCCGCGGCCACCACGACGGCCGCCCGGTCCAGGTCGGCGGCCCGGTGGGTGACCACGTCGATCCGGTCCCCGCCCAGGGTCGCCTTCAACTCCTCCGGGGTGCCCCCGGCGATCACCCGACCGGCGTCGATCACCGAGATCCGGTGCGCGAGCTGGTCGGCCTCCTCCAGGTACTGCGTCGTCAGCAGCACTGTCGTCCCGGAGTCCACCAGGGCCCGCACCGCGTCCCACACCTCGGTCCGGCCGCGCGGGTCGAGCCCCGTCGTCGGCTCGTCCAGGAACAGCACCGGCGGGGCGAGGATCAGGCTGGCGGCCAGGTCGAGCCGCCTGCGCATCCCGCCCGAGTAGTCCTTGACGGCCTTGGTGCCGGTGTCGGTGAGCCGGAACCGCTCCAGCAGCTCGTCGGCCCGGCGCGCCGCCGCCCGGCGGTCCAGGTGGAACAGTCGGCCGAACATGACCAGGTTCTGCCGGCCGCTGAGGATCTCGTCCACGGCCGCGTACTGCCCCGACAGGCCGATGTGCCGGCGGACCTGGTCGGGCTGCCGGCGCACGTCGTACCCGGCGACCTCGGCCCGCCCCGCGTCGAACCGGGTGAGGGTGGCCAGGATCCGCACCGCCGTCGTCTTGCCCGCCCCGTTGGGCCCCAGCAGCCCGTGCACCGTGCCCGTCGGCACCGCGAGATCGAACCCGTCCAGCGCCGGACCGGCCCCGTACCGCTTGGTCAGCCCCTCGGCGACCACTGCGAGTGTCACGCTCGCTCCTCTCGTTCGGGGTCCCATTTTAATGTACGTCGTAAATAGTTTACAACGTAATTGATTGTGATCCCGGTCGCGGGGACCCGACGTGCACAATGACGGGGTGAGCATCGAGTACAGCGGCACCGGCGACCCGACCCGGAGCATGGAGCTGCTCTGGGGCGTCGGCGAGGACCGGCCCCGCCGGGGACCGAAGCCCAAGCTCACCGTCGCGGGGATCACCGCCGCCGCGATCGCGGTCGCCGACGCGGAGGGCCTCGACGTGCTCACCATGCGCCGGGTCGGCGAACAGCTCGGCGTGACGGCGATGTCGCTGTACAACTACGTCCCCGGCAAGGGCGAACTCCTCGACCTGATGCTCGACGCGGTGTACGCGGAGGTCGGCCCGCCCGCGCCGGCGGACGCCCCGGGGGAGCCCGTGGGCTGGCGGGCGCGCCTGGAACGGATCGCCCGGGACAACCGGGCCCTCTACCTGCGCCACCCCTGGCTGCTCCGGGTCGCGACCAGCCGCCCGGTCCTCGGCCCGCACACCATCGCCAAGTACGACCGCGACCTGCGGGCCGTCGACGGGCTCGGCCTCACCGACATCGACATGGACCTGCTCGTCCAGCTCGTCAACGACTACGTGCACGGGGCCGTCCGGGGCGCGGTCGAGGACGCCCAGGCGGTCCGGAGCACGGGCATCACCGACCTGGAATGGTGGGAGGCGCACGCGCCGCTGCTGGCGCGGGTGTTCGACCCGGAACGGTTCCCGGTGGCGGCGCGGGTCGGGTCGGCGGCGGGCGAGGAGTACCAGGCGGCCCACGACCCGTCCCGGGCGTTCGAGTTCGGCCTGAAGGTGCTCCTGGACGGCGTCGAGGCGAACCTGCCGCCCCGCTGACCGCCCACGCGCCCGCCGCGTCAGCCCCGCCCGGCCGCCCGTTGGGCCAGCCCCGGCGGCGTCACCCCACCTGTAGCGACACCGCCACCGCCCGGTGGTCCGACGCCCGGCTCTCCGGGGTCACCACCCCGTGGGCCACGAGCCCGGCCGTGACCAGGACGTGGTCGATCTGCTGGGTGGGCACGTCGGCGGGGAACGTCGGCACCGGCCGGCTCGGCGCCAGCGCGTCCGTCAGCCCCACCGCCGCCAGCGGGGCGAACGCCGGCGCGCCCGGCTCGATGTTCAGGTCCCCGGCCAGTACCACGGGCCGGCCCCCGGCGGACAGCTCACGGACCAGCTCGGCCGCCGCCGTGGCCTGGCGGACGGCGGGGGAGTCCCCGGCGGGCTGGAAGTGGGTGGACACCACGGCCAGTTCGCGCCCGCCGGCCACCCGGAGCACCACGCCGAGCGCCTGCGCCCCGGTCGGGCCCTCCCTCGGCAGCGCGACGGACCGCGAGGACACGATGGTGGCCCGGGTCAGGACCGCGTCGCCCCAGACCTGGTCGGCGGCGGGGGCGAACACGTAACGCATGCCGAGGCGCTCGGCGAGCAGGCCCAGGGTGTCGTGGCCGCCGTTGAGGAACCAGCCCCGGTCGACCTCGCTGAGGAGTACCACATCGGGATTCTGGCTCTGGATCGTCGCCGCGAGGGCGTCCACGGAGAACCGGCCGTCCAGATCGAAACCCATCCTGATGTTGTACGAGACCAGTCGCAGCATCCCCGGCGGCTCCGCCGACGTGACGGCCGGCAGCGCCCAGAGTCCGAAGAGGAGCGCCAGCCCGCCGGCCAGCACCGCGTCGAGGTTCAGCACCCGAGGCCACACGCGGGCCCGCGCCCGGACGGCCGCCCGCGCGCCGAGCAGGGCGGGGACGGCCACGGCCAGCGCGGCGAGGAGGACGGCGACGAGCGTGGCGGAACCGGAACCGGAGCCGAGGTCGAGGTCGTAGGAGGCGTAGTACCCGAAGAGGAGGGTCACGCAGACGAGCAGCCCGCCGGCGGCCGCGAGACCGCGCCGCACCCCGGATCCGGCGCCGCTCCCGCCCGTGCCGGCCACGCCTGTGCCGCCGGCCGCGTCGGCCGCGTCCGGGGCGGAACTCCGGATGTCGCCATCCGCCGCGCCGCCCCCGCCACGGCTGGCACCAGCCACGCCCGCGGCGCGGGCCGCCCGGGCCGCCGCGCCCAGGCACAGCCCTAACCCGACCGCCACGCCGGCCGACCCGGCCACCAGGAGCCACCCGCTGGCCTCGTTGGCCACGGCGACGGACCCGAGCAGCAGCAGCGCGGCCAGCCCCGCCAGGGGCACCCGGAGCCGCTTCCGGCCCACCCCGGACAGCCGGTTCCCCAGCACGCAGGCCCCGACCAGCACCGCGACCGCCCACACCCCGGCCGCCGCGCCCACCCGGGCCGTCGCACCACCGAGGATCCCGAACAGCAGCACCGCCGGCCCGACGGCGAACCAGAACCCGGCCGGGGCCGCGACCTTCCCGGACGGCGCGCGCGGGGTGGCCGCCACCGCCGCGAGACCGGCGAGGACCAGGACCAGCCACACCCACCAGCCGGTCCGCCACATCAGGTCCACGCCGCCGAGGACCGCGTGGCCGAGGGCACTGAGCGCGAAGCCGCCGAGGACCGCGTTCGCGGCGGCCCGGCCGGGCAGGCCGCCGACCGCGAGGCCGACGAGCCACCACAGGCCGCAGATCAGGGCGGCGGTGGCGAGGTAGAGCTGGGGGCGGCCGCCGTGGGTGGCCTGGAGGAAGATCCGGGCCACGGCGAGGCCGGCCACCGACGCGGTCGCGAACCGGCCGGGGCCGACCCACCGGGCCAGCGGCACGCCGAGCAGCGCGACCGCGAAGCAGGCGAGGGCGAACAGGCCGAGCTGCTCGGCCGGGGTGCTGCCGGCGGCGCCGTACACCGTGATCAGGGAGGGTAGCCAGACCCTGAGGACATCGATGAGCAGCGCTATGCCGAGAGCCATGGTGATCACCGTAGCGATCACCATGGCCCTACGGAAGTGGCGTCAGGACACGTTCAGCGCCGTGTCGTCGATGACGAACGACGTCTGGAGCGAGATGTCCTCGGTGCCGGTGAAGTTCAGCACCACCGTCTGGCCGGCGAAGGCGCCGACGTTGAACGACTTGAGGGAGTAGCCCTGCGGGTTGAGGTTGGAGTACGTGGCCAGCACCGTCGAGCCCACCTTCACGGTCAGCTTGTCGTACTGCACGGTCGTGGTCGTCTCCGCCGTGGTGATCTTCAGGTAGAAGCTCAGCACGTAGCTGGAGCAGCCGGCCGGGATGCTGACCGTCTGCGACAGGGTGTCGGTGTGCGTGGTGCCGTAGCCGTCCAGCCACGCGCTGCGGGTGCCGGTGCGCGGGGCCCCGGTGCCGGCCCACGCGCCGATCACGCCGGTGGTGGACGTCCACGGCGCGGTCGCCGTCTCGAAGCCGGGGTTGCCCAGCTTCTGGCCCGGGCTGGAACAACCGCCCGTGCCGTTGACCGTGAGCGCGTAGGACGTCGTCCGGGTGACGGCCGTGCCGGTACCCGTGATCGTGTACGTCCCCGGTGCCGCCCCCGTCGTCGTGGCGATGGTCGCCGTCGAGGAGAAGCCGGAGCTCCCGGAGGCCGGGCTGAACGACACGGTCACGCCGGCCGGCTGGCCGGAGGCCGTCAGGTTCACGGTCTGCGGGGCGCCGGCCGTGGTCGTGGTCGTCACCGTCGCCGACAGCGAACCGCCCGGGTTCGTGCTGCCCGAGGCCGGGCTGACCGCGATGGAGAAGTCCTGGCTGGCGTTGCAGGGCGCGTCGTTGCCGGCCACGTTGACCGACGTCCACGACGACTGGACGGCCTTGTACTCGGTGCTGCACAGGCCGTAGAGGTCCGTGGCGGCCGTCAGGGTCTGGGCGCGGGACGTGTTGGCGGGAGTGGTCGTGTTGACGTACTTCGTCGTGGTCGTGAAATACAGGTCGAGCGCCCGGTACCAGATCTTCTCCGCCTTCGCCCGGCCGATGCCGACCGTGCCCGGGTTGGAGCCGCACAGCGGGGAAGTGCCGTACGGCGTCGAGCCGGTGCCCTCGGCCAGGTTGAAGTAGAAGTGGTTGCCGACACCGGAGGAGTAGTGCACGTCCACGCTGTTGGTGCTGGTCGACCAGCAGGTGTGCGAGGAGCCGTCGAGGCCCGGGTTGTACATGTACCGCAGCGGGGTGCCGTTGCCGTTGATGTTGATCTTCTCGCCGACCTGGTAGTCGCCCGGATCGGAGGACGTGTTGGCGTAGAACTCGACCATGTTGCCGAAGATGTCGGACGTGGCCTCGTTCAGCCCGCCGGACTCGCCGGAGTACTGCAGCCCCGACAGCGCCTCGGTGACGCCGTGCGACATCTCGTGCCCGGCCACGTCCAGCGAGACCAGCGGGCGCTGGTTGCTCGCGCCGTCGCCGTAGGTCATCTGCGCGCCGTCCCAGAACGCGTTGATGTACGCGTTGCCGTAGTGCACCCGGCTCGGCACGCCGGCACCGTTGCCGAAGATGCCGTTGCGCCCGTGGGTGTTCTTGAAGTAGTCGAACGTGACCGCCGCGCCGAAGTGCGCGTCCACGCCGGCCGAGGCCCGGTCGGACTGCGTTCCGTTGCCCCACGTGTTGTCCGTGTCCGTGAACGTGGTGCACGTGCCGGAGCCCTGGTTCATGTCGCAGGTCCGGCCGTTGCCGTGCGACGGGTCGACCATGCTGTAGGTGCTACCCGACAACGTGGTGTCGATCGTGACCGCGCCGGAGTAGACGCTGTTGCCCGTCCCCGCGACCAGCGCGCCACCACTCGCGCCGGACCCGGAACCGAAGCTCTTCACCTCGTCGTACCTGTTGAGGACGGCGCCGCTGTGCGCGTCGGTGAGGACGTGCAGCACGCTCGGGGTCTGCCCGTTCGTGCCACGGACGACGGTCTCCCACGCCAGCCGGCCGGTGCCGGAGGTGGCGTCGACGACCAGGGCCGGGTCCCGCACCCCGGAGACCGTCCCGGTGAACTGGCCGCGCGCCTTCGCGGCCGCCGAGGCCCGGCCGACGCCGGGGTTCGTGGCGAGGGTGAGCGGGGCGGACAGGCCGTTGGACGCCGTGACCGCGCCGCCGGGGGCGGTGTGCGTGACGAAGTCGCCGCCGATGACGGGCAGTCCCTGGTAGGTCCGCTGGTAGCGGACGTGTGACGTGCCGTCGGGATCCACGACGGTCCGGGTGGCCCGGTAGGCGTCGCCGGGGCCGCCGGCGAAGGCCGCCCGGTGCGCCGTGAGTGCCTGGTCCAGTCCGGACGGTGTCGGGGAGGCCGTCGCTGTGGTGGACACGCCGGCCAGCAGGCCGACCACCAGAACGGCTATCCCACTTGCGGCGATGGATTTTCTCATCGGTGAGTCTCCCTTGCCGAAGGGCCGCGTTATGCGGTTGTTACATCTCTAGCAGTCGATCTTTTGTCCAGTAAAGAGCTTGATTGTTATCGATGTGTTAGTCGCCGTCACTTAACGGTGGACCGCCGGGTACTCTGCGCGATGTGCGTAAAAGGTTGAATTGGGGCATAGGAATCGTGGCAGTGGCGGCGCTGGCGGGCTGCGCCCAGGCGGACCCGAAGCCCGCGGCGAAGCCCCAACCCGTGCCCGCCCCCACCGCGACCAGCGCGTCGCCGACCCCCGCCATGGACGTCCTGCCCGGCATGCCCCCGCCGCTGACCACGGCCGACGTGTACGCCGCCTCCGGGTCCAACAAGTTCAGTCCCGCCGTGGCCGGCGCGCGCGAACTCGTGTACGTGCCGCACAACGGCAGCCACGACGTGTGGGTGATCGACCCCAAGACGTACCAGGTGATCGACAGGTTCGACGCCGGCCGCGAACCCCAGCACGTGGTCCCCGGCTACGACATGAGGACCCTGTACGCGACCGCCGACGAGATCCCCGGCGGCACCCTCACGCCGATCGACCCGAAGACGGGGCGGCCGGGCGAGGTGATCCACGTCCAGGACCCGTACAACCTGTACTTCACCCCCGACGGGAAGTACGCGATCGTGGTCGCTGAGGCCTACAAGCGACTCGACTTCTACGAGTACCCGTCGTGGAGGCCGCACAAGAAGCTCTCCGTGCCCGAGTGCGCCGGGGTGAACCACATGGACTTCACCGCCGACGGCAAGCGGGCTCTGGTGACCTGCGAGTTCGCCAACCGGATGATCGTGCTCGACGTGGCCACGATGGAGCAGGTCGCCAGCTTCGCCCTCGACCAGGTGCCCAACGGGATGCCGCAGGACTCCCGGCTGTCCCCGGACGGCAAACGGTTCTACGTCGCCGACATGCACGCCAACGGGGTGTACGTCTTCGACGGCGACGCCACCAAGCAGATCGGCTTCATCCCGACCGGCCAGGGCGCGCACGCCGTCTACTTCTCCCGCGACTCGAAGCGGATGTTCGTCACCAACCGGGGCGAGGGCACGATCGTGGTGCTGGACCCGGTGACCGGCGACAAGCTCGGCAAGTGGACGATCCCCGGCGGCGGCAGCCCCGACATGGGCGCGCTGTCCGCCGACGGCACCCAGTTCTGGGTGTCCGGCAGATACCACAACGAGGTGTACGTGTTCGACACCACCAGCGGCGAGCTGCTCCGGAGGATCCCGGTCGGCTCCGGCCCGCACGGCCTCACGTACTGGCCGCAGCCCGGGCGCTACTCACTCGGGCACACCAGCAACATCCGGTGACGGGCCGCCGGCCGGCTTCCCTCCGGCCGGGGGTCCGGCGGTGCGCGCCGGGGCGCCGGACGGCACTTCCCCGCCGTCCGGCCCGGCCGCGTCGTCCGGGGCCGCAGTCTCGTCCGGAGCCGGAGCCGGGGCCGTCACCGGCGGGCCCGCCCCGCCCCGCCTCCTACGCCGCACCGACAGCCACGACAGCGCGAACAACGGCCCCACCACCAGCACCGACACCAGCTGCCACGGCCACCGCCAGTTCCGGTCCGCCCGTTCCTCCACGGCCCCGCCCCCGGACACCCATCCCGTCGTGGTCGTCGACCACACCATGAACGAGTCCCCGATCGGCACCAGCCCGCCGAGATACCGGTCGCCCACCCGGAACCCGGTCGCCTCCGCCAGCCCGGACAGCTCGGCCGCCGTCCGCTGGTCCCCGAACAGCACCGCCGTGCCCAGCCCCACCGCGCTCGCCGACGCCGACAGCCCGAACACCAGCGGCCCCGAGTCCACGTCGCCGCCGCCGGAACTCCCGCGCGGGTACTCCCGGATCCCCGGCGCCCCCGGCACCGTCGAGGCGAAGGTCTCCCGGAACACCGTCCAGTCCTTGCGCGCCCGGGCCGGGTCCAGCTCCGCCAGGAACCGCAGCGCCACCACCTGCGACGTCGCCCGCGCCCCCTCCAGCGGCCGGCCGCTGACCGGGTCGGTCGTGTGCGGCAGCAGCCCGGTCGCCGGGTCGCGGCGCTCGTCGGACGCCGCCAGCCACCGGCCGATCACGTTCGCGTAGTCGCCCGCGTCCACCTCGTCGGCCAGCGCCAGGGACGCCACCGCCACCACCGAGTCCACCGGCCAGGCCTGCCCCGGATACGACGGCAGGAACGGCGTCGGGCTGGCCAGCAGCACCTCGGCGAGCTGCTTCGTCTCGGCCGCCAGCTGGGGCCGTTCCGGCGCGGCCGGGTCGGCGGAGAGCTTCACGATCCCGCCGCGCAGCCAGTTCGACCAGCCGACGTAGAACGCGCCGTAGGCGGGGGACAGGTTGGGGGAGAACGGGGCCCGGCCGGCGTCGGAGTCCACGTGCGCCAGCGCCCAGCGGGCCTCGGAAAGAGCCCTCTTCTGGTGTACCGGCGAGCGCAGCCCCACGTTGACCCAGCTCAGCCCGTACAGCTCGTAGGAGAAGAAGTACCCCTCCGGGAAGAGTCCCTGGGCGTCCCCGGCGGCCCCGTCCTCCAGCGTGCCCCGCAGGTACTCCAGCCGGGACACCGCCTCGGCCACCACGTCGGACGTGCGGCGCTCCAACGGACTCGGCGCGTACAGCCGCACGTTGACCAGCCCGGCGAGCAGCGTCACCAGCATGGTGACGGACAGAAGGAGGACCCGGCGCATCGGCCGATCATGCCAGTACCCTGACGTCATGACCAAGGATCGATCCGCGTTGGCACTCGCCGGCCTGCTCGCCGGCATGGGCGCGCTGCACTTCCTCAAGCCGCGGCCGTTCGACCGGATCGTGCCCCGCGCGCTGCCCGGCTCCCCCCGGTTCTGGACCTACGCCAGCGGGGTCGCCGAGCTCGCCGTCGCCGCGAGCGTCGCGCTGCCCGCCACCCGGCGCGCGGGGAGCTACGCGGCGGCGGGGCTGTTCGCGGCCGTGTTCCCGGCGAACGTGCAGATGGCGGTGGACGCGCGGGGCGGTTCCCCGAAGGCGAGGGCCATCGCCTACGGCCGGCTGCCGCTCCAGCTCCCGCTGATCGGCTGGGCCCTCAAGGTCGCCCGCCGCGCCTGACCCCGGTCCGCACCGGACCGCGTCGTGCCGGCCGCACCGGACCCTGCCCGCATCGTGCCGGCGGCCCCTGGCCCGTGTCCGTCGGGGACCATTCCTGTTATACCAGTCATGATCGCCCGTATCGTCACCTTCCTGACCGCCCTGCTCGTCGTCGGCGCGGCCACCCCCGCCCCGGCGGCCCCCGGCCTGCCCCGGTTCCGCGCCACCGGCGCCTACCAGGTCGCCGTCCGCCAGACCGGTGGCTTCGCCGGGGTCGACCGCACCGTGACCCTCAGCCGGTGGACGGCGCACGTCGACGCCCCCCGGGTCCTGGAGCTGGCCGGCGGTCCCGGGTTCCGCGCGCTCGCCCCCACCTACAGCCGCCCCGACCTGTGCTGCGACCGGTTCAACTACGAGGTGACCGTCTCCTACCTCGACGGCGCGGCCAAGACCGTCACGCTGCTCGCCGAGGCCCCGGCCCCGAAGGTGCTCCGCGACGTGATCGACGAGACTCTGCGGATCGGCACCCCGACGGCCCGCCGGGTCGCGATGCGCTAGCCGGTCACCGGGGACCGCGCCCGGGCCGCGCGCCGGGGGACCCGTACCCGTCGGCTATTTGCCCTTGCCCTTCCACTTGAAGTGCACGAACAGCCGGCCGAAGTTGTCGGAGTCCTTCTCCACCCGGTGGTACAGCGCCTTGATGTCCTTGCGCTCCAGGAACCGCAGCACGGTCTTCTTCAGCGCCCCGGACCCCTTCCCCGGGATGATCTCGACGCTGGTGGCCTTCTTCTCGACGGCCTGGTTGATGATGTCCTGCAACGACCGCTCGATGTCGCGGCCCTTGTTGAAGATGTCGTGCAGATCCAGCTTCAGCTTCACAGTCGTCCCGCCTCGATGATCCGTCGCACGAACTGCCGGGTGCGCTCCTCGGTCGGCGACCCCAGCACCCGCGACGGCGGCCCGGACTCCAGGACGCTGCCCCGGTGCAGGAAGCACACCCGGTCGGCGACCTGCCGCGCGAAGCCCATCTCGTGGGTGGCGATCACCATGGTCATGCCGTCGTTCTTCAGGTCCCTGATCATGGTCAGTACCTCGCCGACCAGCTCCGGGTCCAGCGCCGAGGTGACCTCGTCGAGCAGGAGCAGCCGGGGCGCGTTGACCAGGGCGCGGACGATCGCGACCCGCTGCTGCTGCCCGCCGGACAGCCGGTCGGGGTACTCGCCGGCCCGGTCCGCGAGCCCCACCCGGTCGAGCAGCTCCCGGGCCTTGTCCTCGGCCTCGCGGCGGGGCAGTTTGTGCACCCGGACCGGGGCCAGGGTGATGTTGTCCAGCACGCTCATGTGCGGGAACAGGTTGAACGACTGGAACACGATCCCGATCCGCTGCCGGACCACGTCCGGGTTCACCCGGGGGTCGGTGATGTGTTCGCCGTCCAGCCGGATCGCGCCGTCGTCGATGTCCTCCAGCAGGTTCACGCACCGCAGCAGGGTCGACTTGCCAGAGCCGGACGCCCCGATGAGTACGACGACCTCGTGCTCGCCCACGTCGAGGGACAACCCGTCGAGTACCACATTGGGCCCGAAGGTCTTGCGGACGTCCACGCAGCTCAGCACAGGGTTCACGAGGTGCCTCCCGCCGACTGCCGCCGGGCCGCCCGCAGCGTCACCCAGTCGGTCACGGCGATCAGCGGGATGGCCAGCAGCACGAAGATCAGACCCGCCACGATGTACGGCGTGAAGTTGTAGCTCGTCGCGACCTCGATCTGGGCCGCGCGCACCGCGTCGATCACCCCGGCGATGGACACCAGTCCCACGTCCTTCTGCAACGCGACCAGGTCGTTGAGCAGCGCGGGCCCCACCCGGCGCACCGCCTGGGGGAGCACGATGTGCCGCATGGTCTGCCAGTAGGTCAGGCCCAGGGAGCGCGCGGCGGCCCGCTGGCTCGGGTGCACCGACTCGATGCCGGCCCGGAACACCTCGGCGATGTACGCCGCGTACGTGATCACGATCGCGAACCCGCCGAGCACCACCACGGGCGGCGTCCACTCGAACCGCAGGCCCGGCACGCCGTAGCAGAGCACGTACAGCACGATGATCAGCGGCATGCCCCGGAACCCGTACGTGTACAGGGTCGCCAGCGCCCGGACCGGGAAGAACACCGCCCCGCGCAGGGTCTTGACCACCGCGACCAGCAGACCCAGCGCCAGGGCCCCGGCCGCGCAGAACAGCAGCAGCCACAGGTTGAGCACCAGGCCGTCGAGCACGGCCGGCAGCGCGGACCGGGCGGTGTCCAGGTCGAGGAACGTCTCCTTGACCTTCTGCCACCCGGGGGAGCCGGTGACGGCCACGACCAGCCCGGTGCCGAGCACGACCGTGGACGCCGCCGCGATCAGCACCGACCGCAGCGCCCGGGACCTCTTGTAGGCGACCCGTTCGAGCTGGAGCCCGCTGGGCTGGTACGTCACGAGAGTTCGCGGGCGCCGTCCGCGCCGGCGAGCCACTGCTTGGCCAGCTCGGCGAGCTTGCCGTTGCTGCGCAGCTGGTCGACGGCCTGGCTCACGCAGCTCGTCAGCTTCGAACCCTTGTCGAGCACCAGGCCGAACTGCTCCTGCTGCACGCCCGGCAGCGGCGGGAGCTGGCCGACGATCAGGGAGTCCTTGATCTCGGCCCCGGTCATGTAGAACGCGGTCGGCAGGTCCACGACCAGGCCGTCGAGCGTGCCGTTGGCCAGGGCGGCCTTCGCGTCGTCGTTGTTGTTGTACACGCCCGGCTTGTCCGTCGGCTTGATCACGTCGGTGATGGCCTTGTAGCTGGTCGTGCCGACCTGCGCGCCGAGGTTGGCGCCCTTGAGGTCCGCGATCGACTTCGCGCCCGCGATCTTGGAGCTCTTCAGGGCGATGACGGTCTGCTTCACGTCGTAGTACCCGGTGGAGAAGTCGACGGCCTTGCGCCGGTCCTCGGTGATCGAGAACTCGTTGATGTCGAAGTCGTACGCCTTCGGGCCGGGCGCGATCGCCGCGTTGAAGGTGACCCGGGTCCACACGACCGAATCCTTCGGGTACCCGAGCTTGTCGGCCACCGCGTACGCCACGGCCGACTCGAAGCCCTGGCCGCTCTCCGGCTTGTTGTCCACGAACCACGGGCCGTAGACCGGGTTGTCGGTGCCGATCGTCAGCTTGCCCTTCGCGAGGGTGGGCAGCTTGTCCGCCGTACACCCGAAAGCGTCCGGCTTGGTGTCGGACTTCTTGTCGGCGGCGGTGCCGCAACCGGCGAGGGCGAGCAGGGCGGCGGAGCCCACAGCGAGGGCGAGACGGGCACGAGGCATGACATGGATCCTAGAGTGAAGGCACGGCGCGGTGGTCCGAAACGGCGACGGGGCGGCCTCACCGAGCGGTTGAGCGCTCAAACTACCGGCCGCGTCCCGTCATCCCGTCACTGAGCTGGCGTGTTGCTGGTCACGCCGTGTTCCACACAGGAAGCCGACCAGCCCGCCGGCAGCACCTGGACCTTCATCCGCCGCCGGCACTCCGGGCAGAACCGGGGCGGTTCCATCTCCCGGGCCCGCGAGCACGCCTCGTGGCCGCCCTCGGCGGCGGCCAGCCCGCAGTGGTCACACCACTTCAGCACCGCGACTCCTCCCGACCCCGTCACAGGGTCGTGTTCAGGGCCTTGATCGGCATGTTGAGGTCCACGAGCAGGCTCAGGTCCTCGTCGGCGGGCCGGCCGAGCGTCGTCAGGTAGTTGCCGACGATCACGGCGTTGATGCCGCCGAGCAGGCCGTCACGGGTACCCAGGTCGCCGAGGGTCAGTTCGCGCCCGCCCGCGTACCGCAGAATGGTCTTCGGCAGTGCCAGCCGGAACGCGGCGATGGCCCGCAGCGCGTCGGACGTCTCGACCAGCGGCAGCTCCTCCAGCGGGGTGCCGGGGCGCGGGTTGATGAAGTTCAGCGGGACCTCGTGCGGCTGGAGCTCCGCGAGCTGTGCCGCGAACTCGGCCCGCTGCGCCAGGGACTCGCCGAGGCCGAGGATGCCGCCGCAGCAGACCTCCATGCCCGACTCCCGGACCATGCGCAGCGTCTCCCAGCGCTCCTCCCACGAGTGGGTGGTGACGACCTTGGGGAAGTGCGACTTGCAGGTCTCCAGGTTGTGGTTGTACCGGTGCACGCCCATGTCCACCAGGTCGTCGACCTGCTCCTGGTTGAGCATGCCCAGCGACGCGGCGACCTGGATGTCCACGGCCTCCTTGATCGCCTTGACGCCGTCGCGCATCTGCTTCATCAGCTTGGCGTCCGGGCCGCGCACGGCGGCGACGATGCAGAACTCGCTGGCCCCGCTCGCGGCGGTCTGCTGCGCGGCCTTCACCAGCTCGGGGATGTCGAGCCACACGCTGCGCACGGGGGACTGGAACAGCCCCGACTGGGAGCAGAAGTGGCAGTCCTCGGGGCAGCCGCCGGTCTTGAGGGACACGATGCCCTCGACCTCGACCTCCGGGCCGCACCAGGCCATCCGCACCTCGTGCGCGAGCTGGAGGGCGTCGGGGAGCTGGTCGTCGGGCAGCTCGAGGACCTCGAGGACACCGGCCTCGTCCAGGCCGACGCCGGTGGGCAGTACTTCGCGGCGGGCCCGCGCGAGGACATCAGACATGGCGTTACCCTACAAGCGATCCTGTGGGGAGCACACAAGTGGGGGCACACGTGTCTGATTGGCTCCGTCGCGATGCCGCAAGCGTCTGGCATCCCTTCACCCAGCACGGAATGTGGCTGGAAGATGAGCCGACCGTAGTCGACCGGGCCGAGGGGCCGTGGTTGTTCGACACGGACGGCAACAAGTACCTCGACGGGGTCTCGTCGCTGTGGGTCACGACCTTCGGGCACCGCACCCCGGAGATCGACGCCGCGATCATCGCCCAGCTGGGCAAACTCGACCATTCCACCTTCCTGGGCGCCACGCACACCCCCGGCATCGAACTCGCCGAGAAGCTGCTCGCCCTCACCCCCGGCCTGGACAAGGTCTTCTACGCGGGCGACGGCTCTTCGGCCGTGGAAGCCGGGCTGAAGATCGCGTACCAGTACTCGGTGCAGAGCGGGCAGCCCCGGCCGCTGTTCGTGCACCTGTCGGAGGCGTACCACGGGGACACCCTCGGCGCCGTGTCCGTCGGCGGGATGAAGCTGTTCCACGCCACGTACCGGCCGCTGCTCCTGAAGACGGCCACCGTGGGCTCCCCGGGGCTGCGGGCTCCCGGCCAGACCCCTGCCGCCCGGGCCCTTGAGGTGATCGCCGAGCTGGAGGCCGTGATGGCCGCCCAGGGCGACCAGGTGTGCGCCATCGTCCTCGAACCCATGGTCCAGGCCGCCGCCGGGATGCTCACCTACGACGCGTCGTTCCTCCGGGCCGCGCGGTCGTTGGCCACGAAGTACGGCGCGCTGCTCATGGTCGACGAGGTCGCCACCGGCGTCGCCCGGACCGGCCCCATGTGGGCGCACCAGCACGCCGGGATCACCCCCGACCTGCTGACCTGCGGAAAGGGCATCACCGCCGGGTACCTGCCGCTGTCGGCCGTCCTGGCCACCGACGAGGTGTACTCGGCCTTCCTCGGCGCCCCCGAGAAGACCTTCTTCCACGGCCACACCTACACCGCCAACCCCCTGGCCTGCGCCGCCGCGAACGCCAACCTGACCCTCGCCGTCGAGCGCGACCTCCCCGGCCAGGTGGCCGTCCTCGGCGCCCGGCTCGCGGACCTGCTCAAGCCCGTCGGCGACCGCGACAGCGTCGTGGAGATCCGCCAGCTCGGCGCGATGATCGGCGTGGAGGTCGCGAACGTGCGGCACCGGACCGGCTTCGAGGTGTGCCGGGCGGCCCGCCGGCGCGGGGTGTGGCTGCGGCCCCTCGGGGACACCGTGATCCTGATGCCGCCGCTGACCCTGGGCGAGGCGGAACAGGACCTGATGGTCGGGGCCCTCGCCGAGGCGATCGACGAGGTCGTCCGTTGAGCGCCGCCGGACACACCTTCCCGTCCCGGCACTCGTCGGCAGGGTCCGCCGTGCCACAGCCTGCGCAGGCCGGGTCCGCCGTGCCCCGGCCCGTGTCGGCCGCGTCCGCCGTGCCCCGGCCCGCGTCGACTGGTTCCGTCGTGCCCCGGCCCCGCGTCGCGCCGGAGCACGTGACCCCGCTCGCGGAGATCCCGGTGGCCCTGCGCGGCGCCTCCGCCCGCCCGGCCGACCGGCCCCGGCCCGGCAAGACGCGGACCACACCCGTCGGCGCGGCCCGGACCACCTCGTCCGCTCCGGACCAGCCGGCCCGGACCGCTCCCGCCGCCGCGCGGGTAGCCCCGTCCGCTGGCCCCGCCGCACCCGACCACACCCCGCAGGCCCCCGCCGCGCCCGACCACGCCCCCGCCGCGAACGACACCGTCCTCGCGGAACGGGAGACCCCCGCGCCCCGCAGCCTCACCCACAGCGGCGCCCGGAGCACCACCCACCCCGCCCCCACCCTCGCTGGCCGCCGCGTCCGCGCCGACGGCGTCCGCCGGGGCCCGACGGGAGACGCCCGGTGACCTGGGCCCGCCTCGTCCGCAAGGCCGAACTCCGCGCCAAGGCCGGCCTCAGCCGCACGGTCACGGCCCGCGACCCTGCGGCCGTCGACCTGGCCGGCAACGACTACCTGGGTCTGTCCCGGCACCCCGTGGTGATCGCGGCGGCGGCCCGGGCCCTCGCCGAGTACGGCCTGGGCGCGACCGGTTCCCGGCTCGTCCGGGGCGGCACCCCCGAGCACGAGCTGCTGGAGTCCGAACTGGCCGCGTGGACCGGCGCGGAGACGGCGCTCGTCTACTCCTCCGGCTACCTCGCGAACCTGGGCGTGATCAAGGGCCTGGCCCGCAGGGACACCCAGCTGATCATCGACGCGCACGCGCACGCGTCCCTGATCGACGGCGTCCGGGCGACCGGCCTGACCCCGCTGGTCGCCCCGCACAACGACGTCGCGTACGTCGCCGCGAACCTGCGCCCCGGCGCCCTCGTCATCGTGGAGTCCATCTACTCCGTGGACGGCGACCTCGCGCCCCTCGCCGACCTGCACCGCGCGTGCCGGGACGCGGGCGCGATCCTCGTCGTGGACGACGCGCACGGCCTCGGCGTGATCGGACCGCGCGGCGCGGGCGGCCCGGCCGACTCCGGGCTGGCCGGCGAACCCGACGTGATCGTCACCGCGACGCTGTCCAAGTCGCTCGGCGCGGCCGGCGGGGTCGTCCTCGCCCCGGCCGCCGTCCGCCGGCACCTGGTCGACACGGGCCGCACCTTCATCTACGACACCGCCCCGCCGCCGGCCGTGATGGCCGGGGCCCGGGCCGCGGTGGGCCTCGCGCGGGGCTTCGACATCGCGCGCGACGAGCTGCGGTCCCGGGCGGCCACCGCGTCGGAGGCACTCGACCTGCCCGGCGTACCGGCCGGCGGGGTGCTGTCCGTGCCCGCCCCGTCCCCGCAGGCCGCCGTCGACTGGGCCGCCGCGTGCCGGGACAAGGGCGTCGCGGTCGGCTGCTTCCGGCCACCGTCCACCCCGGACGGCACGGCGCGGCTGAGACTGACCATCAACGCGGGCGTACCCCGCCATGACTTCGATCGTGCTCTGGAGGTGGTGACCGCGTGCGCACCCTGATCGTGACCGGCACCGACACCGGCGTCGGCAAGACCGTCGTCACCGCCGCGCTGGCCGCGAAGGCCGCCGCCGAGGGCCAGCGGGTCGTGATGGTCAAGCCGGCGCAGACCGGCCTGGCCCCGGGCGAGGAGTCCGACGCGGAGACCGTGGCCCGCCTGGCCGGGGTGCGGGTCCTGGAACTCGCCCGCTACCCCGACCCGCTCGCCCCGCGCACCGCCGCCCGCACCTCGGGCCTGCCGGAACTGCCCATGAAGACGGTCGTCGAGGCCGTCGCCGCGCTGGACGAGGACCTGGTCCTGATCGAGGGCGCGGGCGGCCTGCTCGTGCAGCTCGGCGAGGACGGCTGGACCGTCGCGGACCTGGCCGCCGCCCTGGACGCCCGGCTCGTGGTCGTCGCGCGCGCCGGCCTGGGCACCCTCAACCACACGGCCCTGACCCTGGAGGCCCTCGGCCGTCGGGGCCTGTCCGCCGACGTGGTGATCGGCTCCTGGCCGCGCGAACCCGGGCTGGCCGACCGCACCAACCGCGAGGACCTGCCCCCGGTGGCGGGTGTCGTCCCCGAGGGCGCGGGCGCCCTGCCCCCGACGGAGTTCCGCGCGGCGGCCCCCACCTGGTTCACCCCCTGACCCCTCCATCGGGGTACCGGGACCGCCCGGCCCGTGTCGGGTCTCCGTCGGTGGGGAGTCCCTAGTGGAGGGCCGGGCGGGCGCATAATGCTCTCGTGGCGAGCCCGAGGAGTCTCCCGTCCTGGATCGTCGCGCTCGGCGCGGGCGCGGCGTCGGTCCCGGTGGTCGGCCCGTGGATCTCCGGAGCGGTCACCCACCGGTACCTGGGACCGACCGTCGTCGCCGTCGTGGCCCTGGTCGTCGGTGGCCTGGGCAAACTCGCGACCGACCTGCTCGGCCACCTCCGCCCCCGGCTGGTCGCCTGGCTGGAGCTGCTCCTGGTCCGCTGGTTCTCCCGCTTCGGCCCCTGGTACCGCCGGGTCGTCCTCACCGACTCCCGCACGATGGGCAGGGAGGGCTTCGGCGGCCTGGTGGCCCGGGGCCTGGACCTCGACGCGGTGTACGTCGACGTCAGCCTCGTCTCCCGCGCCCCGCGCAGCGCCTCCCGGCACCTGGTCCGCGACGGCCGGAACGAGGGCGACCGCCGCCAGGACATCACCGGCTACCTGGGCGACGCCGACCAGACCGTCCTCGTGGTCCTCGGCGGCCCGGGCAGCGGCAAGAGCACCCTGCTGCGCCGGATCGCCCGCCAGACCTACCTGGACCCGAAACCCCACGGCCGCCGGATCCCGATCTTCCTGGCGCTCCGCGAGCACGTCGCCGCGATCGTCGCCGACCCCGCGATCCGGCTGTCCACCCTCGTCGGCCGCGCGAAGGCCCCGCTGCTCACCGGCGGCACCGTGCCCGGGCTCCTCGCCCCGGAGCCGCGCCGGACCGACGCGCTGGTCGCCTGGTTCGAGAACCTGCTGGTCGCCGGGCGGTGCGTCGTCCTGCTCGACGGCCTCGACGAGGTGGCCACCGAGGGGGAGCGTTCGGCGATCGTCACCTGGGCCAACACCCAGATCCTCCGGTACGCCCGGCACGGCAACCACTACGTCCTGTCCTCCCGCCCCGACGGGTACCGGACGGGCGGCCTGGTCGACGCCGCCGTCCTGGAGGTCGAACCGTTCACCACGGCACAGGTCAACGCGTTCGTCGTCGACGCGTACGCCGCCGGCTCGGCGGACGGCCGGCCCGGGGTCGCGCGGCGCTCGTCGCTCCGGCGGTTCTTCCGGCGGCCCGGTTCCGGGGAGGTCGTCCGGCGCGGCGCCTCCCGGGCCGCCGCCCAGCGGGCCGCCGACCTGTCCCGCCAGCTCGGCGAGGCGTCCCGGCTCCGGCCGCTGACCCGCAACCCGCTCCTGCTGACCATGCTGTTCTTCGTGCACCGCGACCGGGGCTCGCTGCCCAAGAGCCGGCTGGAGCTGTACCGGCAGATCTGCCGCACCGTCCTGGAGGACCGCCAGAAGGACAAGCGGATCACGGTGCCCCTCCCGGTCGAGCAGGCCGAATTCCTGCTCAGCGGCCTGGCCCTGGCCATGACCCGGGAGGGCCGGGCGACCACCTGGACCCGGGCCCAGGTGCTCGACGAGATCGGGCCGCACATGCGGGCGCTGCGGATCACGGCGGAGGACTTCCTGGACCTCGCCGGGCTGCACGGCCTGTTCGTGGAGAGCGGCATCGACCGGTACGCGTTCACGCACCGCACCTTCCAGGAGTACCTCGCGGCCGTGGCCCTGTCCGCCGCACCTCCGGAAACCCTGCCGGTGGATGACCCCTGGTGGCACGAGACCCTGCTGTTCTACGCCATGGTCACAGGTCCGGGCGCCGTGGTCCGCGAGTGCCTGCGGAGTGAGACGGTCACCGCCTGGGCGCTGGCCTTCGACTGCGCCGACCACGCGACCGACACCGAGCCGCTCGACCCCGACCTCGCTCTGCGCCTGGAAAAGCTCCTGGTCGTACCGGTCGCCGACTCCGGCCTGCGTCGTCTGGTCGCCGGTGTGCTGGCCACCCGGCACCTGCGGGACGTGGTGCACACCGCCAGGGACCACGCGATCTGCGCGCGCCTCGTACCCGCCAAGCTCTACCAGTTGTTCCAGGACGACACCTCGGAGAACCTGCCGATCGACCCCGCGTGGGTGACGTACACGCCCGACACGCCCGACCATCCGGTTCTGGGCGTGCTCGGCGGGTTCGCGGCCGAGTTCGTGGTCTGGATCAACACGGTGAGCGGCGGCGGGCGACAGTGCCGCCTGCCCACGGAGCCCGAGGCGTCGAACCCCGCCGTCCGGGAGCTCTTCGCCGGGCGGGGGGCCGGCGCGCCGCCCAGCCTCTGGACCTCGGCCCGGTCCTCGGCGGGCGGGCCCGCCCTGTGGATCCCGCCGGGGCAGTCGCATCCGTGGACGGTCTCCGCGGAGGAGATCCGGCACAGGTGGGGTCTTGACCTGGAAGAACCGCGGTTCCTGCTCGCACGCCTGTTGCTCGTCCGGAGCCTGTCGGACCTGCGACTGGTGGCCCAGGTGGACCGGGATCGACCCCCGGCGGAGCGGGGCCCCGGACGGCTGGCCGTACTCGGGCAGGTCGAGCTGGTCATCGGTCTCCTGAGGGGCCTACTCCCCGCGGAGGAGTACGGCATCCCGGGCGCCGCCTACGTCCGGCACCGGATCGACGAGCCCGCGGACGGCAGGGTCGGAGGTATCGCCAGGCTCGCCCGGGATCTGCGGGCCGCACACGCGAACGTCGCCGCTGAGCAAGCCCCGGCGGCCCAGGCGGTCACCCTCGACGTCGCGCAGCTGGACGGGTACCTGGACGTGCCGGTGGCCAGGTCGGAGCGGCAGGAGCTGGTCTCCGGAGATATGGGACGGGTCATCGCGGAGGCCCGGCGGGCGATTCTCGGACACCGCAACGCGGAAGCGTTGGACCAGATGATGGCGAGGGAGTTCGTGTCTCCCGCCGGGGCTCTGACCCAACTGGCCCCGACGGCCTTGGCCCAGGACCTGCGCGGGATCGTAGAGCCGCTGGTGCCAGCACGGACGGTTTCCCCGGAGGACCTGGCCGGCATCCTGCGCCGGGTATGCCTTGAGCACCTGGCACTGTCGGAGTCTCCTTCGAAGTCGGCGTGGGCGCTCGCGGTCAGCCGTCAGCTCGAGGCGACGTCCGCTCCGGTGTTCGCCTGGCACACGCCCGTCACGCCGGATCTGGCCACCCGGATCAGGGCAGCCGCGCTGTGCCTGGCTGGCGAGGCACTGGCCCAGGCCGGGATACGGCGGGACCTCCGGACCGCCCTTGACCAGGTGGCCGGATGGTTCCTGGACATCGCCGCCGGGGTCACGCTTCTCGAACAGCGCGCCTCCGGCCCGGCCCGCCCGACCGAGGGGATCCTGCTCGCCGTCGACTGACATGGGGTACACATGGCGGATGGACGCGAGGGTGGAGTTCACGGCCGGGGCGACCCCGGTACAACGGGCGGACCGGTTGGCCGCCGCGATCGGGATGCGCCCCGGCGCCCTGTGGATCAAGCGCGACGACCTGACCGGCCTCGCCGGGGGCGGCAACAAGGCCCGCAAGCTGGAGTACCTGTGCGCGGCGGCCCGGGCGGCCGGCCACACCCTGCTGGTCACGGGCGGCGGGCCGCAGAGCAACCACGCGCGGGCCACGGCGGCCGCGGCGGCGTACCTCGGCATGGGGTGTCATCTCGTGCTCACCGGGTCCCCGCCGGCCCAGCCCAGCGGCAACCTGATCCTCGACCGGCTGCTCGGCGCGACCGTCGAGTGGACCACGGGCCCGCCGGAGGAGGCGATCGCGGCGGCGACGGCGGCCCGGGGCGGCTACCTTGTCCCGTTCGGTGGCAGCTCCCCGACGGGCGCCCTCGGGTACGTCCGGGCGGCCGACGAGCTGCGCGCCCAGGTCCCCGACCTGCGGCTGGTGGTCACGGCGACGGGCTCGGCGGGTACCCACGCGGGACTCGCCGCCGGGCTCGGCGACTGGGGCGCGGTGCACGGCGTGCGGGTGACGGAGTTCGGGGACCTGCGCGAACGGCTGGTCCGGCTGGCGGAGGGCTCGGCGGCGCTGGCCGGCCGCCCGGCCCCGACGGGCGCCCCGACCCTGGACGGTTCCCAGCTGGGCGGCGGCTACGGCGTCCCGACCCGCGCGGCGCTCGCGGCCATCGAACTGACGGCCCGGACCACGGGCCTGGTCCTCGACCCGGTGTACACGGGCAAGGCGATGGCCGGGCTGATCGACGGGCTCCGGAGCGGCGCGCTCGACCCCGAGGCGACCACGGTCTTCCTGCACACCGGCGGCCTCCCGGGCGTCTTCGCCGAGCGCTATGCCCCACTCTGGTAGCCGATCCGAACTTCGCGGCACCCAGGCCGGCCCAACTGCGGCCCGGTCGGTGCGGAAAGTGGCATTCGGCTGGAACCCGGCACGGTCGGGTCGCGGTGGTATTCGGTGGTGACCCCGGGGGAGTTTTCGGCCTCACCGTCCGGGTGTCGTCACCGGTGGGAGAAAAGGGTGATCCCCGGGGTGCTTCCATACCTTGCGGTATGGGCCGGGAGGACAAGCTCCGGCACCCCGGGGATCAGATGACTGTCTCTGTCGCCGCACCGCGTCCGGCCAGCGACCATCGAGAGTCCAGAAGGACAGCGGCTAGGAGACAGCCACCTCATGTGTCCGATGCTTACTCAACTCTGGACCACCTCCTCTCAACGTCTCGATGGCTACGTTATGCCGCCGCCCAGCCGCTTGCCAACTGTTTTTCCCGAGTAATCTCGGCGGCATGAATCCGCAGGTACCGGCCCCGTGACCGACCTCAGGCTGCGGGTGGGTACGGCCGCCGCCGTGATCGCTGTCGGGGCACTGCTCGCGCTGCCCACCACGGAGTCGCCGCAGCGCCCGCCGGGCGGCCCGGAGACGGTGGCCTCGGTGTGGCCGCGGGCGGTGACCGGGACGCTGCCGGCGGTGGGGGCGGACGGGCAGTCGTACACCCCGATGCTGTTTCTCGATTCTGGGTTCTCGGTCGGGAGCCTGGCCGTGGAGGCGGCCGCGCCGTCGTTCGTGCTCCGCTCCCCGGGCGGCTACCGCGAGCTGGCCCCCGCCGACCGCACGAAGTCCGTGGACGCGGTGACGGCCACCCCCGAAGCGCTGTTCTGGCTGCGCAGCGCGTCGGGCGCCGACGGCCGGGTCGGGTACACGGTGTGGACGGCGGCGCGGGCGGGCGGCCCGGCCCGGCAGCTCACCGCCGACACGGGCAGCCCGCTGATCTACGGCACCGGCTACGACCTCCAGGTCGCCGAGGGCCAGGTGCGCTGGGCGGCGGCGGTCGGCGAGGCGGACACGGAGATCCGGTCGGTGCCGGTCGACGGCGGCCCGGTGACGACCCGCGCGGTGCCCGGCAACGTGGTGCTGTCCGCGTGGCCGTGGGTGGTGTCCGCGCCGGGGCGGCCCATGGAGGTGACCAACCTGGTCACCGGCGAGCGAAGGCCGCAGCAGGGCACCCCGGGACAGCAGCTGACCTGCTCGCCGGTGTGGTGCCGGTCGGTGACGACCCGGGCGGACGGCGGCGGGGAGTTCGAGCTGCGCCGGACGGACGGCACGGAAGCGCGCCGGATCGGGGGATCCGACGCGTCTCCGCTGGGTTTCGGTCCGGCCCCGTTGGACCGCTACGAGGTGTACTCGACCCCGGGCGTGTCCAACGCGACCGGCTCGGCTCTCACGGTGTGGTTGTACGACATCGCGCTCCGCAGGGCCGTGCGCGTGGAGTCCACGGCCTACGGAGTGCTGGTCCGTGACGGCGTCCTGTGCTGGTCGACAGGGGACCACGAATCCCTCGTCTGGCACTTCCTCGACCTGCGGTCACTCTGACGCCCGTCCCACAACGAGCTCGCCCACTCCCAGGGCGAGCTCTCGGCTCAACTCGCAGTACTCCTCGCGGCACAGCACGAGAAAGGCCAGCGACAGTACGTCCTCTGTCGACAGACATGCCGGTACGGAGACCAGGACGTCGTCCCGGTCGGCGATCCGCACCAGCACGGGCAATGTCGAACAGCGCACGACCCGCATCGGCTCCCCCTAACGGAGATCGGCGCTCACACCGACTACCGTAAGCCCATAACGGGTTGTTACGTAAGGGTTACCCGGATGAAATCGACGTCAGGAAAGATCGTTGCGACGGCGTTCATCGTCCAGAAGCGACTCCACCAGCGCCTGGACGTGTCTGCGGTCCTGGGGACTCAGTTGTGTGAGTCCTGCCACTAGGACGTCGATCTCGGGGTCGGTCACCGTTTGGTGCCACGTGCTGAGCCCCGCGGCGTCGGCGGCGGCGGCGCGGACGGTGTCGAGCGGCACCTCGAGGCCGATGGCCAGGCGTTCCAGGGTGGTCGGATTCGGAGGGCGGGTGAGTCGGTCAGTGGTCGCGATGTGGTGCACGGTGGAGCGAGGCAGTCCGCCGCGTTGGGCGACATCGCCGTACGACCATCGGCGATCCTCCATCCTTGAGCGGATGAGCTGCTGCAATGCGTTCAACGGGGCCTCGGGATGCCGACTCGATTAGCAGATAACAAAGGTTACTCCTGTAGACCCCTTGCGGGCCGCCGACATGTCGCAGTAGTGTCCAATCTCGTTGGACAGATCGTCCAATAAGATCGGATTGGAGGCGGAACAAGGATGCGACCCCGTTCCGCACCGACCGATCGGGGTCCGGCGCCGGCGTTTCTCCCAGTCGCCCGCACCGTGCCCCTGTGGCCCGCCATGGCCCAGGTGGCCAGGCTGTTGCCGTTCTTCACCGCGATCACCGCACCACCGCCGGTCCCGGTGGCACCGATCGCGGAGATGAGCCCGGCGTTGCGTGTCGCCGGGTCGGTCACCGAGCGCGCTTCCACTGAGGGGTAGGGGTGTAGCTCGGTTGCCAAAGGGAAGGGTTGGGCGGGGATTCCGGAGTCCCCGCCCAGCTCGCCGCGTGCCGCACCCGCTCCCTCGGGTGCGGCACGCGCCCTTCTTCGCCACATCCCCGTCCCGGCGGAGCGCTCTCACGGCCACACCCCGGTCCCCGTTCACCGTCTTGTAGTTACGCGACTCTATCTTTCCGGGCGCCGCGCCACACCCGTGTGTCGGGCCAGATCCGTCTGGTGGGCCAGATCCGGGCGGCAGACCGCGTCCGTGGGCGCGGCCGGATCCACGCGTCAGACCGGGCCCGTCGGCCGGGCCGGATCCGTGCGCGGGGCCGCACCGGTCCGCCGGGCCGGAGCCGGGTCCGTGCTCCGCACCACGAGGGTGTCCGGCATCCGGAACGACAGGTTCGCCGGGAAGCTCGGCGCCGTGACGACCGTCGACCGCCTCAGCAGCGGCGCGACCTCGTCGAGGACCACGGCCGCCTCCATCCGGGCCAGCTGCGCGCCCACGCACCGGTGCGCGCCCGCCCCGAAGGCCAGGTGCCGGCGCGAGCCGCGCTGGCCGGGCACCATCGCGTGCGGGTCGGCGGCCACCGCCCGGCCGGCCGCGCCCAGCCACAGGAGGACCGACGTGCCGACGGGTACGTCGACACCGGACAGTGTGGACGGTAGGGCCGCGAGGCGCCGCCACGTCGGGATCGGCGGGTCGAGCCGCAGGCCCTCCTCGACGACGTCCGCCGTGTCGTACCCGTCGGGCAGGCCCTCCTCCGCCAGCCGGTGCAGCAGCAGGGTCAGGAACTGCGAGGTGGTCTCCTGGCCGGCGACGAGCAGGAAGAACAGCGCGGCGGTGACCTCGTTCTCGGTGAGGCCGGCCTCGCGCAGGTCGCGGGCGAGCCCCGGGCCGGTCCGGGCGATCTCCCGCAGCTCGCGGTGGTACTGGCCGACCTTGTCGGCGAGCAGCAGCTGGCGGTCGAGGGGGAGCGGGGCCCAGAAGAGTTCCAGGGCGGCGGCGGAGAAGTCCTTGACCCGGCGGACGTCGGCCACCGGCAGGTCGATCAGTCGGGCGAGGACCAGCAGCGGCAGGTCCGTGGTGAGCGAGGCGTGCAGGTCGACGGCCTCCCCGGCGCGCAGCCGGCGCATCAGCGGGGCGACCCGGCGGCGGACGATGCCGGTCAGCCACGGCCGGAGCGCCTCGACCCGGGCCGGGTGCATCGCGTCGAACACGGCGCCCCGGATCATGGGGTGCGAGTCGGTGCCGTTGTTGGCGAGGGTGGCCGGCAGCTTGAACCGGTACTTCGCCAGGACCCGCATCACGGCCACCGACATCGGGGTGACGGCGTCGAGCGCGTTGTCCGGCCGGTACGTGTCGGGGTCGGCGAGAACCTTCCGCACTTCCGCCGGCCCGGCCACGACGAGGTGACCGTCGCGCCAGAACACCGGCTCGACGGTCTCGTGGACCTGTTCCCAGCTACGCCACATGTGCCCAATCTATTCAATGCCGGGCTGGCGTCTTTCCGACAGGTCTTTGAGGTGCTTATGTCTGGTTCGGGAGTTGCCTGACGACGCTGTGAGTGTGACTGTGGTCGCGGTTAGTTAACGCCCTCCAGGGATGTGACATGCGCCGTTGCCTCGCCCTCCTGCTCGTCCTGAGCGTCGCCGGCTGCACCTCCACCGCCGGCGGCACGCCCCGGGCGACCCCGACGGCCGTCGACCCGCCCGCCTCCGGTGCCAACCCCTCCGACCAGGGGAATCTGCACACGACGAGCCCGGGCGCGAGCCCCCGGCCGAAGCCGGCCACCCCGAAGATCAGCTCCTGGGTGTACCAGTTGCAGAACTACCCGGGCGGCACCCTGGAGGACGTCGCCAAGGCCCCCGGTCAGCTCGCGGTGATCGACCTGGCCCGCGACGCGAAGACCGACTACTTCCGCGCCGAGGAGGTCGCCGCGCTGAAGAGGAGCGGGAAGACCGTCCTGGCGTACTTCGAGATCGGCTCCATCGAGAACTTCCGGCCGGAGTACCCCGGAGTCAAGGATCTGGTCCTCAACCGGTGGGACGACTGGCCCGAGGAGTTCTTCGTCCGCTACTGGGAGGCCGCGTGGTGGGACAAGGTCGTCCGCCCGCGCCTCGACCAGGCGGCCCGCGCCGGCTTCGACGGGGTCTACCTCGACACGCCGCTGGCCTACGAGGAGATCGACCTCAAGCTGGTCAAGGGGGAGACGCGCGAGACGCTCGGCCGGAAGATGGCGGACCTGATCGTGCGGATCGCCAAGTACTCCCAACAGCTCCTGATCTTCCCGCAGAACTCCCCGGAGCTGCGGAAATACTCCGGCTACACGGAGGCCATCGACGGCATCGGCATGGAGGAGCTGTTCTTCCTCGCCACCGACAAGCCGTGCGACGAGGACTTCTGCCCCGAGAACCTGGCGGAGACCCGTGAACTGCGCAAGGCCGGCAAGCTCGTCCTCGCCGTCGACTACGCCACCCGCCCCGAGAACATCCGGAAGGCGTGCGCGAGCTACGCGGCCGAGGGCTTCGCCGGCTACGTGACCACCCGAGCACTCGACACCTTAACCAGGAGCTGCGAATGAAACGGATCGGCGTCATCGGCATGGGCTACGTGGGGCTCACCCTCACCGCCGCGCTGGCCCGCAAGGGCTTCACCGTGTTCGGCGTGGACACCCAGCCGGCCGTGCTGGAGTCCCTGGCCGCCGGCAAGCCGCACATCTTCGAGCCGGGCTGCGAGGAGGTCTTCGCCGAGTTCGTCGGGAAGACCATCCACGTCGAGTCCGAGCTGCCCGCCGACGGGGTCGACGCGGCCATCATCTGCGTGTCCACCCCCGTGGACGAGACCACCCACGAGCCGTACCTGCTCAACCTCGCCGCCGCCGCGAAGCACATCGCCGCCGTCTGCGGGCCCGAGACGCTCGTCGTCGTGCGCAGCACCGTCCCGGTCGGCACCAGCCGGCGGGTCGTGCTCCCCGAGCTGTGGGAGGGCGCGAAGGTCGTGATGGCCCCCGAGCGCACCATCCAGGGCCAGGCGCTCCGCGAGCTGGTCGAGCTGCCCCAGGTCATCGGCGGCCTCGACCAGCGGTCCCTGGAGGCGGGCCTCGAACTGTTCGGCGGCCTCGCCAACCAGCTCGTGCCCGTCTCCTCCATGGAGGCCGCCGAGATGGTCAAGCTCACCAACAACTGCCACACCGACGTGATCTACGCCTTCGGCAACGAGGTCGCGCTGCTCGCCGAGCGGTTCGGGCTCGACCCGCTGGAGGTCATCCGGGCCACGAACCTCGACTACCCGCGCCCCGACATCGCCAAGCCCGGGTACGTGGGCGGCGGGTGCCTGTCCAAGGACCCGTACATCCTGATCTCGGCCGCCGAGCGCGAGGGGCACACCCCCTACCTGATCGGCCGGGCCCGGGCCCTCAACGAGGAGCTGCCCGTGCACGTCGCGCACCGGCTGCT
The DNA here is from genome assembly GCF_040681875.1 of Longispora sp. NPDC051575. NCBI lineage: Bacteria > Bacillati > Actinomycetota > Actinomycetes > Micromonosporales > Micromonosporaceae > Longispora > Longispora sp. NPDC051575. Next base: position 163,723 of record NZ_JBFAZP010000006.1, on the reverse strand, counting down.
CTCCCTCGTGCAGGACCTCAAGACGGTGCTGGTGCTCGGCTGGGCGTACAAGGGCTGGCCGCCCACCGACGACATGCGGGGCACGCCGATCGCGGCCATGCAGCCGGTGTTCCAGGCCGCCGGTGTCGAGGTGCTCGGCCACGACCCGCTGGTCACGCCCGAGGTCATCACGGCCTACGGGGGCCGGCCGGTCACCCTCCAGGAGGGCTTCGCCGCCGCCGACGCGGTGCTCGTGATCACCGACCACCCGATGTACCGGGCCCTGGACCTCCCGGCCCTGTTCGCCGAGGGCACCCCGAAGCTGGTCTACGACTCGTGGCGGATCCTCGACGAGGCGGTCGTCGAGTCCTTCGGCGTGTCCTACGTCGGCCTGGGCTACGAGGTCGCCGGAACCTCCGCGGCGGTGGCCCGATGAAGATCCTCGTACTCGGCGGCGCCGGGTTCATCGGCGCGCACCTGACCCGCCGCCTCGTGGCCGACGGCCACGACGTGACCGTGGTGGACGACTTCTCCCGGGGCCGCGACGACCTCGGCTACGAGATCATCCAGGCGGACCTGACCGACCCGGCCGCGTGGGAGCGGATCCCGCACGGCTGGGACCACATCTACCACCTGGCGGCGGTCGTCGGGGTGCGCAACGTGGAGCGGGACCCGGCGCGGGTGCTGCGGATCAACACGCTCGCGCTGTCCCACTTGCTGGACTGGATCCAACCGGGCCCGAAACTCTTCTTCGCGTCGACCAGCGAGGCCTACGCGGGCGGGGTCACGGCCGGCGTCGTCGCCGTCCCGACGGACGAGACGGTCCCGCTGCACATCCAGGACGTCACCGCCCCCCGGTTCACCTACGCCATCTCCAAGCTCTGGGGCGAGGCCGCGGTGGCGCACTCCGGGGTGCCGGCCGTGATCGGCCGCTTCCACAACGTCTACGGCCCCCGGATGGGCGCGGACCACGTCGTCCCCGAGCTCGCGCTGCGGTCCCTCAAGGGCGAGGACCCCTTCATCGTGTACGGGTCCGAGCAGCACCGCGCCTTCTGCTACATCGACGACGCGGTCGAGGCCATGGTGCTCCTGATGGCGGCCCCGGAGGCGGTCGGCCAGATCGTGCACATCGGCGACGACACCCAGGAAACCAACATCGGGGACCTGGTCGGGCTGGTGCACGGGATCGCCGGGGTCAAGCCGGAACTGGAGATCGCGCCCGCGCCGGCCGGTTCGGTGGCCCGCCGCTGCCCGGACCTGACCAAACTGCGCGACCTCACCGGGTACGCGCCGAAGGTGTCCCTGGAGGACGGCGTGCGCCGCACGTTCGACTGGTACCGGGACAACCGGTGAGTACCGGCCTCCCGGGCCCGGCCACGAGCCCGGGAACCTTCCCGGGGCCGGGCTTCCCGGACGGTTCGCCGGGGATCGCCCGGGGCCCGGGGGTGCCCGGTTCGGTCGGCCAGGACATCGTCTTCTACTACGGCGACGGCGAACTCGACAAGCTCACCACGTACCGGTGCGCCGTCCTGCAGCCCGACTTCTACCGCCCGGCCGAACTGGCCGAGCTCGCCGCGGGCGGGGTCCGGCTGCTCGGCTACCTCAGCGTCACCGAGGACGTCGATCCCGACCCGGCGCCCTGGCACCGGCCGTCCCGCAACCCCGACTGGGGCGGGCACTTCGTGCACGTCGGGCACCCCGGTTGGGTCGCGCACGTGCTCGGCCAGGCGACGGCGGCCCTCGACGCGGGCTTCCACGGGCTGTTCCTCGACTGCCTCAACGTGGAGTTCACCTACCCGGAGGACCTGCCGCACACCCTGGCGCTGATCGGGGCCCTGCGGGCGGCGGCGCCGGACGCGTACCTGCTCGCCAACCGGGGCTTCGAGCTGTTGCCGCAGCTCGGCGAGCTGGTCGACGGGGTGCTGTTCGAGTCGTTCTCCGCCCGGTGGACCGACGAGGGGTACGCGCCCTGGCCGCCGGAGACCCTGGAGGTGCACGCCCAGTACGCCGAGCGCCTGCTGCACCTCGACATCGACCTGTTCGCCCTGGACTACGCGGACACCCCGGCGCTGACGGAGTTCGCGCGGCGGCGGGCCGAACGGTTCGGGATGGTGTGCTCGATCAGCGACAAGGCCCTGAGCAGGGTCTGAGCCCGGATCCGGCGCCCCGGCCAGCCATGGTCGCGGGCGCCGTCCGTTCGCGCCCGGCCGTGGCCCCAGGGCGCCGTGCGTTCACGCCAGGCCGTGGCCCCGGGGCGCGGGCCGTCGTCAGTCGCCCAGGCCGAGGGTGAACTCGTCCGGCGATTCCTTCTTCCTGCTCCGGCGGCCCGGCCGGGCAGGCTCCGGGGCTGACCCGGCACCGGGGGCCGCCGGTGCCGGGTCGCCCAGGACCACCGGGGTGACCGCCGGGACCTCGTGCCGGGGAGCCGTGGCCACCCGGGCCGGAGCGGCCCCGTCGGCCGGCCGGGCGGCGGGAGAGCCACCCGTCGCGGGCACGGCACCGGCCGCCGGTAGGTCGGCCGTCGGCGACTCGCCCGGCGAGGGGTCGGCGGTCGTCTCCACGGCGGCGGTCGTCTCCGTCGTGGTCAGGGCGCGGACCGTGAGGCCGGCGAGGACCACCGCGAAGGCGCCCGCGCCGATGGCCCACCACCAGTAGCCCTGGTAGACCGAGGCCAGGACGAGCCCGAGGCCCAGGCCGGCGGCGAAACCGAGGCCCAGCAGGGTACGCGGGCCGAGCCGGAGCCGGGGCAGCCGCACGACGATCAGGATCTCCAGCCACGTACCGCCGATCGCGAGCGGCACCGCGCCCACCAGGTCCAGCGGGGACACGGCGTGCCCGGTGCCGAGGTCGACCAGCGGCGGCCCCTCGAAACCGGCCGGCATGGCGAGGACGGCCCCGCCGAACGCGACGAGCAGCAGGGCGAGGGTGAACTGCACGCGGACGGGCATGCCCCGCAGTATGCCCCGGGGGGCCGGCCGACGGAAGCTTTCGAGCCATGGTGAAACCTCGATGCGTGCTGAGGACTTGTCGTCTATAAAGGTCTAAAAAGGAAGAGGTACCGCGATGACGGCAACCTTCGCGCAACAGTCCTCCCATCCCGCCGATCTGCTCGACTGGTTCCACCACATGCGCGGCTCCGAGCCCGTGAGCTGGGACGGCCCGTTCGGCGCCTGGCACGTGTTCGGCTACCCCGAGGTGTCGGCCGTGCTCGCCGATCCCGGCACGTTCTCGTCCGACCTCAGCGCCCTCATCCCGCCGCAGGAGGACCTGGAGCTGTTCGCCAAGGGCAGCTTCGTCGGGATGGACCCGCCCCGGCACCTCAAGCTCCGCCGGCTCGTCAGCCGCGCGTTCACGCCCCGGATCGTCGCCGAGCTGGCGCCCCGGATCGACCAGGTGACCCGGGAACTCCTCGACACCGTGCGGGGCGCCTCAGCGTTCGACCTGGTCGCCGACCTGGCGTACCCGTTGCCGGTGATCGTCATCGCCGAGCTGCTGGGCGTGCCCGCCGACGACCGGGCCGCGTTCCGGCGCTGGGCCGACGGGCTGCTCAGCGACGCCCGGCCCGAGCAGCTGATGCCCGACGAGGCCACCCTGAACGCGGTGGGCGCGACGGTCCGCGAGATGAACGCGTACCTGCTCGACCACATCCGGGCCCGGCGCGCGGCGCCCACCACCGACCTGACCAGCACCCTGATCGCGGCCGAGGTGGACGGCGAGCGGCTCGACGACGAGGAGATCGTGGGCTTCGTCGGCCTGCTGCTCATCGCCGGGCACATCACGACCACCCTGCTGCTCGGGAACACCGTGATGGCCCTCGACGCCCACCAGGACGCCACGGCGGCGCTGCGGGCCGACCCGACGGGCCTGGCGACGGCCCTGGAGGAGGTGCTCCGGGTCCGGACGCCGTTCCCGCGCCTGGTCCGGCTCGCGAGGACCGACGTGACGCTCGCCGGCCGGGACATCCGGGCCGGTCAGGTGCTCAACCTGTGGCTGGCGTCGGCCAACCGGGACGAGCGGCAGTTCGCGGGGGCCGACCGGTTCGACGCCGGGCGCAACCCCAACCCGCACCTGAGCTTCGGGCACGGCATCCACTTCTGCATCGGCGCGCCGCTGGCCCGGCTGGAGGCCCGGTTGGCGACGGCGATGCTGCTGGAGGAGTGCCCGGAGTTCGCGGTCGGCCCCGACGCCGACCTGTACGACGCGCGGGTGATGACCGGGGCGCGCCGCCTGCCGGTCGCGGTCACCTGGCGCTAGGTCCCCGGCCGGCCAGCCGGGAGCCTGGCCGGAGAGGGACGGGCGCGGGGGACCGCCCCGGTGGCGTGGACGGCCACCGGGGCGGTCAGCGCCGGCGCAGGGTGGGCAGGGAGGCCAGCGCGAGCAGTACCCCGAACAGGATCGTCGCCAGGGCCGAGACCAGCATCGTCTGCCGGCCGCCGATCGCACCCACCAGCGGCCCGCCGACGGCCGTGCCGAGCGCCGCGGCCGGCGAGATCAGGGCGCCCCGGAACGCGAGTACCTGGCTCAGGTGCTCCGCCGGGGCGCTCTTCTGGAACAGGGCCGTGCAGATCGCGGTGAACGGGCCGTAGACGAACCCGCCGATCCCGAAGCCGACCATGCCGGGGGCCACGGCGTCGGTCAGCCCGTTGGGCAGCAGGCACAGCCCCCAGCCGACCACGATCGCCGCGATCACCGGCCACAGCGGCAGCCGGCGCAGCAGCCCGGCGCACAGGGAGCCGAGGACGGTCCCGACGCCGTACGCGGCGACGTAGCCGCCCAACAGGCCCGCCGAGCCGTGCAGCTCGTCGGCGATGTGCACGGGCATGGCGACCTCGACCGGGCCGTACAGGAAGAAGAACGCGCAGGTCACGCCGATCAGGGCCAGCAGTTGCGGATGGGCGCGCAGGGTCCGCCAGGCGCCGCCCCGCTCCGGCGGCGGCAGCGTCCGGGGCGGCCGGGACCGGACGATGCCCACGCAGGTCACGGCCAGGATCGCGAACGTCACCGCGTCGGCCCCGATCACCCAGCCGGGACCCGTGACCGCCGTCGCGAGGCCGGCGAGGGCCGGGCCGATCACGAACGACGCCTGCTGCACCGAGGAGACCAGCGCGTTGCCGGTCACCCGGTCCTCCTCGTCGAGCTCCTCGGCGACCAGGGTGTACACGCCCGCGTTGCCCCAGGCGTGCAGGAGCGAGGACACGGCGAGGAGGGCGACGTACAGGCCCGGGTCGAGCAGGTCCGCGACGGCCAGCACCGCGATGGTGCCCAGCATGCCGGCCCGCAGGGTCGCGTCCACGGCCACCAGCCGCGCCCCGTCGAACCGGCGGACCAGCGGGCCGAGCAGGACCGCGCCGAGGGTGGCCGGCAGGGCGTACGCGGCGACGGCCAGGCCCGTCCACACCCCGCGCTGGTCGGCCGGGGCGAGCTGCACGGCCAGCCAGGCGACCGCGACGAAGCTCATGCCGTCCCCGAACGCGGACAGCAGCACGGCGGGCAGGAACCGGCGGAGCACCGGGTGGCGCAGGACGCGCAGGTAGGGCCGCCGGGAGGGCGCGACAACGGTCATGCGGGGGACCCTGCCATCTCGACCTGGGTTGAGGTCAAGCCGGGCCCGGGGCGGGCACTGAGAGCCGGTCCCGGGGCAGGTGGCGGCCCGGCCCGGAGCGGGGCCGGAGTGGGGCCGGAGTGGGCCCGGAGCGGGGCCGGTGGCGGCCGGCCCGCGCGGGCGCACCCTAGAGCAGCAGCTCCTTCACCGCCGCCTCCAGGTCGTACGCCGGCCGCCACCCCAGCGTCCGGGTGATCAGGGTCAGGTCCGCCGCGATCCACTCGACCCCGGCCGACCGCCCGGGCGCCTGCTCGCCCTCGATCAGCTCCCCGGTGAACCCGGCCGCCGCGCACAGCATCCGCACGGCCTCCCGGGTGGCCACGGCGGTCCCGCTGCCGACGTTCAGCACGGTCTCGGGCAGCTGGGGCGCGAGGGTCGCGGCGGCGATCGCCGAGCCCACGTCCCGGCCGTCGACGAAGTCCCGGTGCGCGCCGAGCGGCCCGAGCCGGACGACCCCGGAGTGCAGCTGGCGCAGCGCCCGGCCGAGGACGTTGTCGGCGGGCAGGCCGGGGCCGAGCGGGTTGAACACCCGGAGCACCGCGCCGTCGAGCCGGTTGTCGGCGACGGCCAGCCGGACCAGTTCGGTGGCGGCGAGCCGGGTGACGCCGTACCCGCCGACGGGGCGGCAGGGGGCGTCCTCGGCGACGGGCACCCCGTGCGGCACGACGCCGTACTCGGCGGCGGAGCCGAGCGTGACGAGCCGGGTACCCAGGAAGGAGCACGCGTCGATCAGCCGGGCCACGGCCGTGACGTTGGCCTCGACCAGCTCGGCCGTGCTGCCGCTGAGCAGGCCGGCGCAGTTGACCACCGCGTCGGGCCGGTGCGCCGCCAGCAGCGAGGCGAGCCGCGCCGGGCCGTCGACCACCAGGTCGTGGATGATCGGGCCGCGCCGGCCGGCGGGCAGCACCTCGGCCCCGGCCGCGGTCAGCGCCGCGTGGACGTTCTTGCCGATGAAACCGGACGCTCCGAACAGGAGAACTCGCATGGACTACCGCCAGGTGGATACGGGTGGACTGGGCACGGGGGTGGCGGTGCTGTCGTGACCGGCGGACGGCTTGTCGTCCTCCGGCTGTCGGGGGCCCGGCAGCAACAGTGGCTTGATCAGGTCGAACGTCCGGTTCGCCTCGTCGTAGTCGTCCGGCCGGCCGATGTCGAGCCAGTAGCCGGTGAACAGGTGCGAGGCGGGGGGCTCCTTCCGGTCGAGGAGGTCGAGGACGAGGTCGTCGAAACCGAAGGCCACGCCCTTGGGGTACGGGGCGAGGGTCTTGCGGGACATGCCGTAGATGCCCATGCTCACCGAGTAGTCGAGGGTGGGCTTCTCGGTGAAGCTGACCACGGTGCCGTCCACGGCCTCCAGGCAACCGAAGTCGATCTTCACCTGGCGGTTGTAGGTGGCCACGGTCAGCGGCGCCTCGGAGGCGATGTGCTTCGTGAGCAGCTGGCCGTAGTCGAGGTCGGTGAGCACGTCGCCGTTCATGACGAGGAAGTGCTCGGGCAGCTGGTCGAGGATGTTGAACATGGGGCCGATCGTCGACAGCGGCCGGTCCTCCTCGGCGTAGTCGACGGACAGGTCCCACTGGGAGCCGTCGCCGACGAACGCGCGGATCAGGGAGCCGAGGTGCCCGATCGCGAGGGTCACGGAGGTGAACCCGTACGAGCGGAGCTGCCGCAGGATGATGTCGAGGATCGCGTACTCGTCGCCGATGGGCACGAGGGGTTTCGGCAGGGCGGTCGTGTACGGACGGAGCCGGACACCGCGGCCGCCGGCGAGGATGACTACGTGCATGACCAGTTCCTCTCTAGTAGCTGGCGTAACGCCAGACCTGTCCGAGATCGGGGAGCAGCCCGATGACCAGGCCGAACACGAGCAGTGCGCTGCAGATGCCGAACACCAGCACCTGACGGTCGGGGCCCAGGTAGGCCACGGCGCCCAGGTAGCCGGCCACGACGCAGCCGAGCACCCCGAGCAGCCGGCCGAACCGGGCCTGGTTGATGAGCAGGAAACCCGTGAAGTACGCGCCGCCGAGCAGCACGTGCCCGGCGAGCGACGCCACGCCCAGCCGGGACAGCTGGCCGTTGGCGTACAGGAACGCCGCGAGCACCCCGGCCAGGCAGGCCAGCGTCCCCACGGCGACGGTGATGTCGACGGCGAACGCCCGGAGCACCCGGGCGCGGAACTCCGCCGGGTACCGGGTCCGGCGCAACAGCCCGAGGCTGCGCTCCCCGAACCGGCGGGCCCGCCACTCCAGGACGCCCATGCCGAGCACGATCGGCGTCACGGCCAGCGCCAGGTCGAGCCGGGGCTGGTCGAAGCGCGCGTCGGCGGACAGCAGGTAGAGGGCGGACAGGGCGGCGTAGGCGATGACGGGCAGCGCGCGGGGGATCTCCGACCGGATCGGCACCGCCGGCTCCTTGACGGGGGCGATCCGCACCACCTCCAGCACGGCGAACGCGCACACCAGCAGCACGCAGGCCCCGGCGGCGGCGACGGCGGCCACGGCCAGGGCGCGGGTGCCGTCGCCGAACAGGAAACCGAGGCCGACCCCGACGGCGGGGGCCGACAGCGCGAAGAGCACCGGTTCGCGGCGGTGGAACAGCAGGATGCCGCCCGCGAGCTGGAACGCGAGCTGCGCGACGGTCAGGGCCAGGGTCGGGGGCGGCAGGAACAGCGCGCCGATCGCGGTGGGGACGAGCACGCCGAGGACGAGGCTGCGGCGGAGCACCATGGCGGCCAGGTCCTTGCGGCCGTGCCCGAGCATCCGGTAGGCCACCGAGGTCCAGCCCATGGTCCACACCCAACCGAACGCGGTCGCGTACACCATGCCGGTGATCGTGTCCTTCGCCCCGAGCAGGAACGCGACGGCCGGGAAGACGGCGCTGGGCAGGGTGTAGAGCAGGCCGTGGGACAGTTCGCGCAGGGCCTGGATCCGGTCGGGGCGCGGGTGCGGCTCGCCGGGGCCACGGTGCGGGATCCGCCGGTAGATGTCCTCGGCGAGGGCGAACACGTCCTTGTAGCCGTAGTCCTGCAGGGCCATCCGGTCGGTCATGCCGTCGCTCTCGAGCATCGCGGCGATCTGCAGCGGGTCGATGGCCAGGCCGCAGCGGTCCGACACCTTGGTGGCGAGCGCGTCCACGGGGTCGACCTGGCGGAGCTGGAGCGTGTCGGTCACGCCAGGACCTCTTCGTAGACCGACCGGTAGGCCTCGATGGACTGGGCCAGGGTGAAGTTGTTCAGGATCCGTTCCCGGGCGGCCACCCCGAGCCGGCGGCGCAGGTCGTGGTCGGTGAGCAGCTTGACGCAGCCGGCGGCGATGGCGACGTGGTCACGGGCCGCGCACACGATCCCGGCGTCGCCCACGGCCTCGGCGACCCCGCCGACGTTGGTGCACACTGGCGGGCGGCCGGTGGCCATGGCCTCCACGATGGTGTACGGGAACCCCTCGGAGATCGAGGTCAGCACGTTGATGTGCCCGGCGTGGTACGCGTCGACCTGGCTGGCGATCCGGCCCTCGAAGGTGGCGGAGTCGGTGAGCCCGAGGTCGTCGACGAGTTTGCGGCAGCTCGCCGCGTACTCCTGGTTCACCTCGGGGATCGGCCCGAACATCTTGAGCCGCGCGTCGGGCACCTCCTCCTTGACCAGGGAGAACGCCCGGATCAGGGTGTGCAGGTCCTTGAGCGGGTCGATCCGGCCCATGAACACGATCGTGGGCACGTCCGGCTCGCCGGTCGCGGCGGGGAAGTCGGCCGGGTCGACGCCGTTGTACATGGTGCGCATCCGCGCCGGGGTGGCCCCGTTGTACAGCGCCCAGCGCCGGTTGTAGTTCGAGTGCGGGGCGAGCAGGTCCGCGCTGTGGTAGGTGGCCACGGCCAGGGTGCGGAAGAAGTTCAGCAGCAGCACCTTCACGGCGTGCGGCACGTCCTCGTTGACCATGGACAGGTAGCGTTCCCGCAGGTACACCCCGTGCTCGGAAAGAATGATCTTGGATCCGTTGCGCCACTTGGCGGCCAGCGCGACGAGGCCGGCGAGCCCGTTCATGGCCAGGTGGCAGATGTCGACCTCGACGGGCGGCGCCGACAGGGGCCGGAGCATGTGCTCGATGAGGTCGGCGGCGGTCAGCGCGTCGGCCAGGCAGAGCGGCTCGCCGATGTCCATGCCGGACTCGTGCCAGGCGTCCATCAGGCGGCTGATCGCGGCGTTGCTGGTCAGCGCGGCGGTCAGGTCGGCGATCTGCGCGTAGTCGAACAGGGCCCGCAGCGCCTGGAGGAACGACTCGCGGCCCTGCTGGCTCCAGCGTTCCCGCACCTCGGCGGGCCGGATCAGGGCGCGCAGGAACGTGGCGTGCGCGTCGGTGAACCACTGCGGCTCGCGGTCGGGCTCGCGCTCGCGCTGGGTCCACAGTGGGATGTTGATGACCTGGTCGAGGTTGTCGGGGATGTCCCAGACGCTCTTCTCGACCCCGGTGACGGTGAGGGCCACCACCTGGAACCGGTGCTCCGGCATGCCCCGGATCAGCTGGTCCATCCAGACGCTGACCCCGCCGAAGTGGTGCGGGTAGGTGCCCTCGGAGATCATGGCGACCCGGGTGGTGCGCCGGTCGCGCTGCCGGGGGACCACCGGGTCGGCCACGGAGGCCCGCCCGATGGCCCGCCAGCTCTTCAGCGGGGTGTGGGGGCGTGTCGTCATGGGGAGCATCGCCCCCACCTCCCTTCTACGGCTTCGGGTACGCGGTCAGGACGGTCGCGGTGGGCACCTTGGAGATCGAGTCGGTGCCGTACGCGTCGAACCCGGCCGCCCGGACACCGGTGGCGAACACCGGACCGGTACCCGTGAAGGTGACCTGGTTCGTGGCCCGGTCCCACACGGCGTCGTTGCCGGCGGACAGGGACCCGAAGTGCGCGGTGCGGTCGGCCACGTAGCCGGCGAGCGCGACCCAGTCGGGGTTGCGCAGCGGCACGTTGTAGTAGGTGCTGTACTTGCCGGCCACGGCGCGCAGCCAGTCGAACGTCAGGTTCTTGTTCGCCGCGTACTGGCGCAGGTTGTTCTGGTGCATCGTGTGCGAGTACGCCGAACCGGTCATCACGTGTTGCAGCGCGACGTCCGACTCGTGACCGATGACCTGGTCGTAGGTCTGGTTCACCGGCCAGTAGGGGAACTTGCCCTGCGGCCCGTAGTAGGAGTTGTAGAACTGGGTCTCCTGCGCCGGGTTGGTGACGTGGTAGGCGATGTTCGTCGGCCAGTCGGGCACGATGAGCAGGCTCGGCTCCAGCGGGTGGTAGATCCCGCAGTTGAAGCAGGACGGCTTCTGGCTGGCGAAGGACATGTTGCCGTGCAGGTACTTCACCCCGGCGGCCTTCGCGGCGGCCAGCAGGTTCACGTTGGACGCGCCGAGCCCGTAGTCGGTGGGCGGGTCGATGTCGTTGTTCGGGTCCGGGTGGTAGACGCCCAGGCCCGAGTACTCCGGGGTCTTGAGCACCGTGGTCGGCACGGCCAGCCCGATCTGCGCGGCGGCCGTCAGGTTGCTCTGGATCTCGGTGAGGCTGGTGTTGTAGTCGGTCGCGTTCATCTTCGGGTGGGTCAGCGTGTGGTTGACCCAGCGGAAGTCGTTCTTGTTGCACCGCGACTGCCCGGTCAACGGGTCCTCGAGGATGATCGCGCAGGCGATGTTGACGCCCGGCTGGATGCCCTCGCCGTTGTAGGGGACGTTGAGCTCGAAGCCGGCCGCCAGCGGGTACGTGCTGCGCAGCGAGGCCTGCTGGGTCTTCGTGCTGGTGACGTCGGTGCCGTTCATCCGGTAGCCGGGGTCGGAGTTCACCGTGCCGTCCGGCTGGAGGACGTCGCCGTTGTTGAACCAGTCGTCGACGTCGACGTTGAGCCAGTGCCGCTGCTCGCCGAGGAACACGCCCTTCGACGCCCACCGCAGCAGGCCGTACGTCAGCAGGTTCGCCTGGATCAGGTACTGGTTCGACGTGAACGTCAGGGCGAGGCGCTCCCGGCCGTCGGCGGTCGTGCTGGTCACGCCGATGACGCTGCCGCCGAGGGTGAGGATCGGGGTGGCCGCGCAGTTCGGGGTGACACTTGTCCGGTACACGTAGGACAGCGAGATCGGGATGTTCGCCGCTGCCTTCAGGTAGTCGAAGATCGGCGCGCCGGCGGTCGTGAGCACCGCGTTCTGCGGGGTGTCGCCGATGCCGCCCTCGCTGACCGGGGTCAGGCAGTAGGTCTCCGGGTAGGTGCCGTAGGAGGTGTACAGGGACACCTGCCGCACCTTGTACGCCTTCTCGTACTCCCAGAGTGCCGTCCACTCGGCGGGGTCGAGGGCGCTGACGTAGTTCCCGTTGTCGTTGTACAGCAGCGCGTTGTTGGTCAGCAGCACCGCGTTGTACTTACCGGTGCCGTCGGGCCGGGTCAGCGCGCCGAGGGGCGCGTTGCGGGCGTACAGCAGGTCGTAGGGGGCGCCGATCTGGTCCAGGCTGGACTTCCAGGTGGCGGCGCCGAAGTCGCCCGCGTCCACGGCGATGACGAGGGCGCGCAGGGCCACCTTGTCGGTGGGGGCCAGCGCGGCGGCCGCGCGTGGTGCGGCGGTCGACAGGGGACCGTTGCGGACCGGGAGCTTCTCCGGGGTCTTGACCTGCGGCCGGGCCGCGTCCGCCCGGATCACGCTGTGCTTGTGGTCGTCCGTGTGCCCCGGCGCGGCCTGGGCGGTGGTGACCGTGCCGGACACCACTGCCACGGAACCGACGAGGGCGACAGTCAGAATGATGCGTCCGGGCAGACTTCTGCCCGGCATGCGATATTTCATGCCACATCCTTGATGGGACGGGCAGTGATCAATAGAGCACTGCGGGTGTGGGGGAGGGGCTCGTGTGAAGTAAACCGTCCCCGGGCAGCGCGCATGACGGCTCCGACAAGTTGCCGACATGGTGACTAAGAAAGAGGGTTTGGGGTAATGCGGGGTTCACAGTGGAGGACGTGGCCCTGTTGGTCCGAAGAACCAACCAAATGTCTGATTCAGGGTACCTGAAGGGGGGAGTCCCCCTCGGGCACCGGCACGCCGATCTCGGCGAGGATGTCGCGGGCCGTCCGCCGCTGGTCCTCGTCGCCGGTGGCCTCGGCGAGCAGTTCCAGGGTCCGCGCCTCGCCCAGCAGGTGGCCCGTCGTGCGGTGGATCCGGATCGCCTCCCGGCCGTCGACGACCGCGAGGTCCGACTCGCCGCGCGCCAGGTGGATCCGGGCCCGTTCGGTGAGCGCCTGCCCCTCCAGCACCGCGTACCGCAGCTCCCGGGCCAGTCCCAGGGCCGCCGTGGCGTCCTCCAGGGCCGCCCCGGTGTCCCCCAGGGCCCCGGACGCGGCGGCCCGCCGGATGAGCGCCACGGTCCGCTGACCGGGCTGGGCGTTGACCACGGCCACGTCCACGGCCCGGGTGTGCCCCGCCACGGCCTCGTCGAACCGCCCCAGCCGCCAGCGCACGTCCGCCAGGTTCGTCTCCACATCGGCCTCCAGTCGCACGATCCGGTGCTCCCGGACCAGCGCGACCCCCTCGCGCAGGTCGGCGAGGGCCGGCTCCAGCGCACCCAGCTCGGCGTGCGCCTCCGACCGGCCGCTGAGCGCCGAGACCACGGTGTCCACACTGGCTATTCCCCGGGCCAGCGCCAGGCCCCGGGTGAACGTGTCCACGGCCAGGGCGGGCCGCCCCAGTTGGTGGTACGAGCGGGCCAGGGTCGTCAGGAGTGATGCCCGCACGTTGTCCAGCTCGTCGGCGGGCAGCAACGACAACGCCGTACTCAGCTCGGCGGCGGCCCGGTGCAGCCGGCCCGTCTCCAGCAGCACGATGCCCAGATTGGCCAGAATGGACGCCCGGACCTGCGGGGCCAGCTCGAAGCCCAGCGCCGCCTCCAGGTGCCGCGCCCCCTCCTCCATCTGGCCGCGTTCGCTGAGGATCCGGCCGCAGTTGGCGAGCAGCACCACCTCGTAGTCGGTGAAGCCGTGCGCGCGGCTCAGCTCCAGGGCCGCCCGGCCGTGGTCGAGGGCCCGGTCGTGCCGGGAACCCACGGCGTTGGCCAGGCTCAGGCTCAGGTGCGCGGCCGTCCGGACCAGCGGCTCGTCGGCCGCCGTCGCCGAGGCCAGGCTCGCCTCGGCCGCCGCGAACCAGTCGACGGTGAGTTTGCGCTGCCAGAAGTACCCGCGCAGGCTGTCGGCGAGCAGCCAGGCCACCGAGGGCAGGCCGGCGGGCGGCTCCGCGATCGCGGCGACCAGGTTGGCCCGCTCCGCGTCGAGCCAGGCCAGCGCCTGCGCGTGGGTGTCGAACGCGGCGGCCCCGGGCACCGTGCCGGCCGGTCGGGGCAGCCGGAGCATCTGGGGGTGCAGGACGTGCGCGGCGGTGTGCGCGGCGTCGCCGTACCAGAGGTGCAGCCTGTGTTCCGCCGCCGCGCGGTCCGCCGGCTCCTCGTCGGCCTCGGCCCGTTCCCGGGCGTAGGCGCGGACCAGGTCGTGCAGCGTCCACCGGCCCGGGGCGTGCCCCTCGACCAGGTGCGCCGCCGCGAGCCGTTCGAGCCCCTCGGCCGCCTCGGCGAGGTCCGTACCCGCGAGCTGGGCCGCCGCCGCGGCGGTCAGGTCCGGGCCCGGGGCGAGGCCGAGCAGCCGGAACAGCCGGGCCGCCCGGGGCGCCAGCGCCTGGTAGGACAGGTCGAACGCGGCCCGCACCGAGGACTGCTCGTCCCCGTCGACCTCCAGCGCGGCCAGCCGGTTGCCGGCCCGCAGTTCCGCCGCGTGGTCGGCCAGGGGCAGCGTCGGCCGGTCCGCCAGGTACGCGGCGCTGATCCGCAGGGCCAGCGGGAGGTGGTCGCACAGGCCGGCCAGCTCGGCGGCGGCGGCGGACTCGGCGGTGACCCGGCCGGGGCCGACGATCCAGGCCAGCAGCGCCACCGAGTCGGGGCCGGACAGCACGTCGAGGTGCAGCCGGCGCGCCCCGTCGCGGGCGGACAGGCCGGCGAGCCGGTCCCGGCTGGTGATCAGCGCCAGGCCGCCCGCGCCGACCGGCAGCAGCGGGCGCACCTGTTCGGCGCTGTTGGCGTTGTCGAGGAACACCAGGAGCTGGCGGCCGGCGATCCGGCTCCGGTACAGGTCGACGGCCTCGTCCAGGTCGACCGGGATCTGGCCGGGCGGCACGCCGAGCGCCCGGAGGAAGCGGGCCAGCGCCTCGATCGGGCGGAGCGGGGCGGAGGTGGAGTAGCCGTGCAGGTTCACGTACAGCTGGCCGTCGGGGAAGCGGTCGCGGACCTGGTGCGCCCAGCGCAGGCCGAGGGCGGTCTTGCCGACGCCGCCGATGCCGGCGATCACTCCGACGGGTACCGGGCGGCCCGCCACCGGGTCGCGCTGGCCCGGGATGTGGATGGCGGGGCCCTCCGGGGGGCCGCCGGGCGCCGCGTCCGGGCCGGTGACCCCTGCCGGCTCGGCGCACAGCAGCGTGTCGAGGGCCGCGAGCTGGTCGACCCGGCCCGTGAAGTCGGCGATGCTGGCCGGCAGCAGCCGGGGCACGTCGCGCGCCTCGGCGGCCGGCGCGGGCGCGGCCGGGGTCTCCGGCGGCTCCAGCAGCAGGACGGGGTCGTCGCGGAGGACGGCCAGGTGCAGCCGGTTCAGGTCCGGGCCGGGGGTCAGGCCCAGCTCGGCGGCGAGCCGGCGGGTGATCCGCTGGTGCGCGTCGAGGGCCTCGGCGCGGCGGCCGGCCCGGTACAGGGCGAGGATCCGCAGCTCGGCGAGGCGTTCGCGCAACGGGTACCGGACGGCCAGCTCGGCCAGCTCCGTCAGCACCTCGTGGTGCCGGCCGTACTCCAGCTCGGCGGCGATCCGCAGGTCCGTGGCGTCCTGGAACGCCGCGTCGATCGGGGGCCAGATCCGCTCCCAGATCCGGTCGTTGAGGATCTCCCCGAACAGCCCGCCCCGGTCCAGGGCGTGCGCGGCCCGGTGCAGGGCGACCTTCGCGGCCAGGTCGGTGGCCGCCGTGGCCCGTTCGACCAGCAGCCGGAAGCGGTGCAGGTCCACCCGGTCGGGCTCGCCGGTGAGCAGGTAGCCGTCGCCGGAGCGGGTGAGGGCGAAGCCGTACCGGTCGGCCCCGGCGGCGGCCAGCCGTTTGCGGATCCGGGACACGTGCACCTGGACGGCGCTGCGCGGCCGGGCCGGGGGCTCGGTGTCCCAGAGCAGGCCGATCAGCCGGTCGGTGTCCACAGTGCAGCCGAGGTATACGGCCAACAGGCCCAGCAGCCGGCGCTCCATGCGCTGACCTATGTCGATGGACTGCCCGTCTGCGACGGCCTCGACCGTGCCTAGTACGCGCAACTCCATGTCAGGAGGTTAGTCCAGTACGGACCGTGTTCGGGAGGCCCGCGCTGTCGGTTACAGGTCGTACTGGTAGAGGTTGTACCGCTTCATCAGCGTGATGACCTTGTCCGCGTACCGGGGATCCGTGGCGTAACCGGCCTTCGCGATCCGGCGCGCGAACTCGTCCGGGTTCCCGGTCGCGCCGAACGAGCCGGCGTAGCGCTCGTTGACCCGGAGGAAGCGGCCGTGGTCGTCGTAGGAGTCGGACTCGCTGCGGTACGACCGGAACGTGGCCGACGTCGGGTAGCACCGGGTCCCCGCGCACTCCGACGTCCTGTACTTCGCGCACCCGGTCGCGATCGGCCCCGCCCAGCCGAAACACTTGATCCCGAACAGGTTGTGCTCGACCCTGGCCAGCTCGCTCGCGCCCCAGCCGGACTCCAGGATCGCCTGGCCGAGGCTGACGGACGCCGGCACCCCGTAGGTGGCCTGGGCGCGGCGCGCGTGCCCGACGCCGGAGGAGATGAAGGCCCCGGCCTCCCGGGGTGCGGCCGGACCGGCGGGCGCGGCCCCGCACACGGGCGGCTCCGCGGGCCGGGCGACGTAGGCGTCGGAGACGAAGCCGCCGGAGGTCAGGCGGTCCCACCGGTTCGTGGTGCGCACCGTGCCCTCGACCATCTGACCGGTGACCTGGCAGTCCACGGTGAGCGGCGTACCGTTCTCGACCGTGCCGACCCGGGTACTGGTCGCCGACGCCGCCGAGCGGACCTTCAACGGGATGCCGGGGGTGCGGGCGACGGCGCTGGTGGGCGCCTGGGCGAGCGCCCGGGACACGGCGGCACCGGACACCCCGGCCAGGGGTGCGGCGACGGTGGTCAGGGGCGCTGCGGACACGGGTGGGGCGGGGGAGACGAGGAACGTGCCGATCGCCGCGCCGGTCAGGACCACCAGGGATCGCATAATCGCCTCCAAGTACCAGATAACTCTCCAAAGGTACCGGATGGACATCCGGGCTGAGAGGGGAATCGGGCAACTCTGAGGCTGATCGTGGATGTCCGGGCAGCTCACGGCCCCGGGGGCTCAACGGGGCCGGAACGAGCGGAACCTCACCGGACTTCGGCGGGTGGGAGTGCGGGCCTAGGCCCTGCGTAACTGGTCCGCCCATACGGGACTGTGATGGACCACCAGGCGCGCGGTGCCGAGATCGGACCCGGTCAGCACCCGCACCGCCGTGACGGAGTCGGGCTCGCCGAGCCCGGCCGCGCGCAGGTACGAGATCACCTGGTCGAGATCGGCGCCGGCCGCCAACTGGTCCCTCGCCGCGGCGACGACCTGCTCTAACCGTTCGGCGGGCTGCATGTCGCCAGTATGCCGGCGAAGATCGCGGGGCCGGAAGGACAAGTTGTCCGTCTTCGCAGATGGTGATGAACAATATTGCACAGGGTAAATGCTGTGTAAACACGTAGTAATGGTGGGCGGATAACCGCAGGACAAGGGTTTCCTCGGATTCGGGTGCCGTACGTATTCACCAGCATGACTTCATGCGAAAACTGACGATGAGGTTACTGACCGGGTTGGCGGTGGCCGCGCTCGTCGTGGTGTCCCTGCCGGGCTCGGCGGGCGCGATCCGGGGCGGCACACCGGTGTCGGTGGCGGACTATCCGTGGGCGGCGGTGAGCACCCGGCCGGGCAGCGCGCACCCGTACAAGGAGTCGTGTAGCGGGGTGCTGCTGTCGCCGACCCTGTTCATGACGGCCGGGCACTGCACGATGAAGGTGGAGACCTGGGACAAGCGGACCGTGATCGTGGGCCGGTCCGACATGGCCACCACCGAGGGGATCGAGGTGAAGCCGGTCGACGCGTGGCTGCACCCGGAGTACCCGAACTGCAACGAGGGCTTCCAGTGCGGCGACATCGGCATCTGGGTGCTGGAGAAGCCGGTGGGCACGTCCTACGTCCAGATCGGCACCGCCGCCGACGAGGCGGTGGGCACCAGCTCCACCATGGTCGCGTGGGGTCAGACGGGCGGCGGGCAGAACTCCACGGTCGCCCGCAGGGCGACGTTCCCGGTGACGGCGGAGAAACCCTGCAAGGACAAGGGCTACGACTTCAAGACGGGTACGATCCTGTGCTTCGGCCCCGTCAACGGCACGGTCGGCACGTGCGTGGGCGACTCCGGGGCCGGGTACGTCGTCGGGACCAAGCTGATCGCCATCCACTCGGGCGGGGACTCCAGCTGCAACGGCCCCGGCATGGGCATGCGCGTCGTCGACCAGGCCGCCAACATCCAGAAGATCATCGACGGCCAGGGCGAACAGTCGGGCTGGCGGCACCTGGGCACCTCCACCCCCACGCCGGCCGGGGACTTCTCGGTGGCGGTCGGCCCGGCCGCCGGCACCGTGGCCCCGGGCGGGTCGACCACCGCGACGGTCGGCACCGCCACGACCTCCGGCGGCGCGCAGACCGTGAACCTGACGGCCAGTATGGGGGCCGCCGGCCCGCTCGGGATCACCGTCGCGCTCAGCCCGGCGTCGGTGCGGTCCGGCGGGTCGTCGACCATGACCGTGACGGCGGCGTCGACCACCCCGCCCGGCACGTACCCGATCACGGTGCTCGGGACCGGGGCGACGACCAGCCATGAGGCGACGTACGCCCTGACGGTGTCCGGGGGAACGCCGACCCGCACCTTCCGCGCCGACACTGACTACCCGATCCGCGACAACCAACGGATCTTCAGCCCGGTGTCGTCCACCGCCACCGGACAGGCCGCCACCTCGGTGGCCCTGCGGATCGGGCTCGGCCACACCTGCCTGGAGGACCTGGGCATCTCCCTGGTCGCGCCGGGCGGGCAGGTCTACACCGTCAAGCTCTCCGGCAGCGGCAACTACCCGTGCACCCCGTGGAACGGCGAGAAGGCGTTCACCGTGGCCGGGGTGAACTCGGCGGCCTCCGGCACCTGGCAGCTGCGGGTCACCGACTACGGGCCCGGTGACCAGGGCACCCTCGACTACTGGTCGCTGACGCTGTAGCGGCGTGTCGTCCCGGTCCCGGACATCCGGGACCGGGACATTGTTTACGCCACGCACGTTGATCTGTCTTGTCCACACAGGTCATCCTGGGGCGGTCATGTCGCATCACACCTCCCGAAACTGGAGGCACCATGCACATCCCGCGCATTCTCGGCCGGTTCGCCGTCGCCGTCACCGCGAGCGTCCTGGCCGCCGTCGGACTGGCCGCGCCGGCCGGGGCCGCCGTCCAGACGCCCGGCATCGACGTCTCGCACTACCAGGGCACGATCAACTGGACCTCCGTGCGCAACGCCGGCATCCAGTTCGCGTACATCAAGGCGACCGAGGGGATCGGGTACAAGGACACGAAGTTCAACACCTACTACCCGGCCGCGTACCACGCCGGGGTCATCCGGGGCGCGTACCACTTCGCGCTGCCCGACCGGTCCACCGGCGCTGCCCAGGCGGACTTCCTGGTCGACAACGGCGGCGCGTGGTCGCGGGACAACCTGACCCTGCCGGCGGCGCTGGACATCGAGTACAACCCGTACGGGGCGACCTGCTACGGGAAGAGCGCCTCGGCGATGGTGGCGTGGATCAACGACTTCCTGGCCCGGTACCAGGCCCGGACCGGCCGGTGGGCCGTCCTCTACTCCACGACGAACTGGTGGCAGACCTGCACCGGCAACTACTCCGGGTTCGCGAACCGTAGCCCCTTGTGGCTGGCGCGGTACGCGAGTGCGCCCGGGACGCTGCCGGCGGGCTGGCCGGTGTACACGATCTGGCAGTACTCCTCGACGGGGTCCGTGGCCGGGATCGCCGGCAACGTCGACCGGAACAACTTCAACGGGGACCGCGGCCGGCTGCTCGCCCTCGCGAACAACACCTGACGGGTACCGGGGTCGGCCGGGTGGTTCCGGGTGGCCCCGGTCCGGGGTGACCTGGCCCGTGCGTCCGTGACAGGTGTGAGCGCGGGTTCCTGCGCAGCCGGGCGGTTCCGGGGGCCGGGGCGGCCCGGGGCCGGGGTGACTTGGCCCGTGCGTCCGTGACAGGTGCCGGCTTCCCGGGGCGGGCCTCGTTGGGGGCCGCTGGCGGGGTGCGCGGTCCGGGATCGGGGTGACTTCGCGCGTGCGTCCGTGACAGGTGCGCGGGCGCGCTTCCTGGGGCGGGCCGCTCCGGGGTGTCTGGACGGCCCGGGATCGGGGTGACCCAGGCCGTGCGTCCGTGACAGGGGAGGGGCTGCGGGGGCGAGTTGTGTTGCCGCCGGTCGGGGGTGGCGGGGTGGCGGTCGTCGGGGGTGGGTGCCGGGACCGGGGCGGGGAAGGGCCGCCCGGTCGGGCGTACCCGTCGTGAGCTTGGCCTCTTTGACGGGGGCACGCCGATAGGCCAGCATGGGGCGGGGCAGCAGTGGAGGAACCCGGTGGGAGTCCGGGGCGGTCCCGCCACTGTGACCGGGCATCCACGCCCGGGAGTCAGGAACTTCCGCTGCCCGCAATGTCGCAGCTATTCGCGGGCGTGGACACCCGCGGAGAGGACTCACCCGTGGTGCCGTTCCCGTTCTCGGCCGTCGTCGGCATGCCCGACCTGCGGCTCGCCCTGCTCCTCAACGCCGTGTCGCCGGCGATCGGCGGGGTGCTGGTCCGGGGCGAGAAGGGCACGGCCAAGTCGACCATGGTCCGGGCGCTGGCCCGGCTGCTGCCCACCCTCGACGTGCTCGACGGCTGCCGGTTCTCCTGCGCGCCCGGTGCCGAGTACCCGGGCTGCCCCGACGGGCCGCACGACGGCGTGACCGTCCGCAAGGACGCCCGGCTGGTGGAGCTGCCGGTCGGCGCGACCGAGGACCGGCTCCTCGGCTCCATCGACCTGGAGAAGGCCCTGGGCGGGGGCACGGTGTCCTACACCCCCGGCCTGCTGGCCGCCGCCCACCGTGGCGCGCTGTACGTCGACGAGGTCAACCTGCTCCCCGA
Source organism: Longispora sp. NPDC051575 (assembly GCF_040681875.1). Classification (NCBI taxonomy): domain Bacteria; kingdom Bacillati; phylum Actinomycetota; class Actinomycetes; order Micromonosporales; family Micromonosporaceae; genus Longispora; species Longispora sp. NPDC051575. Next base: position 142,852 of record NZ_JBFAZP010000006.1, on the reverse strand, counting down.
CCACCTCGTGGACGCCCTCCTCGACGCCGCCGCGATGGGCGAGGCGCACGTGGAGCGCGACGGCGTCTCCCTCAAGCACGCGGCCCGGTTCCTACTGGTCGGCACCATGAACCCGGAGGAGGGCGAGCTGCGGCCCCAGCTCCTCGACCGGTTCGGGCTGACCGTGGAGGTGCGCGCGCCCCGGGTCGCCACCGAACGGGTCGAGGTGGTCCGCCGCCGGCTCGCGTACGAGGCCGCGCCCGAGGCGTTCGCCCAGTCCTGGGCCGGGGCCGACACCGTCCTCGCCGACCGGATCGCCACCGCCCGCGCGCACCTCGCGAAGGTCGAGCTGCCCGACGCGGAACTGCTCCGGATCGCCCAGGTCTGCGCCGCCTTCGACGTGGACGGGCTGCGCGCGGACCTCGTGGTGGCCCGGACCGCCATCGCCCTCGCCGCCTGGGAGGGCCGGGCCGAGGTGACCGCCGCCGACGTGGAGGTGGCCGCCCGGCTGGCCCTGCCGCACCGGCGGCGGCGCGACCCGTTCGACGCGCCCGGCCTGGACGAGGACACCCTGCAGGACGCGTTGCGGGACCCGCCGGCCCCGGAGGAGCCCGAGGACGACCCGGACGGCAACGGCCCGGACCCCGACGACGACGGCGGCCCGGATGACGGCGGTCCGGACGGCGGCCCCGGTGGCGCGCCCGAGCCCGACCGGGACCGGCCCGCGAACCCGCCGGACGCCGACCGGCCCCACCCGCCGACGCCGGACCGCCAGAACCCGCCGGACCCCGACAAGGCCCCCCACCAGCCCCGGAGCCAGTCCGACGACGGCAACGGCACATCCGGCCAGGACAAACACGGCAAGGGCGACCCGTTCCGCGCCCGGCTGCTGACCGTCCCCGGCACCGGGCAGGGTGCGGCGGGCCGCCGTTCCCCGGCGTACACCCGCAGTGGCCGGGTCGTCGGCGCCCGGCTGCCCGACCCGACGCTGACCGGGGTGCACCTGGTCGCCACGGTCCGCGCGGCCGCCCGGCGCGGCTCGTCGACCCTGGAGCGCCAGGACCTGCGCGCCCCGGTGAAGAAGGGCCGCGAGGCCAACCTGGTGCTGTTCGTGGTCGACGCGTCCGGTTCGATGGCCGCGCGCCGCCGGCTGGGCGCGGTCACCGACGCCGTGTTGTCCCTGCTCATGGACGCCTACCAGCGCCGGGACAAGGTCGGCATGATCACGTTCCGGGGTAGTGAGGCGCAGCTGGTCCTGCCGCCGACGTCGAGCGTGGAGGTCGCCGCCGCGCGGCTGCGGGACCTGGGCACCGGCGGCCGGACCCCGCTCGACGCGGGCCTGCGCCGGGCCGAGGACACCCTGCGGATCGAGCGGCTGAAAGATCCGTCCCGCCGGCCGTTGCTCGTCGTCGTCACCGACGGCCGGACCACCTCCGGGCCGACCCCGGGCGCGACCGCCGGCCGGTTGGCCGCCGCCGGGGTGGCCAGCGTCGTCGTGGACTGCGAGTCCGGGCACGTCCGGCTCGGCCTCGCGGGGCTGCTCGCGACCCAGTTGCGCGGCGAGCACGTGCCCCTGGCCGACGTGTCGGTCCAGAGCCTGCGCACCGTCGCCGGCCGCGCCGCCTAGCCGGGACCGGCGACCATGTCCTCCGAGCCTGGGCCTCGCGGCTGGTGTGCCGCCGCCGTGTCGCGGCTGGTTGTGGTCGTGCGGCCAGGCCTCGGATCCGTGACGTTGGATCCCGATCCTGGGCCTCGCGGCCGGTGTGCTGCCGCCCTGTCAAGGCATGTCGTGGTCGGATCCGTGACGTTGCGTCCCGTGTCTGAGCCTCGCGGCCGGTGTGCCGCCGTCCCGTCACGGCTTGTCGTGGTCGGACCCGTGACCTTGCGCCCGGAGCCCGGACCCCGCCCCCGATCGGCCGATGCCCCGCCGGGCCGGTTCGTGGCCGCACCGGCCGGCCGGATCCCGTCGTCACCTCGGAGGATCCGCCCGGCCGGGGCCGCGGTGCGCGGAGCGGGTCGGGCGGCGGCGGTCGGCGGCCCGGGACAACGCCCGGGGCGGTAGCCCCGGGCCGCGCGTGCCCTCCGGCGCCGGACGAACCGCCGGACACCGGAACAGGCGCCCCCGTAACCATCACATGGTGTCGATCTTGATTTGAGGAGTGAACATGCCGCAGGGCAAGCCCGAGACGGTCCCCGACGACGGCCTCACCACCCGCCAGCGCCGCGCCCAGCCGGTCCTCGCCGTGCACACCGGCCTGGGCAAGGGCAAGTCCACGGCCGCGTTCGGCATGGCGTTGCGCGCCTGGAGCGCGGGGCTGCGGATCGGGGTGTTCCAGTTCGTGAAGAGCCCGAAGTGGAAGGTCGGCGAGGAGGCGGCGATGCGCGCGCTCGGCGAGACGGGCAAGGGCGGCACGGTCGACTGGTTCAAGATGGGTGAGGGCTGGTCGTGGCTGGCCCGGCCGGGGACCGAGCGCGACCACGCCGTGGAGGCCGTCGAGGGCTGGGCGCAGATCAAACGCGACCTCTCGGCGGGTACCTACGACTTCTACGTCCTCGACGAGTTCACCTACGTGATGCACTGGGGCTGGGTGCCCGTCGAGGAGGTCGTCGAGGTGCTCGGCGCCCGGGACGGCGCGCACGTGGTGATCACCGGCCGGTACGCGAAGGACGAGCTGACGGCCGCCGCCGACCTGGTCACCGACATGGGCAAGGTCAAGCACCCGATGGACGCCGGCCGCAAGGGGCAGAAGGGCATCGAGTGGTGAGCCTCGCCGTGCCCCGGGTCGTGATCGCCGCCCCCGCGTCGGGGCACGGTAAGACGACCGTGGCGACCGGGCTGCTCGCCGCGCTGACGGCCGCCGGGCACCGCGCCGCCGGCTTCAAGGCCGGCCCGGACTACATCGACCCCGGGTACCACTCGCTGGCGTGCGGCCGGCCGGGGCGCAACCTGGACCCGGTGCTCGTCGGCGAGGAGAAGATCGCGCCCCTGTTCGCGCACGGGATGGCCGGCGCCGACGTCGCGGTCGTCGAGGGCGTGATGGGGCTCTACGACGGGGCCGTCGGCCGGGGCGACTTCAGCTCCACCGCGCACGTCGCGCACCTCCTCGACGCGCCCGTGGTCATGGTCGTGGACACGTCCTCGCAGGGCCGGTCGGTGGCGGCCGTGCTGCACGGGTTCCGGTCGTTCCCCGGCGCGCCCCGGATCGGCGGCGTGATCCTGAACCGGGTCGGCTCCGACCGGCACGAGCAGCTGTTGCGGGACGCGTGCGAGGAGGTCGGGACCCCCGTGCTCGGGGTCCTGCGCCGGCACGCGGTGATCTCCGCGCCGTCCCGGCACCTCGGGCTGGTGCCGGCCGTGGAGCGAACGGCTGCGGCCCGGGAGTCCGTGGCCGCGTTGGCCGAGCTGATGGCCGACCTGGTCGAACCCGTCCTGGAGGTCGCCCGGACCGCCCCGGAGCTGGTCACGACCCCGTGGGCCGCGCCGGTGCTGGAGCGGGCGGTCCGGCCCGTGATCGCGGTCGCGGGCGGGCCGGCGTTCTCGTTCGGCTACACGGAGACCACCGAGCTGCTCACCGCCGCCGGGGCCGACGTGGTGACCTTCGACCCGCTGCGCGACCCGGCCCTGCCCGCCGGCACCCGCGGCCTGGTCGTCGGCGGCGGCTTCCCCGAGGTGTACGCGGCGGAGCTGTCCGCCAACGCGACCCTGCGCGCGGAGGTGGCGGCCCTCGCCGCGACCGGGGCGCCGGTGGCCGCCGAGTGCGCCGGGCTGCTCTGGTTGTCGCGTTCCCTCGACGGCGCGCCGATGTGCGGGGTGCTCGACGCGGAGGCGGAGATGACGAAGACCCTGACTCTGGGGTACCGCGACGCCGTCGCCGCGTCCGACAGCTGGTTCGCGCCGGCCGGCACCCGGCAGTCGGGGCACGAGTTCCACCGCACCGTCGTGGCGCCGAGGGCGGGGGCGGCGCCGGCCTGGGTGAGCGCGCACGGGCCCGAGGGGTTCGTGGCGGGCGGGGTGCACGCCTCGTACCTGCACGTGCACTGGGCGGCGCGGCCGGAGATCGCGGCCAGGATGGTGGCGGCGTGCGGATAGGGCCGGGTGCCGGTGTGCCGGAAGGCCGGGCGGTGCCGGGTGTCGAGGCGCTGGCGGTTCCGGCTGTCCAGGGCGCGCGGCTGGTGCTCGGGGTCGGGGCCCGGGCCGGGGTGACCGTCGAGGAGCTGGAGGCGGCGGTGGCCGCGGTTTTGGCGACGGCCGGACTGGGTAAGGACAGTGTGGATCGTCTGGTGACGGTGGCCGCGAAGGTCACCGAGCCGGCGGTCGTCTCGTTCGCCCGCGCGGCCGGTTGGCCGCTGGTGGGATACCCGGCCGAGGAGCTGGCGGCGGTGCCTGTACCGCACCCCTCGGCCGTGGTCGACGGTTCCGTGGGTACGCCGAGCGTCGCCGAGGCCGCCGTGCTGCTGTCCGGGGCGACCCTGCTCGTCCCCAAGACCAGCACGGCGCGAATTACCCTAGCTGTCGGGACTTTGTCCTAGTTCCCTAGATACGCCAAGTGACGATAGGATCACAGTTCCTGTCAATTCACGGTATCGTGTGACTACAGTGGACACCGTGAGAACTCCGCACCCGATCGAAGTTGAGTCCTACCGGATCCTGCGGGCCGCCTGCGACACCCACGGGCTCCCACCCCGCAGCCGCGACGTCGTCGAGCGGATGGTGCACACCAGCGCCGACGAGAGCTGGTGCGCCGACCTGATCCTCGACGAGCAGGCCCTGGCCGCCGGAGCGGCCGCCCTCGACGGTGGCGCGCCCCTCGTGGTCGACGCCCAGACCGTGTGCGCCGGCATCGCCGCCTATCCGTCGCTGTGCCTGATGGACAGCGAGGCCGCCTACGACATCTCCGTCCGGACGGGCATCACCCTGCCCGCCGCGGGCTTCCAACTCGCCGCCTCCCGGGTCGCCGACGGCGCGGTGTGGGTGGCGGGCAGTTCGCCCACGGCGCTGTGGGAACTGCTCCGGCTCGCCGAGGGCGGGGTGCTCCGCCCGGCCCTCGTGATCGGCCTGTCCGTCGGGTACGTCGGCGCCGCCGAGGCCAAGGCCGCGCTGCGGCGCAGCGGGCTGCCGGCGATGTCCAACGTGAGCGCGAAGGGCGGGGCGGTGGTCGCGGCGGCGGCCGTCAACGCCCTGCTGTACGGCGACATCTACTGACGCGCGACGCCCCTCCGGAGAGGCTCCGGAGGGGCGGGTGGCGTGACGACGGCGGGGTCAGCCGGCCGGCGGCGGCAGCGCCGAACCCTTCAGGAAGTCCCCCCAGCTCAGGTCCCACGCCGTCCACCCGTTGCCGGGCGACAGCGCCTGCTCGGTGTTCTTCACCACGATCGGGTCCCCGACCTTCGTGAAGTCGTACGTCCACTTCGCGCCGTCGGCGGCCACGTTCACGCAGCCGTGCGAGACGTTGTTGCGGCCCTGGTCGGCCACGGACCACGGCGCGGAGTGGATGAACTGGCCGTCCCAGGTCATCCGCTGGGCCCACTCGATGTCGGTCCGGTACCCGTCGGGGGAGTTGGCCGGGACGCCGTACGTGCCGGAGTCGAAGACCGTCTTCGGCAGCTTCTCCATCACGACCATCGTGCCGTGGAACGACGGCTTGCTCGGCTTGCCCAGGCTGACCGGCATGCTCTTGACCTCGGCCCCGTTGAGGGTGGCCACCATGGTCTTGGTGTTGTTGTCGATCACGAGCTCACGCTTGTCGTGGTCGATGGTGAACTCGCTGGTCACGTCGTACTGGCCGTACTTGTCGCCGCCCAGGGGCAGGCCGCCGAGCCCGTAGCGCACGCTCACCTTGGTGTCGGGCTGCCAGTACTCCTTCGGCCGGTACTCCAGGTGGCTGCCGCTGAACCAGTGCCACGCGCCGACCTGCGCCGGGGTGCTCGTGACGAACAGCCGCTTCTCCACGGCCGCGCGCTGCTCCTTGGGGACCTGGTAGTCCTTGAACTCCATGACGATGGGCATCGCCTGCCCGTACACCGTGTTGTCGCTGACGTACACGTGCACGTTGACCCGGTTCTTCGGGCTGGACATCGTCGTGAACGTGCTGGAGGACCCCCAGACCTTCACCGTGTACTGCGTGTCGTAGCCGAGCGGCTCGGCCGGCACCCAGGAGCTGCCGTCGGCGCGCGCCGTGCCCTTGACCTCGCCCTTCGGGCCGGTGAGCTGCACGTCGGCCGCCTTGCCGCCCGCGACCACCGCGATCTCGGCGGAGACCGGGACGTTGACGTCCTTGTCGGCCGGCGTCACCTGCGCGGCGGAGCCCTTGGTCGGCCCGGCCGAACCCTTGCCCTGCGGATCCTTGTCGGACTTGCCCGAACCGCAACCGGTCAGGACCACTGCCATCGTGGCCATCACGGCCACGCCCACCATCAGTCGTCTGCGCGCCATGTTGTCCTAGGCTACCCGCTCCCCGACGACCGTGACCGGGTGAGCTGATCTTGGGGTGCGCGGGGGCTGGGTGACCAGCGCGCCGATGCTGAGGACAAAAACGACGAACAGCGCACCGAACCACCACCAGCTGAAGATCAGGCCGCCGACGACCATCAGGAGCCACTGCAGGGGCATGGAGGTGAGCAGCAACACCCGCCCCGCGCGGGGGAGCTGGTGGCGGAAAGCGCTGACCAGCAGGAACCCGGCGACGGACACCAGGAACGCGCCGAGCAGGCAGAGCAGGATCCCGAGGACGAGCACGGTCTCGCCGGTGGGGCGGCCGCCCATGCTGATCGAGTACTCCCGGGTGGAGCTGCGGAGCACGAACAGCAGGCCGCAGAAGACCGCGGCCTCGCCGAGGACGCCGAGCGCGGCGGCGGCGGAGAGGAGGCGTCGGACCATGCCCGAGAAGCTACTCGTCGGTAGCCATCCTTTCAAGAGTCTCGATCTATTGTGCGGATTTCTCTGGGAAGTCCCGTGTGGTCCGCACGGGGGCGTTGACAGGGCCCCGCATTAGAAGTCTATTGTGCTAGCTAACTAGATGAATGGAGGCCGGGTGATCGAGTTCCACCTGGACGGCCGGTCGGGGGTCTCGCCCTACCAGCAACTGGTCCAGCAGGTGCGCCAGGCGCTGCTGCTGGGCATGCTGCGCAAGGGTGACCAGCTGCCGACGGTCAAGGAGGTCGTGGCGCGGCTGGCGATCAACCCCAACACCGTGCTCAAGGCGTACCGGGAACTCGAGCACGAGGGTCTGGTGGCCGCGCGGCCCGGCGTCGGCACGTTCGTGACGGCGACGCTGGCCGACGACACGCTCGCCGCGCACGGCCCGCTCCGCGAGGAACTGCGGCGCTGGCTCGACAGGGCACGCCTCGCCGGCCTCGACGAGGAGAGCATCGAGGCCCTGTTCCTGACCACCTTCCGTACCCCCGCAACGAAGGAAGAGGAATGACATCCGTGATAGAAGCCCAGGGGCTGGGTATGCGCTACGGGCGCCGCTGGGCGTTGCAGGACTGCACCCTCGACATTCCCGCCGGGCACGTAGTCGGGCTCGTCGGGCCCAACGGGGCCGGGAAGACCACCTTCCTGAACCTGACCGTCGGCCAGATGGCGCCGACCGCGGGCAGCATCCGGGTCCTCGGCAGCCGGCCCGCCGACACGACGGCGCAGCTCGCCAAGGTCGGTTTCGTCGCGCAGGACACCCCCACCTACGCGGGCCTGACGGTCGCCGAGCACCTCCGGCTCGGTGCCCGGCTCAACCCCGGCTGGGACGCGGCCCTGGCCGCCGCCCGGATCCGCGATCTCGGCCTGGACCCCGCGCAGCGCGCCGGGAAGCTGTCCGGCGGCCAACGCGCCCAGCTCGCCCTGACCCTGGGCATCGCCAAGCGGCCGGAGCTGCTGGTCCTGGACGAGCCGGTCGCGGCCCTGGACCCGCTCGCCCGCCGCGAGTTCCTCCAGAGCCTGATGGAGGCCGCCGCCGAGCACGAGTTCAGCGTGGTGATGTCCTCGCACCTGGTCTCCGACCTGGAGCGGGTCTGCGACTACCTCGTCGTGCTCGTCGGCTCCCGGGTCCAGCTGGCGGGCGAGGTCGACGAACTCCTGGCCACCCACCACCTGCTCAGCGGCCCCCGCCGCGATCCCGGCACCCTGCCCGCCGGCGTGCACGTCGTCTCCGCCAGCCACACCGACCGGCAGAGCACCCTGCTGGTGCGGACCGGCACCCCGATCCGCGATCCCGAGTGGACCGTCAGCCAGGTCAGCATGGAAGACCTCGTCCTCGCCCACATGAGCAGGCCCGCCACCGCGGGCGACGACCGCACGCCCGCACTGGAGGTACAGAAATGATCTGGCTGACCTGGCGCCAGTTCCGGGTGCAGGCCGGCGTGGTGTTCGCCGCCCTCGCCGTCCTCGGCGTCGCCCTGGCGGTGACCGGCCCGGCCATGGCCGACGAGTACGCCGACGGCATGAAGGCCTGCACCGCGCAGGGCGACTGCGGGCCGTTCACCGGGCAGTTCATCGAGGACCACACGTCCCTGTTCGTCGCGTTCAGCATCATCGTCCTGCTGCTGCCGGCCATCATCGGGATGTTCTGGGGGGCTCCGTTGGTCGCCCGCGAGTTCGAGGCCGGTACCCATCGACTGGTGTGGAACCAGAGTGTCCCCCGCACCCGCTGGCTCGTGGTCAAGATCTCCCTCGTCGGGTTGGCCGCGATGGTCGCCGCCGGCCTGGCCAGCCTCGCGGTGGGCTGGTGGGCGAGTCCGTTCGACCAGGCCCTGGCCGTCCGGATCCCGCGGTTCGCGCCCGAGTTGTTCGACGCCCGGGGGATCGTCCCCGTCGGGTTCGCGGCCTTCGCCTTCGCGCTCGGCCTCACGGTCGGGATCCTGGTCCGGCGCACGGTGCCGGCCGTCGCGGTCACGCTGGCGCTGTTCGCCGTCGTCCAGGTCGCGGTGCCCCTCGCCGTGCGGCCGCATCTCGCCGAGCCGGCCCGGGTGACGACGGCGATCACGGCCGACAACATCAGCGGCCTCATGATCGGTTCCGGCGGCCGCATGTCGGTGATGGTGGACCTCAGCCAGCCGGGCGGCTGGATCCTGTCCAACGAGACCGTCGACGCGGCGGGGAAAGTGGTCGGGGCCATGCCCGAGTCCGTCAGCGCGAAGTGCACCCCGGACGGTTCCCAGACCGGCGGGATCCGGATGCGCGACGAGTGCTACACGAACATCAGCCAGCTCGGGTACCGGCAGCAGGTGATCTACCACCCCGCCGGCCGGTACTGGGCCTTCCAGTGGGCCGAGACCGCGATCTTCCTGGTCCTGGCCCTCGGCCTCGCCGCCTTCTCCTTCTGGTGGATCCGCCGCCGTCCCGCCTGACACGGACCGGGGCCGCCCGCGCGTGCGGACGGCCCCGGTCATCGGGCTACTCGGAGGGCTTCGCCTCCGCCGTGGACTTCAGGAGGGTGTCGACGACGAGGACGCCGACCAGGATGCCGACCACCGGGCCGACGAGGTAGACCCAGAGGTCCGACCAGTCACTCTTGCCCCCCGACAGGGCGAGCGTGATCTGCGGGGCGATGCTGCGGGCGATGTTGGCCGACGCCCCGGTGAAGCTGCCCAGGGCGAGGATGCCGGTGCCGTACGCGAGGCCGACGCCCAGGGCGCCCAGTCCGCCGGAGAGGCGGCCCTGGACGTGGAAGGCGTAGTACGCCGCGCCGAGCAGGAAACCGGCGAGAGCCTCCGCGAGCAGGCCCTCCCACACGTTGGTGCCGGCGCTGAGCGAGGTGGCCCCGAGGCCCGCGCCCTTGGTGCCGACGGCGGCCCAGATCAGCAGGCTGCCGGCGACCGCGCCGACGAGCTGGGCGACGACGTAACCGGGGACGTCGCGCCACGCGAACCGGTTGCGGGCGGCCATCACGAGGGTGATCGCCGGGTTGAGGTGCGCGCCGGACACGCCGCCGACGAGCCAGATGGCCAGGGTCAGGGCCAGGGTGTAGGCGACGGCTGTCCCGTACGCGCCGGACGCGGCGGAGACCGCGGCGGTCGCGCCGAAGAAGACGAGGATGAAGGTGCCGAGGGCCTCGCTGAGGAGACGTTGCAGGGTGGTGCTCATGTCCCACCTCCGAGAGTGGCGGTGCAACTACTCTGGGTAGATAGAGTGCCACTGTGGAACGGGACCCCGGAGCTGCCCGAACAGCCCGATGCGCCGATCGGCGAACATCGATCGGCGAGCGGCGCGGGGCTGCGCCCAACGGTCCGGCGGACGGCACGGGCCGCGCCGAACGGTCGTCAGTGCACGTCGAGCGTGCCCCGCATGCCCACGCTGCCGTGGTACGCGCACGGGTACGGGTAGCTGCCCGGGCGGTCCACAGTGACCCGCAGCGTCCGGGTCTCCCCGCCGTTGACGTTGTCGAGCTTGTCCGCGCCCACCCCGAACGTGTGCGGCGAGCCGCCCGTGTTCCGGATCGTGAACTCGATGACGCCGACCCTGGCCCGCACCTCGGACGGCTCGAACCGCAGCCGGTCGGTCACCGTGATCGTCACCCGCTGCACGCCGTCCGCGCCGAGGATCGTGTCCGTGGCCGTCGCCGTCGTGGCCGCCGCGCTCGGCCGGGGGATGCCCGCCCCGTTCGGGCCGCCCTCCGGGCCCCAGACGGCGCACCCGCCCAGCAGGGGCAGGACCAGCAGCAGGCCGAGGAGTTTACGCATCGAGGAGCCCCTGTCCCAGGTAGCCGGTGGCGTCGACCCCGGCCGGCATCGCGAACACCGCGCTGGTCTCGTGCCGGATGAAGGCGTTCAGCGCGTCGGAGTCGGCGAGCCGGCGCTGCACCGGGACGAACCCCCGGCGCGGGTCGGCCTGCCAGGCCAGGAACAACAGTCCGCTGTCGTCGGGCGCGTCGGCGTAGTTGAACCCGCGCCGGACCATCGCCGCCCCGTTGTTGAACGCCGGGGTCGCCAGCCGCACGTGCGCGTCGGGCCGGATCACCAGGCCGCCGCCCGGTTCCTGCGCGCCGAAGTCCGCCGGGGTCCGCTCCGTGCCGCCGGTGGCGGGCGCGCCGCTGTCCTTGCGCCGGCCGATCACCTGGGACTGGCGGTCGACGGGGGTGGCGTCCCAGGCGTCGAGCAGCATCCGGATCCTGCGGAACACCAGGTAGGAGCCGCCGTTCAGCCAGGCGGGGCCGTCGGTGACGAAGACCTGTTCGGCGGGTACCGGGTTGCCGGTGCCGTCCAGGAAGCCCATCATGTTCCGCTGGGTCGCGCCGTCGTCGGCCCCGGAACCCCGCGCGGCCCCGAACCCGGACATGCCCCACCGGGTGGTCGCCAGGCCGGCCGCCAGCCGGGTGAGGGCGCGGACCGCCTCCTGCACGACCAGCGGGTCCTCGGCGGCGATCACCACGCCCAGGTCGCCGTCGCCGCGCGCAGGGTCGAGCCGCTCGCCGGGGAACGCGGGCAGCGGGGCGAGCGCCTCCGGCCGGGGCAGGCCGAGCTTGTCGAAGAACGTCGGGCCGAACCCGACCGTGACCGTGAGGGCGGCGGGGCCGAGGCCTGCGCCGATCAGGTTGTCGACCGCCGCGCGCCGGCCGGCGGTCAGCGCCCGGGCCGCGTCGGTCCAGCGCCGCAGGAGCTGCTGCGCGGCGGGCTTTCCCGCGCCGTCGACCAGGTCGAACGCCCCGATCCAGCCCTGGGCCTGGCGCCGTGCCGGGCTGAGGATCCCGGCCTGGTGCGGGCCGTGGAAGGCGACCTTCTCCTCGCCGGTACGAGGCGCCGGGGCGGCCTTCTCCGCCGGTGCCTCCGGGGCGCTGGCGTAGCCGAGGGCGGCACCCGCGACGCCGCCCAGTCCGGCGGCACCGGCGTACTCGACGAAGCGGCGGCGGGGGACCGGGTGGCCCGGGGTGGGCGGTGCGTCAGCGCCGCCCACCCCGGGCGACTCCTCCGCGGGTGAGCCGGCCCCGGGCTCGACCGCCCCGGACGCCGGATCCGCGTCGGCGCCGAGCGACGCGGATCCGGCGGGGGTGGCAGGGCTGTCGCTGACGTCGGCGTGCCCCGGGACCGGGTCGGCAGGGCTGTCCGGGGACACCGGGGCCGCACCCGGAACGTTCCCCGCGTCGTCGGCCGCGTCCCCGGTACCCGTCGAGGTCCTCTTCTGGCGGTGCACCACGAACGGGAGGGCCAGCAGCAGGCCGAAGCCCAGGGCGATCGTCACGGCGAGGGTGCCCCGGTTCAGCGCCGCCGACCACGCGAACGGCGCCGAGGACCGCCAGAACACCGGCGCGTCGGACATGCCGCTGGTCAACGCGATCATCGCCGCGCCGCCCGCCGCCAGCCACGCCCCGACCACATACCCCTTGCGCAGCGCCAACAGGGCCAGGACCAGCACGAACCAGCAGGTGATCTGCAACAGGTCCCCGCCGATGAACGCCCCGATCCGCTCCAGGGTCGACCCGGGCGTGACCAGCGCGATCCCGGCCGCGTGCACCACGTCCGCCACGATCATGACCACGGTGGCGGCGGTCAGCGCCGGGTACGGCCGCCGGAGCAGGCCCAGCGCCCCCACGGCGAGCACGGCCAGCCCGATCACCGCGAACCAGGCCCACGGCTGCGGGCCGGGCCGCCAGTCGAGGGTGCCGGTGGCGGTCAGCGGCCGGCCGTCCTGGACGAGGGTGATGCTCCACGCCGTGACCCGGTGCTCCCGCGTCGGGGCGTCGGCCACGGCCGGGGGCATGGTGGTGAGCATCCAGTGGATCCGGTGGTCGTGCCAGCGGTACACCGGCTCGTCGGACACCTTCTTCCAGTCCGGCGGATTCTTCGGGGACACCCCGACGGGTACCGACACCTGGGCGTACCGGCTCTGGTTGAGGTACGCGGCGGGGGACTGCCGGTTCTCGTACACCCCGTCGGGGCCGACCCGCAGGTACGGCTCGTCGGCGTACCCCCGGACGGTGACCTCCGACGAGGAGGTGTTGCGCAGCTCCAGCCGGCTGCCGTTCTCGATCACGGCGAGCCGCACGCCCGGCGCGGCCGGGGACAACGCGGACAGCGTGGTGTGGAAGTTCGTCGCGCCGACCCCGCCGACGGTGTGCGCGCTGGCGGGGCTCGCGGGCAGCACCACGAGCGCGGCGAGCACGGCGAGCAGGAGCGCGAGCCGGCGCATGGTGCCTCCCAGACGTGTCGGAGCGGCCATTCTTCCATCCCGGCCTTCTCCCGGTTCCCCGGGAACGCGTCGCGGGCGTTCCCGGCAACCAGGGAACGCCCGCGCGACTTCCGGCGTCATACCGCCATGACACGCAAGCGTTGGGGCGGCATCGGCCTGGTACTCGCCACGGGACTCTCCCTGGCCGGGTGCACGCCGGACGACAAGGCCCCCGTTTTCAAGGACTCCGGGGTGACGACGGTCGGCATGCGCCTCGTCGCGTACGACTCGTGCCAGGCCGCGATGGACGGCCTGCGCGCGGCGGCCAAGAGCGCGGTCGGCCCGTACGGGTTCGGCGGCGGCATGATGTACGCCAAGGGCTCCGGCGGCCGGGCCCTGGACGCCCCGGCGGCGGCGGGGGGCGTCCCGGAGACCTCCAAGAAGGGCGAGGACTATTCCGGGACGAACACGCACGAACAAGACGTTGACGAGCCGGACCTGGTCAAGACGGACGGCAGGCGCATCATCACCGTCACCGGCGGCACCCTGCGCGTGGTCGACGCGGCCACCAAGCGGATCACCGGCGAACTGAAGCTCGACGACCAGGGCGCCGACGAACTCCTGCTGTCCGGCGACCGGGTCCTGGTCCTCTCGCACGGCGGCGGCTGGGCCCAGCCCATGGCCCGGTCGGTGCCCGACAAGCAGGGCTACGGCTCCCGGCTCACCATGGTCGACCTGTCCGGCGCGCCGAAGGTCACCGGCACGCTCTCCGTCGACGGGTCCTATCTGGACGCCCGGCAGACCGGCAGCACGGTCCGGGTCGTCGTCAAGTCCGCGCCCCGGGTGGAGTTCCCCTACGACGAACGCGAACTGGGCCTCGACGAACGCACCGCGGCCAACCGCAAGGTGATCGACCGCGCGGGCCCGGACGAGTGGCTGCCCCGGTACCAGCTGGAGGTCGGCGGCTCGACCAGCACCGGACGGGTGGACTGCGCCCAGGTCAGCCGGCCCGAGGTGTACTCCGGGGCCAGCATGCTCAGCGTGTACACCATCGACCTGGCGGCCCGCGCCCTCGGCTCCGGCGACCCCACCACGATCGTCGCGGACGGCGAAACCGTCTACGGCACCGGTTCCAGCCTGTACATCGCCAACGACGACCGGTGGCGGGTGTGGTTCTGGTCCGGCCGGGACGGGATCCGGCAACCGCCGAAGGACCGGACCCAGATCTTCCAGTTCGACACCTCCAAGCCCGGCCGGCCGGTGTACGTGGCCTCGGGCGAGGTGCCCGGCTGGCTGCTCAACCAGTACTCGCTGTCCGAACACGACGGCCGGCTGCGGGTGGCCACCACCACCGACCAGCGGATCTGGGGCGGCAGCGCGTCCCGCGACACCTCGCACAGCGGCGTGTACGTGCTGCAGCGCAAGGGCGACGCGCTCACCGAGGTGGGCCGGGTCGACGGGCTCGGCAAAGGCGAACGGATCTACGCGGTCCGGTTCGTCGGGACCACCGGGTACGTGGTGACGTTCCGCCAGGTCGACCCGCTGTACGTGCTCGACCTGCGCACCCCGGCCGCGCCGAAGGTCACGGGCGAACTGAAGATCAACGGGTACTCGGCGTACCTGCACCCCGCCGGCGACGGCCGCCTGATCGGGGTCGGCCAGGACGCCAGCGACCAGGGCCGGGTCAAGGGCACCCAGGTGTCGCTGTTCGACGTGCGCGATCCGGCGAAGCCCGGACGGCTGGCGCAGTACGTGCTGGCCGGCGCGCACTCGGAGGCGGAGTTCGACCCGCACGCGTTCCTGTACTGGCCGAAGACCGGGCTGCTCGTCGTCCCCGTCTACGACCGGACCGGCACCGGTGTCCGCGGCACCGCCCTGGCGCTGAAGATCGACGGGTCCTCGGTGACCGAGGCGGGCCGGGTCCTCCTGGACGCCGGGCAGATCCGCCGCTCGCTGGTCATCGGCGACACGCTCTGGGTGGTCTCCGAGGCGGGCCTGAAGGCCAGTGACCTGAACTCGCTGGCCCCCCAGGCCTGGGTCCCCTTCGCGTGACCGGGTGGGGCGCGCTCCGCACGCCCCACCCCCGCACCGCGTCCGGGCGGGTGTCGCCGTCACGAGGGGGACGGCGACACCTCCCTGGTCACCCCCGCCGGATCGAGTTCCCCCCGTGGTGGTCGGCCACCGGCCCCACCTCCAGCCGCAACCTGCCCGACCGCCCGTAGCACCGCACCGGGTTGTCCCACAGCACCCCCTCGACCCGCTCCGCCCCGAACCCGGCCGCCAGCATCGCCTCCGCCGCCACCCGGGTGAGCAGCGGATCCGTCCGCCCCCAGTCGGCCGCCGAGTTCACCAGCACCCGCTCCGGCCCGTACTCCTGCACGAAGCCCACCAGGCGTTCCGGGCTCAGCTTCGCCTCCGGGTACACCGTGAAGCCGAGCCAGAACCCGGCGTCGGCCGCCAGCGGAGCGGTCTCCTCGTCCAGCTGGTCGAACACGACCAGCTCCGGATCGATCCCCGACTCCCGGACCAGGTCGATGCTCCGCCGCACGCCGAGCGCCTTGTCCCGGTGCGGGGTGTGCACGAGCACCGGCAGCCCGTACCCGGCGGCCAGCTCCACCTGCCGGGCGAACGCCACGTCCTCGGCCGGGGTCATCGCGTCGTACCCGACCTCGCCGACCGCGAGCACCCGGTCCCGGGCCAGGAACCGGGGCAGCTCGTCCAGGATCTCCGCGCAGCCCGGCTCGTTGGCCTCGCGCGGGTTGAGCCCCAGCGCGCAGTGGTGCGCGATCCCGTACTGCGCCGCCCGGAACGGCTCCCAGCCCAGCAGCGTCTCGAAGTAGTCCACCTGGGAACCGGCCGAGGTGCGGGGCTGCCCGGCCCAGGACGCCGGCTCCAGCACGGCGCGCACGCCGGCCGCGTGCAGGTCCTCGTAGTCGTCCGTGGTGCGCGCCGAGGCGTGCAGGTGCGGGTCGAAGATGCGCATCACTCAGGCTAGAAAGTCGAGCATCCGACACGCCCGGTTGAGTCGGGGTGACGACACGTGACCGCGCGATCACCAGTACCCCGCGAAAGGTGTTATTTCTTCCCGAAGACGCTGCGGATGGCGAGGACCATGATGACGGCGCCGAGGGCGAGTCCGACGAGCTTGACCGCCGGGATGTCCTCCCAGGCGCGGTCCGCGAGCAGGCTGGCTAGCATCCGGGCATCGTAGCCGGATTCGGCGCCGCCGCGCGGATCACGTCCAGGAGCTGCCGGGACCGGACCAGACCCGCGTGGTACCCGCTCTCCTCGTGCGACGCGAGCCCCCGCCCGACCGCGTCGAGGGCCGGGCCGGTGTCCCCGGCAGCGAGGTGCGCCTCCGCCATCGCGGTCAGGGCCCGGCCCCGCAGCGCCACGTGGTCGATCCGGACGGCGAGATCCAGGGCCCGGCCCGCGGCGGCCAGCGCCTCGGCGGGCGACCCGGCCAGGGCGGACAACCCGAGCAGCCCGTCCGCCTCGCCCTGGACGTAGTCGATGTCCCGCGCGAGTTCGATGGACCGACGGTAGAGCCCGGTGGCCTCCCCCGCCCGCCCCTCGGCGTGGTGCGCCTCGGCCGAGGCGTTCAGCGCCTCGACCTCGAACTCCCGGCTGGCGTGGATGCCGATGTACACCAGCGCCTGCTCCAGCTGGACCAGCGCTCCGGCGGGGTCGCCGGTGTCGGTGAGCAGCCGCCCGAGGACGGTCAGGGTGTGCCCGCTGCCGTCGACGGAACCCGCCTGGTCGTGGTGGTCCACCGCCCGCTCCAGGTGGGACTCCGCCTCGGCGGTCCGGCCCAGCCACCGGCACGCGTCGGCCAGGTTGCTCAGCAGGATCGCGGCGAACAGGTGCCGGCCGGAGACGTCCAGCGTTGCCACCGCCCGCTCCAGGTGGGTGTGTGCCTCGCGGTAGCGGCCCTGGCGGAGCAGCAGGTCGCCCAGGTTGTTCGTCGCCGCCGCCGCCCCGACCGTCCAACCCGCGCTGTCGGCCAGCTCGAGGGCCCGCGCGTAGTACGCGGCCGCCTGTCCGGCGTCGTTCGTGACGAGGTGCAGGGTCCCCCTGCCGAGGTACGCGGAGGCGCGGGCCCGCTCGTCGCCGCTCGCCTCGGCCGCCGCCGTCGCCGCGTCGGAGGCGGCGAGCCAGTCCACCGGGTACCGCCGCTGGTAGAAGTAGCCCCGCAGCGCGTCGGCGAGCTGCCAGGCCAGCTGGTGCGGCCCGTGCGCGGCGGCGTGTCGGATGAGGGCCACCAGGTTGGCCCGCTCCGATTCCAGCCAGCTCAGCGTGCCCTCGTCGGGGCGCACCGAGTCCGGGCGCGGGGGGAGCGGGAGCCGGCTGGCGGTGCCGTAGAGGAACGCCGCGGCGTCCGTCGTGTACAGGTACCAGTCGTGCAGCCGCGCCGCGGCCTCATGCCGTTCGGGATCGTCGGCGACCCGCTCCTCGGCGTACCGGCGCAGCAGGTCGTGCAGCGCGTACCGGCCCCCGGACTCCCCGACCAGGTGCGCGGCGGTGAGCTGGCGCAGCAGCCGGTCCGGGTCCGCCCCGGCGAGGGCGCGCGCCGCCCCGGCGGTCAGGTCGGCGCCGGGCACCAGGCCGAGGAACCGGAACAGCCGGGCGGCCTCGGGGGCCAGCGCCGCGTAGGACAGGTCGAACGCGGTGCGCACCGAGGCCTGCGGGTCGTCGTCGACCTCCAGCGCGCCGAGCAGGTCCCCGCCGCGCATCCGGGCCACGTGGGCGGCGATCCCGGGCCGGTCGAGCAGGTGTGCGGCCGTGATCCGCAGGGCCAGCGGGAGCCGGCCGCAGAGCGCGATCAGCTCGGCGGTGGCCTCCGGCTCGGCGGCGACCGTGTCGGGGCCCAGGACGGACCGGAGGAACTCCGTCGCCTCGTCCGCGCTGAGCACCGGCAGTTCCAGCACGACGGCGCCGTCCCGGACGACGAGCCCGGTGAGCGCGTCCCGGCTGGTCACCAGCACCATGCAGTGCGGACTGGACGGCAGCAGCGGCCGGACCTGGTCGGGGTGGTGGGCGTTGTCGAGCAGGATGAGCACCCGGCGGTCGGCGAGCAGGCTGCGGTACATGCCGGCGGCCTCCTCCAGGTGCGGCGGGATCCGCTCGGACGGCACCCCGAGGGCGCGCAGCAGCCGGGCCAGGGCCTCCGTGGGCGGCACGGGGGCGCTGGTGGAGTACCCGTGCAGGTTGAGGTGCAGTTGACCGTCGGGGAACCGGTCGCGGATCCGGTGCGCCCAGTGCACGGCGAGGGTGGTCTTCCCGATCCCGCCGGTCCCGGTGACGGTGCTGATCACGACCGTGCCGCCGCCGGTGGGCAGCAGGGCGTCGAGCCGGTCGAGCTCGTGCTCCCGGCCGGTGAAGTCGGCCAGGTCGGGGGGCAGCTGGGCGGGGGCGCGCACCGGGGCGACCTCGTGCAGCACCCGCTGGTGGGCGGCGGCCAGTTCGGGGCCGGGGTCCAGGCCGGTCGCCTCGGCGAGCCGTTCCCGGGCCGTGTCGTACGCCGCGAGGGCGTCGGCGCGCCGGCCGGTCCGGTGCAGGGCGGTGACCCGCAGCGCGGCGAACGTCTCCCGGAGCGGGTGGGCGGCGGTCAGCGCGGCCAGTTCGGGCAGCACCGCCGCGTACTCCCCGGCGGCGAGTTCGGCGGTCAGCCGGAGCCCGGTGGCGGCGAGGAACAGCTCGTCGAGGCCGCCGGCGAACCGCTGCCGGACCGCGTCGGTCGTGTCGGCGCCGAGCGCGGGGCCCCGCCACAGCGCGAAGGCCTCCCGGAGCGGCGCGAGCGGCCGGTCGGACTCGCGGGCGGCGGCCACCAGGGCCCGGAACCGGTGCACGTCGATCCGGTCGGGGTCGGCCAGCAGCGTGTACCCGCCGCGTTCGGACCGCAGCGTCGCGCTGGTGCCGGCCAGGGCCTTGCGGAGCCGGGAGACGTGCACGTGCACCTGGTTCCTGGTCAGCTCCTCGCCGAGCAGTTCGACCAGGCTCTCGATGGAGACCGGCGTGTTGACCTGCAACAACAGCACGCCGAGGAGGCACCGTTCGCGGCGGCGGCCGAGGTCGACCGGGGCGCCGTCGACCTGGGCCCGCACGCCGCCGAGTACCCGGAACTCCATGGCGAGAGGGTAGCTCGGCGGGTCAGACGTCCTCGCCGACGGTGGCCCGGACCGCGTCGCCCATCCCGTGCGGCTTCGTGCGCCGGGCGCCGTGCGCGGCCATCGGGTCGTCGCGCAGTTCGCGGACCAGGGCGACGCTGAGCGCGAGCAGGACGAGCACGAACGGGCCGGCCACGAGGATGGTGGCCTGTTTGAGGGCCTCCAGGCCGCCGGCGACCAGCAGGACGGCGGCCACGGCCCCGATCAGCACGCCCCACAGCACGACGAGGCTGTTGGGCGGCTTGAGGGCGCCCCGGCTGCTCAGGGAGCCCAGGACGAGGGAGGCGGAGTCGGCGCCGGTGACGAAGTACAGCCCGACGAGGACGATCGCGATCACCGAGGTGACCGTGGCGCCGGGCAGCGCGTCCAGCAGGGCGAACAGTGCCTGCTCGGCCCCGCCCTTCGAGGCCGCGATCAGGTCGGCCTCCCCGTCGGCCTGCAGCTTCAGGGCGCTGCCGCCCATGATGGAGAACCAGACGGCGCTGGCCCCGCTGGGCACGAGCAGCACCCCGACGAGGAACTGCCGGATGGTGCGGCCCCGGGAGATCCGGGCGATGAACGTGCCGACGAACGGGGCCCAGGAGATCCACCAGGCCCAGTAGAAGATGGTCCAGTCGGACAGCCACGCCGGGTCGGAGAACGCTCCGGTCCGGGTGGACATCCGGACCAGGTCGGTCAGGTAGCTGCCCACGGCGGCGGGCAGCACGTCGAGGATGTACACGGTGGGGCCGACGACGAACACGAACAGCGCGAGCAGCACGGCGAGCGCCACGTTGGCGGTGGACATCCACTTCACGCCCCGGTGGATGCCGGAGAACGCCGACACCACGAACGCGGCGGTCAGCGAGCCGATGATGATCAGGTGCAGGGTCTTGGTGTCGGCGACCCCGGTGACGATGTTCAGTCCGGCGCCGACCTGGAGCGCGCCGAGGCCCAGGCTGGTGGCGGAACCGAACACGGTCGCGAAGATGGCGATCAGGTCGATCACCCGGCCGGCGGCGCCGTCGGCCCGCTTTCCCAGGAGGGGTACGAACGCGGCACTGACCCGGTTGCCCCGGCCCTTGCGGAACGTGGCGTACGCCATCGCGAGCCCGGCGACCGCGTAGATCGCCCACGGGTGCAGCGTCCAGTGGAACAGGGTGTAGCGCATCGCCGCGTCGGCCGCCGGCCCGGTGAGCGGGGCGGCCCCGCTGGCCGGGGGCGGGGCCGCGAAGTGGCTGAGCGGCTCGGACACGGCGAAGAACATCAGGCCGATGCCCATGCCGGCGCTGAACATCATGGCGATCCACGCGACGGTGCGGAACTCCGGCTCGTCGTCGTCGCGGCCGAGCGGGATCCGGCCGTACCGGCTGACGGCGAGCAGCACCGCGAGGACCAGGAACGCGTCGGCGGCCACGACGAACAACCAGCCGAAGGTGCCGATCACCCAGTCCAGCCCGGAGTTGGAGGCCGCGAACAGCGAGTCGGCGTCGAGCGCGCCCCAGGCGACGACGGCACCGACCACGCCGACCGCGACCGCTAGGACAATCCGGTCAATAGCGGGCTTTTCCGTCATGTGGCCACCGTACCGGCCGAGCTGAACACCCGGGCCGGAACGGACGGGGCAGAATCGTCCAGGTGACCATCGCGATACTGGGGCCCCTCGAAGTCGAGGGTGGGACGGTCCGCGGCGCGAGGCTGCGCACCCTGCTCGTCCTGCTCGCCCTCGAACCGGACCGGATCGTCACCACCGGGCGGCTCGCCGACGCGCTCTGGGGCGGCGCGCCACCCGCCGAGGTGACCAACGCCCTGCAGGCCCTCGTCTCCCGGCTCCGCCGCGCGGTGCCCACCCTGGACCTCCGCTCGCACCCGGCCGGCTACCGGCTCCGGATCGACCCCGAGTCCGTCGACGCCCGCCGGTTCGAGCAGCTCGCCGCCGCCGGCAGGGCCGCGCTGCCCGACGATCCGGCCGGGGCGCTGGCCACCCTGCGCGAGGCCCTCGGACTGTGGCGCGGGCCGGCGCTGGCCGACGTGGCCGACGCCGAGTTCGCCCGCGCCCCGGTCGCCCGGCTCACCGAACTGCGCCTCTCCGCCGTCGAGGACCGGGTCGCCGCCGAGCTGCGCGTCGGGGTCGGGCCCGGGACGGTCGCGGAACTGGAGGGCCTGGTCGCGGAGTACCCGGTGCGCGAGTCCCTCGCCGTCGCCCTGATCCGGGTGCTCGCCGCCCTCGGCCGGCCCGGGGCGGCGCTCACCGCGTTCGAACGGACCCGCGCCGAGCTCGCCGACCGGCTGGGCGCGGACCCGTCACCGGCCCTCGCGGCGGCGCACCTGGACGTCCTGCGCGCCGAACCGGCCGCCCCCGGGCCCGCCGCCCCCCGGCCCACCAACCTCCGGACCGGCCTGACCAGCTTCGTCGGCCGCGACGCCGACCTCGACCGGGTCGGCGGTCTGCTGGCCGACGCCCGGCTCGTCACCCTGACCGGTCCGGGCGGGGCGGGCAAGACCCGGCTGGCCGGCGAGGCGGCCCGCCGGCACCTGGACCGGACCCCCGGGGCGGTGTGGATGGTCGAGCTGGCCCCGGTCACCGACGAGGCGGAGGTGCCCCAGACGATCCTGGCGGCCCTGGGCCTGCGCGAACAGGCCCTCTACCAGCGCCGACGCTCCGCCCCGGAGCCGGCGGACCTCGTCGGCCGGCTGGTCGAGGGCCTCGCCGGCAAGGACGTGCTCCTGGTCCTCGACAACTGCGAGCACGTGATCGGTGCCGTCGCCGCCGTCACCGACCGGCTCCTCGGCGAGTGCCCGGCGCTGCGGGTGCTGGCCACCAGCCGCGAACCGCTGGGCATCACCGGCGAGACACTGTGGCCGGTGGAGTCCCTCGACCTGCCGCCCGACGCCGACGGGGACCCGACCCGGTACGCCGCCGTCCGGCTCTTCGTCGACCGGGCCACCGCCGCCCGCCCCGACTTCGTCATGGACGCCCGCACCGCCGGGGCCGTGGTCCGGATCTGCCGGGCGCTCGACGGCATGCCGCTGGCCATCGAACTGGCCGCCGCCCGGCTGCGCTCGATGGGTGTCGACCAGGTCGCCAGCCGGCTCGGGGACCGGTTCCGGCTGCTCACGGCCGGCAGCCGGACCGCGCTGCCCCGGCACCAGACCCTGCGGGCCGTCGTCGACTGGAGCTGGGAACTCCTCAGCGCGGACGAGCGCGCCCTGTGGCGGGCGATGGCCGTGTTCTCCGGCGGGGCGACCCTGGAGGCCGTCGAGGAGATGTGCGGCGGGCCGGGGGCGGACGACCTGGTCGCGGCGCTGGTCGACAAGTCGATCCTGGTGTCGGCCGGCGACCGGTACCGGATGCTGGAGACCATCCGCGAGTACGGCCTGGACCGGCTCGCCGACCACGGGGAGACCGACCGGGTCCGCCGGGCGCACGCAACGTACTTCCTGGCCCTCGCCGAGCAGGCCGAGTCCCGGACCCGGGGCGCCGAGCAGGTGCCGTGGCTGGCCCGGCTGTCCGAGGAGCACGACAACCTGCACGGCGCGCTGCGCTGGGCGATCGGGGCCGGCGACGCGGACATCGCGGTCCGGCTGGCCGCCGCCCTCGGCTGGTACTGGGGCCTGCGCGGCCACCGCGTCGAGGGCGCGGCCCTGGCCATCGACGCGGTGGCCCTGCCGGGCGGGAGCCCCCCGGCGTCCCGCGCGCTCGCCCACGTCCTGGGCGCGCTGAACATCGCGGAGGGCCGCCACGACGCCGAGCTGGCGCTGAGCTGGCTGGACATCGCGGCCGACATGGTGGTCGCCGACGACACGCTGCTGTCCGCGCACCCCATGCTGCGGATCGTCGTCGCGATCCGTTCCCTGTTCCGGGACATGGAGGACGGCTCCGGCCTGGCGGAGCTGCGCGAGGTGTACGACGACCCGGACCCGTGGCTGGGGGCGGCGGCCCGGGTGGCGCACGCGTTCGTCGCGTTCAACGTGGGGCTGGAGGCCGAGACCGCCGAGGCCGACAGCCTGGCGTCGCTGGCCGTGTTCCGGCGGCTCGGGGACCGGTGGGGCATCTCGCTCGCCCTGTCGGCCGTGGCCGAGCACCGCACCCGGACCGGGGACCACCGGGGCGCGGCCACCGCGTACGCGGAGTCGGCGACCCTGACCGCCGAACTCGGCGCGTACGAGGACCTGCCGCAGTTCCAGACCCGCCAGGCCGAGCAGTGGTGGCTGGCCGGCGAGCACGCGCGCGCGTGGGAGGTCCTGGCGGAGGCCCGGCGGGCGGCCGAGCGGGCCGGACTGGTCGAGGGCGACGCCGCCGTGCACATGACCCACGGCCTGCTGGCCAAGTGGGAGGGCCGGACCGCCGAGGCCCGGGCCGCCCTCGCCCGCGCCGAGGAGCAGATCCGTTCGCCCACGCTGTCCGGCCAGGTCAGGGCCCTGATCTTCGGTTTGCTGGGCAGCCTGGACACGGCGGACGGCGACCTGGCCGGGGCCGGGGTCCGGTTGCGCGAAGCGCTGGCCTCGGCCGTGGCGGCCCGCGACGCCCCGGTCACCGCGGCGGTCCTGGTGTACCTCGCGGAGTTCGCGGTGGCCTCCGGCGACCCGGGCCGGGCCGCGGTCCTGCTCGGGGTGTGCGACAGCAGCCTGGGCGCCAGGGGCCCGGTGGGGCCGGACGCGGTGGCCGTGGCGACGGCCGCGTGGGCGGCCCTCGGCGAGGAGTACACCGGGTGCTACCAACGCGGCCGCGCCACGACCGTCCAGGAGGTACTCGCGGAGGTCATGTCCTCCGCATGAAGGCCCGCACCGCCAGGGTGGCGAACACGGCCGTGAACCCGGCGGCCCACAGCAGGGCCTGGAGGATCGGCTTCGCCTCGGCGCCGGTGACCCACAGGCCGCGCAGCGCGTCGGCGATGACGCTCACCGGGTTGATCTTCGCCCAGGCCTGCAGCCAGCCGGGCATCTTCTCGGTGGGCACGAACACGTTCCCGGTGAACGTGATGGGGAACAGCACCGTGAACCCGAAGATCTGCACCTTCTCGGGGTTGGCCGCGAGCATGCCGATCAGCACGGAGACCCAGGACACGGCCAGCGCGAACACCAGCAGCAGCAGGAAGCCGCCGAGCACGCTGAGCGGGTCGGTGCCGATCCGGAAGCCGAGCACCCAGCCGCCGCCGAGCAGCAGGGCCACGGCCCAGGACTGCTTGACGACGTCCGCGAGGATCCGCCCGGCCAGGGGCGCGGTCCGGGCGATGGGCAGGGACCGCAGTCGGTCGAAGACGCCCTTCTGCAGGTCGGTGCTGAGCCCGACGCCGGTGTTCATCGTGGCGAACAGCGCGTTCTGCACGATGATGCCGGGCAGGGCGAAGGTCAGGTAGTCCCCGGTACTGCCCATGATCGCGTTGCCGAACACGTACGTGAACAGCAGCAGGAACATGATCGGCTGGATGCTGAAGTCGAGCAGCTCGGCCGGGTTGTGCTTGATCTGCACCAGGGTGCGCCAGGCGAGCGTGAGGGTGTGCCGGAACCCGGCGGCCGGGCTGACCCGGGGGGTGAGCGTCAGGGTGGTCATGCCGAGGTCCTTTCCAGGGTGGCGTCGTCGGTGCGGTGCCCGGTCAGGGACAGGAAGACCTCGTCGAGGCTGGACCCGCGCAGCGCCAGCTCGCTGACGACGACGCCGGCGTCCTCCAGGCGGCGGACGACCACGGGCATCGCGGCCGGGTCGGTGACGGGCGCGGAGACCAGGCCGCTGACGACCTGCGGGGTGGTGGTGGTCACGCCGTCCATCAGGGACAGCACGAGCGGGATCTGCCCCGGGTCGGCGGGCCGCACCTCGAGGGTCTGGCCGCTGGTGCGGGCCTTGAGGTCCGCGGGCGTGCCCTCGGCGATCACCCGGCCGTGGTCGACGACGGCGACGACGTCGGCGAGCAGGTCGGCCTCCTCCAGGTACTGCGTCGTGAGCAGCACCGTCGTGCCGTCCGCGACGAGCATCCGGATGATGTCCCACATCTCGTTGCGGCTGCGCGGGTCGAGCCCGGTGGTCGGCTCGTCCAGGTACAGCACCCGGGGCCGGCCGACGAGGCTCGCGGCCAGGTCGAGCCGGCGGCGCATCCCGCCCGAGTAGGTCTTCGCGGCCCGGCCGCCGGCCTCGTCGAGCCGGAAGTCGGCGAGCAGGGCGCCGGCCCGGGCCTTGGCGTCGGCGCGGCTGAGGCCGAGCAGCCGGCCGATCAGCACGAGGTTCTCCACGCCGGTGAGGGTCTCGTCCACGGACGCGTACTGCCCGGTCAGGCCGATCAGCTGCCGGACCTGGTGGGCCTGGGTGATCACGTCGTGCCCGCAGACCGTGGCGTGGCCGGCGTCAGGGCGCAGCAGGGTCGCGAGCACCCGCACGGTGGTGGTCTTGCCGGCCCCGTTGGGCCCCAGGAGGCCCATGACCGTCCCGGTGCGCACCGAGAGGTCCACCCCGTCCAGGGCGGTGGTCTCCCCGTACTTCTTGACCAGCCCTTCGGCCTGAATCGCATAAGTCATGCCCGATACCCTGCACCCAGGGTCTGACAGTCCGCTGACACGGGGAAAACCCGCTGACAGCCCGCTGACGCGCCGGTACCGTCCTCGCCATGTCACAGACCCTGATCGAGGACGCGCTGGCGATCCTTCGCGACAAATACGTTTTTCCGGAAAAGGCCGAGGAGGCGGCGGCCATCGTCGAGGCGAGCCTCGCGGCGGGGGAGTACGAGGGCCTGACCGAGGAGCAGCTCGGCGAGCGGCTCACCGAGCAGATCTACGCCGTGTGCGCCGACAAGCACCTCCGGGTCCGGGTCCGCGCGGTGGACCTCCAGGAGGCCGGCGAGAGCGACGAGGACGCCGACGCGGTCTGGAACGAGCGCCAGCGCCTGACCAACTACGGCATCCTCAGGACCGAGCGGCTCGACGGCAACATCGGCTACATCAAGCTGCGCGGCGTCACCTCCCCGGGGATCGGCGGCGCGGCCATCGCGGCGGCCATGGAGCTGGTGGCCAACACCGAGGCGCTGATCTTCGACCTGACGGTCAACCGGGGCGGCGACCCGGACGGGGTCCAGATGTGGAACAGCTACCTGTTCAAGGACTCCGAGACCCACCTGAACAGCATCTACGACGCGGAGACCAAGCACACCCGCGACTACTGGACCCTGGCGCACGTGCCGGGCGCGCGCTATCTCGACAAGCCAGTCTACCTGCTGACCAGCAAGTCCACCTTCTCCGGTGGCGAGGAGTTCGCGTACAACCTCCAGGCCCTGAAGCGGGCGACGCTGATCGGGGAGACCACGGGCGGCGGGGCGCACCCGACCGACCAGTTCCCGGTGTCCAAGACGGTGGAGATCACGGTGCCGGTGGCCCGGTCGGTCAACCCCGTGACGGGTACGAACTGGGAGGGCGTCGGCGTCGTCCCCGACATCGCGCTGCCGGCCGACGAGGCGTTCGCGCACGCGTACACCCTGGCGCTCCAGCACGTCGCCGCCACCTCGACGTCACAGCTCGTACAGGAGGAGGCACAGTCCGCTCTGGAAAAATAAGGCACGCACTGCCAGTATTGATGAATGTCCATTGCTAGCCCGGCGTCCCCCCGCGAGGACGCGCTCACCACGTTCTTCGGGGCCTGGCTCGTCGGCGGCGCGCTCGCCGACGGCTGGGCCCACAACAACATCCGGACCCTGGAGACGATCTTCACGCCCTGGCACGCGATCCTCTACTCGGGATTCATCGCCACCGGCCTGTGGACCGTCTTCCTCGCCTAC
Organism: Longispora sp. NPDC051575; assembly: GCF_040681875.1. Taxonomy (NCBI): domain Bacteria; kingdom Bacillati; phylum Actinomycetota; class Actinomycetes; order Micromonosporales; family Micromonosporaceae; genus Longispora; species Longispora sp. NPDC051575. The sequence goes on along the minus strand of NZ_JBFAZP010000006.1, from coordinate 115,871 downwards.
CGCCGCCGCGCCGCCCACCGGCTGTGGTGGCGCGACGCCTGGCCCGCCGGCTACCGGACCGGCCTCGTCGGCGCGGTGATCTTCTTCTTCGCCGGCAACCTGGACCTGGTCTGGCACTCCGTCTTCGGGATCGAGACCGACCTCGACGCCCTGTTCAGCCCCACGCACGTCGGCCTGGCGATCGGCGCCGGCCTGCTGCTGACCAGCCCGCTGCGGTCCTGGTGGGCGGCCGGCTCGACCGGGACGCTGCGCACCGCCGCCGGGGTCGGCGCCCTCGTCCTGGGCACGACGAGCACGGCGGTGTTCCTGATCTACGCGTCGGCGTTCCAGACGGTCCAGCCCACCGTGCCCTACGCGGGCGCCCAGGGCACCCCCGGCTACCTGGCGGCGTCGATGGCCCTGACGGCCTACCTGGTGACCACGGCGCTGCTCGTGCTGCCGCTGACCCTGGTGCTGCGCCGCCGGGCCGCCGTGCCGGGTGCGGCGACCGCGCTGGTGGCGGTCGTGGCCGCCTTCGCCGTCGGCCTCCTGGACCTGCCCCGGACCCAGACCGTCGCGGCCGTGGCGGCCGTCGGCGGCGCGATCGCGGTCGACCTCCTGCTGGGGTACCTGGACCGGACGCGCGGACTCGACGCCCCGCTGCGGCTGCCCGTCGCCGGGGCGGTGTTCGCGGCCGTGGTCTGGTCGGCGCACCTGCTGGCCCTGGACCTGGTCGCGGGCGTGCGCTGGCCGGTGGAGCTGTGGTCGGGCACGGTCGTGATGTCGGCGGCGGTCGGCGCGCTGATCGGCGGCCTCGCGGCCCGCCCGGTACCCGCCGCGCTCCCGGGGCCGGTCGGGGGCGTGCCCGGGCCGGTCGAGGTCCGAGAGGTGCCCGGGCGGGTCGGCGCCCCGTCGGCCCCGGCGCAGGGCTGAGGCCCGGCCGGAGCGGCCGGGCCTGTCGGGTGTGCTCCGGGACGCCGGCCCCGGCCGGTACCCCTAGAAGCTGAACTTGTCCTGGTTCTTCTTGCCCCAGAAGAACCAGGCCAGGCTCCCGATGAACGGGAACGCGAACGCCACGACCGCCCAGAGGATCTTGGCGGCGGTCGTCAGCCGGTCGGCGCTGATGATGCTGATCAGCGCCGCGATGAACAGGATCAGGCTGCCGATCGAGCAGATCAGCCCGCAGGTGCCGGTGATCAGGCCCCAGACCCAGTTCTTGTCGTCGTCGTCACTCAGGTACGCGAGAAGGTCCATGCCTCACGCTAACCGACAGTGATCACCCTTGGGGCGGGTTCGCGAGCATTGTCCGGACTGCCCCGTCGAAGCCCTCGTCGCCGAGGTCGCGGCGCAGGTCCACGAAGTACGGGCCCTCGGCGGCCACCAGCTCCCGGCTCGGCGCGCGCTCCCCGGTCAGCGCCCGCTCGATCGACTCGGCGACCGCCTCGGGGCCGACCCCGGCGGCCGGATCGGAGAAGGCCCGCCGGTACATGGCGTCCACCTGGGACTTCACCTCCGAGTACGGGCCGCCGGCCGCGCCGTTCGCCGCCAGGGTCCGCAGCGCGGTGGCCCCGAACTCGGTGCGCACCAGCCCCGGCTGGATCAGGGTCACCCCGACGCCGAACGGGCCGACCTCGTAGCGCAGCGCGTCGGCGAGGGACTCCAGCGCGTACTTCGTCAGGTGGTAGCCGGCCGCCGCCGGGAACGTGAACAGCCCGCCGGTCGAGCCGACGATCACGATCCGCCCCGCGCCGGCCGCCCGCATCCGGGGCAGCGCGAGCTGGCAGAGCCGCACGGTGCCCACCACATTGGTCTCGAAGCCCCGGCGCAGCGACTCGACCGGCAGCTCCTCCACCACCCCGTACTCTCCGTAGCCCGCGTTGTTGACCAGCCCGAACAGCGCGTCGCCGGCCTCGTCGACCACGGCGCGCATCGACTCCTCGTCGCAGGTGTCCAGCCGGCGCACCCGGGCCCCCGCCGCCGCCAGGTCGCGCAGGGTCTCGGGGTCGCGGGCGGTCGCGTAGACGGTCCAGTCCCCGGACGCGGTCAGGCGCTCGGCGGTGGCCCGGCCGATGCCGGTGGAACAGCCGGTGATGAGGACAGCGGGTTTCTCGGTCATGGGCACAAGTAGTAGCGGACCGGGGCGGCCGGGACTGTCAGCCTTTTGCCAGTTCGACCAGCTTGGCCGCGTACGCGTCGGCGGCCGCCGTGCCCTTCTTCAGGTCCTCGGCGGACGGTGCCTTGGGGTTGGGGAACAGGACGGTCACCTTGACGTGCAGCAACAGGGTGGCCGACTGGTAGAAGTAGCAGCGCGGCTGGTGGGAGAGGGTGGCGGTCTGCGGCCACTCGTACACCGACAGGCCGTTGCCGAGGGCGGTGTCGCGGCCGTCCAGGGGCTGGGGCAGCGCGTCGCCGCCGCCGGCCCGGCACAGCCCGAAGAAGGCCTTCTGGAGCTTGTCGGCCTGCACGGCGGCGGTCACCGGCTGCACGTGCGCCTCGGCGACGGCCGCGTGCCGGGTGGCCTGGCCGGAGTCGCCGGCCGGCAGAGCGAGGGCGTCCAGGCAGGTCACCCCGGTCGTGCCGTCGCCGCCGGAGATCGGTTGCAGCGCGGTGTGGTTGCTGGTGCCGACCCCGGTCGAGCCGGTGGCGGTCAGCAGGGGGGCCAGGGCCGTCGTGCAGGTCCCGGCGAGGGTCTGCTGGGCGGCGTTCATGGTCGCCGGGGGCGCGGGGGAGGGGACCGCGGCGGTCGGCTGGGCGGCCGGCGGGGGGCCGACACATCCCGAACCGAACAGGACCGCGCCGAGGGCGGCCGCGACCGCGAGGTGCCGGATGCTCATCGGCACACCGTACTGAAAACAAAGCTTCCAGAAAAGGGTGTCAATTCCTGGGATGGATCGCGATGAGTACCTGGTACTCCGGTTCGGACGGCTCCTCCGCCGCCCGGAACTCCTCCGCGAGCGCCAGCAGCCGGGCGCGGAACTCCTCGGCGCGGGCGGGTGACACGTGCGCGATCGAGTGGCTGATCATGGCCCGGGTCTCCGGCGGCGCCTCGCGGCTCATCACGTTGTGGCCGGTCAGCAGGCGTTCGTTGATGTCCCCGCGCACCTGGTCGAACAGGGCCATCATCACGTCCTCCACCGCGCCCTCGGGGTCGCGGGGGTGGTCGGGGCCGCGCTGGAACGTGATCCGCTGCTGGCTCGCGCCGTAGTGCTTCTCGATGATGCCGTTCACGATCCGGGTACTGCGGATCTGGAGCAGCGCGCGCTGCTCCAGCGTGTTCAGGTGGTAGTAGATCTTCGTGGTCGAGATGCCGACCCTCGACGCCAGTTCCTTGGCGGTCCACGAGCGGGTGTGGTCGGCCATCATCAACTCGAGCACCGTGAGGCGGATGGGATCGGCGAGCGCCTTGAGGGTGTCGACGTCCTGCACGATGCGGCGTGACGGTTCTTGCTCCATTCCCGCTACCTCATCACGTTCTGCTCTGATTTGGTTAAGGAAGTGTATCAAATGTTTGACAAAAGCTTGTCGTTTTACCAACAGTGAGCGTTACTTCGTGGCGGCGATACGTACAGGTCAAGCACAGGAGTCGTGATGAACGTCGACCCCCAGATCGTGATCCACGCGGTCGAACAGATCAAGGATGCGGGGGAGACCGTTTTCCGGATGTTCCTCGAGGAGATTACCCAGGTGGTCAGCACCCTCGATGACGGCACCCACAGCGGGCACGACGGCGGCTGCTCGGTCGAGTGAAGGCGCAGCCCAGCCGGTACGTGATCGTCGGGCCCACCACCTTCCGGCACCCGGCCGGGCACCCCGTGCGCCCCGTGCTGCACGCGGCCACCGCCCGGGTCTACCTGGTCGACCCGGTCACCGCCGGCCGGCTCGCGGGCGGGGCCCCGCTGCCCGAGGACGCGGAACGGGCGCTGCGCGCGGCCGGGCTGCTCGTCGGGCCCGGGGTCGACGAGCCGGCGGCCGTGATCGCGGCGGGCCGGCGCGCGGTCGCCGACACCCGGGAGCGCCGGTTCGTGGTCATGCCGACGAGCTGGTGCAACATGTCCTGCTCGTACTGCGGGCAGGCCCATGTCCGGGGCGGGACGGGGCCGGGGCACCGCGACCTGCTGGCGGCCCGGTTCGCCGCCGCCGTCGACAGTGGCCGGTACGACACCGCGCACGTCTCCTGGTTCGGTGCCGAGCCCCTGGCGGGCTACGCCGTCGTCCGGGACCTGTCGCGGCGGTTCACGGCGGCGGCGGACACGGCGGGCGTGGGCTACTCGGCGCACATGGTCACCAACGGCGCGCTGCTCGACGCCCGCAAGATCGCGGCCCTGCACGTCGAGGACCGGGTGGGCTACTTCGAGGTCACCCTGGACGGTCCGGCCGCCGCGCACGACGCGAGCCGGCCCCTCAAGCGTGGCGGCGGATCGTTCGCGCACGTCGTGGACGTGATCGGCGCCGCGTTGGCCGAGCACGGGGACCTGCGCTGGCGGATCCGTACCAACGTCGGGGTGGCCAACGCGCACCTGGCCGACGAGTTCGCGGCGACCCTGGCGGCGGCGGGGCTCGCCGACCCCCGGGTCACGCTGTACTCCGCGCCGCTGCACCCCTGGGGCAACGACGTCTCCGCGGCGGCGCTGGACCGGGCCCGGATGGCGGACACGGAACTGGCCTGGCTGGCGGCGTACGCCCGGCACGGTCTGACGACCTGGCTGCTGCCGGGCAGCCCCAAGCCCGTCGTGTGCGTCGCGGTCACCCCGCACGCCGAGGTGGTCGCCGCCGACGGCGGGGTGTACTCCTGCACCGAACAGCCCCTGGTGCCCGGCTTCGCCGACCGGCGGGTAGCGACCCTGGCGACCCTCGGCGGCGGGGCCCGCCCGGCGGGGGAGTTCGACGACTGGGCCGACGCGCTGGAGGCCGACGAGACCGGCTGCCGGGGCTGCCGGATCCTGCCGCTGTGCGGGGGCGCGTGCCCGAAGCTGTGGCGGGAGGGGCATGTGCCCTGCCCGCCGCTGAAGCACAACGTCGCGGGGCGGCTGGACCTCTACGCCCTCTCGGCGGGCTGCACACCCCTCTGAGGCCGCACGGCGACGAGGTCCGCCTCGTTGTTCCGCTTCCAGGCGAGCAGGCCGCAGAGCGCCAGGCCGAGCGCGGTGGCGACTCCGTGGGTGGCGGTCAGCCAGGTCAGGCCGAAGCCCGGGGTGCCGAACGCCTCGCCGGCGGCCCAGAGCACGGCGAGCAGCACCGTGGCGGCCAGGACCGCCGAGCTGAGCTTGAACAGGAACCCGTCGCGCCACATCAGCCAGCCGACGAACCACATGCCGGTGGTGAGCACGAGGGCGCCGACGAGTTCGAGGTGGCCGCCGACGAAGTACCCGATCAGGATGGTCTCCGCGCCGATCGGCACGGTGAGGGCCGCGATCCGGGCGGCCGTCGAGTCCTGGTCGGTCCGGTGGATCAGGCCGGCGACCAGGGCGGCGGTGAACCCGGCGTAGTGCAGCTGCGGCAGGGCGCGCGCCAGGCCCTCGACGTCGACGGCGAACAGGCCGACCCCGGTGCGCTCGACGAGCAGGGCGGCGGCCGCGACGGCCGGGCTGACCAGGGCGGTGCGGACCGCCAGTTCCCGGGGGTTCCAGCCGCTCCGCCGGCCGGCCTGGAAGGCGACGATCAAGGTCATCGCCAGGTACGCCGCGGCGAGTCCCGCCGCCGTCGCGCCCCGGGGCAGCCACAGACTGATCGCGCCGGGCACCGCCGCGAGGGGCCAGAACGTGCGCACGGCCGCGGGCAGGTGCAGCAGCCGCAGGCCGAGCGGGAGGATGACGAGCATGCCGAGGGTGACGATCAGGTTGACGAGGATGGTCATGGCATCCCTCATTTCTTGAACGCGTTCAAGTTATCACGTCGAATTGATCGCGTTCATTGTGATGCTGGTCGCGGGCCCCGCGCTATGCCTGGATTGCCCGATCGGACTGGATCACGTGCCAGCCGTTGTTAGCCTCAGGGCATCGGCGGTCCTCGTCGGCCGCCCGGCTGTGGAGGGTGGTCGGTCGCGATGAACACCTTGGACCGTGCCGTGCGGGCACTGCGCACCGAGTTCCAGGGCACACTGCTCACCCCCGGGGTACCCGGCTACGACGACGCCCGGGCCCTCTTCAACGCCATGATCGACAAGCGGCCGGCCGTGATCGCGCAGTGCGCGGACGTACCGGACGTGCAGGGCGCCCTGCGCCTCGCCCGGGACACCGGCCTGGAGATCGCCGTCCGGGGCGGCGGGCACGGCGTCGCCGGCGCGGCCCTCACCGAGGGCGGCCTCGTGATCGACCTGCGCCGGTTGAACTCCGTCACCGTCGACCCCGACGCCCGGACCGCGACCGTCGCCGGCGGCGCGACCATGGGCGACCTCGACCGGGCCACCGCCGCGTACGGGCTGGCCACCACCGGCGGGCGGGTGTCCAGCACCGGGGTCGCCGGCTTCACCCTGGGCGGCGGCTCCGGCTGGATCGAGCGCAAGTTCGGCCTGGCCGTCGACCGGCTGCTCGCCGTCGACCTGATCACCGCCGACGGCGGCGCCGTACGGGCCAGCGAGCGGGAGAACCCCGACCTGTTCTGGGCGCTGCACGGCGGCGGCGGCAACTTCGGGGTCGCGACCGGGCTGACGTTCCGCCTCGACCCGCTCACCGACTTCTCCTTCGCCCTGCTGCTGTGGCCGGCGGACCGGGGACCGGACGTGTTCCGGCGCTGGCGGGACGTCATGGTCGACGCCCCCGACGAGGTGGGCGGCGGGGCGATCTACCTGACCGGGTCCGCCGAGATGCCGTTCGTGCCCGCGAGCCTGCACGGCCGGCTCGCCGCCGGGGTGCTGTTCACCTTCGTGGGCGACGAGCGGGGCGTCCGCGAGATCGCCCGGCCGTTGCTGGAGCTGGGCCCGGCCGGCGAGATGATCACCGCCCTGCCGTACGTCGAGTTCCAGAGCATGCTCGACGACCCGCCCGGCTTCCGCAACTACTGGTCCGCCGAGCACCTCGACGCCCTGCCCGACCCGGCGGTGGACGCGTTCTGCGCCTCCGCCGCGACCATGATCGTTCCCTCGCCGTCCCAGCACGCGCTGTTCGCGCTCGGCGGGGCCGTGGCGCGCGGTACCGGCGACTGGCCGATCTCGTTCCGGTCCGCGCCCTGGGTGGTGCACCCGTTCGGGCTGTGGTCCGACCCGGCCGACGACGAGCGCGGCCGGGCCTGGGCGCGGGGCGTGCGGACGGCGATGGAGCCCTGGTCCACCGGCGACGTCTACCTCAACTTCACCGGGGACGAGGGGCACGAGCGGGTGGTCGCCGGGTTCGGCAAGGCCAACTACGACCGGCTGGCCGCGATCAAGAGCCAGTACGACCCCGGCAACCTGTTCCACCTCAACCACAACATCCGGCCGGCGTAGACCGGGCGCACCCGGCCGCTGGCACCGGCGTTGCCCGGGCGGCCACCGGCACCCCGGCCCGGGGAGCCACCGGCACTCAGGCCGGGCAGCGCTGCCACTCAGGCCGGGCAGCCGGGCAGCGCCGGCGCCCAGGCGGGGCAGCCGGCGCCCCGCCGAGGTGGTCGCGCTACAGCCGGTCGACCGACGTGATCTCCAGGACCGCCGTACCCGCCTCGTCGGAGGCCCGCAGGTCGACCTCCGCGCTGATCCCCCAGTCGTGGTCGCCCTCGGGGTCGTCGAAGATCTGCCGGACGAGCCAGCGGTCCTTCTCCACGGTGATCATCAGCATCGCCGGCCCGCGCGCGTCCGGACCGGTGCCCAGGGACGAGTACTCCTCGAAGTACTCGTCCATCGCCCCGCGCCAGTCGAACCCGGGGTCGAGTTCCTCCAGCTCCTGGTTGCGGGCGGTCGCGGCCAGCTCGACCCGGCGGAACAGCGCGTTGCGGACCAGGACCCGGAAGGCCCGCACGTTGTTCGTGACGGCCGGCGGGGCGGTGTCCACGGGCATCGCCCCGGTGCCCTCCTCGCCGGGGTTGCGCAGCTGCTCCCACTCGTCGAGCAGGCTGGAGTCGACCTGGCGGACCAGCTCCCCGAGCCACTCGATCAGGTCGTGCAGCTCCTCGGTCTTGGCGTCCTCGGGCACGGTCTGCCGCAGCGCCTTGTACGCGTCCGCCAGGTACCGCAGCACCAGGCCCTCGGAGCGCGCCAGCTGGTAGTAGCTGACGTACTCGACGAAGGTCATGCCCAGCTCGAACATGTCCCGGGCCACGCCCTTGGGGGACAGCCGCTGGTCGGCGACCCACGGGTGCCCCTTGCGGTAGGACTCGAACGCGGCCTCCAGCAGCTCGGCGAGCGGCTTGGGGTGCGTGACGTTCTCCAGGAGCGCCATCCGCTCCTCGTACTCGATCCCGTCGGCCTTCATCTGCTGCACGGCCGCGCCCTTGGCCTTGTTCTGCTGGGCGTAGAGGATCTGGCGCGGGTCCTCCAGCACCGCCTCGACGATGGAGACCACGTCGAGGGCGTAGCTGGGGGAGTTCTCGTCGAGCAGTTCGATGGCGGCCACCGCGAACGGGGACAGCGGCTGGTTGAGCGCGAACCCGAGCTGGAGGTCGTCGGTGACATGGATGGAGACCCGGCCGTCACCGTCTCGTTCTTGTTGGACGATGCCGGCGGTGCGCAGGCCCTTGTAGATGCCGATCGTCCGGCGGATGTGCGCGCGCTGGGCGGCCGGGGACTCGTGGTTGTCGGTGAGCAGGTGCCGCATGTTCGCGAAGGCGTTCCCGCCGCGCTCGATGACGTTGAGGACCATCGAGTGGCTGACGTGGAAGCTCGACGTCAGCGGCTCGGGCTCGGCGGACACCAGCCGGTGGAACGTGGGCTCGCCCCAGCCGACGAAGCCCTCCGGCGGCTTCTTCTTCACGAGCTTGCGGAGCTTCTTGGCGTCGCCGGCCGCCTTGGCGACGGCCTTCTCGTTCTCCACGACGTGCTCGGGGGCCTGCACGATGACGGTGCCGACGGTGTCGTAGCCGGCCCGGCCCGCGCGCCCGGCGATCTGGTGGAACTCGCGCGCCTTGAGCAGCCGCATCCGGATGCCGTCGAACTTGTTCAGCCCCGTGAACAGCACGGTGCGGATCGGCAGGTTGATGCCGACCCCGAGCGTGTCCGTCCCGCAGATCACCTTCAGAAGCCCGGCTTGCGCCAGGAGCTCCACCAATCGGCGGTACTTGGGGAGCATGCCGGCATGGTGCACCCCGATCCCGTGCCGTACCAATCGGGAAAGGGTCTTTCCGAAGCCGGCCGTGAACCGGAAGTTGCCGATCAGCTCGGCGATGGAGTCCTTCTCGGCCCGGGTGCACATGTTGATGCTCATCAGGGCGCTGGCCTGTTCGAGGGCGGCGGCCTGGGTGAAGTGCACGATGTACACCGGGGCCTGCCGCGTGTTGAGCAGCTCCTCGATCGTCTCGTGCAGCGGCGTCGTGACGTAGGAGTACAGCAGCGGCACGGGGCGCTCGCCGGAGCTCACCACGGCGGTCGGCCGGCCGGTCCGCCGACTCAGGTCATCCACGAACCTGGTCACATCGCCCAGAGTCGCCGACATCAGGATGAACTGGGCCTGGGGGAGTTCGATGATCGGGATCTGCCACGCCCAGCCCCGGTCGGGCTCCGCGTAGAAGTGGAACTCGTCCATGATCACCTGGCCGACATCGGCCGACTTCCCCTCGCGCAGGGCGAGGTTGGCCAGGATCTCCGCCGTGCAGCAGATGATCGGCGCGTCCGGGTTGACCTGGGCGTCGCCGGTCATCATCCCGACGTTCTCGGGGCCGAACACCTGGCAGAGCGCGAAGAACTTCTCCGACACCAGGGCCTTGATCGGCGCGGTGTAGAAGGTGGTCCGGTCGTCTGCCAGGGCCGCGAAGTGCGCCCCTATCGCGACCATGCTCTTCCCCGAGCCGGTCGGGGTGCTCAGGATCAGGTTCGCCCCGGAGACGATCTCGATCAGCGCCTCCTGCTGGGCCGGGTACAAACTCAGGCCCTGGTCCTCGGACCAGGCGGTGAACGCCTCGAACAGGGCGTCGGGATCGGGGCTGCCCGGCAGGCGGTCGGTGAGAGTCATAGTGCCCTGATCGTGCCTGGTCGGGGTGGCTCCCGGCTACCCGGGGTGCCCGGGCGTGACCGAGATGCGACCATGCCGGGCTGTCGGCGCGCGGCGCGACCAGGTCGGTGACAGGAGACGCCCTCGGGGGCCGTCGGATGGTCGGCGTCCCTGGAGGCGTCCGGTCCCGGCACGGAGCCGGTCCGGCCACCCGCCGTCTCCGGCGCGAGGCGGATCCGCCCACTCGCTACCCCCGGCGCGGAGCCGGTCCGGCCCCGCAGCCCCCGGGGCCGGACCGGGTGCTGTCGCGATCCGGACACCAACCGGTCCGGACGCCCCCGGAGTCGATCGCCGGCCACTCCGACCCCGGCCGCGAACCGGCCCCCGGAACGAACCGGGAGGCTCCCGGGCAGCCTCGGCAAGTCCGACTCTCGACAGTGGTCGCCGGCGCCCGGGGAGGCCATCGTGGACCCGTCCGGATAAGGATGTCTTTCCGACAGCTGCGTCCGATTCTCGAATAGCGACTTTCCGGACCTCCGTCCACTGTAGAAATGTTTAATGATGGCAGTCCTTGACACAGGTCTGTGATCGACTAATCCTTGTGACGTACCACCTTTCATCGCACTCATAGATGGAGAAAATATAATGCGCCGTGAAGACGAGCCCCAGGCCAAGTTCCGCGAGGACGAGCCGCAGGCCAAGTTCCGCGAGGACGAGCCCCAGGCGAAGTTCGAGAACGAGCCGCAGATCAAGGAAGCCGGCTAACTAGCACTCCGGTGGACCCCGCTTCGGCGGGGTCCACCGTCTTTTCCCGACCGACGCAACAAGAGGAACGCGATGACCGACGACCGGCCACTGGTGCTGATGCTCCGCACGGGGACCCGCCCGGCCCGTGAATTCCTCCTGAAGACCATGGCGGAGAAATACCGGCTGCACCTCTTCACCAGTCTCGTGCCGTCGTGGGAGCTGCCCTACCTGACCGGGTGGACGAAGCACCTGACCCGCGATCCCGAAGACACCCTCGCCGCGGCCCGCGAGCTGCACGCCCGGGACCCGATCAGCGGCGTGATCACCTACGACGAGGCCCGCGTGACCCAGGTGGCCTTCGTGGCCGACGGGCTCGGGCTGCCGAACGCGGGACTCGACGCCGCCGAGGCCTGCCGGCACAAGAACGTGACCCGCCGGGTGCTCGAGGCCGCCGGGGTGCCCCAGCCGCGGTCGATCCCGGTCACCTCGCTGGAGGAGGCCCGGGTCGCCGCCGAGCGGATCGGCTACCCGGTCGTCGTCAAGCCGCACGACCTGCTCGCCGGGATGGGCGTGCTCCGGATCGACTCGGCCGACCAGCTCGAGGAGCGGTACAACGACAGCACCGGCAACCCGGTCGGCGGCGTGCCGGACTACGTGTACGAGCCCCTGATCGAGGAGTGCGTCACCGGTACGGAGGTCAGCGTCGACTGCGCCCTGCACGGCGGGGAGCTGACCGTGCTGTGCCTGGCCCGCAAGTCCACCGGCTTCGCGCCGTACTTCGTGGAGACCGGCCACACCGTCGACGGCGCCGACCCGCTGCTCGGGGACCCCGCGCTGCTCGACCTGCTCCGGGCCGCGCACAAGGCGATCGGCTACCGCGACGGTGTCACGCACACCGAGGTCATGATGACGGCGGACGGCCCGAAGATCATCGAGATCAACGGTCGGATGGCCGGCGGGCACATCACCCACCTGGCGATGTTCGCGACCGGTACCGACATCGGCCTCGTGGCCTGTGACGTCGCCTGCGGGCGGCCCCCGGTGGTCGGCACCGCGCCGGCCCGGGTCGCGGCCATCCGGTTCTTCTCCGTCGAGGAGGACACCACGATCGACTCCCTCCGGTTCGACGAGGACGCGCTGCACCCGGCCGTGGACCACACCGTCGTCACCGCCGAGCCCGGCACCGCCGCCCAGCGGCCGCACGGCACGGGCTCCGGCCGGCTCGCCCTCGCCGTCGCGGTGGGGGACTCGACCCAGGAGTGCCACGACGCCCTCGCGTCGGCCCAGGCCGCCCTGCGGATCAACCAGGACTAGACGGGTACGGCGCGCCCGCCCAGGGGCACGCCGGCGTCTCCGGGAGGTTGCCCCTGTCTTCGGGCGGGGCGACCTCCCGCGGCGTCTCCGGGGTCCGGCGCCCGGCCGCCCGGCGACGGTGGCCCGCCGGGTACGCGCGGTCTCCCGCGCGCCCCGACGGCCGTGTCGGGCTCAGCGGGCCTGGTAGCGGGCGCGCAGGGCCTTCTTGTCGACCTTGTTGGTCTCCGTCAACGGCATCGCGTCGATGAACTCGACCTCCCCCGGCGTCCACGCCGCGCCCAGCTCGGCCAGGACGAGTTCCCGCAGTTCCTCACCCGTGACGGGTACGTCCGGGTTGCCGACCACGTACCCGTGCACGACCTCGCCGTACTTCTCGCTCGGCACGCCGACCACCGCCGCCGCGCGGACCCCCGGGTGCGCGGCGAGCAGGTCCTCGATGGGGCGGGCGAAGATGTTCGTGGAGCCCCAGCCGGTCAGGATCATGTCCTTGACCCGGTCGACGAGGAACAGGTTGCCGGTCGGGTCCACGTAGCCGACGTCCCCGGTGCGCAGCCAGCCGTCCACCAGGGTCTCGGCGGTCAGTTCCGGCTGGCCCCAGTAGCCGGCCATCATCACGCCGCCCGACAGCCACACCTCGCCGACCTCCCCGACGGGCAGCGGCGCGCCGGCCGGGTCGCGGATCTCCAGCTTGAGGTCGCCGTAGGGCTGGCCGACGGAGGCGAGCACGGCCGGGTCGTTCGGGATGTTCTGGTACGCGCTGATGATCGGCGCCTCGCTCATCCCGTACGCGGTCCGCAGCACCGGGCCCAGTCGCTCGATGGCCTGCGCGAGCCGGCTCGACGCCACCGGGGCCCCGCCGACGTTGACCCGCAGCAGGCTGGAGGTGTCGGCGGTGGCGAACGCGGGGTAGTCGAGCAGGAAGTACAGCACCGGGGGCGTGAGCAGGGTGTCGGTGATCCGTTCCCGGGCGATCAGCTCCAGGAACCCGGCCGTGTCGAACGCGGACACGGTGTAGTACGTGCCGCCGGTGAGCAGGGCCATGTGCGCGGGCATCTGGGAGCTGACCACCCAGAACCCGCCCAGGGCCAGGTGCTTCATCTGGTGCTGGCCGGAGGCCGTGTAGTGCGCCGCGAACGCCAGCGCCGTCTCGAAGAACCGCTGGGTGTGGTGCACGAGCTTCGGCTGGCCGGTCGTGCCGCTGGTCTGGAACAGGGCCTGGGGCTCGGTGGTGACCTCGGACAGGTCGAAGGGGAGGTCCGCGATCCGCCCGACCGGGGGCCCGGCGACCAGGTCCGGGCCCACGCCGCCCGCCCCGAGGCAGAACACCGGGCGGTCGGTACCGGCGGCGAGTTTCGCGCCCACCTCGGCGTACTGGCGCGCGTCGTACACGAAGATGTCGACTTCCGCGTGTTTCAGGAACCTCTCCCGGAACGCGGCCGGCGAGTTCGGGGCGATCCAGGCGATCCTGCCGCCCATCAGGTGCACCGCGAACTGCAACAGCACCGCCTCCGGCTCCGTGCTCGCCAGGGCGCCGACCGCCACCCCGGGCCGGACCCCCTCGCGGTGCAGCGCGGCGGCGATCGACAGCGTGCCCGTGATCAGCTCGTGATAGGTGAGCCGGCGGTCGTCGGCGACGATGGCCTCGGCGTGTCCGTACCGGGCGAAGAGGTCCAGTACCCGTGAAATGTAGTTCTGTGTCATTCCGGCCCAGCCCCGATTCGCGGTGATCAGCAAATGGGGCCAAGTTTACTGTGGAGCGTCTCCGAGTCCTATCAGCAGTGACCGCAGCAAAACAGCCAATTCCGCCTGCTCAGAGCCGGAAAGTGTCGCGAGTATCCGGCGCTCGTTGTCCAGATGGTCGGAGATCACCGAGTTGACCTTCCGGTAGCCCTCCTCGGTGAGCCCGACCCGGACGGAGCGCCGGTCGGCCGGGTCCGCGCGCCGCTCGACGAACCCGCGGGCCGCCATCCGGTCGATCCGGTTGGTGATCGCGCCCGAGGTGACCATCATGTGGTCGAGCAGCGCGCCCATGGTCAACTCGTGCGGCGCGCCCGACCGGCGCAGGGTGGCCAGGACGTCGAACTCCCAGAACTCCAGCCCGTGACCCGCGAAGAACTGCTTGAGCTCCCGGTCGAGGAGGGCGTTGAGCCGCGCCACCCGACCGATGATCCCCATCGGGGCGGGGTCGAGGTCGGGGCGCTCGCGCCGCCACTGCTCCAGGAACCCGTCGACCATGTCTTTCAACGTTGAACCTCTTCATGTTAAGGTTTCTGCACTGCTTCAACGTTGAGAAGTTTAACGGAGAACATCATGTGGCTTACCGCGCTCGCCCCCCTGATCTGGGGGTCCACCTACATCGTCACCACCGAGCTGCTCCCCGCCGACCGGCCCCTGCTCGCCGCCACCGTCCGCGCGCTGCCCGCCGGCCTCGTTCTCCTGCTGTTCGTCCGCAAGCTGCCCCAGGGGGCGTGGCGGTGGCGGGCGGTCGTCCTCGCCGTGCTCAACATCGGCGCGTTCTTCCCGCTGCTCTTCCTCTCCGCGTACCGGCTGCCCGGCGGCGTCTCCGCGATCGTCGGGGCCCTGCAACCCTTCGTCGCCGCCGGCCTCGGTTACCCCCTGCTCCGACTGGTCCCCAACCCGCGGATGCTCGTCGCCGGGATCGTCGGCCTCGGCGGCGTCACCCTGATCGTGCTGCGGGCCACCGCCGCCATCGACGGCCTCGGGCTCGCCGCCGGCGCGGCCGGCACCCTGATCATGGCCACCGGCACCGTCCTCGGCCGGCGCTGGGGCGCCCCGCCGGAGGGCCTGTTCGCCCTGACCAGCTGGCAGCTCGCCATCGGCGGCCTCCTGCTGCTCCCGGTCACCCTGGGCTTCGAGGGACTCCCGGCCACCTTCACCGGCGGCAACGCCCTCGGCTTCGGCTACCTGGCGGTGGTCGGCGCCATGCTCGCCTACCCGCTGTGGTTCCGCGGCGTGACCCGGTTGCAGCCCACCCAGGTGTCGATGCTCAGCCTGCTCAGCCCGGTGATGGCGGCGACCCTCGGCTGGATCGTGCTGGGGCAGGCGCTGACCGGGTGGCAGCTGGTGGGGGCGGTGCTGGCGCTGGGGGCCGTGGCGGTGGGGGCGACGGCGCCGGCCCGGGTGCGGGCGGAGGCCCCGGTGCCGGAACTGGTGAAGGTCTGACCCGGAGGGCCGGAGGCCCGGGGCTCGGGGCCGGGGGCTCGGGGCCGGGGGCCGGGGGTCGGGGCTCGCCGGGCTGCTTCCCGACGGCGACGTGGTCCGGGCCGGTATCAGGAGATACCGGCCCGGACCACGTCGCGCTACTTCACCGACCCGGCCATCACGCCCTGCACGAAGTACCGCTGGAAGGCGAAGAACACCCCCAGCGGGATGACCATCGACAGGAACGCGCCGGGCGCGATCACGTCGATGTTCGAGGAGAACGACCGGGTCTGCTCCCGGATCGCGTACGTGATCGGGGCCGAGTCCGGGTTCGCGAACACCAGCGCCACCAGCAGGTCGTTCCACACCCAGAGGAACTGGAAGATCGCCAGGGACGCGATGGCCGGCCAGCCCAGCGGCATGATCACCTTCCGGAAGATCACCGCCTCGCCGCCACCGTCGATCCGCGCCGCCTCCAGCAGCTCCTTCGGGATGCCCGCGAAGAAGTTGCGCAACAGGAAGATCGCGAACGGCAGGCCGAACGCGACGTGGAACAGCACCACGCCCGGGATGGTGCCGAACAGCCCCAGCTTGCCGAAGATCTCGGCGTCGGGGATGAGAGCCACCTGGACGGGTACGACGATCAGCGCCACCACGACCAGGAACAGCCAGTCCCGGCCGGGGAACTCGATCCACGCGAACGCGTACGCCGCCATCGAGCCCAGCACCACCACCAGGATCGTGGACGGCACCGTGATCAGGACCGTGTTCCACAGCGAGGACACGATCCGCTCGTTGCCGAACAGCTTCTCGTAGTTGTCGAGGGTGAGCTGGCCCGGGGCGGAGAACACCGTCCACCAGCCCGAGGCGTTGCTCGCACCAGCCGGACGGAAGCTGGAGATGGCCAGGCCCAGGGTGGGGGTCAGCCAGAACAGTCCGATCAGGACGAGGACGACCTCGCCGACGCGTTTGGCGACGCCGCCGGCCCGGTTGCGCTTCGGGCGCTTCGCGGGTGCCCCGGCGCTGGCCTTGGCGGTGCCGGTCTTGGCGGCGCCGGTGCCCGCGTCGGTGCCGACCCGATCCGGGGGCACCCCGTTCCCAGCCGTGCTCATGTGCCCTCCCGCTTGAGTCGGCGCAGGTTGAACAGCATCGCCGGGAGGACCAGCAGGAACAGCAGCACACCGAGCGCGCTGCCGAGCCCGTAGTCCCGGGCCCCGCCGAAGGACACCCGCCACATCTGGAGCGCCACCACGTTCGCGTCGGCCTGCACGGCCTCCGGGGCGAGGACCAGCACCAGGTCGAAGACCTTCAACACGTTGATCACCATCGTGACCAGGACGACGATGAGTACCGGTCGCAGCTGCGGCACCGTGATCCTGCTCAGTACCTGCCACTCCGACGCGCCGTCCATCCGCGCGGCCTCGATGGTGTCCCGGGGCAGCGCGGCCAGTCCGGCGGCGACCATCACCATGGCGAACCCGGCCCAGATCCACAGGTACGTGCCGATCACGGCCGGGGTCACCACCGCCGGGCCGAGCCAGTCCACCCCGCGGAACGGTTGGGCGAAGTTGTCCGCCGGCAGCCGGACCGTGTACCCGTCGCCGGTCAGCTCCGGGAACGCGAACCGCCCGGCGCCGTCCGTCTTCGCGGTGCCGACCACCTTCCCGTCGCGCACCGCCTCGACGGAGATCCCCGGCAGGCCCTTCTCGGCCGGGTCGATGGCCCGCTGCCGGCCGCCGCCCCCGGTCGCGAAGTCCAGCCAGACCACCCCGCGCACCCCGGCACCGGCGTCCGGGGGCGCGGCGGCCACGGCCCCGGACGGCACCTTGTCGGGGGCCAGCCCCACCAGCGGCACCAGCGCGACCGTCCCGGCGGCGGCCGGCAACTCGACGTTCCCGTCGCCGGTGGTCGTGGTGCCCGCGCCGTCCCGGGGCCGGACGCCCGGGTAGTCCGACGGCGGGGCGAACGCGTCGTGCACCCCGACCACGGCCGCGTTGGCCAGGCCCCGGTCCGGGTCCGCGTCGTACACCATCCGCCAGGTCACCCCGGCCGCCAGGAACGAGATCGCCATCGGCATGAACACCACGGCCTTGAACGCCGTCTGCCAGCGCATCCGTTCCGTGAGGACCGCGAACAGCAGCCCCAGCACCGTCACGATGGTCGGGGCCACCACGACCCAGATCGCGTTGTTGCGGATCGCGGTCAACGTCTCCGGGGACGTGAACATCGTCCGGTAGTTGTCCACGCCCACGAAGGAGCCGCCGCCCGCGTCGAAGAAGCTCCTGACCAGGGTGTACCCGATCGGGTACAGCACCAGGACGGCCAGGATCAGCACCGCCGGCACGAGGAACGGAAGCGCCCTCCTCACTTGTACGCTGCCGCTGCCGCCGCCTCCAGCTTGGCCGCCGTCCCGCTCACGTCGGTCGGGTTCGCCAGGAAGTCCTGGAGGATCTTCCACTCCCCGCTGCCGGGGGTGCCGCCGAACGCGCTCGGCGCCAGGTCGGACATGTCGAACCGGAAGTCGTTGCCGGCCGCGATGATGGCCTCGCCGAGCTTCTTGCTGGTCTCGTCCGGGTAGGCGCTCGACGAGAGGTTCTTGTTGGGGGACAGGAAGCCGCCCTGCTTCGCCCACACCTCCGCCGCCTCCGGGGTGGCCAGCCACTGCAACAGCGCCTGTGCGCCCTTCGTGTTCTTCAACGCCACGGCCACGTCCCCGCCACCGACCACCGAGGGCTTGGAACCCTTGATCGACGGGAAATCGAAGAACTTCGCCGTGGTACCGACCTTCGCGCCGGTCTCCTTCTGGATGTTCGTCGCCACGAAGTCACCCTCGAACACCACCGACGCCTTCGGGCTCGACCCGAACACCTGCGTCACCGACTGCTCGAACTTCGTCTGCAACGCCGAGGACGGCCCGCCCGGGATCGTGTTCGGCGCGCCCCACAACTGGCCCAGCAGGGTCAGCGTCTCCACCACGGTCGGGTCGGTGAACGGGATCTGGTGCTTGGCCAGCTTGTCGTAGTTCTCCGCGCCGGCCACCCGCAGGTAGACGTTCTCGAACCAGTCGGTCAGCACCCAACCGTCGCCGCCGCCCACCGCGAGCGGGGGAGTGCCCGCGTCCGACAGGGACTTCAGCGCGGCCGTGAACTCCTCCCAGGTCTTCGGAGGCTGCACGCCGGCCTGGGTGAACTTCTCCGTCTGGTACCAGATGAGGCTCTTGTTCGCGGCCTTCAGCCACACGCCGTAGACCTTGCCGTCGGCGGCGGTGCCGAGGGTCTTCCAGATCGGGGCGTAGTTCTTGTCGATATTGGACTGGGTGTCCGCGTTCACGGGGTGGAGCGCGCCCTGTTTCGCCAGGTCGGCGAGCAGCCCCGGCTGGGGCAGGACCGCGACGTCCGGCGGCTGGCCGCCCGAGATCTTGCTGCCGAGCACCGTGGCGATGTCGTTGCCCGTCGAACTGAAGGTCACCGTCGCGCCCGTCTTCGCGGCGAACGCGTCGAGGACCTTCTGGAACCGGGCCTGTTCCTCGCCCGACCAGACCGCCGACACCTGGATCGTCTCGCCCTTCAGGGAGCCGTCCGCCGGGGATTTGCCCGTATCGTTACTGCTACAGCCAGCCGCGGCGAGGGCCAGAGCCGCGGTGGTGGCGCCGAGGCGCAGGAAGAATTTCATGGGGTTCCCTCCCGGATGAACACAACCGTTCGAGTACCCGGGGATTATCCCGCAAAACATCAAATCAGAACGGATAAACCATTCGACACGCTCGATACGGTGCGGATGCTCGCAGAGTGTGCGAAGCGCTGGACGAAAGAGGCGTGGACATGGATGTGCGGATACGGACCGTCGGATCCGACGAGGACCGGGAGGCCTGGCGCCAGGTCCGGATCGCGGTCATCCCCGAGGAACGGTGCGCCAGCGTCGCCGAGATGCGCGCGCGGACCAGCCCCCACCGGCTGCTGCTCCTCGCGGAGGTCGACGGTGAACTCGCCGGCAGCGGCATCGCCGACCTGTCCGACGTGGGCGGGCAGATCTCCGTCGCGCCCCGGGTCCTGCCCGGGTTCCGCCGCCGGGGCGTCGGCACCGCCCTGCTGTACGCGCTCGCCGAGCACGCCGCGACCCTCGGCCGACCCCGGATCGGGGCCAACGCCGACGACCCCGGCTCGGTGGCCTTCGCGGTGCGGCACGGCTTCGCGGAGGTCGACCGGCAGGTCGAACAGATCCGGGCCGTCGGCGACGAACCGCTGCCCGCGCCGCTCCCCGGCATCGAGATCGTCACCGCCGCCGACCGCCCCGAACTGTGGCCGGCCGCGTTCGAGGCGTTCGGCCGGGAGGTCACCGGGGACTTCGCCCTCGACCCGCCCATCCTGATCACCCAGGAACAGTGGGTGGAGGACTGGCTCGGGGACCAGGTGTTCCTCGCCGTGGTCGACGGGGAGGTGATCGGGTGCGCCGGCTTCGAGTTGGACACCGACCGGCCGGAGCGGGCCGAGTACGCGCTGACGGCCGTGCGGCGGGACTGGCGCGGGCGCGGGGTCGCCTCGTACCTGAAGAGGTTGACGCTCTGGTGGGCGGCGCGGAACGGGATCACCGAGGTGTACACGTGGACGCAGCGCGGGAACGCGGACATGCGCCAGCTCAACGAGCATCTCGGGTTCACGCTGCGGCAGGAGAGCGTGACGGTGCGGCGGGACCTGCCGCTGTAGCGGCTACTCCGGGAGGTTCGAGCGGTCCGCCGGGACCTCCAGGACCTGGGTGACCGCCGTCAGCGGGATCGGGCCGTAGATGTGCGGGAACACGCCGTCGCCCGCCCGCTCCAGCCTCACCTCCGCGTCCAGGTGGTCGGTCTCGATCACCAGGAGGAGCAGGTCCTCGACGTCCGCGTAGTACCGGGCGGCCACGCCGCGCACCTGGTCGGGCAGGGAGGCGTGGATGTAGCCCTCCTCGGCGAGGGTGCGCTCGCGGGTCGACTTCGTGTACTCCCCGGCGGCCTGTGCGGCGGCCCAGGTGGCGGTGTCGGTGAGGTGGTAGATCACTGTCATGCCCCCGACGCTACCCGAGGCGGACCGGGCGCCGGACTGAAGCTGGGTCTCGGTCGGGCCGAGGCGGCGTCGCGGGGGTCGGGTCGGCGGCGCCGGGGCCGGGTGCCATTCGACCTGGTCGGTACCCCGCGCGGCAGGGCGGTGCGGCCCCGGGAACGCCGTCGGGGAGGGGCCGCCCGAAGGCCGCTCCTCCCCGACGGGACCGTGCGACTAGCTCGCCCTACCCACCCGGATGGTGGTGTAGCGACCCTGCGCGTGCTCCTTGACGACCTCGATCACGGTGTTGGTGTCGGGCACCCTCACACCCTGGTCGGGGTTCGCCGCGTTCCAGTAGTTCCCGGTCCGGTCGTTGAACGCCCGCACCGGCGCCTGCTTCGGGAACACGGTCGCGACCCCACCCCGGTGCAGCGTGATCCTGTCCGTGTACTTCAGCCCCAACGTCGCGTCGAACGACTGGGCCCGACCGCCGACCAGCGTGCCGTCGGCGTACCGCAGCGGGGTGGCCCGCACGTCCACCGGCAGGATCATGCCCGCGCCCGGGTGGTCCCGGGTCGTGTTGTCGGTGAAGTACGGGTCCCAGAGCCAGACGAGCACGCCGTCCTGGTACGGGAAGCGCTCGACCTGGTTGGACTGCCCGGCGACCCCGCCCCAGCCGAAGTTGTACGGCCCGGTCTGCAGGAACGCGCCGTACGCGACGTAGCGCCGGTTCTCCACGATGTACTTGCGCGGGTAGGCCTTCGCGCCCGTCTTGCCGATCCGCGAGAAGCCGACCGCGGTCCAGCCGTTGTCGCCGCTCTCGATGTCGTCGGACAGCACGACCCGGTCCCCGGCCTTCACCGTCACGGTGTCGAGGAGGAAGCCGTTTTCGGCGGTGTTGGTGTCGGTGACGTAGCGGACGCGGAAGAGGACCGTGCCGCCGGCGTATGCGTCGAGGTTGTAGTTGAGGTCGACCCAGCCGGCGGAGGTGCCGGTGAGGCCGGGGCGGCCGCCGACGTTGGGGATGGGTGCGCCGTTGACGGTGCCGCCGACGCCCTTCCAGGTCGCGCCGTTGTCGGTGGACACCTCGCCGTAGAGGTAGTCGAAGTCCTCCTCGATCCAGTAGCGGCTCTTCGCCGACACGCTGGCCGTCGTCGCCCCGGACAGGTCGAGCGAACGGGTCAGGGTCTCGTCGAGGTAGTCGCCCCGGCCGCTCCACCACTGGCTCGCGCCCTGGAACGGTTCGACCAGTTCCGTGGTGATCTGCCGGGCGGGCAGGTCCACGAGCACGGCCTGCTTGTCCGCCGTGTTGTACGAGGACACGCCCAGCTCGTGCGTCGACTCGGTGGCGGCCTTCGCCGTGTCGTAGTTGAGCCAGCCCACCTGGAGCTTGCTCCACGCGTCGAGGTCGCCCGGGTACTCGCCGGTCGGGCCGTTCTCACGCCCCAGGTACGAGGCGGAGGACATCAGCGACCAGAAGTTCACCCCGTTGTCGCCCGTCGAGGCGTACAGGTCGGGCAGGCCCAGGAGCAGGTGGCCGTTCTCGTGCGCCATGAGGCCGAGGCCGCTGTTCTCGCCGCCCGTGAGGTAGTCGCCCACCCACAGGCCGGTGTCGCCGACCTGGGTGCCGCCGTTCTTGTTCCCGGCCGGGCCGGAGACGCCGCGCTGCGGCCAGTACGCGAAGTACCGGTGCGCCCAGACCGCGCCGGAACCCTGCGGGCCACCGCCCCAGGTCTGGTCGACGCCCGCGTGCACGACCTCGTAGTTGTCGATGTACCCGTCCGGCTCGTTGAAGTTGCCGTCCTGGTCGTGGTCGTACTGGTCGCGCTGGTCGTACTCCGCTAGCTGCGCCTTGATCTGCGCGGGCGTGCGGCCCTTGGCGATCTCGCCGTTGTACCAGGCGGTCAGCGAGTCGCGGACCATGTCCCAGTTGCTCGGGCACTGGCCGCCGCCGTCGCACAGGTCGCTGCCGTACCGGGCCTCGTTGTAGGGCAGCTTCACCCAGTCGGAGACGTACCCGGAGATGTCGTAGCGGCCCGAGGACTGGATCTGCAGGTAGTTGCGCAGCGAGTTCGCGCCCTTCGCCCTGCTGAAGAACATGTCCTCGTAGTACGCGCGGTCGAAGTCCGGCCGCCAGATGGTGTGGTTGTCGTTCGTGGTGGCCGGGTTCACGATGGTGTTGTGCGCCGGGCCGGGGGTGCCGCCGTACTTGACCTGGCCCCGGTACATCGTGGTGTTGTCGACCTGGTCGCCGAACTCGGCGAGCACGACGAACACCTTGTCGGACCGCTGCTGGGCGACCTCGACGTAGTTCTGGCCGACCCGGACCGTACCGGCGGGGGCCGGCGCGACCGAACGGGCCTGCGGCGCGCCGGAGGTGACCTGCTCGATGGCCTTGCGGCGGAGCGCCTGCTGCTCCATCTGCTGCGGGCTGAGCGAGACAGGGGCCGCCTGACCCTGGGGGGCGGTGTCGGCGGCGGGGGTGGGGGGCGGGCCGGCCGAGGCGGGGCCGGCGAGGGCTACGGCGCCGAGCAGCGTCGCCGTGAGCCCCGCCGCGATCGCGGTGGTTCTGCGCACTAGGGGGTCCTCTCACCTGGGGTGACCGGTTCGAGGGAGCGCACCGGCCACAGGATCGGTGATATGTTACACACGACACAGCCCGAGATCCATACATGCGAACGGGCAGATCTGCGGGGGACCCCGCCGGAGCCCGGGAAGGGGCCGCGGCGGGGTCGTTCCTGCTAGGACAGGCGGCGGATGTCCCCGTACGCCCGGTAGAAGCCGCCCCGGACGGACTCGCGGACCTCGTCCACCACGTACCGCGCGCCGGCCTGGCGGATCTGCTTCGGGAACTGCACCCGCCAGTCGGAGTGGAAGCCGCCCGAGACCACCCGGACCCGCAGTTCGCCGCCGTCCTGGTAGCACTCCACGACGATGCCCCGGTCACCCGCCGTGGTCACGACCTCCACGGTGGTCGACGGCACGATCGCGTCGAGCTTGGGGGCCTTCACGTCGCGGACCTGCGGCACGGTGCCCTGCTGGGCGTCGCGGATCGCGGCCTCGGAGGCGTCGATGCAGGCCAGCGAGCCGTCGGTGGTGACGATGTAGAGCCGGCCGTCCCGGTACTGCATGGAGAAGGCCGAGCCGCAGCCCGTACCGAGCTTCCACAGCCGGGTGCCCTGGTCGTCGAAGCAGTAGACCGAGGAGGAGCTGTCCCCGGCGAACACGAACCGGCCGTCCTCCGACGCCGCGCACGAGTAGACGGCGGCGTCGCACTGGTAGACCCGGACCTGGTTGCCCGACTTCGTCAGCTCGTGCACCTTGTTGCGGGTGGTGCCCGCGTACAGCCGGTCGGACTCCTGCCAGCCGAACAGCACCTGGCCCTGGGTGTTCTCGTGCCACAGCTCCTTGCCGGTCTCCCAGTCGTACATCGTCACGCCGGCCGAGTGGCCCTGGTAGACGCCGAGGTCGTCGCAGCGCACCATCCAGCCGCCGGTGCCCCGGCCCGGCCGGCGCCACTGGAACTCGTCCTCGTGGTTGAACACCGAGATGCCGCCGCCTGCGTCGGAGACCCCGAGCACGCCGTCGTGGATGTCGAGCCAGTAGATGTCGACGTCCTTGGCGATCTCGTAGGACACCCGGGGGGCCTTGCCGGACAGGTCGTAGACGTTGCCGTCGTCGCAGCCCGCGTACAGCCAGTCGTCGTCGGCGACCATGCACTTCACGCCGTCGGGCAGCTTGAACTCCCGGGTCACCTGGCCGTCGAGCGTCAGGGTGTAGATCTGGCCGCGCTCGTTGCCGACCATCGCGTGCGCGTCGTCGACGAAGATGCCGAACGCCGACGTGCCCGACTGGAACCGCCACAGCACCGGCGCCCGGTTGGCCGTCGAGCGGGTGCTGACGATCTCGCGCCGGGTGATCGAGCGGCGCTGGCGGACGCCCTGCACCGCCTCCTCGTACCCCTTGCGCATCTTCTCGCGGATCTTCTTCTCTGCCTCGGCGAGTGCCCGGTCGGTGCTCGGGAACGAGCTGGTCTTCGCCTGCCCCTGCTCCCCGATCCGGCCGAACCTGATGGTCAGCTCGGTCCCGTCGATCCGCACCTCGTAGAACTTGTGCGAGCCCCCGTCGTTCTCCGACAGCTCCAGATACCGCGTCTCAGCGCTCATTCACCCATCCGTCCACTACGACTGTGACGGCAGGTTAACCGGCGGGTGCGACAAATACCTGAGAGCCAGGTCACGGACCATTGTGGAGTACGCCACGAGCAGGTCCGGCGGGCCCAGTATCTCCAGGTCAACCCCCAGGCGGAGCAGATCGCTGACGGCCATCCGGATGCTCTCCACGGGGATGGTGGCCTCGACCCAGCCGTCACCGTCGGGCGGGCCGGCCGTGGCGGCGGCGGCCCGGGCGACCGTGGTACCGAGCATCCCGGGCAGCAGATCCACCGCCCGAGGGGACAGCCGGACGCGCGCTTCGCCCTGGTACTGCCTGGATTCGAACCATTCCGTGTGCGCGTCCCAGTACCCGGCGAGGTCGAAGTCCTCCGGGCGCGCGCACTCCTCGGCCAGCGGCTCGACGCTCAGGATGTTCGCCACCCGGTATGTCCTGAGTGTCCCCTCGGCGGTGGCGACCAGATACCACCGCCCGGCCTTCAGCACGATGCCCAGCGGGTCCACGGTCCGGGTGACCTCGCGGGGGACCTTCCAGCGCCGGTACCCGAGAGTGAGGCGGACCCCGCGCCACACCGCGTCGGCGACGGCGCCCAGCCAGGGCGTGTCGTCCGCCGCCTGGAACCACGCGGCGGCATCCAGGTGGAACCGCTCCCGGATCCGCCCCGTCGTCGTCGGCAGCGCCGCGTGCAGCTTCAACTCCGCCGCCGTCAGCACCGACCCGAGCCCCAGCTGGGCCGCCGGCCCGGGCATCCCGACCAGGAACAACGCCTCGGCCTCCTCCGGCGTCATGCCCGTCAGCCGGGTGCGGTAGCCGTCCAGCAGCCGGTAGCCCCCGGCCGGGCCGCGCTCGGAGTAGACCGGGACGCCCGCCGCGCCGAGCGCCTCGACGTCCCGGTAGATGGTGCGGACCGACACCTCCAGCTCCTCGGCCAGCTCCCGGGCCGTGCGCCGCCCGTGCTTCTGCAACGACAGCAGCACGGAGAGGAGTCTCATGTACCTGACACTACCTGTCAGGTACACGGGGCAGGCTGACCCGCATGACTATCGCAACCCTGTCCGGCGTCACCCTCGACTGCTCCGACCCGACCGCCCTGGCCGCCTTCTACACCGCCCTCACCGGCTGGGAGTCCGTCTACGCCGACGACTCCTACGCCTACATCGGCGGCGAGGGCCCCGTGAAGATCGGCTTCCAGAAGATCGCCGACCACCCCCGGTCGAACTGGCCGGACGACGCCAAGCAGTTCCACCTCGACTTCGGCGTCGCCGACCTCGCCAAGGCCGAGGCCCAGGCCCTCGAACTCGGCGCCACCCGCCCCGACTTCCAGCCCGGCGACGGCCGGTGGGTCGTCCTGCAGGACCCCGCCGGGCACCCGTTCTGTCTGAGTCCTCTGGCGTAATGGGCGGGTGACGACGGACGAACTGCGCCGGATCGTGGCCGGATCCGCCTGGTTGACCCGGGTGCTGGCCACGGTCCGCGCGGCAGTCCCTCGACGCCTGTGTCGGCCCCGCCGACACGTCGCGGCTGGGCTGATGGTGGCATGGTGACCCATGTGCACAACGCGAAAGGCCTCGGTATGACGCGAGTCTGGCCGTACAACGATCAGCCTGTGGGTTTCGCGCTGCCTGACTACGGCCTGACCGCCGGGCAGAACCGGGAGCTGACCGACCGGATCTGGTCGTACCTGACAGCCGGATCTGACGACGCCGGACACTTCGCGGGCGCGGAGGGCGGCGACTGGCCGATGACGCCGGAGCAGTTGTCCGCGGCGTTCGCGCACGCGCGCCGAGCTCGCGTGCGGCAGCAGGCACAATGGACAGTCGAGCAGGTCCGTACCAACCTCGACCTCGCCTTCGACGACTTGACCAACGCGGGTGTCGTCGCACGCCAGCACTTCACCTGTTGCGGCACGTGTGGCACGGCTGAAATCGGCGACGAAGCCGACAGGTCACGCCACTGGCGCGGATATGTGTTCTACCACCAGCAGGACACGGAAACGCTCGTCCACGAAGGCTCGGTGCACCTGTCCTACGGCATCTTCCCGCCCGAGGATTTCGACGAGGACGTCTACGCACTGCTGCCCGAGGCGGAACGCACGACCAGTTACCTCGCCGAGCTCGTCGAATTCGTCAACACCGACGTAGTTCCCCGCCTCACCGCGCACGGGCTGCGGGTCGAGTGGAACGGCGACTGCGACACCCGGATCCTGGTACGAGGTGCCGAATGGTACGCGAAGTTGTGAGAGGCGCCAGGTCGTCACGTCGGCTGTCGAGCCGGAGGCGTACCCGTCGAAGGGGTTTCGGGGTGGGATCTTTCTCGCTATTGGTGCGTGCTGGACGGGCGGTTTCGGCTACTGGAGGGTAGGGTCGCGGGATGAAGACCGGAGACGTGGCGCCCGAGTTCGAGCTCGCCGACCAGGACGGCACCCCCCGCAAGCTGTCCGACCTGCTCCAGGACGGCCCGGTCGTGCTCTTCTTCTACCCGGCCGCGATGACCGCCGGCTGCACGGCGGAGAGCTGCCACTTCCGCGATCTGGCGGCCGAGTTCGGGGAGCTGGGCGCGCAGCGGGTCGGGATCAGTCCGGACACCGTGGGCAAGCAGCGGGAGTTCGCCGACAAGCACGCGTTCGACTATCCGCTGCTGTCGGACGTGGGCGGCCTGGTCGCGGCGGCCTACGGGGTGAAGCGCAACATCTCGATCCTGCCGGTCAAGCGGCAGACGTTCGTGATCGGCAAGGACGGCCGGATCATCGACGTGGTCAAGAGCGAGGTGCGGATGAACGTGCACGCCGACCGGGCGCTCGAGGCGTTGCGAGCCTCGGGGCGATAGAGCCCGGTCGTACGCACGTACTCAGGCGGCCTCGACCCTCGCGGGGGAGGTGGCCGGCCGGGTGCGTGCCCTGCTGATCAGCGCGTCCACGGACAGTGCGCCGGGGCCGACGATCGCGATCAGGAGGAACGCCCAGGCGAACAGGGCGGACAGTTCGCCGCCGTTCTGCAGCGGGTGCAGCGCGACCTCCTGGTGCACGACGAAGTAGGCGTACGCCATCGAGCCCGAGCAGATCAGGGCGGCGATCCGGGTACCGAGGCCGAGCAGCACCAGGATGCCGCCGGCCAGTTGGATGACGGCCGCGTACCAGCCGGGCCACGATCCCGAGGGGACGGTGCCCCCCTGGCCCATGGCGCCGCCGAACACTCCGAAGAGCGACGAGGCCCCGTGGCTGGCGAACAGGAGTCCGACCACCACGCGGAAGAGACTGTGGACAGTTCCTTGCAATTTGGCTAGTGAGTCCATATCGCCATGTTTGTAGGGACGCCAAGGTCAAGTCAATGAAAATGGCGCACAAGTTCTTAGGGTTACCTAACTCTAACGCTGAGTCGGGCCCTTTCGCCAGCAACCACACCCAGCACCAGCAGATCGACCAGGACGCCGAACACCGTCCCGAACTGCGACAACATGGCGTCGAGCAGCTGTGTGACCAGGAGGTCCAGCAGGATCGCGCGGTGGAACCAGGTGAACGCGCCCGCCCGGTCCCGGCGCAGCTGCAGGAGTCCGATCAGGATGAAACCGGCGGAGGTCATCGCGCTGGCGCTCATGATCGTGGCGAGGATCTCATCGGAGTTGGCGACGAGCTCCTTGGGGAACAGGACCAGCGCGAACAGGGTCGCGGCGGCGGTCAGGATTCCGCCGATCACCTGGAGTACCAGTAGGGACACCGTGAGTATGGTGGCTGTCCGGCTGGCCAGGATCCGGTGCGCGCGGGTCACGAGGGTGCGCGCGAGTCGGTGTCCGAGGTCGTCGGCCCCGTCGGGGAGCGCGGCCAGCAGGGCTGCCGCCGCGGGGGTGGCCGGGAGGCCGGCGGCGGCGCGGAGGTGCGCGTCGGCCTCGGCCCTGCGGTGCGGGCTCAGGCCGGCCGTCACCCCGGACACGGCCTGGAAGACGGCTCCGGCGAGGTGCTCGCCCGCGCGGAGCGGGCGGCTGTGCAGCAGATGGGTACCGAGGAGGAACAGGATGACCGTGGCGTAGATGATCGCGGCGGCCGGCCGGAAGAAGTAGTCGTTGTCCCGGGTCACGAACTTGCCGACCTCGTCGATGAACAGGCCGAAGCCGATCCCGCCGACCACCGCCGTCGCGGGGCGCACGATGGCGCCGATGAAGGACAGGTGCAGGAGCATGGCCAGCGCCATCAGCAGGCCGCCCCACAGGACGTGCGCGATGTGCAGCCGGCTGCCGCCGACGCTCGGGTAGCCGGCGGCGGCGAGTCCGCCCCGGGTGAGCAGGACCGTCGCGACGGCCGTGACCACGAAGGCCGTGAGGAGCGGGACCGCGTGCGGGTCGCGGGGGAGCCCCCACCGGAGAAAAGGCTGCCGCTGCATCGGCTGATTATCCCTTTTGGTACCTGAAAGGTGGCGCACATTCCCGGACGCGACGGCTGTTGTCGAGTAGTAGCATGTGATGTAC
The DNA here is from genome assembly GCF_040681875.1 of Longispora sp. NPDC051575. NCBI lineage: Bacteria > Bacillati > Actinomycetota > Actinomycetes > Micromonosporales > Micromonosporaceae > Longispora > Longispora sp. NPDC051575. Next base: position 86,971 of record NZ_JBFAZP010000006.1, on the reverse strand, counting down.
TACCAACCATGCTCGACACCTATCTCGCCGCCTCCGCGCGCACCGGCAGGTTCACCTACGGTGCCCCCCGGGCGGTCACCGTCTCCGCCGACGGCTCCCGACTACTCCTGCTCCGCTCCACCGGCCCCGCCGACCCGGTCGAGCGGCTGTGGACCGTGGACGTGGCGTCCGGTGCCGAGCACCTCGCTGCCGACCCGCTCGCCCTCTTCGGCGGCCCGGTCACCCTGGACGACCTGCCCCGGGCGGAGCGCGAGCTGCGCGAACGGGTCCGGCTGTGGGCACCGGGCATCGGGTCGTACGCGGCGACCTGCGACCACGCGACGGTCGTGTTCGTGCTGGGCGGGCGGTTGTTCCGGGTCACCCAGACGGTCGCGTCGAGCCCCGTCGCCGGCACCGGTTTCGGTAACGGGACCACCGGCGGGGTCTCCGGCGGCGACGCGGCCTCCGCCATCGGCACCGCCCCGGGCGACGCGGACGCCTCCGCGGGCGACGCGGCCTTCGCCGTCCGGACCACGGTCGACGAGCTCCCCGTCGCCGGCCCCGCCTTCGACCCCTGCCCGCACGCCGACCGCGTCGCCTACGTCGCCGACGACGCCGTCCACGTCACCGGCATCGGCCGGATCACCCCCGCCGACGGCGCCATCTGGGGCCGCGCCGAGTTCAACGCCGCCGAGGAGCTCGGCCGCACCCGGGGCCACTGGTGGCTCCCCGACGGCGACACCCTCCTGGTCACCCGCGTCGACGACTCCGCCCTGATCCGCCGGCACCTCGGCGACCCGGCCCGCCCGGAGGCCACCCCGGTCGCGCAGGCGTACCCGAGGGCGGGCGGGCCCAACGCCGACGTCGAGCTGTACCTCGTCCGGCTCAACGGGCTGACCACGCCGGTGAGCTGGGACCGGGGGACGTACCCCTATCTGACCGGGGTCGAGGCCGGGGAACGCCCGGTCATCACGGTGTACGACCGGCTCCAGCAGCACTGCCTGCTGCTCGCCGTCGACCCGGTGACCGGGGCGACGGAGCACCTCGCCGGGTTCGCCGACGAGCACTGGCTGGAGGCCGTCCCGGGCACGCCGTGCCTGCTGGACGACGGCCGGGTGCTGTCCACCGTGGAGGAGGACACCCGGTCGCTGGCCGTGGACGGGGTCGTGGTCACCCCGCCGGACCTGTACGTGCGCCGGCTCGTCGGGCACCACGCCGGTGGCCTGCTGGTCGAGGCCGGCGACGGGGACCCGGCCGAGCAGCACCTCTACGTCGTCACGCTCGACGGGGGCGCGAAACGGCTGACCCCCGAGCCGGGTACGCACAGCGCGGTCGTCGGCGGCGGCACCCTCGTCACGACCAGCGCCACCCTCGGCGGCATCCGGCGGACCGCGAACGGCCGGCACCTGACCGACGTGTCCGACCCGCTGCCGCACCTCGGCCGCCCGGTCCTCGCCCGGGTCACCGAGCACGGCCTGCCCACCGCCGTGGTCTACCCGCGCGACCATGTCGCAGGCCGCCCCCTCCCGGTGCTCCTCGACGTGTACGGCGGCCCCGGCGCGCAGGTCATCACCCACAACCCGAGGGTGTGGGCGGCCAAGCAGTGGTGGGCCGACCAGGGCTTCCTCGTCGTGACCGTCGACAACCGGGGCACCCCGAACGTGTCGCCCGACTTCACCCGGGCGGTGTTCCGCCGGTTCTCCCAGGTGGTCCTCGACGACCAGGTCTCCGCGCTGGCCGCGCTCGCCGACCGGCACCCGGACCTCGACCCCACCCGGGTCGGGGTGCGCGGCTGGTCCTTCGGGGGCTACCTGGCGGCCCTGGCGGTGCTGCGCCGGCCCGACGTGTTCCACGCGGCCTCCGCCGGGGCGCCGCCGACGGACTTCCGGGAGTACGACACCGCGTACACGGAAAGGTATCTGGGGTTGCCCGCCGACAATCCGGACGGCTACGCGGCCGACGCGCTGCTCGCCGACGCCCCGAACCTGACCCGGCCCCTGCTGCTCGTCCACGGACTGGCCGACGACAACGTGCACCCGCTGCACTCGCTGCGGCTGTCGGAGGCGCTGACGGCGGCGGCCCGGCCGCACTCGGTGGTCACGGTGCCGGGGCTGAGCCACATGACGCCCGACGGGGTGGGCGAGCGGCTGTCGGCGATCGAACTCGACTTCCTCCGGGCGCACCTGCGGCCCTGATCCGGGGCCTCGCGTCCCGGCCGTGCGCGGGCCGGGCCACCCGCGCGGAAAGGTGGGGGCCGCCCGCCGGAAAAAGGTGGGGGGCCGCCCCCATGCGCGGCGCGCCCACCCACGCCACGCTGGGGGTGTGCTGGTCTTCCGTGTTCTCGGTCCCGTGGCCGTGTGCGTGGGCGGCGGTGGTTCCCCGGGGACCGTCGCCGCCCAGCAGCGCGCCCTCCTCGCCGCGCTCCTGCTCCGCCCCGACGAATGGGTGAGCGCGGGCCGGCTCGTCGACGTCCTGTGGCCGGCCCACGCCCCGCGCAACCCCGAGCGCCGGCTGTCCGGGCACGTGTTCCGGCTCCGGGCCGTGCTGGACGCCCTGACCGGGGACCCGAGAATCGAGAGCCAACCAGGGGGGTACCGGCTGCGCCTGCGCCCCGGCCAGCTCGACCTGCACGCCTTCGAGGACCTCGCCGAACGCGGCCGGCGCGCCTACATCGCCGGCGACCCCGACATGGCGTCGCTCCTGTTGACGGAGGCGCTGTCCGTGTGGCGCGGCGAGCCGTACGAGGACGCGCCGGCCGGGCTGGTCGCACACGCGGTCACGGCCCTGCGCGAACGCCGGCTCACCGTGCACGAGCAGCTCGTGGAGGCGGAGCTGGCCCGGGGCCGGGCGGCGGCCGTCGTGCCCCTGGTGCGGGGGCTGCTCCTCGACGCGCCCCGCCGGGAACGGCTGTGGACCCAGCTGATCACCGCGTACGGGCGGTTGGAGCGGCGGGCGGACGCGCTGGCGGCGTACCAGCAGGCGAATCTGGTGCTGCCCCGGCCGGGCCCGCAGTTGCAGGCGGCGCACCGGCTGGTGCAGCGGCCGTGACGGGGGCGGGCCGGGTCGGCGCTGCGGCGCGGCCCGGCCCGCGACGGTGTTTCGGCGCGCGCGGCGGCCGTCGGGTTCCCCGCGCGCTCGTGCGGGTGGCGACCGGGACGGAACGGCTGCGGCCCGTCGCGGCGGGGTCGCCGGACGGGCCGCAGCCGTAAAGGGTGGTGCTACGCCACCGCGATGGCGACGTCGATGTTGCCCCGGGTCGCGTTGGAGTACGGGCACACCTGGTGCGCCTTGGCCACCAGCGCCTCGGCCTGCTCGGCCGGCACGCCCGGCAGGGAGGTGGTGAGCGCCACGGTCAGGCCGAAGCCGCCCGCGCCGTTCGCCCCAAGCCCGACCTCGGCCGCCACGGACGAGCCGTCGATCGCGACGCCCGCCTTGCCGGCGACGAGCCGCAGCGCCGAGTGGAAGCACGCCGCGTAGCCGGCCGCGAAGAGCTGCTCCGGGTTGGTGGCGCCGCCGGGGCCGCCGAGCTCCTTCGGGGTGGCGACCTGGGTGTCGAGCAGGCCGTCGGCCGTGCGGACCTGGCCGTCGCGGCCGCCGGTCGAGACTGCCTCGGTGGTGTAGAGAACCTTCACGTGTTCCTCCGCTGGATCTTGTCGGTGAGGCGGGTCAGGGTGTCGCGCAGTTCGGCCAGCTCGTCGCCGGCCAGGTCGGTGCCGCAGAACAGGCGGCCGGGGATCTCCTCGGCCTTCTCCCGCAGGGCCACGCCCCGGGTGGTCAGGGAGACGGTCACGGACCGTTCGTCCTCGGGGCTGCGTTCGCGGGTCAGCAGGTCGGCCGCCTCCAGCCGCTTCAGCAGCGGCGAGAGGGTGCCGGAGTCGAGCCTGAGTTCGGAACCGAGCTCCTTGACCGTGCGGGCGTCGCGCTCCCAGAGCACGAGCATCACCAGGTACTGCGGATAGGTGAGGCCCAGCTCGTCGAGCAACGGCCGGTAGAGCGCCGTGACGGCCCGGGAGGCCGAGTAGAGCGCGAAGCACAGCTGGTGCCGGAGCTCGAGTTCCATGCGGCTAACGGTAGTGCCCAATTAAGTTGTGCACAACCGATACGGAGCGTGAGCTGGGGCACGGGAGGTGACCTGGGACACATCGGGAAGCGGCGGAACAAGCGGCGGATTCGCAACGGACATAAGCCATCGGCGCTGGTCGAAGGGTTCTGGCGGGCGGGGGTCGGCGAATAACCGGGCGGAACTGTCGTACCCGGCCGGTAGATTCCGCCGGGTGTCCAACCAACCACCGCCGACCGTCGGGCCCGCGGAGCCCACCCTGGCCCCGGCCGCCGTCTCCCTGGCCCCGGTCAGCATCCTGCACCCCGCCGCCGTGCTGCTCGCCGACATCGACGCGGCCTGGGCGGAGGCGGACCGGGTCCGCCGCGCCGCCCGCCGCCGTCCGCTTCAGAGGCAGGCGTCCGCCGGGCAGCGCCCCCGCTCCACGTAGGTCTCCCGGAAGTCCGCGACCGCCGCGCGGACCTCGGCCGGCGCGTTCGTCCGCTCCAGCGCGTCCGCCGCCGCCGCGAAGCACTGCCGCGCCGCCCGCGCCATCGCCGGGGTCGACAGGCCGTGCCGGGCCGCCGACTGCCACGCCCCGCGCACCTCCTCGGTCGCCGCCATCGCCGCGGCCGCCGCGACCGGGTCGTCCATCAGGGCGGACACCACCCCGAGGGGTACGAGCCAGCCGTCCTCCCGCTGCGCGTCGATCATGCGCAGCTCCAGGTACCCCCGGGCCCGGACCGGCGGGAACAGGGTGCTCAGGTGGTAGTCGAGATCGTCGAGCCCCGGCGCGCGGGTACCCGGCGACTGGATCCACTGCCGGAACGTCAGCCCCTGCGGCACCCGCCACACCCCGCTGCCGTCCCGCACGCACATCACGGGCGCGTCGAGGACATAGCGCGCGTACGCCGAGCGCAGGTCCTCGCCCGCCCGCAGCGTCACCGGCCGGGTCCGGGCCGGGTCGAGCGCGTCCCACACCGCCCACCGGGTCGACTTCCAGCCGGTCGGCCGGCCCTCGCGGAGCGGCGAGTTGGCGAACGCCGCCACGAGCACCGGGCCCAGGGCGTGCGCGAGCCGCCACCGGTCGCCGCCGCTGCCCGGGCCCGCGTCCACGCACACCTGCACGGAGGCCGTCGAGCACATCATGAGCTGGCCGGCGGGGGAGAACGGCGCGAAGTACTCGGCCATCGCCCGGTAGCGGGGGGCGTCCACGATCCGGCGCGGGGGGCGGACCGGGTCCAGCCCGTACCCGAGGAGTTCCAGGTTGTTGGCGTGGGCCGCCTCGCGCAGGATCCGCAGGTCGGCGACGGTGTCGGCCACGCAGCCGGCCAGGCCGAGGCCCGCGGCGGAACTCAGTTCCACCTGACCGCCCGGTTCGCAGGTAAGCTGGCCGCCACCGGGTAGTTCGCCGCAGTCCCGCACGGTCTGCCGCACCCGGTCGAGGGGCACGGGCGCCGCCGGATCGGCGGCGTCGCGCACGAGCCATTCGAGCTCCACCCCGAGCCTCTCCACGGGGCCGGTCCGCAGACTGACGGCGGACACGTGGGACATCGCCAGGTCGATCGTGAGTTGCATATCCGTCATTTCGGTCTCCTCCCGATCGTGCACTGTAGGGAGTCTGGCACATCCACCAGCCGCTTTCGGAAATTGTCGGTGGCGGCGGTTAGCCTGCGGTGTCCCGTCAGTGGAGAGGAAACATCCGGATGGCTTGGCTGACCGCCGCAGGCGGCTACGAGGTGACCCTGCGCGAGGGTTCGATAGTGTCCCGCAACGCCGCTGGCAAGGAGCTGCGCACCCTGCCCAAGACGTTGCGCGACGATCCGGCGGTGGTCGGGTTGCGGCAGCTCACCGAGTGGTTCACCCGGCACGGGACGGAGTGCCGCGCCGACGTCGAGCGGTGGATGATCCGGTCCCTGCCCGTCCCGGCGGCACTGCTCGCCCAGGTCTGGGCCGACGAGACCTGGCGCACCACGCTCACCGACCTCGTCGTCGCCGTGCTCGACCAGAATGGACAGTGGGACCCCGAGGAGGTCGGCTTCCTCCGGCACGCCGACGAGGCCGGGATCGGGGTCGTCACCCTCGACGGCGAGACCGTCCGGCTGCCGTGCGAGCGGGTCCTGATCCCGCACCCGGTGACGCTGACGGAGCTCGACGACCTGCGCGAGTTCGCCGCCGACCTCGGCGGCACCCAGACCGTCGCCCAGCTGTTCCGCGAGACCTGGACCCGCCCCGCCGACCTGGACCCGCTGGCCACCGCCGTCGACACCTACTCCGGCGGCCGGTTCGAGCAGCTCCGGCACCTGATGGCCCGCGCGGCCTCCCAGGGCTACCCGGTCCGCGGCGGCTACGCGGTCTGCCGCGTCGTCGAGGGCGGCGACATCATCGAGGCCCGGTCCTGGATCGGCTCCGACGACCCGTACTACGAGACGGAGACCGGCGACCTGGTCTTCGTCGGCCCCAGCGGCAAGGCACTGCCGGTCTCCGAGGTCGGCCCGGTCACCTGGTCCGAGGGCATGCGGATGGCCGCCGCCCTGTACGCGGGCCGCACCGTCGAGAAGAACGAAACGGAGTCCTAGAACATGCGCAGCGCCCACCTGTTGGACGCGGGAGCCGTCCTGCCCCTCGGCGCGTCCGTCGACGCCGAGGACACGGTCGACACCCTGACCGCCCGCGCGTACCGGCACCCCGCGTTCGGCGACCGGACCGTGGTGCGGCTGGTCCCCGGCACGCTCGGCGGTGCCGAGGACCTGACCATGGACTTCCTCGGTTTCCAGGCACCGTCCACTGTGGCCGAGGTCGGGATCGTCCGGCAGCGCGCCCTCGGCTTCCCCGCCTGGGCCCTCGTCAACGACCCGGCCAACGGGCACCACGCGCTCGCCCTGGTCAAGGAGATCGAGAAGCTGGCCCGGATGGCCGGCTCCCGGGTCGGTCCCGCCAAGGACGGCTTCGACGCCCTCGGCCAGAAGCTCGCCCTCGCCGTCCCGCACTTCCTCCCGACGTACTACGAGCAGGCCGGCCGCGCGTTCCTGGCCGCCGAGTCCTCCTCGTACGCGGCGATCATGTTCGGCAAGGCCCGCGAGGCCGAGCGGATCTACGCGCTGACCATCGAGGAGGAGCGCCAGCACGCGGTGTTCCTGGAGTTCGCGCTGGGTGGCGCGCTGACCGCCAAGGCGCTGTCCGCGCACGCCCGCGACCTGGCGGCCCGCAGCACCCCGCTGGAGGCGTTCACCCGGTTCCGCCGGCTGTGCGTCGAGCGCACCCTGGGCGGCCTCCCGCCGTACGCGGCGATGCACACCGACCTGCGCCGGCTCGCCAAGGCCGCCGGGCTCGCCCTCGACGAGGTGGACGAGGAGGTGCTCGGCGAGCTGATCGCCGCGCCGGCCACCTCGAAGGCCCCGGAGTCGTTCTGGGCGGCGTACCGGTCGACGCTGGCCCGCCTCGCGTCCCGCGACCCCGCGCTGCGCGGCAAGCTGCTCGGCATGACCGTCACGAACTGTGACGACGCCGTCTGGATCTCCATCCTCGAGGAGGCCGGGGCCACCGACGCGCTCACCGGCGACGCCGCCCCCGAGGCCTCCTCGCCCGACGGGCCGGCCGGCTGGCTGACCCGGTTCGCGGCCCACCGCTCCCGGCGGTACTGGCGCCGACGCCTCCGGCAGGCCGCCCTGCTGTCCCTCGTCGAGCGGATGGCCCCCCGGCTCGTCGCCGACGGGGTCGCCGTCACCCTCGGTAGCGGCCACGAGATCGAGCTGGACCTGCTCGACGCGTGCCTCGCCCACGGCGTGCCCGTCACCGACCCGGCCCGCGAGGGCCAGTGGAACCTCCGGGTGGACGACTGGCTGTCCGACGAGACCGAGGGCCGCCGCGACCTGGTCGCCGTCGCCCGCGACCCCCGCTTCCTGCCCGCGCTGTCCGCCGGCCTGGAGAACGACCTGCGCGGCCGTGGCGGCGGCCGGGCCTCCGTCGACAAGGTGAACCGGGCGCTGGCGGCCCCCGGCCTGCGGCTGGCCGCCGAGAGCTGGCTCGCCGGGTTCGCCGACGGCCTGGGCGGCCACGGGCTGCCGACCCTGTCCGCGCAGCTCGACCGGCTCGCCGGGCTCGCGTGCGCCGAGGGCCTCGCCGTGCACCCCGACGCGGCGCGGCGGATCGTGGACCACCCGCTCGGCCCCGTGCTGGGGCGCACCCTGCGCGCGGGCGTGCTCGACGAGTACGGCTGGCCGGCCCTCGACGAGGCCGTCGCCCTGGCCACCACCGGCCCCGACGACGACACCGACCTGCGGCTCACCCCGCAGTGGCCGCACCTGATCGTGTCCCGCGACGACTCGCCCGTCGTGCGGGTCGTCGGCCCCGACGGGATCGAGCTCGAACACCACACCCGGATCCCCGCCGACCAGCGCCGCTGGATGTGGCGCCTGGTCCTGCGGTACGTGGACGGCCAGCTCCTGGTCTGCTGGGACAGGGGCCCCGACCGCGCGGGCTACTGGTCGGCCACCCCCGACGACGTGTTCGTCGCCCCCGACGACGCCTTCGAGCACGACATGTGGTCCCTGCCCCTGGAGGGCGGCGGGCGCGTCACCGGCAAACGTCCGCTGCACCCCGGCGACCGGACGGGTCGGGCGGGCGGCATCCTCGCCTCCGACGGCCGGTCCCACTGGCTGCAGCGCAGCGTCGAGGACGGCGTCGCCTGGTTCGAGCTCGACCCGCGCACCGGCGACCTGGGCCGGGCCTCGCTGCCGGCCTTCTTCGAGGACGGCGCGCGCGACGGGGAACTCCTGGTCCGGCACCTGTGCCGGCTCTACCCGGCCCCCGGCGCGCACCTCGGCCCGCTCGGCGGCGCGGACGGCCTCGCGGGCTGGCGGGTCCGGCAGGCCGCCGACGGCGGGTTCACCGGCGAGGGCCCCGACGGCCGGTCGTTCACGATGGCCCCGGGCGTGGGCCCGCTCGGCCTGCGCCCCACGCCGGGCCGCCTCACCGGCCAGCCCGGCGGGGCGCTGCTGTTCCCCGGCTCCGACGTCCCCGTCGGCCTGCTGCGCGAGGGCCACTCCATGAACAACGGGCACACGGCGGTGCTGGCCGACGGCTTCACCGTCGCGACGTACCCGGCCAGTGAGCGCCGGCCCGCGTTCGCCGCGGGCACCCCCTACCTGCCCCCGGTGAACTACTGGCACCACTTCCGGCCCCGGGACGAGGCGGGCTCCGCCGTGCTCCGGGCGCTGACCGACGAGCAGGCCACCGAGCTGGTCACCGGCGCGGCCGGCCTCGAACCGGCCCAGGTCGCCGAGCTGGTCCGCCGGGTGCTCCCGGGCCTCGCCCACCCCGAACTCGTCGCCGGGGTCGCCGGCCTCGTCCGGGTCGCGGCGGGCCAGGCGGCCACCCTCGGGGTGTACTGCGCGATCCTGGAGGGCCGCGAGCTGCCCGACGACGCGGAGTCGGAGGCGGCGGCCGGTCCCTACCCGGACGACACGTTGCAGACGGCCCTGTCCGGGCTCATCCGGTACTGCTACAACCAGCAGTACAGCGTCGCGCGGTTCGTGGCGTGGGCCGGACAGGTGCTCACCGGCGAACCCACCCCGGAGCCGCTGTCCCTGCCCAGCGGGGACCTCGACTGGTTCGACGTGTTCGGGCTGCTCCCCGGCGCGCTGTACCGGGCGGCGCTGCCCACCACCCCCGAGGCGCACCGCAGCACCCTGCTCGCCTTCGTCGAACACTGCGCGCAGGTCGGCCTGCTGGCCCCGGGCAGCCGGCTCCGCCGGGTCACCGTGGTCCCCGACGAGGGCGTGGTGCTCGCCAAGGCGCAGGTGCTCACCCTGGGCGGCGGTCGGGGCGTCGTGCTGCGCGGGGACTCCGACGACGCCGACGTGCTGGAGTTCAGCCCGGACGGCACGTTCGGCGCCATCCCCGGTACCCGGATCACGAAGGAATGGATCTTCACCGACGGCCGGATCGACGCGGACAGCGTGACCCCGTTCGTCGTGGCGCTGCGGGAGCGCGGCCCCGTGGCCTGGGACCCGGCGCGGGTCGACGCGCTGTCGGTCGCGGCCGGGATCAGCCGGGCCGAGGCCGCCGTGGCCCTCAGCGGCATCAACAGCGAGGCCCTGAAGGAACTCGTGGTCGAGGGCCTCACCGAGGCCGAACTGTCGACCGGCTACGACACGTGGAACCGGGGGACGCTGGGCCTGCGGTTCGCCGAGGCGTTCGGCCTGCTGCTGCCGGAGGACCCGACCGACCTGGTCACCACCGGTCCCGACATCGCGCGGTTCGCCGCGTGGGCCGTGGCCCGCAACGGCGTCCGCACCCCGGTCGGTGACGCGCTGATCACGCGGCTGATGAAGTCCCGGCAGTACTACCGGCCCCAGGCCTCCGAGCTGCTGCACGGCATCTCCAACGCCGACACGTGCCGCTGGCTGGCCGGACCGGTCGACGACATCGACGCCGGTGACCTCGTGACCTCCCTGGCCCGGGTCCTGCCCTGGCTGGCCCACGAGCTGCCCGCCGACGATCCGGTGCAGGCACTGCTGCCGGTCGCCGTCGACCGGGTCCGTGCCCTGCTGGCCCACCCCGGGCTCACCCTCCAGTGTGGACATATCGACCCGAAGAAGATCCCGAAGCTGGCCGAACAGCTCGGCGTCACCGTCACCACCACCGCCGAGGGCGACCGGATCGGTCCGCTGACCGTGCCGGCGGAGTCCGGCTGGCGGCCGGTGCGGCTGTCCCCGGCGCAGCTCACCGGGCTCGGCGACCCCGTGCTGGACCTGCTCTGGTCCGAGGTCGGCGCGACGGACCTGGTCACCGCGCTCTGCGGCCTGCTCGACGGCCGGGTCGCACGGACGCTCGGCGGGCAGCGGACCGCGACCGAGGGCGACCCGCACAACCCCGCCGACGCGGTGCCCGCGCTGGTCGAGGAGGTCAGCGCCACCCACGGGCTCAGCGCCGACGCCGCGACGCTGTACCTGCAGCTCCTGGCCCTGCCCAACCCCACGGACCGCAACCTCACCCAGTGGAACGGCTGGAAGCCCGCCCGGACCAAGAAGGCCCGCGCCGAACTGGCCGCCACCGACCTCGTGGTCGAGGGCAAGCGGAGCCGGGCCGGCCGGTCGCTGTTCCTGCCCGGCGGCTGGCTGGAGCTCAAGGCCCCGAACCTGCCGATGGAGGCGTGGAAGAAGGGGCTGCTGCTCACCGACGAGGCCGGCGAGTGGTTCCTGGGCATGATGGTCCCGGCCGTCCCGCTGACCGAACTGTTCACCGTCGCCTGGCAGCGGGTCCGCCAGGGCGACGGCCCCCGCTTCGACGAGCTCATCACCGAAAGGCGCCGCCGACCGTGACCGACACCCCCACCCACCGCCGCCAGGTCGAACCGGCGGAGGACGCGCACGCCGGCGAGCTGGCCTTCCTCGCCGGGTACGACGACGGGCCCCGGCCGCCCGGCTGGCGGATCACCCCGCGTGCCGTGGTCACGTTCATCGTCGGCAGCGAAGGCAAGGAACTGGAACTGCCCGTGGCGGCGCGCGGGGCCGCCCTGCCGGACCGGCTGGCGATCAGCGCCAAGTTCGTCGGCGAGCGCGCGCTGGTCGAGCGGTGCGTCGTCACCCTCGCCGGCGAGCGCGGCCTGCTGCTGGTCGGCGAGCCGGGCACCGCGAAGTCGATGCTGTCCGAGCTGCTCGCCGCCGCCGTGTGCGGCACCAGCGAACTCGTCGTGCAGGGCACCGCCGGCACCACGGAGGACCAGCTGCGCTACGGCTGGAACTACGCGATGCTCCTCGCCCACGGGCCCAGCCCCGAGGCGCTGGTCGCCTCGCCGGTGCTCCGCGCGATGCGGACCGGCGCGGTGGCCCGGATCGAGGAGGTGACCCGGTGCCTCCCCGAGGTGCAGGACGCCCTCGTGTCCCTGCTGTCGGACCGGCGGATCGCGGTGCCCGAACTCGCGGGTACCGGGGACGCCACCGTGCACGCGGCCCCCGGCTTCACCCTGATCGCCACGGCCAACCTGCGCGACCGGGGCGTCTCCGAGATGTCGGCCGCCCTCAAGCGCCGGTTCAACTTCGAGACCGTCGGCCCGATCGGTGACCTGGCCGCCGAGACCGAGCTGGTCCGCCGGCAGGCCACGGCCGCGCTGGCCCGGGCCGCGACGCCGTACGCGATCGACGCGGCCGTGCTCGAGGTGCTGGTGACCGCGTTCCGGGACCTGCGGGGCGGGCGCTCCGTCGAGGGCTGGGACGTGCAGAAACCCTCCACCGTGATGAGTACCGCCGAGGCCGTCGCCGTGGCCACCTCGCTGGGCCTGGCCGCCGCGTACTTCCCCGGCGACCGCGACGTCCTGTCCCTGCTGCCCGGCCACCTCCTCGGCGTGGTCCGCAAGGACGACCCGGCCGACGGCGCGACCCTGCTGGGGTACTGGGACGGGGCCGTCCGGCGGCGCGCGGAGGACGGGGCGCGGCTGTGGCGGCGACTGTGGGAGCTGCGCGATGTCCTCGTCGACTGACGACCCGGGGCGCGGGCCGATCGGCGGCGGGTCACCGGGTCTGTCCGGTCTGGACGGAGTGCTCGTCGAGGAGCCCGGGCGGGCGGTCGCCGAGCTGGCCGGGAGTACGGTGCCGCACCTGATCGGGGTGCGGCACCACTCGCCGGCCCTCGCGGCGGTCCTCCCGGCCCTCCTCGACGCCGCCGACCCCGACGTCCTCCTCCTCGAACTGCCCCCGGAGCTCGGCGGCTGGATCCCGTGGCTCGCCGACCCGGGCACCGTCGCCCCGGTCGCGCTGGCCGGGGTCGTCGGCGACTCCCCGCCGGCCTTCTACCCGTTCGCGGACTTCTCCCCGGAGCTGGCCGCGATCCGGTGGGCCGCCCGGCGTGGCGTCCCCGTCGTGCCCTGCGACCTGCCGCTCGCCGACCCCGCCTGGCGGACCGGCGAGGACCGTGACGGGCCGGACCCGGTGCTGGCCACCGCCCTGCGGGACGCGGCGACCGGCCGGCCCGGCGACGACATGTGGGACCGGACCGTCGAGGCCCGGGCTCCCGGCGCCGACCCCGAGGAGGTGCGCCGGGCGGCGCTGCTTGTCGGCTGGGCGCTGCGGAGCGACGCGGCGCGCGGGGGCGGGGTGTCGGCGCTCGACCTGCGCAGGGAGGCCTGGATGCGGCGGGCGCTGGCCGAGGCGGGCTCCGGTGACGAGGTCGCCGGGCGGCCCAGGCGGGTCACCATGCTGGTCGGGGCCTTCCACGCCCCGGCGCTGTACGTCGGCGACGCGGCCGGTGACGCCCCGCCCGGGCCCGAGGTCGCGACGTCGCTGGTGGCGTACACGTTCGGGCTGCTCGACGAGCGGTCCGGCTACCCGGCCGGCATCCGGGACCCCGGTTGGCAGCAGTCCGTCCTGGAGGCCGGCGCCGACCCCGCCGCCGTCGAGAACGCGGCCGTGGCCGCCGTCGTCCGGGTCTGCGCCCACCTGCGCGCGGCCGGGCACCCCGCCGGGCCCGCCGAGGCGCGCGAGACCGTCCGGATGGCGCTCGACCTGGCCCGGCTGCGCGGCCTGCCCGCCCCCGGCCGGGGCGAACTCGTCGAGGCCATGGGCACCGTCCTCGCGCACGGCGAGGTGCTCGGCCGGGGCCGGGTCGTCGCGTCCGCGATGGAGAACGTGCTGGTGGGGGACCGCAGAGGAGTGCTGGCGGACGGTACGCCCCGCTCGGGGCTGCGGCCCGCCGTGCAGCGGATGCTGGCGGCGCTCGGACTGCCGGGACCCGGTACCCCCGAGAAGGATCTGCGGTTGGATCCGTTGCGCTCCGACCTGGACCGCCGCCGCGACATCGTGCTGCACCAGCTCGCGGTGTGCGGCGTGCGGTACGCGGAGCCGGTGGCCGTCGAGGGGCTGTCTGGCTCCGACGGGCTCACCACCCGCTGGCGGGTGCAGTGGACCCCGGGCACCGACGCCATGCTCGACCTCGCCGGGCTGCGGGGCGTCACCCTCGCCCAGGCCGCGCACGGCACCCTCACCGAACGCCACCGGCGCACCGCGGCCGAGGGCGGCCCGACAGTGGCCGACGTCCTCGGGGCCCTGGCCGCCGCCGCCCGGTGCGGGCTGGCCCGGCTGGCAGCCGAACGGCTCGCCGAACTGGCCGTCATCGTGCCCACCACCGCGAGCCTGCCCGAAACCGTCGAGGCCCTCGCGCTGCTCGACCAACTGCGGCTCGGCCACATCGCCGGGCTGGGCAAACCCGAACCCGACGCCCTCGCGGCGCTGGAGTCGACCACCGCCGAGGTGGAGACCGCCGCCGTCCGGCAACTCGACGGCCTCGCCGGCTCCGAGGACCCGGCGGACGCGGCGGCCCTCGCCGTCCTCGCCCAGCGGTCCGACGCGTTCGGGGTCGGGCTCCGGCTCGAGGCGGCGCTCCGCGACCTGGCCGACGCCGGTTCGCCGGTGATCTCCGCCGCCGCGCACGCCGTCCTGGTCCTGCTGGGCCGGCGCGACCAGGCGGGCCTCGCGCTGCGGGTCACGTCATGGGTGGACGCCGGGAGTACGCCGCAGGCCCGCCGGGTGCTCCAGGCACACCTCACGGGCCTGCTCACCGTCGCCGAACCGCTGCTCCAGGCGGGCGGGCCGGTGCTCGACGACCTTCTCGACCGGGTGGAGACGCTGCCCGACGAGCAGTTCCTCGCCCGGTTGCCGGCGCTGCGCGGCGGGTTCCACACCGTCAGCCCGGCCGGGCGCGACCGGCTGCTGGCCGTGGTGGACTCCCGGCTCGGCGGGGGGACGGACATCGACGCGCCCGGGGACGCCGGCACGCTGCTCGCGCGGTTGCTCGCGGACCGGGCCGGGCTGGCGGCGCTCGGCACCTGGGGGCTGTCCGCGACCGGGGCTCCGGAGGCCGGGGCCGCTCGTGCGCTGTCCGGGGGCGACAGTTCCGCAGCGGTTGGCGGGCCCGCCCAGGCGGGACAAGGGTCGGCGGAATCCAGCTCGATGCGCCCACCGGCCGATGTCGCCGGAGTGACGGGGGCGTCCGTTTCCGGGAGCACCCTGCCGACGGATGCGCAGGCCCTCGCGGATGGCGTCGTGGTGCGCACTCCTGGTGACGTGGGCGCAGTAGGGGAGGCAAGCGACGGTTCTCGGACGACCATGACGCAGACAGGTGCGCGGGCTGAGCCTGCCGCCGGGAGTTCCGACGCGGGAGTGCCCCTGGGGCTGGTGCCGCTCGACCGGTGGCGGCTGCTCCTCGGGCGCGACACGTCCGGGATGGCCGGGCGGGCGGGGCGGTACGCGACCGCGCTCGACGAGCTCTACGGTGCCGGACGCGGCGAGGGCCGGCACGCCGACGACGCCGGCCGGGCCGGGCGCGGGGCCGCGTTCCCCGGGGTCCGCGACTGGGCCGAGGAACTGGAGGTCCTGTTCGGAGCGGGCGTCCGCGAGGAGGTGCTGGCCCGCGCCGTCGAGTCCGGCCGGGTCGAGGCGGCGGGACTGCTCGACCCCGACGCGGTCCGACCCTCGATCGAACTGCTCCAGGCCGTGTTGTCCCTGGCCGGGGCCCTGCCGGAGTCCGCCGTCGCGAAACTGCGGCCCCTCGTGGCCCGGATCGTCGCCGAACTGACCCGCGAACTGGCCACCCGCCTGCGACCCGCGCTCGCCGGGCTCAACACGCCCCGGCCGACGCACCGACCGGGCGGGCGGCTGAACCTGCCGCGCACACTCCGGGCCAACCTCGCCGCGAGCCGCCGCCGCCCGGACGGCAGTCTCATGCTGGTCCCCGAGCGGCCCGTCTTCCACACCCGGGCCCGCAAGGGCGTCGACTGGCGACTGGTACTCGTCGTGGACGTGTCCGGCTCGATGGAGGCCTCGGTGATCTGGTCGGCGCTCACCGCCTCGGTGCTCGCCGGGGTGCCCGCGCTGACCACCCATTTTCTCGCCTTCTCCACGGAGATCGTGGACCTCACCGACCGGGTGTCCGACCCGCTCGGGCTGCTGCTGGAGGTGAGGGTCGGTGGCGGTACCCATATCGCGAAAGGGCTGCGGCACGCCCGGAGTCTGGTCACCGTCCCCTCGCGGACGATGGTCGTGGTCGTCAGCGACTTCGAGGAGGGGTACCCGGTGAGCGGCCTGCTCGCCGAGACCCGGGCGCTCGTCGAGTCGGGGTGCGTGGTGCTCGGCTGCGCGAGCCTGGACGACACCGGCCGGCCCCGGTACAGCGTGTCCGTGGCGGAACAGCTCGTGGCCGCCGGGATGCCCGTGGCCGCGCTGAGTCCGCTGGAGCTGGCCCGCTGGGTCGGGGAGCAGGTCCGATGACCGCGTCGTTGCCGGCAGCGGATCCGTTGGTGGTCGCCGGGGCGGTCGACGCGCTGCCCGGTCGGCTCCGCAAACGGCTCGACGACATGGTGGCCAGGGCCGCCGGCTGGGCCGTGACGGTCGACGGGGATGTCGCCACGGTGACCGTGGACGAGCAGACGACGGTGACCCTGACCCCCGATCGGGGGGTACTGCGGACGGCCGCCTCGGCCCGGTGCAGCTGCCTGCTCGCGCCCAACTGTCTGCACCGGACCGCCGCCCTGGTCCTGTGCCCACCGGCGGACGAGGACGCGGAGGGGCCGTTCGACGGGGAACCGGGGGCGGCATCCGACGGCGCTCCGGTGCGCCCCGAACCCCCGTTCGACGGTGGCCTGGACCTCCTCCCGGTCGGTTCCGGCCCGACCGATCACGACTCGGAGGTCCGGTCCCGAGGGTCGCGGTCCGGCGCCCCCACCGACTCCGAACCGGACGCACCGCCCGGCACAGCGACGCCCGGCACCGGGCCGGCCGGCCACGCCGGCTCCGACCGGACGGCCCCGAAGAAGTCGACCGGTGCGACCGCACCCGGATCCGGTGCCGCGAAGGCCGGCGGTCGGGCACGCGGGTCGGGCGTCGATCCCGCCCTCTCCGGGAACTGGCCGGCGGCGCTGTCCGTACGTCAGCGGGCCGCCGCGCACGGGCTCTGGCAGGCCGGGGTCGGGGTCCTGGCCACCGGCGTCGTCGGGTCCGGCGTGATCGCGGGCGTCGGCCTGCTGCGCGCCGCGCACGAGGCCCGGGCCCAGGGCCTGCACCGGGGTGCCGCCGCCGGCCGCCGGGTGGCCGCCGGGCTCCGGTCTGCCCGGGAGGCGCAGCCCGGCTTCCGGCTGGCGGCCCTCACCGACGACCTGCGCGAACTGCTCGGCCTCGCGCACGCCCTCCAGGGTTCCGAGGCCCCGCCCGAACTGCTGGGCACGGCCCGGAGGGCGTACGACCCCCGGGGCAGCCTCCGCCTGTACGGGCTGTGCACCGTCCCCGTCGTCGCCGAGTCGGGCTACGCCGGGGTGCTGACATACCTGGTCGACCGCGACGGCACCCTGTGGGCGGTCGCCGACATCTACCCGGGCGGGGTGGGCCGGGTCGCCGGTTCCGCCGAGTCCACGGTCTCCGTCGGGGAGGCCGCGATCAGCTACCGGGCGCTCGGCCGCGCCGGCCTGATCCTGTCCGGCGCGACCGCCACCGACACCGGCCAACTGGGCGCGGGCCGGTCGGTGCGCGCGGTCCGGGCGGGCGGCGGCGCGTGGGCCGACGTACCGGCCGCGCGGTTGTGGGAGCAGCCGCTCGGCGCGCAGGTGCACCGGGCGTTCGAGGCGCTCGCGGCGGGGGTCCAGGCCCATCCGGTCGGGGACGACCTGCTCTTCCTCCGGGTCCGGGTGCGCGGGGCGGACACCGAAGGAGTGTGGGCGACCACAGTGGACGGTGTGCCGTTGTGTCTGACGGCGGCGGCGGAGTACCCGGAGCTGCCGTACCGGCACAATCTGCGGATCCTGGGGGAGGCGGTGGACGGCGAGCTGCTGGTGGTCGGCAGTCCCGATGCCTCGCGGCCCGGGCGGGTCCGGGCGCTGTCGGTCGCGGTCACCGGGGACGGGCCGCCGGCGTTGGTGCTGCCGGGGGAGTGGGCCGGCCGCGTCGACCTGGGAATCGACCGCCTGCACCGCAGCCACCTGCCCGCCCCGCCCGGAGTGGGCGTCCCGCCGGGCGAGGCCGGGAAACCTGCGGCGAGCGATGTGCCGGGAGGAACCGGGGAAGCCGGTGGGAGCGGCGCGCCGGGCGGATTCGCAGACGCTGCGGGGAGTGACGCGCCGGGCGAGGTCTCGGAAGCCGGTGTGGAGGGCGCTTCAGGGGTGGAGGATCGTCCCGCCGCCGGAGAGGCTCCCGGTGTCGCCGTGAACCTGCCGGTCGACGGTGGAAGTGAAGCGCCGGGCGGGGTTGGGAAAGCTGCAGAGGGCGGTGTGTCTGGACGGGCGGCGGACGCTGGTGGGAGCGGCCTGCCGGGCGGATCCGCAGACGCTGCGGGGAGTGACGTGCCGGGCGAGGTCCTGGAAGTCAGCGGGGAGGGCGCTTCCGGGGTGGAGGATCGTCCCGTCGCCGGAGACGGTCCCGGGGTCGTCGCGGACCCGCCGGTAGACGGTGGGTTCCGATCCGGGGCGGCCGTCGATCCCGCGCTGCGGTTCCTGCGCGCCCAGGTGGAGCGCACCGTCTCCGGCGGCCGTGCCGTGCAGGCGCTCGCGGCGGACGAGAGCCGGGTGCTCCGCAGGGCCCGGCTGGACACTGGTGCCGCGCTGATGGCGGCGGTGGGTGCGGCGGCCCGGCACCGCCCGCGCGACGCGTTCGGTCGGCTGGCGGACGACGACGGGCACGCGTACGCGCTGGCCTGGTTGTCGGCGGCGGTCTACGAGGACGCGGCCACCAGGGCCTTCGCGGAGGCGACCTGGCTGCCCCAGGAGCACGGGGGCGCCACGGGCTGAGCGATCAGACAACCTCGGGGAAGGTGTGGTCGTCCGGCCCCGGACCACCTCACCTTCCCCGAGATCGCTGCCACATCGGGGCCACCCGCTCCCACGGCACCCCGATGCGCGACCATCCGACACCCCACACCCGGCGGGGCGCCTCCCGAACCCGGTCCAGGTACCCGTCAACGTGAGGTCTGCCCCTGCCGCCAGAGCGCCAGAGGCGCCGACCAGGTGCCCGGCACCACGCCGGTGCCGAGCACCCGATCGGGGGCATCACACCTCCGCCGTCACGCTCTCCTTGCCGTTCTCGATGTGCCCGACCAGCCGCCGCCGGAACCCGGCCTCCTCGACCACGGTCACGGTCAGCTCGTACCAGCCGTGGGACCGCGCCGTGCCCTGGCGGAGCTCGTACACCTTGCCGGGCTTGACGCTGATCTTCCGCGCCCCGTCGATGACGAACGTCCGGGTCGCCGACCCCGTGTTGGCGAGCGACAGCAGCAGCGTCCGGCCCTCGCCCACGATGGACGTGCGCACCTCGACGCCGGACTCCCCGGTGCCCGCGAACTCGCGCCGGAACCCGTTCGGCCCGGTCACCACGAACGAGTAACCGGCCCCCGCCCCGGAAGTCCCCGGCACCTCCACCTCGGCGACCCCCGCCACATCCAGATGCACCGGCCGCGCGAACTCCGCCGCGTACGGCCACACCACCAGGTGCGCGCTCACGGCCCCGTCGTTCCGCACCGTCAACCGCCCCCCGGCGAGGAACGCGTCCGGCTGGTAGGGCAACGCCCGCGCCGGCCGTACCCCCGGCTCCTGCACCGGCATCACCTGCGAGGCCGGAGGCACGGGCCGCCACCGCGCACTCGCGGCGGGCACCGGCCCGGGCGCCGCCAACCGGGGCGGCCGCACCCCCCGGTCGAAGCAGAACGCCGAGGTCAGGTCGCCGGAGACGGCCCGCCGCCACGGGCTGATGTTGGTCTCGCGGACGCCCAGCCACTCCTCGGTGAACCGCACCATCGAGGTGTGGTCGAAGACCTGGGAGTTGACGTAGCCGCCGACGGTCCAGGGGGAGATGACGAGCATGGGGACCCGGATGCCGAGGCCGATCGGCTGGCCGTCGACCCACTCGTCGGTGAAGGAGGCCGGCGGGACGGGCGGCGGGACGTGGTCGAAGTAGCCGTCGTTCTCGTCGTAGGTCAGGAACAGCACGGTGCCGGCCCAGACGTCGGGGTGCGAGCCGAGCGCGTCCAGGATCTGGTAGGTGATGCTGGCGCTGGCGGCGGGGGAGGACGCGCCGGGGTGCTCGGAGTCGGCGGCCGAGGGCACCAGATAGCTGACCTGGGGCAACGTGCCGTTGGCGACGTCGGCGGCGAACGCGGCGGCGAGTCCGCCGGTCTCGACCCGGGTCAGGGCGCGCTCGTAGCGGGACTTCTCGCCCGGCGTCAGCGTGGCGATCCCGGCGGCGAGCCCGTCCTGCAGCCGGGTCCGCTCGGCGCCGGTCGCGGCGCGCAGCTTCTTGTAGTACGTGTCCATGCTCTTGTAGCCCAGGCCGGCGAGCACCTTGCGGGCGATCTGCTTGAACGGGGCGTGGAACTCCAGGTTGTTGTCCTGGTAGTTGTCCAGCTCCTGGTACACCTTCCAGGTCTTGCCGGCCTGCTCGAGCTTCTCGGCGTACGTGCCCCAGGTGTAGCCGGCGTGGCTGTCCTCGGAGTAGGCGGAGTTGCCGGTGGCCCGCTTGCCGTTCGGCTCGAAGCCGATGGTGCCGCTGACGTGGTAGTTGCGGTTCGGGCTGGTCGAGCTCATCACCGAACAGTGGTACGCGTCACACAGGGTGAAGGTGTCGGCCAGTTCGTAGTGGAAGGGCAGGTCGGTGCGGTCGTAGTACGCCATGGTGGCGGGGCCCTTGGCCGCGATCCAGGCGTCGAACCAGCCGTCGGCCCAGGCCTTGTGCCCGCCGGCCCAGTCGTGGTTGAGGTCCCCGATGTAGTGGATGTCCTTGTTGCCGGTCTTCGCGGCCTCGCGGACGGAGAACGGCAGGACGTGCCCGCCGGTCGTGGGCTGCGCGAACACCGGCTTGCCCGTGCGGAGGGCGACGGCGTTGGGGTCGCCGAAGCCGCGGACGCCCCGTAGGGTACCGAAATAGTGGTCGAATGACCTGTTTTCCTGCACGAGGTACACGACGTGCTTCACCGAGCTGAGGTCGCCGGGCGGCGCGGGCGCGGCGAGTGCCGCCTGCAGTGACGGCGGGAGGAGCGAGCTGGCGGCGAACGCGCCGACGGCCGCGGCACCGGTGCCGAGCACCTGCCGACGGGTGAGGGAAGGGGTCATGACCTGTGTGTACCGGCCGATCATGGCCGGCGGATGACGGCCGGGTAGCGTCTTGCTCGCCTCGTGAGATCAACAATGGAGTTCCGATGCGAGACATCGCCGTGTTCAGCGGAAGTGCCCACCCCGAGCTGGCCGCCGAGATCTGTTCCCACCTGGAGGCCCCGCTGCTGCCGGTCCGGTCGCAGCGCTTCGCGAACGACTGCCTGGAGGTCCAGCTCCAGGCCAACTGCCGCGAACGTGACGTCTACCTCATCCAGCCGCTGGTCCGTCCGGTCAGCGAGCACCTGGTCGAGCTGCTCCTGATGCTCGACGCCGCCCGGGGCGCGTCGGCCGCGCGCACCACGGTCGTCATGCCGCACTACTCCTACGCCCGGTCCGACAAGAAGGACGCGCCCCGGATCTCGATCGGGGGCCGGCTGGTGGCCGACCTGCTGGTGGCCGCCGGGGCGAACCGGGTGCTGACCATGACCCTGCACTCGCCGCAGGTGCACGGCTTCTTCAGCGTGCCGGTCGACCACCTGCACGCGCTGCGCGAACTGGCGGAGCACTTCCGGCAGTACGACCTGTCCAACACCACCGTCGTGTCGCCCGACCTGGGCAACGCGAAGGAGGCGGCGGCGTTCGCCCGGCTGCTCGGGGTGCGGGTCGCCGCGGGCGCCAAGCAGCGGTTCGCCGACGACCGGGTGGCCATCTCCTCCGTGATCGGCGACGTGGCCGGCCGGGACATCATCGTGCTCGACGACGAGATCGCGAAGGGGAGCACGGTCCTGGAGCTCCTCGACCGGCTGCGCGAGCTCGGCGCGAACACCATCCGGGTGGCCTGCACCCACGGCCTGTTCTCCAGCGGCGCGTTGAAGCGGATCGGTTCCCAGCCGGACGTGCTGGAGATCGTCTGCACGAACACGGTGCCGATCCCGGCGGACGAGACGCACGAGAAGCTCAAGGTGCTCTCGGTCGCCCCGGCGCTGGCCGAGGCGATGCGGCGGATCCACAACGGCGAGTCGGTGAGCGCCCTGTTCCACCCCTGACCAGACCGAACCCACAGACCTCGACGGGTACCGGGGACCGGCGCGTCCGCCACCCGGAGCGCATGGCGTGTGCCCCCGCGGCGCACGGCACGCGCTCCGGGCCGTCGGGGCCCGGCCGGTGGTCGGCGTGGTGTTCCGGATCCCGGGGTGTAGCCCGGCCCGGTCCCGGGTAGCCCTGAAGGGTCAGTCGATCCAGACCCTGGAGGTGTCATGACGACCGCCAACCCCAACTGGGATCCGTGGAACTACGCGCCGGCCTCGGGCTATCCGGCCGAGGGCGTCGACCTGGTCGGATTCCACGTCGAGGCCACCGACGGCGGCATCGGCAAGATCGACGAGGCCACCCACGACGTGGGCGCGAGCTATGTCGTGGTGGACACGGGACCGTGGATCTTCGGTACCCGGGTGATGCTGCCGGCCGGCGTGATCGGCCAGGTGGACGTCGCGAACGAGAAGGTCCACCTGAACCGCACGAAGGACCAGATCAAGAACGCGCCGCCGTACGACACGGGCATGCGCGACGACCCGAACTACCGCGACGGCCTCGGCGGCTACTACGGCGGCCCGGGCTTCTTCTGACCGGTCCCGACGAACCGACACCCGCACACGTCGAACCACCACCCGGAGAACGGCGGGTGACCCGCACGACACGGCGCACGGGTCACCCGCGCACATGACGAAGCCCCCGGAACCAACTCCGGGGGCTTCGGCGTGCGTACCGGTCAGACGGAGTGCTTGTGCTCCGCGTCGCTCGCGGTCGCCCCGGCCTGCCCGGCCTGCGCGCGGCTCGGGTCGAGGTCGCGGTCGGCGCCGCCGGTCGAGTACGAGGACTGGCCGAACCGGCTGGTCGCGGACGGGTCGCCGACCATGCGGGTGGTGTCCTGCTCCGCGCGGGTCAGGACTCGCTCCCAGCGCTCGCGCATCGGCATGACGAGCCCGCCGCCGAGCCCGACGACGAGGATGCCGCCGATGGTGGCCAGGGCGGCAATCAGCACGGGCTGGGTGACGGCGCCGGCGACGCCGATCTGGTTGAGGGCCGCGATGACGCCGAGCGCGATGATGAACGCCTGGGCGATCTTGGCGAGCAGCGGGCCGTACGACAGCCGGCCTAGGGCGCCCTCGGCGAGGTCGCGGACGGCACGCGCGATGGCGGCGGCCACGACGACGATGACGACGGCGATGAACGCGCGCGGCAGCCACTTCACGACGCCCTCGATCAGGGTGCTGACCGGGTTCGGGCCGAACACGCCGAAGGAGAGCTGCAGGGTGAACAGCAGCAGGGCGTAGTAGGCGAGCTTGGCGGTGAGGCTGCTGGCCTTCTGGGTGCCCAGGAAGCGCTGCAGGCCGGCCTTCTCGACGGCCTTGTTGTAGCCGACCCGGTCGAGGAGCCGGTCGACGAGGTTGCGGATGGCCTTGGAGATCAACCAGCCGACGAACAGGATGACGGCGAAGAGGACGAGCTTGGGCGCGATCGCGATGGTCTTGTCGAGGGCGCTCTGCAGCCCGTCGGTGATACTCACGGCACGGATATCGGTCATGCACACAGGGTAAAGGCAAATCCGCCTAAACATGGTATTGACATGATGTTAGTACTGTGTGCGTTTGCTGCGTCGGCGCCGACAGCCCCACCTCGGGCGGGCCCGCCGACCGCGAGTCGCCGCGGTGGTGGAGCTGTCCGTCGCCGACGCCGCCCCGATCGCGGGCTACCTGGCCGCGCGGGCCGCGGGGCACCGCCCGGTCCCCGGCGGACTCTTGTGGACGGGCTCCCGGACGGACCGACCGGGGTCATGCGGGCGCGGTAGGGCGTACGACTTCCGCGGTACCCGTCGCGGGTCGTGACAAAGAATTTACGTTGCTTTATGGTTGCCGGATGGGGACCGGTCGGGCGCTGCTCAGGTGGGTCTCCCGGTTCGATCCGCTGGTCTGGGACGCGGCGCTGGCCACCGCTATGGCGGGTCTGACGATCGTCGTCGGCGTCCTCTACCTCCCCGACGGCTACCGGGCGTTCGACCCCGAGGCGTGGCTGCTCACGGTGCTGATCAACGTGCCGATGACGCTGCGCCGGCGGTACCCCCGCGTGATCCTGGGGGTGTCCTGCCTGGCCTTCGTGGCCTTCCTCGCCGAGGGCTACCTGCCGTCGATCAACTTCTTCGGCCCGCTGCTGGGGCTGTACACGGTGGCGACGGCGTATCCGACCCGCCGGGTGGTGCCCGCGGCCGTGGCCACGTTCGGCGTGCTCCAGTACAGCGGGATGTCCGCCCGGGTCCTGCCGTGGTACGTGATCGCGTTCCAGATGGCCCTGATCGCCTTCGTGGCCTGCGTGTTCGGCGGGAAGAGCCGGGCGGTGACCGAGCGCAACGCCCGGCTCGCGGTCCTCACCGAACGGCTCCGCCGCGACCAGGAGGACCGCGCCCGGCGCGCCGTCACCGAGGAGCGGATCCGGATCGCCCGGGAGATGCACGACGTCGTCGCCCACCACATGTCGGTGATCTCGATGCAGGCCGGCCTCGCCCGGTACGTGTTCGACACCGACCCCGGCACGGCCCTCGGCGCGGTGCGGACCATCGAGACGACCAGCGGCGAGGGGCTCGACGAGCTGCGCCGGCTGCTCCTCGTGCTCCGGGTCGGCGACGGGGAGGAGGCGACCGCCGGCACCCCGGCGGGTCTGGACCGGCTCCCCGACCTGGTCCGACGGGTCACCGCCTCCGGCGTCCCGGTCGCGTTCGCCGTCACGGGCCGCCCCCGGCCGCTGCCGCCGGGCGCGGAACTGTGCGCGTACCGGGTAACCCAGGAGGCCCTCACCAACGTGCTGAGGCACGCCGGCCCCGCCCGTGCCACAGTGGACCTGGACTACGGGCCGGAGACGGTCACGGTGCGGGTGGTCGACGACGGCCGCCCCGCCCGGCCGCCCGCGGAGTCCACCGGGCAGGGCCTGGTGGGCATGCGGGAACGCGCCCGGATCTTCGGGGGCGTGCTCACCGCGGGCCCCCGCGACGGCGGAGGTTTCGCCGTGCAGCTCGTCCTGCCCACCGTGGCACTCGTGGAGGAAGACAGCCGATGACCCGCGTTCTCATCGTGGACGACGAGGTGCTGATCCGCGCCGGTCTCGCCGCCCTGCTCCGGGCCGCCCCGGGCCTGACGGTCGTGGGCGAGGCGGCCGACGGCGAACAGGCGGTGGCGCTCGCGGCCGAACTGGAGCCCGACGTGGTGCTGATGGACATCCAGATGCCCGGCCTCAACGGGGTGGCCGCCACCGAACGGCTGCTGGCCCGCTCCCGGACCGCCGTCCCGCCCCGGGTGCTGATCGTGACGACCTTCGACCTGGACGAGTACGTGTTCGCGGCCCTGCGCGCCGGGGCCTCCGGGTTCCTGCTCAAGGACACCCCGCCGGAGCGCCTGCTCGCCGCGATCAGCGTCGTCGGGTCGGGGGACATGCTGTTCGCGCCGAGCGTGACGTGCCGGCTGATCGAGGCGTACACCCGGCGGCCGGACCGGGTTCCGGTGGCGCCCGAGCTGGACACGCTGACCTCCCGGGAGGTGGAGGTGCTCGGGCT
This sequence comes from Longispora sp. NPDC051575, assembly GCF_040681875.1. NCBI lineage: Bacteria > Bacillati > Actinomycetota > Actinomycetes > Micromonosporales > Micromonosporaceae > Longispora > Longispora sp. NPDC051575. Next base: position 61,291 of record NZ_JBFAZP010000006.1, on the reverse strand, counting down.
GGTCGGCAGGGGGCTGTCGAACGCGGAGATCGCCGAGCGGCTGGTGGTCAGCGAGGCGACGGTCAAGACGCACCTGAACCGGACGATGACGAAGCTCGGGGTGTCGAGCCGGGCGCAGACCGTGGTGCTGGCCTACGAGTCGGGGCTGGTGACGCCGCGCGCCTGAGCCCGGGCCGCGCGGCCCGGACCGGGCCGGAACCGCGCGGCGTCAGGAGCTCTAGTTCGGCAGTACCTGGTACTTCGTCACCCCGGCCGTGAACGCGATCCGCGAGATGAAGTCCGACCCGTACAGGTCGTACCCGGCCGCCCGGATCCCGGTGAACCACAGCGACCCGGCGACCGTGGACGTGTAGCTCACCGTCCGGGTGGAGCGGGTCCACACCGGGTCGACCCCGGTGCCCAGGGCCGCGAAGTGCGTGTTGCGGTAGGACGTGTAGCTCGCGAGGTCCGGCCAGGTCTGGGTGCGCAGCGGCACGGAGTACGTGGCGCTGTACCGGGCCAGCACCGCGTTCAGCCAGTCGAAGGTCAGGCTGGACCCGGGCGCGTACTGCCGCAGGTTCCCCTGGTGCATCGTGTGGCTGTACACGGAGCCGGAGCCGAGGTGCGCCATCGCGATCGTGGCCTGCTGGTCGAGGATCTCGGCGTAGCTCAGGTCGTGGTCGAAGTAGGGGAACCGGCCGGTGGGCCCGTAGTAGGAGTTGTAGAACGTGGTCTCCTCCTCGGGCGTGGTCACGTGGTAGGCGACGTCGGTGGGCCAGTCCGGGACGACGAGCAGCGCCGGGACCAGCGGGTGCGGGGTGGAGCAGTTCGAGCACGCCGGCCTGTGGCTGGCGAAGGACATGTTGCCGTGCAGGAACTTCACCCCGGCGGCCTTCGCGGCCTGCAACATCGGGAGGTTCGACGCGGCGAGCCCGTGGTCGGTCGGCGGGTCGATGTCGTTGGTCGGGTCCGGGTGGTAGACCCCGAGCCCGGAGTACTCGGGCGTCTTGAGCACCACGGGCGGCGGGGCGAGCCCGGCCGTCGTACCCGCCGTCTGGTTGTTCCTGATCTCGTCGAGGTTCTCCTGGTAGGGGGTGGTGTTCATCTTCGGGTGGGTCAGGGTGTGGTTGATCCACCGGAACTGCCCGGCGAGGCAGCGGGCGTAGCTGGTCAGCGGGTCGGGCGTCCCCGTCGAGGAGCACTGCGCGGGCGCGGCCGGGTCGATGCCCTCCCCGTTGTAGGCGAGATTCAGGACAAAGGCACTCGCCTGGGGGTACTGCTGCCGCAGCGCCGCCTGCTGGGCCGCCGCCCCGGCCAGGTCCTCGCCCGAGATCCGGAACTCGGTCGGGGAGTAGGTCCCGTCGGCCAGCAGGTGGTCGTTGGCGATGAACACGTCGTCGACGTCCACGTGCAGCCAGTGCCGCTGCTCGCCGACGAACACGCCCCGGGTGGCCCAGCGCAGCAGCCCGTACAGCAACAGGTCGGCCTGCGGCAGGTACTGGTTCGTCGTGAAGGTCAACGCCAGCCGCTCCCGGCCGTCGGGCGCCGTGCTCGTCACGCCGATCACGTCGGAGCCCAGGGTGAGGAGGGGGGTGGCCGCGCAGCCGGGGGCGAGCTGGGACCGGTACACATAGGAGAGTTGGATCGGGACGGTCGCCGAGGCGCGCAGGTAGTCGAAGATCGGCGCGCCGGCGGCGGTCACCGCGGCGTGTTCGGGGGTCGCGCCGATCCCGCCCTCGGTGCCGGCCCGCAGGCAGTAGTCCTCGGGGTAGGCGCCGTGGCCGGCGTACAGGGCGACCTGGCGGACGTGGTAGACCTGCTCGTAGTTCCACAGCGAGTACCACTCGGCGCCGTCGAGCGCGCTGGAGTACCCGCCCGAACCGTCGGCGGTGAGCAGGGCGGCGCTGGTGAGCAGCACCGCGTCGTAGCGCCCGGTCCCGTCCGCCTTCACGAGCGCGGGCAGCGGGCTGGACCCGGCGAGCAGCACGTCGTACGGCGTGCCGACCCGGTCGAGGGCGGCCTTCCAGGTGGCGAGGCCGAAGTCCTCGGCGTCGACGGCGATCACGAGGTGGCGCAGTGCCACCCGGTCGCCCGGGTCGACGGCACCAGCCGGCGACGGCACTCCCAACAGCGCGGCGAACAGGGCGATGACCAGCAGGATTCGAAGTCTCACGGGGGACCTTCTCTCTACGCGAACAGCCCCAGATTGGCCCCGCTTCCTGATCCACAGGGGATTGTGTCCGCCGCGCGACAGAGGTTCTGGCCCCTTCGCGGCCGGCGGGTCGCCGTTCGCCGCGCGGGGGTCGCCGTTCGGGGGCGCGTTTCGGGAGGTCCGGCGGGTATGAGTGGCCATCGGGCGGCGCGGGACGCCGTCCGGCGGTGCTTTCTCACTCTGAATGCGGAACCCTGACATTGGTTCCGGCCTACGTGGGCCGGTCCTACTCCGCCGCGGGCCGGTTCCGGCGGAGCAGCACCTGGATCAGGCCGACCGCCGACACGACGGCCCACACGCCCTCCAGGAGCAGGAAGCCCCACTGCCGTTCCAGCACGGCCTCGATGGCCAGCACCGTGGACCCGACCACGTTCAGCCACAGGTAGACCAGGGACTTCGGGTTGAGGACGCCGGCCTGGGCGAGCGCGAAGCCGGACAGTACAAGCAGGGAACCGACAATCTGGACGAGCTGGCCCACGGAGTACTCCTCGTGAGCGTCGTCTTGGCGGTCCGGGTACGGCGCACATCTCGTCCGGGCGGTCCCCGAACCCGGGGACGCCCCCTCATTGTGCCAGCCAGGGGCGCGGATCGACCGGTGATCCTCCTCGCCGGACCTCGAAGTGCACGTGCGGCCCGGTGGACGCCCCGGTGGAGCCGGCCAGGCCGATCGGCTGGCCCGCGGACACCTGCTCGCCCGGCCGGACCAGGATCACCGACTGGTGCGCGTAGCAGGTCCAGATGGCGCGGTCGGGGTGGTCGAGGCACGTGTAGTAGCCGTAGCCGTCGGCCCAGCCGGCGCGCAGCACCCGGCCGGGGGCCGCCGCGAGCACCGGGGTGCCGACCGGCGCGGCCAGGTCCACCCCGGCGTGCGGGGCGACCCGCTGGAAGTACGGATCCATCCGGGTACCGAACCCGCTGGTCACCGGCCCGGCCACGGGGGACAGCAGTCGGCCGGGCGGCGGCGGGGCGGCCCGCGAGCCGGTCTCCAGCGCGGTCCGCGCCGGCCCGTCCAGCCCGGTCGCCACCACCCGGGCCCGCCGGCCCGCCCGGTCGGCGGTGCCCCGGGCCCCGGACACGGCGGCGCGGTCGGCGGCGACCGCGCGCTCGTGCGTCGTGCGGTCGGCCGGGAGCCGGATGTTCGCCCGGTGCAGCTCCCACCACGGGCCCCGCATCGGCTCGGGCACGGCGGCGGCCCGGCGGTACAGCTCGGCGGGCAGGCCCGCGTCGGTGCGCATGGTCTCGGTGTCGCGGGCGAGGGCGGCCTCGGCGGCGGCCAGCCGGGCGTTCTGCTCGGCGACCTCCCGGTAGGCCTGCGCGGCCCGGAGCACGGCCTGGCCCCGGGCGGCGGCGGCCGGGCTGACCCCGGGTTCCCGGATCGCGGCCGGCGCGAGGGCCGCGCGGGTCACCTCGGAGCGGGGGAGGGCGGGGAGCGCTGCCAGGGGGTCGGCGGACCCGGTCGGGTCGGCGCTGGTGGGGGCGGGGGTGCCGGTGCCGGGCTGCCCGGTGCCCTGCCCCGAGCCGGAGGGTCCGGGCGGCGACGGCGGGGCGGGCGGCATCGGCGGAGCGGGCGGGACCGGCGGGGCGGGCGGGGCGGGCGGCGACGGGAGCGCCGGGGGCGGCACGGTCCCGACGGGCGCGGGTTCCGGGCGCGCCGGCTCCGGGGCCCGGGTCCCCGGGGCCCCCGACTGCGGGGCCGGGTCGGGACCCGCCGACACCGGACCCGCGGCCACGATCAGCCCGGCGAGCGCCGCGCCGATCAGCACCCTGCACGCTAAGTCAGACATCGACTGAGGATAGCCAGCAAATCATGACAAGCACACACGAGGTACGTGGTTGGCACTATTCCGCGTACAGCGCCGCCAGTTCGCGGGCCGTCTCCGCCAGCGCGGCGCGCAGCTCCGGCGGGGACAGCACCTCCACCCCGGCCCCGAGGACGAGCAGCTGGGTCCGCGCGTGCCGGACCGACTCGATCGGCACCGTGGCCCGCACCCAGCCGTCCCGGTCGTCGGCGGCGGTGTCCCGGACCGCGCGGGCCGTCTCGTCGCTGACCAGGTCGTCCATCCGCCGCACCGCCTCCGGGGACAGCCGCAGCACCGCCTCGCCCGTGAACCGCCGGGCCGCGAACTCCGCGAGGGAACGCGCCCAGTGCCCGGCGAGGTCGAACTCCGCCGCCCGTTCGAACCGGTCCTCGGCGACGTGCAGTTCGAGCACCTGGGACACCCGGTACGTCCGGACCTGACCGGCGGACAGCGCCACCAGGTACCACCGGCCGCCCTTGAGCACGAGGCCGTACGGCTCCAGGGTCCGGGTCACCTCCTGCGGCGCCCGCCAGCGCCGGTAGCGCACCTCGACCGCGCGCTGTTCCCAGACGGCGCGCGCGAGGGCGGCCAGGTGCGGCACGTCGTCGGCCTCGGCGTACCAGCCCGGCGCGTCGAGGTGAAACCGTTCCCGGATCCGGCCGGCCCGGTCCCGCAGCTCCTCGGGCAGCGAGGCCATCAGCTTGAGCTGGGTGGCGGCCACCACCGCGCCGAGCCCCAGCTCGGCGGCCGGGCCGGGCAGACCGGCCAGGAACAGGGAGTCGGCCTCGTCGGCGGTGAGGCCGGTGAGCCGGGTGCGGTAGCCGTCGAGGAGCTGGTAGCCGCCGGAGTGGCCGGCGTCGCCGTACAGCGGGATGCCGGCGGCGTGCAGGGCGTCGACGTCGCGGTAGATGGTCCGGACCGACACTTCCAGCTCGTCGGCGAGGGACTGGGCGGTCATCCGGCCCCGGGTCTGCAGGAGCAGGATCAGGGACACGAGTCGACTGGCGCGCACTGACACATTCTGTCAGTGCATCCGCCGCCCCGGGTGCCCGGAGGCCGCGCGGGCGGTGCGGGACCGGCGTGGCCCGGCGGCGGTCAGCGCCGGGGCGCCACGCCCGCCAGCGTCTGCACCGCGAAGTCCGCCACCAGCGTGTGCCACCGCCGCGCCCGGCGCAGCATCGCGTGCCCGTCGTCGAGGTCCTCGAACCGGGCCCCGAGCAGATCCGCCCACCGCCGGGACAGCCCCGGATCGGTCACCCGGTCCCGCGACCCGTGCACGAACAGCGCCGGCCTGCCCGCGAGCTGCTCCCAGGGGTCGCCCGGCTCGATCCACGGCGCCAGCGCCGCCACCCCGACGACGTCCGGCGCGCCGCCCGCGTGCAGGGCCGCCCGGCCGCCCAGGGAGTGCCCGACGAGCAGTACCGGGCGCGGTCCGAGCTGTTCCAGGGCCCACAGCACATCGGTGTACGCGTCCCGGTCGGCCCCGTTCCACCCCCGGTACCGGTACCGCAGCAGCCGGGTGGTCAGCCCGCGCCGCCGCAGCGCCCACGCGAACGGCAGCATCCGCAGGTACGGCAGCAGGCCGGGCGGCTGGTGGCTCTCGGACGCCCCGCCGTGCAGGACGAGGACGACGGGGCCCTCTCCGGCCGGTACTCCGCCGACGATCCTTCGGGTCATGCGACAGTCCTCGACTCTCGGGTGCGGGGGCGACTCCACCGTAGTGCCATTCGTCGCCACCCCGCCCCCGGACGGGTCCCGGCTCCCCGCCCATCCGGGGCCGCCACCGACCCGACCCATCCGTTCTCCCTCCCGCCCCGAATGCACGGTGAAGACTGACTGTGAGGGGTGAAGTGGCCCATGGGGCGACGGCAGGTGGCGGTGATCGGCGCGGGGGTGTCCGGTTTGACGGCGGCGTACCTGCTCCGGTGGGAGCACGACGTGACCCTGTTCGAGGCGGACGACCGGCTCGGCGGGCACGCGCACACCCATGACCTGGGCGGCCTGGCGGTGGACTCCGGCTTCATCGTGCACAACGAGCGGACGTACCCGTTCCTGCTGCGGTTGTTCGCCGAACTGGGCGTGGCCACCCAGGCGACGGAGATGAGCATGTCGGTGCGCTGCGAGGGCTGCGGCCTGGAGTACGCGGGGGCGCGCAAGCTGCCCGGCCTGTTCGCCCGGCCGCGCAACGCCGTCGACCCCCGGTTCCTGGCGATGCTGGCCCAGGTGCCCCGGTTCCACCGGAAGGCCCGGGCGCTGCTCGCCGCCGGGGACGACGACATGACCCTGGGCGAGTTCTCCCGGGGCTTCAGCACCTATTTCGTGCGCCATTTCCTCGTACCCGTCGTCTCCGCGGTCTGGTCCTGCGGCCCGGAACGGGTCGCCGACTACCCCGCCCGCTACCTCTTCGTCTTCCTGGAGCGGCACGGCATGCTCAGCGTGCAGGGCTCGCCCACCTGGCGCACGGTCGTCGGCGGCTCCCGCAGCTACGTCGACAAGGTCGCCGCGGCCCTGCCCGCCGCCCGGCGCGGCGTCCCGGTCCGGTCCGTGACCCGGGTGGCCGGCGGGGTCGAGGTGCGCGACGAGGCCGACTTCGCCCAGTTCTTCGACGCGGCCGTGATCGCCACCCACGCCGACCAGGCCCTGGCGATCCGCCCGGACGCGAGCGCGGCGGAGAAGGAACTCCTCGGCGCGTTCGGCTACTCGCGCAACGAGACCCTGCTGCACACCGACGACGCGATCCTGCCCCGGCACACCAACGCCCGGGCCTCGTGGAACTACCTGCTGCCCGCCTGCGACCCGGGCGCCGGCCGGCCGGTGGTCAGCTACGACATGAACCGGCTGCAACGCCTCGACACCCCGACCCCGCACGTCGTGACCCTCAACCCGGCCGGCCGGGTGCCCGAGGACGCCGTGCTGGCCCGGATGGACTACGCGCACCCCGTGTACACGGCGGAGGCGGTGGCCGCCCAGCGCCGGCTGCCCGAACTGTCCGACGCGACGGTGGCCTACGCGGGCGCGTACCACGGCTGGGGCTTCCACGAGGACGGCTGCCGCTCCGGCGTGCTGGCGGCCCTGAGCTTAGGGGTGGTCTGGTGACGACGGCGACCCTGTACCGGTGCTCGTTGCGGCACGTCCGCACCGGCCCGGTCCGGCACGCCTTCGCCTACCGCACCCACCAGTGGCTGGTCGACGTGGACGACCTGCCGACGATCCCGCGCCTCCTGCGCCCCCTGGCCGGGTTCCGTGCGTCCGACCACATCGGACAGTCGACCTCGCTCCGCCGCAACCTGGACGCCTACCTCGCCGAGCAGGGCGTCGACCTCGGCGGCGGCCAGATCCTGATGCTCACCCACGCCCGGGTCCTCGGCCACGTCTTCAACCCGCTCACCGTGTACTGGTGCCACAACGCCGACGGCACCCAGGCCTGCGTCGTCGCCGAGGTGCACAACACCTACGGCGGCCGGCACTGCTACCTGCTGTTCCCCGACGCGCGCGACGGCGCCGAGGTCGACAAGGACTTCTACGTCTCCCCGTTCATGCCGGGCCGGGGCACCTACCGGATGAGCCTGCCGCTCCCCGGCCACCAGCTGGCGCTCACCATCACCCTGCGGCCCGAGGGCGGGACGCCGTTCGTGGCGAGCCTGCGGGGCACGATGCGCGCCGCGACCGTCCCCGGCCTGCTCTCCGCCGCGTTCCAGACCCTGCTGGTGGCCGCGCGGATCAAGAAACAGGGCATTCTCCTGTACCTGAAGGGCCTGCCCGTCGTCCCCCGTCCCCCGTCCCGAGAGAGAGTCCGATGACCCAGGTCGTGTCCCGTCCCGCCGCCCCCGTCGACCCGACGCGGTGGCCCGACGTCGCGGTGGTGCCCCGGGCCCGGCTGCGGGGCCGGATCGCCGCCGCCCTCCTCGACCGGGTCGCCGACCGCCTCGGCCTGCTCGCCGGTCCGGGCCCCACCCTCCAGCTCCGCGACCAGGAGGCGTTCTGCCGCCGGCTCGGCCGCGACGGCCTGATCGGCTTCGGCGAGTCCTACCAGGCCGGCGAGTGGGACTCCGAGCAGCTGCCCGAGGTGCTGGGCGTCCTCGCCGCGCACGCCGACGCCCTCGTCCCGCGCCGCCTGCAGTGGCTGCGCCGGTTCTACGTGGCCCGGCACCCGCGCGCCGACGCCAACGACCGCGACGGCGCGCGCAGCAACATCCACCGGCACTACGACCTGTCCAACGAGCTGTTCGCGCTGTTCCTCGACGACACGATGACCTACTCCTCCGGGCTGTTCGACGGGCCGGCGAGCTGGGAGAACCTGGCCGAGGCCCAGCACCGCAAGATCGATCGGCTGCTCGACGCGACCGGGGTCGGCCCCGGCACCCGGGTGCTGGAGATCGGCACCGGCTGGGGCGAACTGGCGATCCGGGCCGCCCGGCGCGGCGCGGTCGTCCGCTCGGTGACCCTGTCCTCCGAGCAGCGCGACCTGGCCCTGCGCCGGGCCGCCGCCGCGGGCGTGGACGTCACCGTCGACCTGATGGACTACCGGGACGTGCGCGGCGAGTACGACGCCATCCTCTCGGTGGAGATGATCGAGGCGGTGGGGGAGAAGTACTGGCCCACGTACACCGCCGCCCTCGACGCGCTGCTCGCCCCCGGCGGGAGGATCGGGATCCAGGCGATCACGATGCGGCACGACCGGATGGTGGCGTCGCGGTACACGTACACCTGGATCCACAAGTACATCTTCCCGGGCGGGCTGATCCCGTCCCTGCCCGCGCTGTCCGCCGCGTTCGGCCGCACCCGGCTGCGGATCCTGGACACCTTCGCCTTCGGGCCGCACTACGCCGACACGCTCAAGCTGTGGCGGGCCCGGTTCCTCGACCGCGCCGGGGAACTCGCCCGGCTCGGGTTCGACGACACGTTCCGGCGCACCTGGAATCTCTACCTCGCGTACTCCGAGGCGGGGTTCGCGTCCGGCTACCTCGACGTGCACCAACTCGTCCTCGGAAAGGCGGAGAGATGATCGCGCCCCAGCTCGCGTCGCTCCTGACCACCATCACCGGCCAACCGCCCGCCGTCCGGATCCGAGCCTGGGACGGCAGCGAGGCCGGCCCCGGACACGGCCCCACCCTCGTCGTCCGCGACCCGCTCGCGCTGCGCCGCCTGCTGTGGAGCCCCAACGAACTCGGCCTCGCCCAGGCGTACGCGGCCGGCGAACTCGACGTCGACGGGGACCTCGCCGACGGGCTGCGCCGGGTCTGGCGCCAGGTCCGCACCACCGGCCGGCCCAAGCTCACCGCCGCGCACCGGCTGCGCGCCCTGCGGCTGGCGGGGAAGCTCGGCATCCTCGGCGCCCGCCCGGCCGCCCCGGAGACCCAGGCCCGGCTCACCGGCGCGCTGCACAGCAAGGAACGCGACCGGGCCGCGATCGGCCACCACTATGACCTGTCCAACGCCTTCTACCAGCTCATCCTCGACGAGGAGACGATGGCGTACTCGTGCGGCTACTGGCGCTCCGAGGAACCCGACTACTCCCTCGCCGACGCCCAGCGCGACAAGCTCGACCTGATCTGCCGCAAGCTCGACCTGCAACCCGGCATGCGGCTCCTCGACGTCGGCTGCGGCTGGGGCTCCCTGACCGTGCACGCCGCCTACCACTACGGCGTGCACGTCACCGGTGTCACACTGTCCGCCGAACAGCTCGCGCACGTCGAACGCAGGGTCGCCGAGCACGGGCTGGAGGGCCGGGTCGACGTCCGGCTCCAGGACTACCGCGACGTGCACGACGGCCCGTTCGACGCCATCGCCACCGTCGAGATGGGCGAACACGTCGGGGCCCGCAACTACCCGGTGTTCACGGCCGCGCTGTTCCGGCTGCTGCGCCCCACCGGCCGGCTGCTCGTCCAGCAGATGTCCCGGGGCCGGGTCGCGCCCGGCGGCGGGGCGTTCATCGAGCACTACATCGCCCCCGACATGCACATGCGGCCCGTCGGGGAGACCGTGGCGCTGATCGAGGACGCCGGCTTCGAGGTCCGCGACGTGGAGGCGATCCGCGAGCACTACGTCCGCACCGTCGAGGCCTGGCTGGAGACCCTCGACAAGCGCTGGGCGGAGGCCGTCGACCTCGTCGGCGAGCCCATGGCCCGGATCTTCCGGTTGTACCTGGTCGGCGGGGCGCTCAGCTTCGCCGAGAACCGGATGGGCGTGGACCAGATCCTCGCCGTCCGGCCGATGCTGGAGGGGGACAGCGGGATGCCGTACACCCGGGAGGCCCTCGGTGTCCCCGGTGTTTGAGGCGATGGGCTGGCAGGCCCTCGCCGCCCTGGTCGTGCTGCTGGTCTTCTTCGGGATCGGCACCGCGATCGGCAAGCACCGGGTCGTGGACATCGCGTGGGGCCTCGGGTTCGCCGCGCTCGCCGTCGTCGGCTACCTGATCACGCCCCGGCACTGGCTGATCACCGCGCTCACGGTGCTGTGGGGGCTGCGGCTGGCCCTGTTCATCGCCTGGCGGTCGCGGGGCAAGCCCGAGGACCCGCGGTACGCGAAGCTCCTGGCGGGGAAGAGCCGCTGGTACCCGCTGTTCATGGTGTACCTGCTCCAGTGGGTGATCGTCTGGTTCGTGTCCCTGCCCGTCCAGCTCGCCCAGTGGCACTACGACGGACTGTCCTGGTGGGTACTGCCCGGCGTGCTGCTCTGGGCCGTGGGCATGGTCTTCGAGACCGTCGGCGACTGGCAGCTGTACGCGTTCCAGAAGGCCGGCGGGCGCGGCCGGGTCCTCGACACCGGCCTGTGGCGCTACACCCGGCACCCGAACTACTTCGGCGACGCGTGCGTGTGGTGGGGGATCTGGCTCGTGGCGTGCGCGACCTGGCCGGGGGTGCTGACGGTCCTGTCGCCGGTGCTGATGACGTGGTTCCTGGCGGGGAAGACCGGCAAGCCGATGACGGAGGCCGCCATGAAGGCCCGGCCCGGGTACGCCGAGTATCTCGCCCGGACCAGCGGCTTCGTGCCGTGGTTCCCGAAGAGGACGTGACCGCCCGCCCCGGCTGCCGACCGGGGCGGGACCTCCTCACAGCTCGATGATCGGCTTCGGATACCCCTTCGTCTGCGAGGCCGGCAGCTTCCACGGCTCGTGCACCACCGGCCCGGCCAGCCCCGACAACTCGCCCACGTACCGCCGCACGTACTCCCCGCGCGGATCGTGCTGGTAGCCCTGCCGCACGGGGTTGAACCGCCGGTACGGCCGGGTGTCGTTGCCCGTGCCCGCCGTCCACTGCCAGTTGCCGTAGTTGTTCGCCACGTCCGCGTCCTCCAGCAGCGCCATGAAGTGCGCCGCCCCCAGCCGCCAGTCGATCCGCAGGTGCTTGGTGAGGAACGACGCGACCACCATCCGGGCCCGGTTGTGCATGAACCCCTCGGCGGCCAGCTGGCGCATCCCCGCGTCCACCAGCGGCACCCCGGTCATCCCCGCCCGCCAGGCCTCCAGGGACTCCGGATCGTCCACCCAGTCCTCGACCACGTTCTTGAACGGGTGCGTCGTCAGCCGGGGGAACGCGTGCAGCACCTGGGCGTAGAAGTCCCGCCAGCACACCTGGCGGACGAACGCCTCCGGCCCGTCGAGCAGCGCCCGCGGGGACAGGGTGCCGAAGTGCAGGTGCGCGGCGAGCCTGGACGTCCGGTCCCCGGCGAGGTCGTCGTGGCCCTCGGCGTAGGAGTCCCAGGTGTCCCGCCAGGTGGCGAGCCGTTTCCGCGCGGCCCGCTCGCCGTCCGCGCCCTCGGGGCCGGCCGACGCCTCCAGGCCCGGGGGCAGTGTGAGCCGGTCGGGGGCCGGGGTCGTGCCGGGGCGCACCACGGCCTGCCAGCGCCGCCAGTACGGGGTGAAGACCTTGTAGCTGTCGCCGCCGGTCGGCACGAGTTCGCCCGGCGGGACGACCGTGAGCTGGTCGAACAGCCGCAGACTCAGCCCGGCCCCCTCGCAGGCGGCGGCCAGGCGGCGCTGGCGGGCCTGGGCGAAGCCGGAGACGTCGGCGGCACAGGCCACCCCGATCTGACGGGTACCGTCGCCCGCGCGCAGCTCCGCCGCCAACCGGACCACCTCCGCCGCCGGGTCGCCGGTCCGCTCCACCAGTCCCGCGCCCCGCGCCCGCAGCCCGGCCCGCAGGTCGGCCAGGCAGCCCGCCAGGAACGCCGCCCGGACCGGGCCCACGTCGAGGGCCGGGTCGTGCACGAACAGCGGGACCACGTGCCGGGCGGCGGTCGCGGCGGCGGTGAGCGCGGGGTTGTCGGCGAGTCGCAGGTCCCGGGTGAACAGTACGATCGCCGTGTCCATCATGGGGACATTGTCCCGTGCGGCCCGCGACGGTTGCCGGGGACCCGCCGGGTGGTGCTCCGGGTTCCGCCGGGGGACCGGCTCAGGCGTCGCGGTAGGTGAACGACGCGTACGCCGCCGCCGCGACCGCGCCCGCCCACAGCAGGAAGATCCCCAGCGCCCCCCACGCGCCGCCGTCCATCGCCACGGCCGCGCCCGCGTTGCCGAACGGGAACAGGTCGACGAGCCAGGGCGCCTTCTGGCCCAGTACCACCGTGAGGGGTGTCTCCACCACGAACGCCAGGACCAGCGGCAGCACGATGCCCAACGCGGTGTTCCGGGTGATCCCGGCGATCCCGAAGCCCCACGCCAGCCAGCCGAGCGCCACGAGCACCACCCGCACCGCGAGCCCGCCCACCCCGCCGCCCGGGGCGCCGTCGAACCCGAGCCGCCAGCCGCCCACGGCCACCACCGCGACGCTGACCACGGCCGCCAGCACCAGCACGGCCACGGTGACCAGCGCCGTGACCGCGTACTTGGCCGCGAAGACCGTCGGCCGGCGCGGGAACAGGGTGAGGGTCGAGCGGATGGTGCCGAACCGGTACTCCTGGCCCAGCGCCTGCGCCCCGAACGCGGCGAACAGGAACCCGCCGATGCTCAGCGGCGTCGCCAACCCGGCGGCGAGGTTGCGGGCGGGCACCGGGTCGGACTCGCCGACCGCCACGAACAGCGTCGACAGGCCGGCCGCGATCAGCACCACCAGGGCCGCGATCACCCAGGTGCCGGGCACGGAGCTGATCCGCCGCCACTCGTAGCGCAGGGCCGAGGTCACGGGGCCTCCCGGGTCGCGTACTCCTGGTGGTCGGTGGTCAGTTCGAGGAACGCCTCCTCCAGGCTCGCCGTCCGGGCCAGCAGCTCGCGGACGGGCAGCCCCGCGTGGAAGGCGATGTCACCCACGGTGTCCGTACTGGCCCCCGCGACGGCCACGGCGTCGGCGCCCTCCCGGACGGCGGACAGCCCCTGGGCGGCGAGCCGGTCGATCAACAGCCCCGGGTCGGGCACCCGGACCAGCACGTCGTTGCGGGTGCTCCGGGCGACGAACGCGCCCAGCGGCTCGTGCGCGATCAGCGTGCCGCGCCCGATCACCACCAGGTCGTCGGCCATCAGCTGCATCTCCGACATCAGGTGGCTGGAGACGAACACCACCCGGCCGGTCCCGGCGTAGGCCCTCAGGAACTCGCGCATCCACTGGATCGACTGCGGGTCGAGCCCGTTGGCCGGCTCGTCGAGCAGCAGCACGTCGGGTTCGGCGAGGATGGCGCTGGCCAGGCCGAGCCGCTGGCCCATGCCGAGCGAGAAGCCCTTGGGCCGCTTCCGGGCGACCGTGTCGAGCCCGACCTGTTCGATCACCTCGTCCACCCGGCGGTCGGGGACCCCGGTGCCGGCGGCGAGCATCCGCAGGTGGTCGCGGGCGGACCGGTTCGGGTGGAACGACTTCGCGTCGAGGTGCGCGCCCACCACCCGGCCGGGCACCTCGTGCTCGACGAGGGGCCGCTCGTCGAACCGGGTCGTGCCCTCACCGCGGTCCAGGCCGAGCATCAGCCGCATGGTCGTGGACTTCCCGGAGCCGTTGGGACCGAGGAAGCCGGTCACCCGTCCGGGCTGGAGCACGAAACTGACGTCGTTCACCGCGCGTTTGGCCCCGAAGGACTTTCCGAGCCCGGCCGCCTCCACGATCATGTGGAGAATATTAGGTACTTTTCCCTACTGTTGCAGCCATAACTCCCAGCCGGTGCCCCCGGGCCGCAGCAGGTACGTGTGCCGCTGGTCGAGGTGCTCGTCCCCCTCGACGCCCGGCAACGCCCAGATCGGCGAGCCCAGGAAGGTCAGACGCGCCCGACCCCACTGCCCGCCCTTGATCGTCCAGTCGTACCCGTCGTGGTTGAGCTGGTAGGTGGTGTCGGGCTCCAGCCAGTACACGTGGTTGCCGGAACACTCCAGCCGCAGACTCGTGATCCGGTGCAGTCCGAGCTGGTCGTCGTACGCGGTGTCGACGGCCCCGATCGGCGTCGTCGTCAGGAATTCGGTCACGTCGCCTCCACGACCTTCACGCGCCACACGCCCCGGCGCACATTACGCCCGGCACGCTTGTACTCGAATTCGGCGATCGCGTTCTGCCGGTTGCGGTGTTCGACGATTTCCAGCACCTGTTCCCGGTCGACCAGGCTACGGGGCAGTTCGGTCGTCACCACCAGCCAGACCTGCGGCCGTTGATCCATTGTGAGGCTTCCTCTCCGTACGCCTTGTCTTTCCATAAGCGGATAGGGCGGTACGTTCCAGGTAAGCGGGGTTGAGCAGGCAATCTCGACGGACTGTCGCCTACCTGTCAAACACATGAGTTTTCATTCACGTTATGTCGGCTGTGGGTACAACTTTCCACCGGAAATAAACGGTCCGGCGCGCCTTCCGGGCCGCCGAACCACAACGCGTTACGCATAGCGGATGTACGCACGCAGAAGCATTTTCTTCGCCCTCGTCGCCGGCGGACTCACCCTGGGCGCCGGCACCCCCGCCGCCGCCGAACCGAACATCGCCGTCACCGTGGACGACGGCCGCGCGAGTGTCCGGGCGGGGGAGCGGCACGAGTACACGGTCACGGTCCGCAACGCGGGCACCGAGACCGCGAACCTGGTGCTGGAGGTCGGAGTACCCGTCGGGGTGGAACTCACGGCGCGCAGCCGCGGCGCGGAGGCCGACGGGGCGCGGGTCCGCTGGCCCCTGGAGGTCGGCGCCGGACGGTCCACCCGGATCCGGGTCTCGGGCCTGGCCTCGGCCCTGCCCGCCGGCCAGCAGCGGCTGGCGCTGACGGCGTGCGCGCTGCCGGTGCGCAACGGGGCGGCCGTGGCGTGCGCGACGGACATGAACACGGTGGCGGCCGGCGAGCCGGAGCAGGAACCGATGACGCCGGGCGGGTGGGGGGTCGCGGGCGGGGCCGGGGTGTTGCTGGTGGCGGCCGGCGGCGGGGCCTGGATGTGGCGGCGACGCGGCCGGGGCACCGCCTGACGGCCCCGGCTACGGCTTCTTGCGGTCCAGCTGGATCACCCGGATCCGTTCCAGGTTCGTCGTTTTCGTGACCGTGAACTTGTCCTTCATCAGCGCCGCCCGGCTCTTCGGCAACCCGCCGAACGGGTCGGTCCGGCTACCGGTCTCGACCAGCCAGACCCGTTTGACGTCCCCGAGACACTTGCTCCAGTCCGGGCACTCCTTCGCCGCGAGCCAGCCCTGCTCCCGCGCCGTGCGTTCCATGAACATGTCGCGGGGGCGGCTGGGCGCGTCGCGCAGCTCGTAGTTCATCACCCGGCGGGCGAGGTCACCGGACCGGTCGAACCCGTCGTTGAACGCGACCCCGTCGGTCGGCTGCGCGTGCGCCGCGATGTACCGGAACGCGCCCGCGTACCCGGGCTGCCCGTCGGCCGCGTTGGTCCGCACCTCGCGCTGCGCCGGGAGCCCGGTGTAGCCGAGCAGGGCGACCGCCAGGAACCCGCCGACCAGCCCCAGCGTGGCGGGCATCCGGCCCCGGGCCGGCAGCCGGAACAGTTGGCAGGCGCCCATGGCCGCCAGCAGGCACCACGCCGGGAGGGTGAAGAAGAAGTACC
Organism: Longispora sp. NPDC051575; assembly: GCF_040681875.1. Lineage (NCBI taxonomy): Bacteria > Bacillati > Actinomycetota > Actinomycetes > Micromonosporales > Micromonosporaceae > Longispora > Longispora sp. NPDC051575. The sequence goes on along the minus strand of NZ_JBFAZP010000006.1, from coordinate 45,355 downwards.
GGGCGAGGAAGATGTGCAGCACCGAACCGGTCAGGTACGCGACCAGGGGAGGCACCAGCAGCCACAGGGTCAGCGTCAGGGCCACCCGCCACCGGGACCGGAGCGCCAGCAGCAGGCCGACGAGCGCCAGCACCCCGAACGCCTGGGCGATGGTCATCGTGCCGAACAGCTGCCGGGGGAACTTCAGCACCGCCGGCCAGTCGTTCTTGATCCAGGACGCGGCCGTCGCCTGACTGCTGCCCAGCACGAACAGCGGGATCACGGCCAGCATCGCCGTGCCGACGGTGACGATCCACTGCCACACCCGGTCGTCGCGGCGGGCCGTGAGGAACACCCAGAGCAGGTGCCCGAGGAGGACCATCAGGGACACGAAGTGCAGCCAGCCGACCACCGCGAGCGTCGCCCCGTACAGGCCCCACCACAGGCCCGTGGGCCGGTCGAGCGCGCGGAGCAGGAGCCAGGTGGCCAGGGTCACCCCCAGGACGACCAGGGCGTAGGACCGGGCCTCCTGGGCGTACCGGGAGACGGACGGCAGCAGCATGAACAGCAGCCCCGCCGTCAGCCCCGTGACGGTGTCCGTCAACCGGCGTCCGATCAGGACGATGAGCAGGCACGCGAGGGCCATGGCGACGGCCGCCGGCAGCCGCATCGTGGTGGGAGAGTCGCCGGCCAGTCTGAGCCACGGGTGCATCAGGACGTAGAAGAACGCGTGGTACAGGTCGATGTTGACGATCAGCCGACGCAGCTCCGCGAACGACAGCCGGGCGGCGTGCCAGGTGACCAGCTCGTCGTTCCACATGTTGCGGTTGCCGGACTGGTACAGGGCGAGGGCCAGCGTGCCCAGGGCCGGGACCAGCGCGAGGAGCGCGCCCGCCCGGCGCGGGCCGGCGCGCGGCGGGGCGGGCGGCGCGACGGCCGGGGCCCTGTCCTCCTCGACCTCCGGGGGCGCGGTGCTCACGTCGGTCATCCCGCGTACTCCTTGACACTGAAGCCGAACACCGGATTCTGGGCCTGTTCCCGCATCGCCTTCAGTGCCGCCGGGTCGTTGTCGATGTTCCAGTCCCCGGAGCCGTTGATGTTGAAGTAGACGATCCCGATCACGTCGGGGCTGGCGGCCACGTTGGTCATCAGGTTGACGATCTGGCTGGGCCGGGACGGGTTCAGCTCGACCCCGGTCTCCACGATGATGATCGGCTTCGCGGTGAACTTCCGGACGGCCGCGATCGACGGGCCGAACAGGTCCTTGAAGTTCCGCTGGCCGTCGAGGGTGTAGTAGCCGTCCAGGCCGACCCAGTCGACGTAGGTGTCCCCCGGGTACAGCGGGCCGAGTTCGACGCCGCGCACCGGGTTGATCACGTTGGGGGTCCAGGCCCACAGCACGTTGGTCGCGTTCTGGGCCCGGAAGATGTCGTGCACGTGCCGCCAGGCCGCGACGTACTCCTCGGGGGTGTTGCCCTTCGTGCCCCACGAGTACCAGTGCCCGTTCATCTCGTGGGCGAAGGTCATCGCGATCGGCAGGTTCAGGTTCCGCACCGCCTTGGCGAACCCGGTGACGTACGTGTCCTGCTTGCCCTCGGCGATGTCCTTCATGGGAATGTCGAACGGCTCCCACCGGATGAACGCCATGCTGCCGCCCTCGTGCAGCCGGCGGGCCTCGGACGCGGCGAACCCGTCCTTGAAGCTCTCGAAGATCGAGACCAGGTTCGGTTCCTTGCCGGTCCGCTCGGCGTGCGCCCTGATCCGCCCCGCGTCCGCGCCGCCGGCCACCGACACGCCCAGGTACTTCGTCTTCGGCGACACCAGCCGGCTCACGTCGTACGTCGGCGCGGGGGCCTGGGTCGGCTCGTTGATCGGCGCGGCCAGGATCCCGCCCGCGTGCCCCCGGATCGGGATCGTGCGCACCACCGCGACCTCGATCGCCGCCACCGCGAGGATGGCCATGATCATGAAAAGGTACTTCGACTTCATGCGATGACCTCGATGTCGCGGGTGGGCTTCACCAGCAACGACTGTAGGGCGATGAGCAGGGCGAACATCCCGGACAGGAACATCGGCACGTAGTCCAGCGGCGGGCCGGTGAACATCCGGGCCCCGGCGAGGCCGACCCAGGCGAGGGACAGCCCGGTGGTCCAGAACCGCAGTCCGTGCCACAGCCGCCGGGTCCGGTCCTTCTTCGCGGTGCCGCCGGTCGGCTGCCAGCCCATCGGGCGGCCCCGGAGGATGTCCCACACGGCGAACATGTGCGCCCAGCCGTAGATCAGCTTCACGGTGAACACGTCCACCCCGTACGGGGTGCGGTGCCAGAGGGGCACGACCGCCAGGTTGTAGATGATGCTCGGGATGATCAGCACGTAGTTGAGCACCGCGATCTGGCTGGGGAACACCGCCAGCAGCACCAGGGGGAGCGCCGGGGTGACCAGCGTGTAGAGCCCGGTGTGAACGTAGTAACAGAAACCGGACACGTAGGACAGGCGGGCCCGCAGGCTGAGCTTCGTCCGCCAGAACTTCCGCGAACTCAGCAGGCTCATGGAACCGGCGCACCACCGGTACTGCTGGGTGAAGAACGAGTCCACGTTGCTCGGGCACAACCCGGCCGCCAGCACCACCGGGACGTACCGCAGGCCCCAGCCCTCGACCCGCAGGTTGAAGCCGGTGTGCACGTCCTCGGAGTGCTCGATCAGAGCCGTGCCGCCGATCGCGTCCAACGCCGCGCGCCGGTAGACGGCGCAGCTCCCCACGCAGATCGCCGCGCCGTGGTGCTGCCGGGAGACCTGCACGGAACGGTAGAACAGCTCCTGGACCGTGCCGGCGCCCCGTTCGAGCCAGCCCTGGCCCTTGTGCACCCGGAAGTACTGCGGCGACTGCACGATGCCCAGGTCGGGCGCGTCGTCGAAGTACGGCAGGAGCTCCTCGAGCATGTCGGCCCGGGGCGCGAAGTCCGCGTCGAGGACCAGGATGAAGTCGTGGTCGGTGCGCTCGAAGGCGTGCCGCATGTTGCCGGCCTTCTTGAACCAGCCCCGGTTGGGCCGCCGCAGGTAGCGGAACCCGAACCCCAGGGCCGTCCGCCGCAGGCCGTCGTCGGGGGAGTCGTCCAGCACGTGCACCCGGATCTCGCCCGGATAGCGGGCCACCATCTTCCGCACGCAGGCCCACGTGTTGCCGACCACGTGCGCCGGCTCCCCGCAGATCGGCAGGAAGACGTCCACCGACGGGTACTTCTCGGGCCGCCACCCCGCCACCAGCCGGCTGTGCGCGCGCATGTCGAAGTCGCGGGTACCGACGTTGACCACGAACGAGATCACGTAGTACACGATCGTGAACCCGAGCAGCGGCGTGAACAGCAGCAGCCACGGGGACATCCGCAGGAACAGCACCTGGCTCACGGTCAGGCAGGTGAAGCTGACCAGCGACGCGAGCATCAACGCGACCAGCCGGCGCTTGCGGTGCACGTACTTCTCGTCGTCCGTCGGGGGCAACGGGACGGGCGCGTACGCCGGCCGGAGGGGGCCGGTCGAGCGCTGGGTCGGGAGCCGCAGCTCGCCGGGGATCCGGAACTCGGCGGTGAGCGTCGGATCGACGCCCCGCGGGGTGCGCCTGGTCAGGAGGGGTCGCATCGTTTCCGGTCGCCGGCCTAGGCGACCGCGGTACGGAGCTCGTTGGCGACGCGTTGCAGGTGCCAGCCCAGCTCGGTGGAGGACGTCAGACGCAGGGTCACCTGGCGGTCGAGGGGGCCGCCGGGCTTGCTGCGCGCGTACCGGACCACTACCAGCCGGTACTGCTTCTGGCCGCCGTCCTCGACGCCCTCCTTGTCCCGGGCGTACAACGTGCCGTCCTCGGCCTTGAACCACTGCAGGCCCCAGGCGTTCTCCTTGCGCCGGAGCTCCTTCTGCCTGTCCTCGCCGCAGCCGTCGGGGCAGTCGCGCACCACGAGCTGCCCGCTCGGGGCCCCGGCCGCGCCCGAACCGTCGCCGCACTGGAACATCGTCGGCCAGCCGGGCTTGACCTGCTGCTTGGCGCACGTCCACGTCGTCGGGACCTTGAAGTCGAACCCGACCTCGCCCTTGGTGTTGGAGGGGACGGTCTTGTCGGTCGGCTTGTAGACCGCCCAGTAGTTCGGCCAGACGGCGACCTGCGGGGGTTCGAGGCCGGGCACCACGCCCGTCGTCGGCTCCGGCTCGGCCTGCGGGCTCGGCTTCGGGTCGGCCTTCTTGCTCAGTTCCAGGTACGCCACCACGCCGCCGCCGAGCAGCAGCACGACGACCAGCGCCAACGCGCCGAGCACCAGGAAGAGCCCCTTGCGCGACTTCTTCGGCGGCGGATACCCCGCGGCGGTGTAGGGCACCCCGGACGCCTGTCCCGGCGGCGCGCTGTACGGCGTGCCCGAGACCTGCCCGGCCGGCCCCGACACGGGGTACGGCGCGGCGGACACCGAACCGGGCATTCCCGACACCGGGTACGGCGCGGCGGACACGGGCGGCGTGGGCCAGCCCGGCGCGGGCGGGGCGCTCTGCGGGGCGCCGACCGGCGCGCCCTGTACGGGGGCGCCGGGCCACTGCGGCGCGGCCTGCGGCGGGACGGGACCGCCCTGGCCCGGAACCGGCTGCCCCGGCCACTGGTGCCCGGTCACGGCCTGCCCCTGCCACGCCTGCCCCGGACCGGGCTGCCCCTGGCCGACCTGTCCGGGACCGACCTGTCCGGGACCGACCTGTCCAGGACCGACCTGGCCCGGGAACTGTCCGGGAGCCTGCTGCGCCTGCCCCGGCCACTGCTGCGGCCCCGGCTGCGCGGCCCCGGGCTGCCCCGGATGCGGCGCGCCCACCCCGGGCGCCTGCGGATGCCCCGCCACCGGCGGAGCGCCCGCCCCGGGCCCGGCCTGCTGCGGCACGGTCGGCGGCTCGGGCGCGGCGAACACCCCCGGCTGCCGCCCGACCTGCGGCAGGCCGCTAGGCGGCGTGCTGCCCTGGTCCGGCGGGAACCCGAGCACGGCCGTCGGCTCCGACCCGTGCGGCGGGGTCGCCGACTCCGGCGCGCGCGGCGCGGCCACGGGCTCCGGCGACGTCAACGACGAGGGGAACGCCCCCGGCGGCAGGAACCGGCGATCCTCCTGTGGGATCGGCTGCAGGATCGTCGCCTGCTCCGGCTCCGGCGGCGCGGGGAACACCTGCGGCACGGTCAGCTCGGCCGACATCGGCTCCGGCGCCCAGCCCCGGCCGGGCTGGCCCGTGCCGGCGTCCGGGGCGAACGGGATGTTCATCGCGCCGAGGAACTGGCGGGCGGCGTCGTGGTTCTCGCCGTGGAAGGCGATCCAGGGCCGCTTGCCGGCGGGGTCGGTCGCGGCGACCAGGTTCTGCCCGGAGAGCACCTGGTTGATGAAGACCATCGCGAAGCTGAAGGTGGACCGGTGCGCGCTGTTGCGCTTGGCCCCGTCGGTCATCACGACGACGGTGAACCGCTGGCCGTCGTCACTCTGCGCCAGCCAGGTTTGGGCGATATGGGAGTCGCTCAGGAGCTGGAGCAGCGCGTACGGGCCGACCTTCGCCATGGTTCCTCTTCAGGGTAAGGAATGGTGCGCCCTGATGGTATCGAGTACCGGCCAGTCCTCAACGTCGGAAGTCGGCGAGATCGCAGTACCCATAAGCGTTTTGTGACTGTCCATGTGCATACAGTGAGGCCGGCCCGGGAACTCCCGGGCCGGCCTCCGCGCGGTGGTTACAGCCGGACCAGCATCTTGCCGGTGTTGGCGCCCCGCATCATCCCGAGGAACGCGTCGACGGCGTTGCCGATCCCGTCCACGACGGTCTCCTCCGCCGTGACCTCGCCGCTCGCGAGCCACCCCGCGACCTGCTGGACGAACTGCGGGGCGAGGTCGTTGTGGTCGCCGACCAGCATGCCGCGCAGGGTCAGCCGCTTGCCGATCGCGAGGGCCAGGTTGCGCGGCCCGGGCACCGGCTCCGTGGCGTTGTACTGGCTGATCGCCCCGCACAGCGCCGCCCGGCCGTGCACGTTCAGCGCGCCGATCGCGGCCTCGAGGTGCTCGCCGCCGACATTGTCGAAGTACACGTCGATGCCGTCCGGGGCGGCCTCGGCCAGCTGCCCGCGCAGGTCGCCGGCCCGGTAGTCGATGGCGGCGTCGAAGCCGAAGTCCTTGACCAGGCGGGTGGCCTTGTCGGGGCCGCCGGCCGAACCGACGACCCGGCCCGCGCCGAGCAGTCGGGCGAACTGGCCGACCAGGCTGCCGACCGCGCCGGCCGCGCCGGACACGAACACGGTCTCGCCGGCCTGGAACTCCGCCACGGCGAGCAGGCCCGCGTACGCGGTGAGGCCCGGCATGCCCAGCACCCCGAGATACGCCGAGGCGGGCGCGAGGGTGGCGTCGACGACGCGGACGCGGGCGGCGTCCACCAGCGCGAACTCCCGCCAGCCCAGGCCGTGCAGCACCGTCGCGCCGACCGGCACGTCGGGGGAGTCGGACGCGACGACCTCGCCGACCGCGCCGCCGTCCATGACCGCGTCCAGCGCGAACGGCGGGACGTAGGACTTCACGTCGTTCATCCGGCCCCGCATGTACGGGTCGACGGACATGAACGTGTTGCGGACCACGACCTGGCCGGGGCCCGGCTCCGGCACCTCGGCGGTGACCAGGGCGAAGTCCGAGGGCTTCGGCTCGCCGACCGGACGGGACACAAGGTGGATCTCACGACTCAGCATGTGATCGACCGTAGCACAGTTGCGTGCGCACGCACATACATCTACGCTGGGGTGATGTTCGATACGGAGGAAGACCGGGCCTTCTACGGGCTGATCTGGGCCGGCAACGCCCTGACCTGCCTCGTGGACAAGGCGCTCACCGCCACGCACGCGATGCCGCTGTCCTGGTTCGAGGCCCTCTTCTGGCTCGACCAGCAGACCGGCCCCGTCAGCCCCACCCACCTGGGGGAGGCCGCCATGCTGTCCCGCAGCCGGCTGTCCCGGGTCCTCGACGAGCTCGCCGCGCGGGGCCTGATCGACCGCCGGCCCAGTCCCACCGACGCCCGCGCCGTCACCGTCGTCCTCACCGACGCCGGCCGCGCCCTCTACGCCGCCGCCGACGCCACCCGCCGCGCCGCCGTCGCCCCCTCCTTCACCGACAAACTGGACGCCCAGGACACCGCCGACCTGATCCGCGTCTGGCGAAAGATCCGAAACCCCTAGCCGGCTACGGGTACCGGAGCCCCCGGCACGCATCGGCCGTCCCTGCCCCGCCACACCCCGGCGGGCGCTCCGCACCCGCCCCGCCCCACCGGGCATGCCGGCCCCGCGCCCCCGACGGGGGCGCTCCGCCCACCCCCGAGAGGCCGTCGCCGGTCATCCCGACGACGCCCCCGTCCGGGCGGCGCCTACAGCCGCACCTCCACCCCCGCAGCCCCCGGCAGGAACGTCACCCGCTCCACCTTCCCCGCAGCCACCACATCCGCCACCAGATCCTCCGCCAGCTCCATCCCGGTCAGCACCAGCTCCGCCACCGGCGCCCGCATCGACACCCGCGCCGTCGACTTCGCCTTGCGCACCGCCGCGATCAGCTCCGCCGCCACCACGAGCCCGGCGTCCCCCTCGGAGCCCCTCTCCAACGCACGGCCCCCGCCGGAGCCTCCGGCCCCGGCCCCCCACAGCCCACCCGGCCAGGTCGCCCGATGCACGGACCCCTCCCGCCACCACGACCACACCTCCTCCGTGGCGAACGGCACGAACGGCGCCAACAACCGCGACACCCCGTCCAACCCGGCCCGCAGCGTCCCCACCGCCGACGCGTCCCCCGAGTACGCCCGCTCCTTCACCAGTTCCAGGTAGTCGTCGCAGAACGTCCACAGGAACGCCTCGGCCGCGTTCAACGCCCGGGTGTGCTCGTAGGACTCCAACGCGGCCGTGCACTCGGCCACCGTGTCGGCCAGCCGCGCCAGCAACGCCCGGTCCAGCGTCGCCGTGGCCCCCGAGTCGCCCCCGGGCAGCGACAGCACGAACCGCCCCACGTTCAGCAGCTTCGTCGCCAGCCGCCGCCCCACCTTCATCTGCGCCGGGTCGAACTGGGTGTCCACCCCGAGCCGGCCCTGCGCCGCCCAGTACCGCGCCCCGTCCGGCCCGAACTCCGCCAGCAACTCCAGCGGTTCGAGCGCGTTGCCCGCCGACTTGCCCATCTTCTTCCGCTTGGTGTCCAGGATCCAGCCGGAGATCGCCGCGTGCCGCCACGGCAACCGCTCCGGGTCGCGCAGCACCGACGTGAACAGCCAGGTCCGGATGATCTCGTGTGCCTGGGCGCGCAGGTCCATCGGGTACGTCCGCGCGAACAGGTCCTCGTCGTCCCCCCAGCCGCACGCGATCCGAGGCGTCAGCGACGACGTGGCCCACGTGTCCATCACGTCCGGGTCGGCCACGAACCGCACCCCCCGGTCGGCCTCGGTGAACCCGGGCGGGCAGTCCGTCGCCGGGTCCACGGGCAGCTCCGCCTCGGGCGGCACCATCGGCCGGGCGTGGTCGGGCAGCCCGTCGGCGCCGAGCGGGTACCACACCGGGAACGGCACCCCGAAGTGCCGCTGCCGGCTGATCAGCCAGTCGGAGTTCAGCCCGGCCACCCAGTGGTCGTAGCGCACCCGCATGTGCGCCGGGTGCCACTCCAGCTCCCGACCCCGCTCCGCCAGCCAGTCGGCGTGCGCCAACGTCCGGTAGAACCACTGCCGGCTGCTCACGATCTCCAGTGGACGCTCGCCGTTCTCGTAGTACCGCACCGGGTGGGTGATCGCGCGCGGCTCCCCGAGCAGGTCCCCGGACTCCCGGAGCAGCTCCACCACCCGGGTCCGGGCCTGCTTCACGGTCAGCCCCTCGAACGGCGCGCCGAACCGCCCGTCCCGCCCGATCAGCACCCGGGTCGGCAGTTTCAGCTCCCGCCACCAGATCACGTCGGTGGCGTCGCCGAACGTGCACACCATCGCGATCCCGGTGCCCTTCTCCGGGTCGGCCAACTCGTGCGGGTGCACGGTCACCGCCCGGCCGAACAACGGGATCTCCACCTGGGTGCCGAAAAGGGCCTGGTAGCGCTCATCGGAAGGGTGCGCCACCAGAGCCACGCACGCCGGCAGCAGCTCCGGCCGGGTCGTCTCCACGGTGACGCCGGCCCCGAACCGCAGCGTGTGGTACGCCCCGGGCACCTCCCGGTCCACCTGCTCCGCCTGCGCCACGGCCGTCCGCAGGTCGGTGTCCCACGCGGTGGGCGCCTCCGCCTGGTACGCCTCCCCGGCCGCCAGGGCCCGCAGGAACGCGCGCTGCGCCACCCGCCGGGCCCGCGCCCCGATCGTCGTGTACAGCAGCGTCCAGTCCACCGACAGCCCCAGCCGCCGCCACAGCTCCTCGTACGCGCGCTCGTCGGCGGCCGTGATCTCCTCGCACAGTTCGATGAAGTTCCGCCGGGACACGGCCACCGGACGCTTCGGCGGCACGGCGGGCGGCGTGAACGCCGGGTCGTAGGGCAGCGACGGGTCGCAGCGCACCCCGTAGTGGTTCTGGGCGCGGCGCTCCGTCGGCAGGCCGTTGTCGTCCCAGCCGATCGGGTAGAACACCTCCAGGCCGCGCATCCGCTGGTACCGGGCGATGATGTCGGTGTGGGTGTAGCTGAACACGTGGCCCACGTGCAGGGTGCCGCTCACGGTGGGCGGCGGCGTGTCGATCGAGTACACCTCGGAACGGGTCCTCGACCTGTCGAAACGGTAGGTGCCGGCGGCCTCCCACCGGGCGGACCACTTCGCGTCCAGGTCGTCGAGGGACGGCTTCTCGGGGATCATGGTGGAACCTCTCGCGGGCATGCGACCAGTACCGCGCGGCACCGGGGCTACCGGGTCGAGGGCACGACCCGGGGCGCGCCGGTGCGCGGCGACGCGTGGGGCGCGGAAACGGGAAAAGGACGAGCTGGGGGAGCGGGTGCTACCCGCCCACTACTCGCCGCGTGCCCAGGGAACGGTGACGTGACGTCGAGACGGTCATCGGTCCTCCCTCAGGCGAGATCCACACGGTGGTGCCCGCCATCATACCCGGCGGGCACCACGTCTTCGAGGCTCGCGCCTCAGCCCCTCACGTGTTGATGTCGCGCCGGTTGAACGCCCACAGCCCGATCCCGACCAGGACCAGGGAGGCGGCGGCCAGGATCCCGGCGTCGCCCCACTGGAACCCGTTCTTCAGCGGCGACCCGCCCAGGTAGTAGTGGAACGGGGACACGTTGCGGGTCCAGCCCAGGCCGAGCTGTGCCCCGAAGCTGTTCGCCGCGTAGGTGAGCACCCCGACGGCGGCCGTGGTCGCGAACACCAGCCCGCGCCGCCCCACGACGCTCCCCGCGCACAGCGCCAGCGCCCCGAACAGGATGCCCAGCAGGGCCAGGTTCAGGCACTGCGCGGCCAGGTTGGTCACCGACACCGACCCGAGCTCCGCCGCGCCCCGGATCGCGACCAGCCCGACGAACACCAGCACCGCGATCCCGGTCGACCCGGCGACCAGCGCCCCGAACCGTTGCAGCACCAGGCTCGTGCGGCTCAACGGGTGCGCCAGCAGCAGGTCGAGCTGGCCGGACTCCTCGTCCCCGGCGACGGCCCGCGCGCCGGTGGACGCGCCGTAGAACAACACGAGGAGGGGTACGACGATGCCGAAGGTGTTCGCCCCCAGGTACCCGGCGGCGGAGCCCAGGTCGTCGAGGTGGAAGCCCTCCTTCAACGCGTCCGGGAGGTTCTTCAGCGCGTCGGCCATCGCGCCGCCGGACATGGAGGGGAAGAAGCTCGCGTACATCAGGGCGACCAGCGTGGTGCCCACCGACCAGCCGAGCAGGGAGCGCCGGGCGTCCCACAGGGTCTTGGTGAAGACGTTACGCGACATGGCCGGCCCCCTCGTGCTGGTAGTAGGTGAGGAACAGCTCCTCCAGGTCGGGCTCCTCGCTGAGCAGCCCGGTGACGGTGTGCCGGGCGGCGGCCTTGACCAGCGCGTCCGGGCTGCCGGCGACCCGGCAGGTCAGCACGTTGCCGTCGGCGGCCAGGTCGGTGACCCCGGGCAGGTCGAACTCGGCCGGGTCCACCGGCGCGTCGAACGTCAGGGTCACCTTGCGCACGGCGCGTTCGCGCATGTTCTCCACCCGGTCGAGGGCGACCAGTCGGCCCTCGCGCAGGATGCCGACCCGGTCCGCGACGGCCTGCACCTCGCTCATGATGTGCGAGGACATGAACACGGTCTGCCCGTTGTCCCGGGCCTCGGTGACCAGCTCCAGGAACGTGCGCTGCACGAGCGGGTCCAGCCCGGACGTCGGCTCGTCGAGGATCAGCAGCTCGGGGGCGTGCATGAACGCCTGCACCAGCCCGACCTTCTGCCGGTTGCCCTTGGACAGGCTGTGGATCCGCGCGGTGAGGTCGAGGTCGAGCCGGTCGGCGAGCGCCGGGATCCGGGCGGCCGCGCCGTCGCCGCGCAGGGCCGCGAGGAACGCCAGGCACTCCCGGACGGTCTGCCGGCCGTCGACCACGAAGTCGCCCGCGAGGTAGCCGAGGCGGCGGTGCAGGGCGACCGCGTCGGCCCGGGGGTCGAGGCCCAGCACTCGGGCGGTGCCGCCGGTGGGCCGGATCAGGTCGAGGAGGAGCCGGATGGTGGTGGACTTCCCGGCGCCGTTCGGCCCGAGATATCCAAATATTTCGCCACGTTGTACGTCGAGGGTGAGCTCCGTGAGCCCCCGGCGGCGTCCGTAGGTCTTGGCCAGCCCGTCGAGCTGGATCACCGTTTCCATAACTCGGACACTACTGAAGTTTCACAAACTTGTAAAGCTTCCGAATGATGTGGGAGGCTGGGGTCATGACCGAGACCCGCCGGCCAGCCGACGCCGAGACCCGCCGCCCCGCGACCGCGCTGCACGACGCCGCCGAACGGCTCGCCCTCGTCTTCGTCGAGAACGGCATGCAACGCATGGCCGCCCGGGTCTTCTGCGCCGTCCTGTTCGCCGAGCGGGAGACCGTGACCGCCGGGGAGATCGCCGACCAGCTCGACGTCAGCGCCGGCGCGGTGTCCGGGGCGATCAAGACCCTGATCACCGTCGGCCTGATCCAGCGGGTGCCCGCCCCCGGCAGCCGCCGCGACCACTTCCGGTTCCAGACCGACGCCTGGGCCACTCTGCTGACCAGCAAGAACAACGTGCTCGACGTGATGCGGCAGGCCGCCGACGAGGGGATCGCGGCCGCCGGCATCGACAGCCCGGCCGGCGAGCGCCTGGCGGAGATGCGCAACTTCTACGCGTACATGCTCCAGGAGACGGAGCGGATGCTCGACCGCTGGCGCGAGTACGAGGCCCGGGGCCGCGCCGGGAGCTGACCTCGCGCGCGCCGCCCGCCCATAGGACTTCCCTATGGCCCGGTAGGGAACCGATGCCTACCGACCTGCGGAAACGCGGCCGAGACTGGGTGCATGAGGAACTTCGGCCCGAACTGGTTCGCGTCCGTGATGGGCACCGGCATCGTCGCCACCTCGGCGGCCACCCTCCCGTACGCGGCCCCGGCCCTGCGCCCGGCCGCCGTCGCCGTCTGGTTCCTCGCGGCCCTCGCCCTCGCCGCCGTCACCACCGCCCACCTCCGATCGCGCCGCCGGGCCGCCGGCACCCGGGGCGGCCGCACGACGAAGACGAACATCGCGGGCCACTCCCGCGCCGTGGCCTCCCCGGACCCCACCGCCGACGGGGGCCGGCCCGGATCCGATGTCGGCGGACCGGTCGACCACTCCGCCGCCCAGTTCCACGGCGCGCCCCCCATGGCCCTGCTCACCGTCGGCGCGGGCGCGCTCCTCCTCGGCCGCGACGTGCTCGGCACCGAACTGGCCGTCGCCGTCGACGCCGTACTGTGGACCCTCGGCACCCTGTTGGGCCTGGCCAGCGCCGTCGCCGTCCCGTACCGGATGATGAGCCGCCCCGGGCCCGCCCCGGCCTCCCCGACCTGGCTGCTGCCCGTCGTCGCCCCGATGGTCTCCGCGTCCACCGGCGCGCTCCTCGTACCGCACCTGCCCGCCGGCCAGCCCCGCCTCGACCTGCTGCTCGCCTGCTACGCCCTGTTCGGGGTCAGCCTCGTCGCCACGCTCGCGATCCTGCCGCAGGTCTGGGCCCGGCTGGTCCGGGAGCCGCTGGCCGCCGCTGCCGTCCCGACCCTGTGGATCGTGCTCGGCCCGCTCGGCCAGTCCGTGACCGCCGCGAACCTGCTGGGTGACGCCGCGCACACCGCCGTGGCCGGCCCGACGGCACGCGCGCTGGAGTTCTTCGGCCTGGTCTACGGCGTACCCGTCTTCGGCTTCGCCCTGCTCTGGATCGTGCTCGCCGGCCTGCTCACGGCGCGCGCGGCCCGGGCCGGACTCCCGTTCACGATGACGTGGTGGAGCTTCACGTTCCCGGTGGGGACGTGCGTGACGGCCGCGACCGGACTGGCGCACCGGACCGGTTCCCCCGCGTTCGCGGTGCTGGCCGTGGCGCTGTTCGTGGCGCTGGTGGCGGCCTGGGCGACGGTCGCGACCCGCACCGTGTACTCCCTGTTCCGCACGGAGACCCCAGGTCCGACCGCCCCCGGCCGATCGCCGTTCCCGGGCCTGGAGCCCGTCGGGCCGGGCGCGCCCGGGTCGCGGACCACGGAGCCGGGCGCCACCCTCACCGCCCTCCGGTGAAACGCCTGCGGGCGCGACCCCCTGCCGGGGGTCGCGCCCGCAGGCACAGGTCGTTCTAGGCGGCGGGGACAGCCTCCGGAACCGTGGCCCGGGCCCGCACCAGCCCGGTCAGGCCGAGCACCGCGCCCATCCCGATCCACAGGATCACCATCGTGCCCGCCGCCAGGACCCGGAAGTCCCACAGCAGCTTCGGCGGCACCTCGATCGCGTCCGGGTTGTTCGGCAGGATCACGAACATCAGCACCAGCGCCAGCACGGGCACGGCCGCGACGACGAGGTGCCGGACGGGCGTGGCCGCGCCCCGGCTGACCAGCCAGGAGTGCAGCAGCAGCGCCCCGGCGACGGCGACGAGCCCCATCACCGTGGCGGCGAGCCAGGCGTCGGTCCGACCGTCCACCGTGTCGCCGTTGCCGACCCCGGGCGGGTTCGCCGGGTAGCGCAGGAACGGCAGCAGCCAGACGCCGACCAGGCCGGCCGTGGCGAGCCGCAGCGAACGGCCCCACACGTCGGTGTCGAGGTCGGAGCGGTGCACCAGGAAGTACACGAGGCCGAACAGGGCGCCGAGGGCCAGGCCGACGGCGAGCATCGCGACCATGAGGCCGAAGTGCTGCTCACCCCGGGTGAACACCTCCTCGCCGACCTCGCCGGCCGCCGCCGAGCGGGCCGACTCGATGTCGACGGCCCGGTCCATGATCGGTTCGGCGATCAGTCGGGCGAACCCGCCGGCGAGCACACCGGCGGCGCCGCCGGCCAGGAGTCCCCGGCCGAGCAGCGACAGTACGGAGGCCATCAGTGGCAGGGGGCGCCGGCGACGTGCCGGGCGTCGTGGGCGAACTCGTGCACGAAGTTGCTGTCGAAGGACAACTTGCCGAGCAGCGGGGCGAGCAGCGCGCCCTGGTCGATGAACACCGCGTACAGCGTGAGCAGCGCGAACACGACCGCCACGGCGACGATGATGCCGTCGCGGACCGGGCGCAGAGCGGCTCCGGTGTCGGCGACGGCACCGGGAGTGGTCAAGGAAGCCATCTGGTACTCCTCCCCGGGGTGTCCCCGCCCCGGTATCGGGAGAACGACGGGTCAGTGTCCTGACTCCCGGATCGTCGTCACCCCTCGGCCTTCCCGCCCGTGGGGCAGTGGCCGCGTACGAGGGAGAACTCCCCGGTCACAGTGGCGGGACCGTCCCGGATTCACACCGGAGTTCCTGCGCACCGTCGCCTCATTGTTAATTTGTGCGCACCCAGCATCGACGCAGAGTGCTCCACAGTCAACCCGAACGTAGTGCTGTTCATCACATCCGAACGTGCGCGGTTTCCGGCTCCCGCCCGAGCCGCCGCACGCCCCGCACGGCGAACAGCGCGAGCGCCGACGGCACCCCGACCAGCGTCATCACCATCAGCGTCGGATGCAGCCCGAACGCGTCGGCCGCCGGACCGGCCAGCGCCATACCGACGGGCATCGATCCCACGGTGACGAGGAGATCGAACGACGTCACCCGCGACAGCGACCCCTCCGGAATGTGGGTCTGCAACGCCGTCTCCCACAGCGTGAAGAACAACGCCACCGCCACCCCGGTCACGCCCTCCAGCACCGCGATCACCGCCAGCGACCCGGCCCCGCCGATGATCAGCGCCTGGCACGACGCGACGGTCAGCGCGGCGGCGGCCACCAGCAGCGGACGCGCCGGCCGCCAGCGCATCGCGATCACGTCGCCCACGATCGACCCGACCCCGAACGCGGCCACCACCACCGCCCAGCCCTTCGCCCCGCCCAGTTCCCGCTCGGCGAGCACCGGGCCCAGAACGAAGACCGAGGGCAGGACGACCAGGTGGTACACGGCGGCGGCGGTCAGGGTCGACCACACCCAGGACCGGGTCCGCACCGCGCGGAACCCGTCGCGCAGCTCGGCCAGGAAGTCGCCGGCCTCCTCCACGGTCCCCGCCCGGGGCCGCAACCGGGCCAGGTACACCGCGCTCACCGCGAACGTCAGCGCGTCGACCGCGAGTGCGCCGCCCGGCCCGAACACCACCACCAGCCCACCCGCGACCGCCGGCCCCGCCACCAGCCCGGCCGACATCACGAACCCGCGCAGCGCGTTGGCCTCCTGCAACCGCTCCGGCGACACCGTCAACGGCACGAGCCCGGACATCGCGGGACTGAAGAACGCGTCGGCGGTGCCGAAGATCCCCATCAGCGCGACCAGGTGCCACACCCGCGCGTCCCCGGTGAACAGCAGCACGGCGGCCACCACCTGCGTCCCGCACCGCACGATGTCGGACACCAGCATCACCCGGTGCCGGGGCAACCGGTCCGCCCACACCCCGCCCACCAGGGTGAACAGCAGGAACGGCACCGTGGCCGCCGCGATCACCCAGCCCACGTCGGCCGCGCTGCCACCGATGGACAGCACCGCGAACGGCAACGCCACGAACGTCACCCGGTCACCCAGGCTGGACCAGGCCTGCCCCGCGAACAGCAGCGCGAACTGCCTCTCCTCACGCAGGACGGCGGGCCACGGAATTCTCATGGCCGGATTCTCGTCCGCGCGTTTGGGCCGGGCCACCGGTTTAACCCCAGATCAACCCCCTCATCTGGGTACGGATCCCCGCCGCCTTCCGCGACGCCGGCACCACGCCCCACGCGGGCCACCCCGGGGCACAGGCGGGTCCGCGGGTGCTGACCCGCGCCGGTCCGCCCCGGAGTCCCGCCGTGAGGACGGACCATGCCCCGGGCTCGCCGGTCCGGGGCACAGCCCTTCCGTCGCGCGGGACCGCGCCGGGGTGCCGACCTGTGCCGGTCCGCGCGCGGGCGCCTGCCCGGTCGGGGACCGGGGACGGAGATGTGGGGGAGGTGCCGATGCGCGGTGGTCGCCGCCCCACTCGTAGCCATATGCGGTTTGGAGGGGTTGAACTGGGGGTCAGGCCAGGAAGACGTCGGGGCCGTCCGGGAGTTGGGCGCGCGGGCCCGGCACCTTGTAGTCGTCGGTCAGCAGCGTCGTCGGGCCCGGCCAGGTCGACTGGGTGACCTCGATGGTGCGCCGGTCGCCGTCGAACGCGGTGTGCAGCAGGGTCAGCACGGGGGTGTCGGCCCGGATCTGGAGCGTCTCGGCCTCCTCGCGGGTGGGCAGCCGGGCGCTGAGCTGGTCGGTCGCGTAGACGTAGCGCCGGCCGCTGGCCTCCTCCACCTCCTGGTAGAGCGGCCGGGTCAGCGGCGTCAGCCCGTCCAGCGGACTGCCCGTGACCTCGGCCGGCCGCAGCCAGCTCGCGCTGACCTCCACGACCTGGTCCTGGCTCGTGACCAGGGACCGCCGGACCAGCAGCTCCGCGCCGTCGGGCAGCCCGAACGCGCTGGCCACCTCGTGCGGGGCGGCCGACCGGCCGACCAGGGTGACCTGCTGGCGGTAGTGCCCGTTGGGGTCGGAGTGGTAGCCCCGGGTGCTGCCGTAGCGCCCCCGGGCCAGGCGGGCCAGCTTGCGGCGCACGCCCCGGACGTAGGTGCCCGAGCCCGGCCGGGTGATCAGCAGCCCCTCGATCCGGAGCTGGTCGATCGCGCGCTGGGCGGTCTGTTTCGCCACGCCGTAGATCTGGCCGATGTCGGGGATGGACGGCAACTTCTCGCCGGGGCCCCAGTCGCCGTGCTGGATCTTGGCACGGATCTGGTCGGCGATCTGGCGGTGGGGCCACTCGGCGGCCCCGGGGTTGACGGACACGGGCGCCTCCCTCGCAGGTTCCTAGGATGCCACAGATGTGTGACCGATGCCACGGCGCAAGGGATTTCTCCCTATCGGTGGGTCGGCCGAGGGTCATAGCGTGGCCGTACCGCCGACCCTCGGCGTGACCTCCACCGCGCCGGGGACGTCAGGTCCGCGGCGGGCCGGGCCGGGCCTCGCGGGCGGTGCGGGTCCCGGCCCGTGGGCTGGACGTTCACTCCGCTGTCAGGGGTCGGTCAGGTGACGTTCCGCAGTGTGCTGTCCGACCGGGACACCGTGGTCGGCGTACGCCACGGGTGGGTGGCGCGCAGTACCACTCTGAGGGGGGTGGGAGGAGGGGACGGGTCCCGACCCGTCCCCTCGCCGCCCACGGTGGGGACACAATGACCGACATGGAGTATCCGCAGATCCTGGAGCAGGTCCGCGCGCAGGTCGCCGGCGAGATCGGCGGTGGCCTGGTCGCCGACTACATCCCGGCGCTCGCCGCCGTGGACCCCGGCCGGTTCGGGATGGCGGTGGCCACCGTCGACGGCGCGGTGTACGGGACCGGGGACTGGCAGGTCCCGCTGTCCGTGCAGAGCGTGACCAAGGTGTTCAGCCTGGCCCTCGTGCTCCGGGAGGACGGGGAGAAGATCTGGCGGCGGGTGAGCCGGGAGCCGTCCGGCAACCCGTTCAACTCGCTGTTGCAGCTGGAACAGGACCGGGGGATCCCGCGCAACCCGTTCGTCAACGCCGGGGCGCTGGTCGTGACCGACCGGCTGCTGACGTTGACGGGGGACGCCCGGGGCGCGGTGCGGGACTTCCTGCGGGCCGAGGGCTCCACGGGCACGGACCCGACGGGTACCGGGGGCCCGGCGGCCGGCTCGGGGCTGGCCGGCGTCGGGCCGAGCATCGACTTCGACCTGAAGGTGGCCGCCTCGGAGGCCGAGCACGGGCACCGCAACGCCGCCCTCGCGCACCTGCTCGCCAGCTACGGCAACCTGGAGAACCCGGTCGCCGACGTCCTGGAGCACTACACCTGGCAGTGTTCCCTGGTCATGACGTGCGAGGAACTGGCGCTGGCGGGGCGGTTCCTGGCCCGGCACGGTACGGCCGCCGACGGGACGCGCCTGCTGTCCCGCAGCGACGCCAAACGGCTGAACGCGACGATGCTGACCTGCGGCACGTACGACTCGGCCGGCGAGGTCGCCTACCGGGTCGGGCTGCCCGCGAAGAGCGGCGTCGGCGGGGCGGTCCTGGCCGTGGTGCCGAACCGGTGCGCGCTGGCCGTGTGGGGGCCGGGGCTCGACGCGAGCGGGAACTCCGTGGCGGGGTTGGCGGCGCTCGACGCGTTCACGACGCTGACCGGGTGGTCGGTGTTCTGACGGGCACCCCCGCCGAGGGCTCGGGGACGGTCGACCCGGCCGGAAGGGCAGGCCCGCTCGCCGCCGGCAGGCCGGGCCACGGTGTGGGCGGCGCGCCGGTTCCCCGTACCCGTCGAAGGGGTTATGCCTGGGTCGGGCCGCCGCGACGGCGCAGGTACTTCTCGAACTCCTTGGCGATCTCGTCGCCGGACAGCGGCCGCAGCCCCGCGTCACCCTCGCGCTGCTCCAGCTGCCGGACGTAGTCGCCCAGCTCGCTGTCCTCCTCGGCCAGGGCCGTGATCCGCCGCTCCCACTCGGTGGCCTCCTCCGACAGCCCGGCCAGGGGCACGGGCAGGTCGAGGAGCTCCTCGATGTGGTGCAGCAGGGCCAGCGTCGCCTTCGGGCACGGCGGGTTGGAGGCGTAGTGCGGGACGTGCGCCCAGAAGGACACGACGTTGAGCTCGGCGCGGGTGGCCGCCTCGTGCAGGACGCCGACGATGCCGGTGGGGCCCTCGTAGCGGGCGCCGACCAGGCCCAGGCGCTCGGTCTCGGCCGGGTTGGTGGACGTGCCCGACACGGGCAGCGGCCGGGTGTACGGCACGTCGGCGAGCAGGGCCCCGAGCAGCACGATCCGCTCGACGCCGAGGCTGTGGCACATCTCCAGGACGTCCTCGGAGAAGGCCTTCCACCGCATGTTCGGCTCGATGCCCCGGATCAGCACGATGTCGCGCTCCAGCTCCGGCGGCGTGGCCACCAGGAACTGGGTGGTCGGCCAGTCGATCCGCCGGGCCTCGCCCTCGACGAGGGAGATGACGGGCCGGGTGACCTGGAAGTCGTAGTAGTCGTCGGGGTCCACGGCCGCGATGGGTCGCGCGTCCCACACGGCGTCGAGGTGTTCGATGGCCGCGGTCGCGGAATCCGCCGCGTCGTTCCACCCCTCGAAGGCGGCGATGGCGATGGGCGAGCGGAGCACCGGCAGGCCGTCGAATTCGGTCACCTGGTCAGACTACGTCGCCCGGGTGGGCTCGAAGTCACGCAGGTCCGTGAGGCGCCGAACTATTCCGCTCCACTAACCTGGACAGGTGACTGACTCACTTCTCTCGGCACTGGGTTCGCGGGTCCTGGTCTGCGACGGCGCCATGGGCACCATGCTGCAGGAATACGACCTCCCGCTGGAGGATTTCCAGGGTCACGAGGGCTGTAACGAGATCCTGAACGTCACCCGGCCCGAGGTGGTCCGCGAGATCCACGACGCGTACTTCGCGGCCGGCGCCGACTGCGTCGAGACAAATACCTTCGGTGCGAACTATGGCAATCTCGGCGAATACGGCATTGTCGACAGGTCGTACGAGCTGGCGGAGTCCGGCGCCCGGATCGCGCGGCAGTCCGCCGACCACTGGTCGACCCCCGAGCAGCCGCGCTACGTGCTCGGCTCGGTCGGCCCCGGTACGAAGCTGCCGACCCTCGGGCACGCCCCGTACGCGCTGCTCCGCGACTACTACCAGCAGTGCTGCGAGGGCCTGATCCACGGCGGCGTCGACGGCATCCTGGTGGAGACCTGCCAGGACCTGCTCCAGACCAAGGCCGCGATCGTCGGCGCGAAGCGGGCCATGGCCGCCACCGGCCAGCGGGTCGCCCTGATCTGTCACGTGACGGTCGAGACCACGGGCACGATGCTGATCGGGTCCGAGATCGGCGCCGCACTGACCGCCCTGGAGCCCCTCGGGATCGACTACATCGGGCTGAACTGCGCCACCGGCCCCGCCGAGATGAGCGAGCACCTGCGCTACCTGTCCCAGCACGCCACGGTCGGCCTGTCGGTCATGCCGAACGCCGGCCTGCCGGAGCTGGGCCCGCGCGGCGCCGTCTACCCGCTCGGGCCGGCCGAGCTGGCCGAGGCCCTCAAGCGCTTCGTCGTGGAGTACGGCGTGGGCCTGGTCGGCGGCTGCTGCGGCACCACCCCCGAGCACATCCGGCAGACGGCCGACGCGGTCCGGGGCCTCACGCCCGCCGCGCGCACCCCGGTCATCGACGCGGGCGTGTCGTCGGTGTACCACCACGTGCCGTTCGTCCAGGACGCCGGCGTCCTGATGGTCGGCGAGCGCACCAACGCCAACGGCTCGAAGGCGTTCCGCGAGGCCATGCTCGCCGGGGACTGGCAGAAGTGCGTCGAGACCGCCCGCGACCAGATCCGGTCCGGCTCGCACATGCTCGACCTGAACGTCGACTACGTGGGCCGCGACGGCGCCGGGGACATGGGCGAACTCGCCGGCCGGTTCGCCACCGCCTCCACCCTGCCGATCATGCTGGACTCCACCGAGCCGCCGGTGATCGAGGCGGGCCTCGAACGGCTGGGCGGCCGGTGCATCGTCAACTCGGTCAACTACGAGGACGGCGAGGGGCCGGAGTCGCGGTACACCCGGATGATGCACCTGGTCAAGGAGCACGGGGCCGCCGTCGTGGCGCTGACCATCGACGAGGAGGGCCAGGCCCGGACCGCCGAGTGGAAGGTCCGGGTCGCCACCCGCCTGATCGAGGACCTGACCGGCAAGTGGGGGATGCGGATCCAGGACATCATGGTCGACTGCCTGGTGTTCCCCGTGTCCACCGGCCAGGAGGAGACCCGGCGCGACGCGATCGAGACGATCGAGGCGATCCGGCGGATCACGGCGCTGTACCCGGGGATCAACTTCACCCTCGGCCTGTCGAACGTGTCCTTCGGCCTGAACCCGGCCGCCCGCCAGGTGCTCAACTCGGTGTTCCTGCACGAGTGCGTCGAGGCCGGCCTGACCAGCGCCATCGTGCACGCCAGCAAGATCCTGCCCATGTCGAAGATCCCCGACGAGCAGCGCTCCGTCGCCCTCGACCTGGTCTACGACAAGCGGACGTACCACGCCGACGGCAGCGTCGACTACGACCCGCTGTCCAAGCTCCTCGACCTGTTCGACGGGGTCGACGCCGCCTCCGCCCGGGCCTCGCGCGCCGAGGAACTGGCCGCCCTCCCGCTCGACGAGCGCCTCCAGCGCCGGATCATCGACGGCGAACGCAACGGCCTGGAGGCCGACCTGGACGCGGCCCTGCGGACCCGCACCGCGATCACGATCATCAACGACACGCTGCTGGAGGGCATGAAGACGGTCGGCGACCTGTTCGGCTCCGGCCAGATGCAGCTGCCGTTCGTGCTCCAGTCCGCCGAGGTCATGAAGACCGCCGTCGCGTACCTCGAACCGCACATGGACAAGGCCGACACCACCGACAAGGGCACCATCGTGCTGGCCACGGTCAAGGGCGACGTGCACGACATCGGCAAGAACCTGGTCGACATCATCCTGTCCAACAACGGCTACACGGTCGTCAACATCGGCATCAAGCAGCCGATCAACGCGATCCTCGACGCCGCCGCCGAGCACAACGCCGACTGCATCGGCATGTCCGGCCTGCTCGTCAAGAGCACCGTCATCATGAAGGACAACCTGGCCGAGATGCTCCAGCGCGGCATGGCCTCCCGCTGGCCCGTCATGCTCGGCGGCGCGGCCCTGACCAGGTCGTTCGTCGAGGACGACCTCCGCGACATGTACGACGGCGGCGAGGTCTACTACGCCCGCGACGCCTTCGAGGGCCTGTCCCTGATGGACCGCGTCATGACCGCCAAGCGCGGCGGCGCCCCCGTCCTCACCGCCGAACAGCTCGCCAAGACGGCCGAGCGCAAGGCCCGCCGCGAACGGCACCGCGCCATCGTCCGCGAGGCCGAGCCGGCACTCGACGACACCACCCGCTCCGACGTGGCCGTCGACTCCCCGGTCGTCACCCCGCCGTTCTTCGGCTCCCGGGTCATCAAGGGCATCCCGCTGGCCGACTACGCCGCGCTGCTCGACGAGCGGGCCACCTTCCTCGGCCAGTGGGGCCTCAAGGCCGCGCGCGGCGGCGAGGGCCCGTCCTACGAGGAGCTGGTCGAAACCGAGGGCCGACCCCGGCTGCGGTACTGGCTGGACCGGCTCACCGCCGACCAGGTCCTCGAGTCCGCGGTCGTCTACGGCTACTTCCCGGCGTACTCCGAGGACAACACCCTCGTCGTCCTCGACGAGAACGGCCACAGCGAACGGGCCCGCTTCACCTTCCCCCGCCAGCGCCGCGACCGCCGCCTGTGCCTCGCCGACTTCTACCGGCCGCGCGGCTCCGGCGAGCTGGACGTCGTGGCCATGCAGCTGGTGACCGTGGGCAACCCGGTCAGCGAGTACGCCAACAAGCTCTTCGCCGCCAACGCCTACCGCGACTACCTCGAGGTCCACGGCCTGTCCGTGCAGCTCACCGAGTCCCTCGCCGAGTACTGGCACCGCCGGATCCGCTCCGAGGTGACCCTGCCCGGCGGCGGTTCCGTGGTGGAGGCCGACCCGGCGTCGCTGGACGGGCTGTTCAACGTGGACTACCAGGGCTGCCGGTACGCGTTCGGGTATCCGGCGTGTCCCGATCTGGAGGACCGGGCGAAGGTCGTGGAGCTGTTGGGGGCGGATCGGATCGGGGTCGAGTTGTCGGAGGAGTTCCAGCTGGTGCCGGAGCAGTCGACCGACGCGTTGATCACGTTCCACCCGGAGGCGAACTACTTCAACGCCAAGTAGCCGTGTCTGGTCAGGCCGCCTTTTGATAGTTCGCCGGGCCGCCCCGGGGTCCTAGTAGGCTTGTTGCGAACGTTGTTCGCCGACAAGTCCATCGCGGTATGTCAATGTTCATGTGTGGGTTGGCGTCTGTGGGGACCTGGCCTCGTTGAGGTCACCACGAGCACTCCCGAGAGGGAGTCGTCGCTGACCGGTGCGGGCACCAGTCGCCGGCATCCACGTTGCGACAGGCCTACCAGCCCAGCCGGTGGTCCTGGCCCTATCGGCGTTCTACCGATGCCACCGGCCCAGCGACACCCCCAGATCATGGCCCGGGTTCACCGTCGGCGGGCGCACCCCCGGAAACACCGGCTCCGACACCGGGGAACAGGGCCGAAAGACCCCGTTGTCGCGGGCGGAGTGGACCCTCGTCGACGGGTCACTGGGCACTGCCGGTGTCGGCGCAGGGGGCGCAGGCTGGGACCGGGAAGCGAGACGAACGGAGTACCCGCCACCCGCCCTCCCGCGTCGGCCGGTTCTGTCCGGTGGAAGCCGGTGAACGACGTCCGGGGAGGGCGCCATGAGGGGCCTGTTGGCCCCGGGCTCGCCGGGTGGCGCAAACCAGGCTCAGGACGACAGGAAAGAGGTGCCGACATGACCTACGCGCTGGTTGCCTACGGTTCCAGCCACGGATCCACCGCCGACATCGCCGACTGGATCGGTGAAACGCTACGCGAGCGCGGCATACGGGTCGACGTGTCCGACGCCGCCACGGTCGAGGACGTCTCCCACTACGACCTGGTGGTGCTGGGTGGCGCGCTCTACGCGCACCGCTGGCAGCGCCAGGCGCGCCGTTTCGCCCGCCGGCACCGCACGGCGTTGCTGGCCAGGCCGGTGTGGCTGTTCAGTACCGGCCCGTTGGACCGCTCGGCCGAGGGCGCGGTGATCGCGCCGGTGCCCCAGGTCGCGCGGATCGCCGAACGGATCTCGGCTCGGGGGCACAGCACGTTCGGTGGCCGGCTGGCGCCGGACACCACCGGGTTCCTGGCTCGCCGGATGGCCAGGACGATGGCTGGCGACTTCCGCAACCGCGCCCAGGTGACGGCGTTCGCCTACGGCATCGCCGCCGAGGCCGCGCGTCCTGACGTCGACGCGGTCCGCTAGTCGGCGGGAGGCTCATGACCATGGAGCCACCGGCGGCCTCCGCCGTCCCGTACCGCCGTCCCGAGGACTGTCCGCGGGCACGTACCCGGTTGTACCGCGAAGGAGTCTGCCTGTCGGAGAACTTTCCGGTCGCCGACATCACCGGACACCTGGCGGACCCGGCGTCGGTGGTGTGGTTGGACCTGTGCCGGCCGACCCCGGCTGACTTCGCGATGCTCGACAAGGAGTTCGGGCTGCACGAGTTGGCCGTAGAGGACGCCCTCGACGAGGCCCAACGGCCCAAGATCGACCGGTACCCCACGCACCTGTTCCTCAGCGCCTACGCCGTGCACCTCGACCCGAAGGGTGTCCGGCTCGACGTGGGGGAGGTCGCGGTGTTCATCACCGGCCAGGCGTTGATCACGGTCCGCAAGGACGACCAGTTCGACCTCGGGCCGCTGCTCGCCCGGTGGGACGCCTCACCCGACCTCGCGGTCCATGGGGTCGCGTTCCTGCTCCACGGCCTGCTCGACCTGCTCGTGGACGGGCACTTCGACGCCGTCTCGCAGCTCGACGAGGGCATCGAGCAGTTGGAGGACCTGCTCTTCGACGAGCGGCGCGCCCAGATCGAACAGGTGCACCGCCGGTCGTTCCAGCTGCGCAAGAACCTCGTTGTGCTCCGCCGGGTCGTCCTGCCGATGCGCGAGGTCCTCAACACCCTGCTGCGCAGGGATCTGCACACCATCGACGAGGCCATGGTCCCGTACTTCCAGGACGTCTACGACCATGTCCTACGCGTCACCGAGTGGACCGAGTCGTTGCGCGACCTGGTCGCCACCACGGTCGAGACGAACCTGACCGTCCAGGCCAACCGCATGAACCTCATCATGAAGAAGGTGACCAGCTGGGCCGCGATCATCGCCGTGCCCACCGCGATCACCGGCTTCTACGGCCAGAACCTGCCCTATCCCGGACACGGTACCGGCTGGGGCGTGTGGACCTCCACGGCCCTGATCGCCGTGGTGTCCGGACTGCTGTACCTCGCCTTCAAGCGCCGGGACTGGCTCTGAACGCGACAGCTGGAACGGCACGGCCGAGGCGGGACCTTCGGCACTGGTCGCCCGGGGGCGGATGGAATCGAATGAGGTCGGAGGTGCGCAACCCATGCCCACGAGAAAGATGATCATTGAAGAACAGCTTCCGGGGTACGACGTCGTGCGCACCGAGCAGCTCGTGGTCGACGCCGCCCGGCGGCGACGTTCCGGGCGGTGTGGGAACTGGACCTCATGACCGTCCGCACGCCGCTGCTGACCGCGATGTGGGTCCGGGGGATCCCTGACCGGCTGCTCCACCGGGCCCAGCCCGTTCCGGCCCTGCTCAGGCGCCGCGCCGTCGCGGCCTCGGGGCACTGATGAATCCCGCCGGCGGCCGGACCCGGACACCACGAAGCCGGCGAGCCCGTGCGGTCGCGAGTGAGTGGACATCGTGACCCCCGGGCGCGTACCGGTCGGGGCGGAGCGGGTACCACCGGGTGGTCGTGCTCGACCGTGGCTGTGGATGTCGGTGGCCGCCGCTGTGCTCGCCGCCGCGGGCAGCCTCGTCGGACTCCTCAACATCGGAAGCGTCTACGGCCGGGAGGCCGCGGCGTTCGTCGAGCAGGCCATCGCCCAGGACCTCGTCAACCTCGCCGTCATCACCCCCGCCACGGTCATCCTCGCGCTCCTGGCACTCAGGGGCTCGCGGGCGGCCCACCTCGCCTGGCTGGGCGTGGTGGCGTTCACGGTCTACAACTACGTGATCTACACCCTGTCCATCCACGTCGGGCCGCTGTACCTGGCGTGGATCGCCGTCCTGGGCCTGTCGCTGTTCGCCCTGATCGGCGGCCTGACGCCCGCCCGGATCCGCGACCGGATCCCGGTCACCGAGGTGTGGCGAGCGGCCACAGGCTGGTACCTGGTCATCATCGCTGTGCTGTTCGCAGGTTTGTGGCTCGCCGACATCGTTCCGGCGGTCCTGACCGGGGAAGTGCCTGCCGGAGCCAGAGACCTCGAACTGCCGTCGAACCCGGTCCATGTCCTGGACCTGGCCTTCTACCTGCCGGCCGCTCTGGCCGCCGGAGTGCTGCTGCTGCGCGACAACGCCTGGGGGCACGCGACCGCACCCGGCCTGTTGATCTTCCTGGCGCTCACGGGCCTGCCGATCCTGCTGACGCCGTTCGTCGCCGCGGCTCGCGGTGGCCACCGGGTCTGGCCGGTCCTCGTCCCGATCACCGTGATCACCCTCGCCAGCCTCACCCTGGCCCTGCGCATGCTCGGCGCCGCTCGCCAGAGGACACCGGGCAGATAGGCGGCGTCGCCGATGGCAGGCGCACCGTCCTGACCGAGACCCGCGAGCCCGGACGCCCGACAGGGCACCCGCCCGCCGACGAAGCGAACGTTCGCTCCCGATCCGCTGCGGCCGGGCATAGCATCGTGGTATGGCCAAGAAGCATGACGATGCTCCAGTTTCCTCCGCTTTAGGCCTGTCCCCGCTGTCGCAGACGGGTCTCGATGACCTGCTCGGGGAGCTGCTGTCCCGGGTCGGGGTGGTGATGGCCAGCCGGGAACGGCTGCGCTCGCTGCTCGACGCGGTCGTCGGGATCGGCACCGATCTGGAACTGCGCGCCACTCTGGAGCGCATCATCCAGGCGGCGTGCGCCCTGACCGACGCCGAGTACGGGGCGCTCGGGGTGATCGGCCCCGACCGCACGCTGACCGAGTTCATCACGCACGGCATGGACCCGGAGACCCACGCCAGGATCGGGGACCTGCCCTCCGGGCACGGCATCCTGGGCCTGCTGATCGAGGAACCCCAACCGATCCGGCTGCCGGACATCACGAAGCACCCCCGCGCCTACGGCTTCCCCGCCGAGCATCCGGCGATGCACACGTTCCTCGGGGTGCCGATCCGGATCCGCGACCAGGTGTACGGCAACCTGTACCTGTCGGAGAAACGCGGTGGCGGCCAGTTCACCGACGACGACGAGGAGATCATGATCGCCCTCGCCGTGGCGGCCGGCGCGGCGATCGACAACGCCCGGCTGTACGCGCAGTCCCGCCGCCGGCAGCGCTGGCTGGAGGCCGCCACCGAGACCAGCACGGTGATCCTCAGCGACGTCGACCGCACGGAGGCGCTGCGCCTGGTCGCCGCGCGTGCCAGGGAGGTCGCCGAGGCGCACCTGGTGCTGGTGATGCTGTACGACCCCGACGGCGGTCGGCTCCTGGTCGAGGTGGCCGACGGCGACCCCGGCGCGGCACTGGTCGGGTTCGCCGTGCCGGCGGACCACGGCGAGATCTCGTCGGTCATCACCGAGCGGAGCCTGGCGGTGGTCGGGGACCTCGGCAGGGCGGCGACCTGGCCGGTGGGCCTGTCGACGGGTACCGCGCTGCTGGTGCCGTTGATCGCCGACGGTGACCTGCTCGGCGTGCTGGCGGTCGCCTACGAGCGTGGCGGGGTGACATTCGCTGAGGGGCCTGACGTGGCCCTCGTGGAGACGTTCGCCGGGCAGGCGGCGCTCGCCCTGGTCCGGGCCGGCGCGCGGGACGAGCGGGCGTTGCTGGCCATGCTGGGGGACCGCGAACGCATCGCCCGCGACCTGCACGACGTCGTCATCCAGCGGCTGTTCGCCGCCGGCATGCAGTTGCAGAGCGCGGCGCGAATCACGGGCAAGCAGGACGTCGCCGACCGGATCAACGCCGTGGTGGATGACCTGGACGGCACGATCCGCGACATCCGGAGCGCGATCTTCGAGCTGCGGTCCCCCTCGGGCACGGATCTGCGTACCCAGGTGCGTGACCTGGTGGACAAGAGCGCCACCACGATGGGGATCCGGCCCACGCTGGCCCTCGAAGGGCCCGTGGACAGCGCGGTGCCCGAGGAACTGCGTCCGGAGGTGCTGGCGGTGCTGCGCGAGGCCCTGGCGAATGTGGCCCGACATGCCCGGGCCGGCCGGGTGCGGGTGGCGCTGCGGGTCACGGAGGGCCGGGTCACCCTGACTGTCGCCGACGACGGCGTGGGGGGCGCACAGCCCCGGGGCGGTCTGCTCAACCTCGCCGAGCGGGCCCGGGTCTTCGCCGGGGGCTTCGAGGTCGCCGACGTCGAGCCGTCCGGCACCCTGCTGACCTGGTGGGCCCCGATCTAGAGACCCCTTTTCCGGGTACCGGCGGGTCAGGGCCGGTTCGGGCCGAGGAGTTTGCTGGCCAGCACGGCCGCCTGCGTGCGTCGTTCGAGGCCGAGTTTGGCCAGCACGCTGGACACGTAGTTCTTGACGGTCTTTTCCGCCAGGAACATGGCGGCGGCGATCTCCCGGTTGGTCATGCCCTCGGCCATGTGCACGAGGACCTTGCGTTCCTGTTCGGTGAGGTCGGCCAGTGCGTCGGGGGCCCGGGTGCCCTGCCGGATCCGGTCGAGGACCCGGGCGGTGACGGCCGGGTCGAGCAGTGACTGGCCGGCGGCGACCCGGCGGACGGCGTCGACGAGGTCGGTGCCGCGGATCTGCTTGAGCAGGTAGCCGGCGGCCCCGGCCATGATCGCGGCGAACAGGGCCTCGTCGTCCTCGTAGGAGGTGAGGATCAGGGCCTGGATCGTCGGGTCCACCGACCGCACCGCCCGGCACACCTCGATGCCGTTGCCGTCGGGTAGCCGGGCGTCGAGGACCGCGACCTGGGGCCGCAGCGCCGGGATCCGGCTGGCGGCCTCGACGGCGGAGCCGGACTCGCCGACGACCTCGACGTCCCCGGAGTCCTCGAGCAGTTGACGCAGGCCCCGGCGGACCACTTCATGGTCGTCGAGGAGGAAAACGCGGATCATCCTGTCGTTATACCCCGCCGCAGGCGTGTCCGACCCGTGCCGAAGGTCCCGAACCGGGCGGGACCTTCGGCACGGACCGCTCACGGTCAGCGCAGCCAGCGCATCCTTGCGACCAGGGGCTGCCGTGCCCACCAGCCACCCAGGCCCCAGGTGTCCCCGGCGTGGGCCAGCGCCAGCGCGACGAGCAGGCCGGCGTAGATCAGGTGGTCGTCCATGAACGGGTTCGTGGCCGGCGGCAGGACGGCGGTCCACATCATGACCAGGAGCAGGGCCCCGGCGATCGCGGCGACGCGCATGCCGATCCCGGCGATGAGCGCGATCCCGACGGCGGCGAGGCCGGTCATGAACGCCACGTCGGCGAAGGTGGTGCCGGCGATCGAGTGGTAGAAGTCGGCGAACGGTCCCTTGGCGGAGTTCTTCAGGAACCCCAGGGTCGGGTGGCCGCCGTTGATCCACGCCGCTGGGGACTTCGTGGCGTACCCGAGGCCGAACAGTTTGTCGAGGAACGCCCACAGGAACACCCAGCCCAGGGCGAGCCGCAGACCGGCCAGGACGTACCGGATGGCGGGAGTCTGACCGTTCGTGGTCTGGGCGGAGTGCGTTCGGCCGGCGTCGCGGGTGATGGTGCTCATCGTCGAGTCCCTTCTCTTTCGTCCCGCACAGCCTGTGCCGGCCGCCGGTCGCGGCACAGGGCCGCACGCACTGCTCAGCCCGGGTCTTTCGGCACTGTTCGCCCGCTCCCCGCTGCCGGAGGCTGAGGTCAACCACAACTCCCGGAGGCCGCCATGACCGAGTCCGTCGTCACCGCCCACGTCGTCGTCGGCGTCGACGGCTCCGACACGGCCCTGGCGGCCGTGGACTGGGCCGCCGACGCCGCGGCGCGGCGGGGCCGGCCGCTGCGGATCGTGCACGCCTACATCTGGCCGGCGATGCACCTGCCCGACGGGCCCGTGTCCTCCCGGGAGGTCCTCGCCGGGCTGCGCGCCCAGGCAGGGGAGTACCTCGCGCAGGCTGCCGGCAGGGTCACCGCCAGGCACCCCGACCTGCGCGTGGACCCCATTCTTGTCGAGGGTGCCGCGGCGGCGGTACTGCTGGGCGAGAGCCGCGCCGCGGCCATGGTCGTACTCGGGCACCGGGGGCTGGGCGGGTTCACGGGGCTGCTCGTCGGGTCCGTGGGGGTGCAGGTCGCCGCGCACGCCGCGTGTCCCACGGTCATCGTCCGCCCGCACCTGCTCCCGCCGGGGCCGGGGGCCGGCAACGTCGTCGTCGGCGTGGACGGCGCCGGCGGGTCGGAGCGGGCGCTGGAGTTCGCGTTCACGGAGGCGTCCCTCAACCGGGTCGGGTTGACCGCCGTGCACGCCTGGCGCTGGCCACTGTCCACCGAACCCGGCGAGATGCTGCCCCCGGTCCATGACCCAGAGCTCGCCGGCGCCGAGGAGCAGCGTGTGCTCACCGAAGTCCTCGCCGGCTGGCAGGAACGCTTCCCGGACGTGAAGGTCACCCACCACCTCGTGGCGGGCCGGGCGGGCCGGGCGCTGATCGACGCGTCGCCCGGCGCGCACCTGGTCGTCGTCGGCTCGCGCGGACGCGGCGGTTTCGCCGGCCTGCTGCTGGGCTCGGTCAGCCAGGCCGTACTGCACCACGCCGACGGCACCGTCGCCATCATCCGCTAGACCACCGGCACCGTCCGGCAAAGGGGGAACCCGTCATGTCCATCCACTTCACCGACACCGACCCCACACGGCGCGCGCGTGCCAGCGCGGGACCGCTGGGCCTGGCCGCGTTGACGGCGCTGCGTGCCCCGTCGCTGTTCAACACCCAGCCGTGGCGGTGGGATCTGCACGACGACGTCGCCGACCTGCGCGCCGACCTGGACCGCCAGTTGGTGGCCACCGATCCCGACAGCCGGCTGCTGATCGTCAGTTGCGGAACCGCGCTGCACCACGCGCTCGTCGCCCTGGCCGCCGCCGGACACACCGTCGAGGTGCGTCGACTGCCCGATCCGTCGCAGCCGACGCTGCTGGCCCGGCTCGTGCTCACCGGCCGGCGCGCTCCGACCCCGATGGACCTTCGCCTCGTCCAGGCCATCGCGGTCCGGCGCAGCGACCGCCGGCCCTTCACCGCGATCCCGGTACCCGGAGAATCGGTGGAGGCTCTGCGCGACGCGGCCGAACGGCATGGCGCCCACCTGCAGTTCCTCCGCGACGAGCAGGTGGTGGAGCTGACCGTCGCCGGGCAGCACGCCTCCGACGCCGAGTTCACCGACCCGGCCTACCGGGCCGAACTCGGTGCCTGGACCCACCGCCCGCCGCACGCCGCCGACGGGGTTCCCGCCGACGCCGCCGTGGCGACCGTGCCCCGGCGGGTGGTGGTCCGCGACTTCGCCCCGGCCGGCGACGCCGCCCTGCCCCCGGGCACCGGTACCGACGCCGGCACCCGCTACGGGCTGCTGTTCACCGACACCGACGCGCCGGCGGACTGGTTGGCGGCGGGGGAGGCGATGTCGGCGGTCCTCCTCGCCGCTGTCTGCGCGGGCCTGGCCGCATCGCCCATGAGTGACATCACGGAGGTGCCGGCCGTGCGCGAGGATCTGCGCCGCCGGATCCTCGCGGGCCTCGGCTGGCCCGTCCTGGCCCTGCGGTTCGGGACCGTCGAACGGCCCGGCACCGTACCGCGCAGCCCCCGCCGCGACCCCGGACAGGAACCGTCATGACCGCCCTGACGCGGGAGGTCTTCACCGCGGCCGTGACGGCTGCGACCCTCGCCCCCTCGATGCACAACACCCAGCCGTGGCTGTTCCGCCGCGACGGCGACACCGTCGAGGTGTACGCCGACACCGGCCGCGACCTCACCGTGGCAGACCCGCACCACCGGGCCGTGCGGATCAGCTGCGGCGCGGCGCTGCTCAACCTGCGCCTCGCCCTGACCGCGCACGGCCACCCGATGACCGTGCGGCTGCTCCCCGAACCCGGCCGCACGGACTTCCTCGCCCGCCTCACCCCGGCCGTCGACCGGCCGGCGACGCCCCTGGAACGGGAACTGCACGCCGCGATCGGGCTCCGGCACAGCAACCGCGACCCGTACCTGGACAGCCCCGTGTCCACCGAACAACGTGCCCGCCTGACCCACGCGGCGGCGACTGAACGATGCTGGCTGCAGCTGGTCGACGACCCGGCCGCCGTGGCCCGGATCGCCGCGATCCTGCGGAGAGCCAACCGGCGGATCACCGACGACCCCGGCTACCAGGTCGAGTTGGCCGCCTGGATCAACCACGACCCGGCCCGCCGCGACGGCGTACCGGTCAGGGCCGGCGGCCCGGCCCCCGCGGCCCACGAACTCCTGCCCCGGCGGGACTTCGGCGGCCCGGCGCACCCCACAGGCCGCGACTACCAGGCCGAACCGCTGCTGGCGGTCCTCGGCGCGCACGGCGACCTGCCCGGAGACCAGCTCAGGGCCGGACAGGCCCTGCAACGGGTCCTGCTCACCGCCACCGTGATGGGCCTGTCGGCGTCGATGATGTCCCAGCCCGTCGACGACGAGGCCGCCCGCGACGAGCTGTGGCGGGAACTGCACTGGCAGGGCAGCCCGCACATGCTCCTACGCCTCGGCTACGGCCTCCCGGCCACCGCCAGCCCCCGCCGACCGGCGGCCGACGTCATCCTGCCCTGACAGGCCCAGGGCCGAAGGTCCCTCCGGTCAGGGCGGAAAGCCTCTGCCCGGCACGGGCGCACCTGGTGAAGCTGAAGACATCGAGTCCCGTGGAGGAAACATGAGCAACAAACACCGCCTCGGCGTCGTGGTCGGCGTCGACGGTTCGGCGTTCGCGGACGCGGCCCTGGACGTCGCCGCGGACCAGGCCGCCGCGCGCGGGCTGCCGTTGGAGATCATGCACGGCTTCGTGCTGCCCACCCTGAACAGCTCCTTGATGGCCGTGCCGTATCCGCCGGAGTTCACGATGCCCCCGCCCGAGGTCGCAGAGACCCTCGCCCGCGCCGAGACCCGGGTGGAACGCCGACACCCGGGGCTCGATGTCGACACGCACCTGATCCACACCACCCCGGCGGCGTGGCTGGTGGAACGCTCCGCCCACGCGGCCTTGGTCGTCGTCGGCTCGCGCGGCACCGGCGGGTTCGCCGGCCTGATGCTGGGCGCGGTGTCCGGTCAGGTCGCCACCCACGCCGCCTGCCCGGTCATGGTCGTCCGCGGCGAGACCGACCGGCCGGCCACAGCCCCGGTCCTGGTCGGGGTCGACGACCGCGAACACAGCGTGGCGGCCCTCGAATTCGCCTTCGCCGAAGCCGACCGTCGGGGCGCGCCGTTGCGGGCGCTCTACGTCTGGCACACCGTCCCCGAGGCGGGAACCGGCTCAGGGACGCAGCCCGGGTCCACGTTCATCGAGGCCGTGGAGACCTCCGAGCGGGTCCTGGCCGAGGCGATGGCCGGGTTCGCCGAGAAGTACCCGCAGGTGCAGGTCACCCGCGCCCTGTCCCACGACCGCAACCCGGCGGAGATCCTCCTGGAGGAGTCCGCCCTCGCCAGCCTGGTCGTCGTCGGTTCCCGTGGCAGGGGCGAGGTGGTGAGCCTGCTCCTCGGCTCGGTCGGCTACACGCTGATCCACCACGCCGACTGCCCCGTCGTCATCGTCCACCCCGTCAAGACGGAGTAACCCCTAGCGACACGGGCCCGGCCCAGCCATGGCCGGACCCGTGCGACCCGAACCATCTGGAGTGCGGAGGAGCATGCGATGACCGCCCGTTCCGGGTACCCCGTCGCCACGGACCCGACCGTTCAGCCGCGGACGGCCCCGTCCGGCCTCACCAGCGCGGAAGTGGCCGCGCTACGCTCCCGCCACGGCCCGAACAGCATTCCTCCGCCGGCCCCGCGCCGGCTGTGGCACCGGGTCGTCGACCAGCTGCGCGATCCGTTGGTGCTGCTGTTGCTGGCGGCGATGGCCGTCACGGTCGCCTTGCGCGACGTGTCCGACACGATCGTCATCGCCCTGGTCGTCGTGGTGAACACCGCGATCGGCATCCGCCAGGAGATCCGCGCCGACCAGGCCGTGGCCGCCCTGCGGGAACTGGCCGCGCCGCACGCCCGCGTGGTCCGCGACGGGGTGGCCAGCCTCGTCGCGGCGGCCGACCTGGTGCCCGGAGACGTGGTGCGCCTGGAGGCCGGCGACATCGTGCCCGCCGACCTGGCCGTCCTCGAGGCGGCCCAGGCGCGGGTCGACGAGTCCGCGCTGACCGGCGAGTCGGTTCCGGTGGACAAGATCGAGGGCGACGACCTTTCCGGGGGTACCGTTCTCGCCGCCGGCCGCGCCAGCGCCACCGTGACCCGCACCGGCCCGGACAGCGCCCTCGGCCAGATCACCGCCCTCGTCGCGGCCCAGCCCCGCCGACCCACCCCGCTCCAGAGACGGCTCACCGGACTGAGCCGGATCCTGGGTGCCACGGCTGTCGCGGTGTCGGTGGTCGTGATGGTCCTGGGTCTCCTCGCCGGCCGGGAACCGGTGGAGATGCTCCTCGTCGCGGTCAGCCTCACCGTCGCCGCCGTGCCCGAGTCCCTGCCGGCGGTCGTCACCGTGGCCCTCGCCCTCGGCGCCTACCGGATGGCCCGCCGCGCGGCGATCGTGCGGCAGCTCACCGCCGTGGAGACCCTGGGATCCGTCACCGTCCTGGCCGCCGACAAGACCGGCACCCTCACCGAAGGGCTCATGACCGTCGAGCTGCTGGTCTGCGGCGACACGACCGTCGCGGTGTCCGGACGCGGGTATGACCCCGTCGGGGACGTGCAGCCCGGCGCAGACCCGGGTCGGCTGGATCGGCTGACCCGCGATCTGGTGCTGTGCAACGACGCCGACCTGGCCCCGCCCGAGGAGGCCGGGGGCCGGTGGACACCCGTCGGGGACCCGATGGAAGCCGCTCTCCTGACCGCTGCCGCCCGGCACGGGGTCCACCGGGCCGCGTGTCCGCGCCTGTTGGAGGTGCCCTTCGACGCGGTGCGCCGCCGGATGACCACCGTGCACCGCGACGGCGACAGCTACCTGACGATCTGCAAGGGCGCCCCGGAGACGATCCTGACCACCGAGCTACTCACCGACACCCCGGCGGCCGTCGCCTCGGCCGTTGCGATGGCCGAGGACCTCGCCGCCCGGGGCTACCGGGTCCTCGCCGTCGCCGACGCCTCGACCACCACCCTCCCCACAGCCGGGAACGCGGCGCACGACCTGCGGCTCGTGGGACTCGTCGCGTTGGCCGACCCGGTCCGCCCGGAGGCCGCCGAAGCCCTGGAGACCTTCACCAGGGCCGGTATCCGACTCCTGTTGATCACCGGTGACCATCCCGCGACCGCCAGGGCGGTAGCAGGCCAGTTGGGCATCATCGACGGCCACCACGGCGAGGTCGTCCTCGGCCACGACGACCTGACCCCCGAACGCCTCGACAGGGCCC
Organism: Longispora sp. NPDC051575; assembly: GCF_040681875.1. Taxonomy (NCBI): domain Bacteria; kingdom Bacillati; phylum Actinomycetota; class Actinomycetes; order Micromonosporales; family Micromonosporaceae; genus Longispora; species Longispora sp. NPDC051575. The sequence continues at coordinate 9,588 of NZ_JBFAZP010000006.1, read as the reverse complement.
GGGTGTTCGCCCGCACCCGCCCCGAGCACAAACTCGCCATCATCACCGCACTGCAGGACCGGGGCGAGGTCGTGGCCATGACCGGCGACGGCGTCAACGACGCGCCCGCCCTGCGCCGCGCCGACATCGGCGTCGCCATGGGCAGAGGTGGCACCGAGGCCGCCCGCCAGGCCGCGCACCTCGTCCTGGCCGACGACAACCTCGCCACCGCCGCAGTCGCCGTCGAGGAGGGCCGGCGCATCTACGCCAACATCCGCCGCTTCCTCGCCTACGCCCTCGCCGGCGGCCTCGCCGAGGTACTCATCATGCTCACCGGCCCGGTTCTGGGGTTCGCCATCCCGCTGCTCCCGGCCCAGATCCTGTGGATCAACATGCTCACCCACGGCCTGCCCGGCGTGGCGCTGGGTGCCGAACCCGGTGACCGTGATGCCATGCGCCAGCCACCCCGACGCCCCGGCGCGGCCATCCTCGGGCCCGCACTGCTCTGGCAGATCCTCGGCGTCGGCGCCCTGATCACCGCCGTGTCCACCGTCATGACCCTGGTGGCGCACCGGTCGGACTGGCCGTGGCAGACGGTCCTGTTCACCGTCCTCGGCCTCGCCCAACTCGGCGTCGCCCTCGCGGTGCGGGCCCGGCGGCAGCCTGGGCAGCCACGCAACTGGTGGCTGCCGGCAGCCGTGGCCGTGTCCCTGGCCGGCCAGCTCGCAGCCCTCTGGCTGGCTCCGTTGAGAGCCCTGCTGGGCACCGAGTCCCTCACCGGGTACCAGGTGTCGTGCTGCGCCCTCGCCGCCAGCGTCCCCGGGGTGGCGCTCGCCGGCTACCAGGCGGTCAGATCCCGGCGCGTGGCGACCCGGACCGGGGCTGACGGCGCCTCGCGAGGTGCCGTCAGAGTCCTGCGGATCGACAAGTCCGAGGACCGGATGTAGCGGTCAACCAGCGTCGTCCACAAGGGACGGTCGGGCCTACCACGACGACCGCCCGGCACCCGGATCCGCACACCGCCCTGCCGCTACCCGTGCACCCCGCACGGCGCTGCTCACCGACACCTACCCGCCATTCCGCCTCGACCAGGGCGGCGACGAACCGGAGGCCACCTCATGAACACGTTGAACCCGAAGGAACTGCGGGCCCTCGACAGGTACTGGCGGGCCGCGAACTACCTGTCCGCCGGTCAGATCTTCCTGCTCGACAACCCGCTGCTCCGCGAACCACTGCGCCCCGAACACATCAAGCCGCGCCTCCTCGGCCACTGGGGCACCAGCCCCGGCCTGAACCTCGTCTACGCCCACCTCAACCGGATCATCGCCGGCCGCGACCAGCCGGTCCTGTTCGTCACCGGCCCCGGGCACGGCGGCCCGGCCCTGCTGGCCAACACCTGGCTCGAAGGCACCTACACGGACAGGTACCCGGAGGTCACCCGCGACGCCGCCGGGATGGCGAAGCTGTTCCGGCAGTTCTCCTTTCCCGGCGGAGTCCCCAGCCACGTCGCCCCGGAGACCCCCGGCTCGATCCACGAGGGCGGCGAGCTCGGCTACTCCCTGGCGCACGCCTTCGGGGCGGCGTTCGACAACCCCGGCCTGGTCGTGGCGTGCGTGATCGGCGACGGCGAGGCCGAGACCGGCCCGTTGGCCGCCGCCTGGCACTCGAACAAGTTCCTCACGCCGGGCCGCGACGGGGCGGTGCTGCCGATCCTGCACCTCAACGGGTACAAGATCGCCAACCCGAGCGTGCTGGCCCGGATCGGAGCGGACGAACTCACCGCGCTCCTGACGGGCTACGGCTACGAGCCCCACTTCGTCACCGGTGACGATCCGGCCGAGGTTCACCAGCAGCTGGCCGCCACTCTCGACCTCGTCTTCGACCGGTTGACCGCGATCAGCTACGAACCGGCCCGGCCGCGCTGGCCGATGATCGTGTTGCGTACCCCCAAGGGCTGGACCGGGCCCCGGGAACGCGACGGCCTGCCGGTCGAGGGCACGTGGCGCGCGCACCAGGTTCCGCTCCCGGCCGCGAAGTCCGACCCGGGCCAACTCGCGGCACTGGAGACGTGGCTGCGCTCCTACCGCCCGGATGAGCTGTTCGACCTGTCGGGCGCGCCCCGCCGCGAACTCACGGATGGACTTCCGGGTGGTCGGCGCCGGATGGGTGTGGTGCCGCAGTCCAACGGTGGTTCCCTCACCCGGGAGCTGGTGCTGCCCGACTTCCGGGACCATGCGGTGAAGGCCGGTGCGACGGTCGGCGCGACCCGGGTGCTCGGTGGGTGGCTGCGCGACGTGATGGCCGCCAACCCGCGCACCTTCCGGTTGTTCGGCCCCGACGAGACGGCCTCCAACCGGCTCGATGCCGTCTACGAGGTCACCGGTAAGGCGTGGCAGGCGGAGGTGCTGCCCACCGACGAGCACCTCGACCCGGACGGGCGGGTGATGGAGATCCTGTCCGAGCACACCTGCCAGGGCTGGCTGGAGGGGTACACCCTGACCGGCCGGCACGGCCTGTTCTCCTGCTACGAGGCGTTCGTCCACGTCGTCGACTCCATGGTCAACCAGCACGCGAAGTGGCTGAAGGTCTCGCGGACGATCCCGTGGCGGCGGCCGGTGCCCTCGCTGAACTACCTGCTCACCTCACACGTCTGGGAGCAGGACCACAACGGCTTCTCCCACCAGGACCCCGGCTTCATCGACCACGTGGTCAACAAAAAGGCGGAGATCATCCGGGTGTACCTGCCGCCGGACGCCAACACCCTGCTCTCGGTGACCGACCACTGCCTGCGCAGCCGCGACTACATCAACGTGATCGTCGCGGGCAAGGCACCCGCGCCCGTGTGGCTGGACATGGCCGACGCCGCCGCGCACTGCGCCCGGGGCCTGGGCGTGTGGGACTGGGCGTCCACCGACGACGGCGACCCCGACGTGGTCCTGGCCTGTGCCGGGGACGTCCCCAGCCGCGAGACCCTCGCCGCCGCCGACCTGCTCCGCAGACACCTGCCCGACCTGCGGGTCCGGGTCGTCAACGTCGTCGACCTGATGCGCCTGCAACCGGAGTCCGAGCACCCGCACGGCCTGCCAGACAGTGAGTTCGACGCGATCTTCACCACGGACAAGCCCGTGATCTTCGCCTACCACGGCTATCCGACCCTGATCCACCGACTCACCTACCGCCGGGCCGGCCACGGCAATCTGCACGTACGCGGCTACAAGGAGGAAGGGACCACCACCACACCGTTCGACCTGCTCATGATGAACGACCTGGACCGCTACCGGCTCGTCACCGACGTCATCGACCGGGTTCCGGGCCTCGCCCGCCGCGCCACCGACCTGCGCCAGCACGCTGTGGACGCCCGCGCCGCCGCCCGCGCCCACATCCTGGCGCACGGCGAGGATCCCGCCGAGATCCGCGACTGGACCTGGCCGGACAACCCCCGCCCGCAGGAGTCGTCGTGACCCTGCCCTCCGCAGCCACGCCGGCCGCCCGACCCCTCGCGCTGGCCACCCTGAAGACCGTGCACACGGTCATCTGGCTCGCGGTGGAGTCCAGCATGGCGTACCTGCTCTATGCCGGAGTCACGCATCGAACCGACCGCCGGGCAGCCATCGCCGCCACGATCGTCGCCACCGAGAGCGCCGTCTTCCTGGCCAACGGAGCCCGCTGCCCCCTCACCGAACTGGCCATCCCCCTCGGCGGGACCCGAGCCCCCGTCACAGACCTCTACCTACCGAAGTGGCTCGCGCACAACCTGCCCGCCATCCACATACCACTGATCATCGCGGTTGTGTACCTGCACGCCCGGAACCTGCGCGCCACCCGGTCCGGATCACGCGGTTACCACGCGGCTCCGCACGTGCGGGCTACCCCGGTGACGTGACTGAATCCCGCCCGGACCTGGGCGGGATTCAGTCACGTGCGGCGTCGGTGGCCCGGCAGGCTGGTGGCCGGCCGGGCCCTGGGTCACGAGTGGCGTGTCCGTCGCCGGTAGAGGGCTATGAGGAGGGTCGCGCCGACGGTGAGCAGGGTCGTTCCCGTACCCATCAGGATCGGCACTGTTCCGCTTCCGGTCGTCGGCAGTCTCCCCGGTCCGTGGCCCGGGCCGGCTCCGGGCGACGTGTCGGCGGTCGGACCGGGAACGGGTGTCGCGGATCCCGTCGGGGTGGCGGACGGTGTCACGGTGTGTGAGGCGGTGGGTCGGGCCGTCGGGCTCACAGTGGGACCGGCGGTGGGCGTGGAACTCGGGCTCGGGGTGGGCCCGTGGGTGGGTCCCGCGGTCGGACCGACGGTGGGGGACGCGGTCGGTGTCGGTGAGGCCGTGGGCGACATCGTGGGAGCCGCGGTGGGTGTCATGGTCGGTCCGGCGGTCGGGGTGACAGTCGGGCCGGCGGTGGGTGTCACCGTGGGGCCGGCGGTCGGTCCGGCCGTCGGTGTTGACGTGGGGCCGGCGGTGGGTGTCACTGTGGGTGTGGCTGTCGGGCCCGTGGTGGTGCTGGGGCTCGGTGTGGGTTGGGCGCACACGGGTGCGGTGATGGTGTTGGTGTCGAGGGTGACGGCTGCGGTCTGGGCCAGGGCGCGGCCCTGCAGGGTGGCACCGGTCTTCATGGCGATCGAGGCCGAGGCGAGGATGTTGCCGATGAAGGACGTGCCGGTGTCGAGGGTGGCGGAACTGCCGACCTTCCAGTACACGTTGCACGGCGCGGAGCCGTTGATGAACACGACGCTGCTGTTCGGTGCGGTGATCAGGGTCGAGTCGACCTGGAAGATGAACACGGCCTGCGGATTGCCGAGGGCGTTGAGGGTCAGTGCCCCGGTGACCTGGGCCTCGGCGGTCCGGTAGACGCCGGGGGTGAGGGTGTCGCCGCCGAGCTCGTTGACGTGCCGGATGAACGGGGTACGTCCCGCCGCGTCGTTGTAGGCGGTGGTCAGGTCGTTCTTGGCGACCAGTGCGACGTCGTCGGCCAGGTGTGTCTCCCCGCCGACGGCGGGGGAGCCTGTGACCGCGCTGCCGGGATGGATCCCGAGGCTCTGGGCCATGGTCGTCGTGCCGGTGTTGGTGACGGTGGACCCGGCCAGGACGGAGAAGTTCGCGGCGGTCCCGAGGCCCACGGGTGCGTCGGCGGCGCTGGCCCCGTTCGGGTAGGACAGGACCATCGTGGCCGCCACCCCGGCTGCGGCCAGTCCGGCGAGTACCGGCGCGACGGCGCGACGGGCATGAACGTTGCGGGTCACAGCGCGGCCATCCGTGAGGCCATACGACTGAACTGCACGAAAACAGAAGAAAGGCCCATATGGCCAATAAGACTCATTAAACCACAATATGGAGCCCACGGATGCCCACGATGGCGTTCCCCAAATTGCATCCATTCCATTTCGGGATCATTCAGGACGGCGCCGTGTTGCGAACCTTTCGCGGCGCAGGAGCCGCTGACGGCGTGGTTCCGCCCCCGGCTCTGTCCGGGGCCGGGGCGAACAGGCTCAGGTGCCGGTCTGGTGTTCGGCGTTGTTGCGCAGCGCTTCGGCGAGGTGGTCCTCGAGGAGGATGATCCGACACGCCGCTTCGAGGGCGGGGATCTGGTGCGCGAGAGCTGCAAGGATTCGCCGACATGGGGATGTTTGCGGGTTATGGCAGGGGCCGTTCCGTTGGCGGTCGACAGGGAGACGGCACTCGCCTCTCTGTCGACCGACCTGTCGACATCGACTCCTGTGGAATCAACTAGGTCGTGGCCAGGCCGTCAGGTGCGCGCTTCGGTCCACCGTGGTTCATGGCTCACCAACGATGAAAGCGCTGGTGGTCCCGGGTCTTCGCCATTCACCATGGCCGGTCACGACCCCGTCTTCATTCCAACGCCAAATAGGGATACTTGGCTTTTCAAGTAGTCAAACGTGGTCTACGAGTGTTCTGGGCTGTCGCTGGGCCTCGTGGGTTACTCGGAAGTTAGGGCCGACTTGGGCTGATCGCGGCTCGCCTGATTCTGAGCACGGTTGGGTTCGTCGCGGTTGTTGTCACAGCTTGCTGCGTACAGCGCGTCGATTGCTTGCCGTGCTTGGCTGCAGTCGGTGAACAGGCGGCCGTAAGACCGAAGGGTGAATTCGGGTGAGGCGTGGCCTAGCCATGAGGACAGGTTCGTGATGGTCTCGCCGGTACTCAGTAGGTGGGCTGCGAACCAGTGCCGGAGCATGTGGCAGCAGTTCGAGGGCACCTCGGGTAGTCCTGCTGCGCGAAGAGCCCGATGCCAGATCCTTCGGTTGAACTGTGCGGTGTGCTGCTCTGTTCGTCTCCGTGGCGAGGTAGAGCAGCACCGTGTGAGCGGGGCGGTCGGTCCTAGTTCTGCGTACTCGTCGGCTTGCGGGGCCAGCGTACGTGCGTCTTTTCAGGAGCTCAAGGTGCCGACGTAGGCGTAGGCGACGCCATAGCCGTCGAAGTACGGGTAGGTGATCCCTTGGTTCGCCCGAGGTTCGACCAGCGGGACCGCAGAGTGCATTGCCAGCGTCCCAGCTGCTCGACTACCGTCACCCACCTCACCGCGCACTGCCGACCTGATACTCGTTGAGGGCTTCTTGGAGGCTGATGTGCCGGAATTGGTACGTGGCTCCGGTCTGCCGGAGGATTCCTCGGCGGTGTGCGTCTTCGAGGAAGGAGATGAATCTCCACGGGATTCTTCCTGTCAGGGCGAGCCAGGATCTCGTGAACTGGTACCGCACCCAGGCGCTGCCGGCGTGCGCCTTGCTGCCGAAAGACAGTACGACGGTGATACCGAAGCCGATGCCACCGGCGGCGACCAGAAGGCTACCGGTGTTCTGGTATCCGCTCGTGCCCGCCAGCAGTGCGGCCGGGACGCCGATCAGCAGAGCGGGAAGTGCGTCCCCGCGCAGGGAGCGTCGGGCATTGAGCAGGTCCGACTCCGGACGACCCGCCTTACGGTAGGAGTAGGCGACATACGGGATGGTCAGCAGCGCGGCCACCGCGCCGGACGCCGGCCCGAAATCCGGGCTGTAGAACCATCCGACCCAGATGCCGACGCTGATACCTACGGTGAGGGGGACCGCCGCTGTGCGCCAAGGGGAGGACAACTGATTGGGTTGCCGCCATCGGGACTGGAGTGCAACGCCGCAGAGCATCGCGACGATGAGCGCCACGACCTTACCGACCGACAGGGCACCAGCGAAGGCGGCAATGAACACAAACAGTTGTTGGACGAGGATGGCGGATTTCACCCGGTCGGGAACGTTCCGCTCTTCAAGGGGCTTGCGCTTCACATGATCGACCGGGATCGTAAGGCGCCACCAGGCGATCTCGGTCGAGGAAAGGTCCGTGAGATGCTGGGCCAGGAACCCCAGATACTTGCGGGCCGCCGCGAGTTCACCTTCGGCGTAGATCGACTGCAAGTAGCGGCCCGTCAGGGTCTTCCGGATGCTCGATGCCGTCTCGGTGAGCAGTTCCGTGGGGTCTGTGTCCGGCGCGGTGTAAGCCGTACGTGCCAGGTACAGCATCAACGGAGTGGCCAGTGCCCGCGCTACCTCAGAGTCCGGATTCTTGCGGAGGTATCGTCCGATCGGCCGCCATCGTGCGGCCGTCTCGGCCGTCTGTCCGCTTGGAAGGTACGCGGCGGCCTGTGTACCAGTGACCGGCGATAGTTCGACGACGAAGGCGCGCCCGAGCGGCCTTCCGCTGGGCACGATGGCATCCGTGTAGTCCTTCGAGCGGCAGGTCATGACGCACGGACGGTCGGCTCCGATCGCAGCGGTCAGTTTCGTAATTGCAAGCGCCCTGAGCGACGGGGGCACCTCATCGAGTCCGTCGAGGACAGGAATGATCCGCTTGTCGTTGAGAAGAACGGTGGCGCCGTCCCCCGCCCCCAAGCTCCGCTTGAGCGGCGGGTATTGCGAGCGCAAGTGCGCGATGAACCAATCCTGAAAGTCCTCGGAATCTGGCCGCCAATCGGAGAGGTTGACCCTGACCGGAACGGGAACACTCCGATCCGTGGCACGCATCTCCAGGAGCCCACGTGTCAGGAGGAGCGCCGTGGTCGACTTACCCGAGCCAGGGACGCCGATGATGACGAGCTGGCGGTGTGAAGTCCTCATCAGCAGCGCAGGAATCGCGGCGATGTCGTTCGTGTCGGGAGTCTTGAATCTGGTCACGTAACCACCTACCGAGATTCCGGGCACAACCTTCGACAGATCAGCGGCGGACGGCGTGACCTGCTCATCCGCCATCCGCCACTCCACCGCGATCGACTCGGCCTGGGTGAGGTGCAACCGGGTGGCCTCTCGGTTCGATTCCTCGCGGACTAATCCAGATAGGTGGTCCAAGACGGTGTCGGTCGTCTCGGGAGCCTTGCCCGTGACAAAAGTGATGATACTGATACCGAAGGACAGCAAGCCGAGGATGAAACTTCCTACGCTGCCAGCGCTGTCCAGCGTTCCGAGGCTCTTCGGGGACAACCAGATCAAGACACTGACGATCATCAGAACGATGGCGAGCGCCAAGGAGCCTCCGAAGGTCCAGGACCGAGCTGTCGAGCGAAACTTCGGGTACAGGCGCACGATCATTATCATGCCCTACATCGAGACTTCCACCACCGTTGTGTTCGCAAGCGGTGGGAGGCGAATCCCGTATGGACAGTTTGTGATCGATACGATTCCGCTGCCCCGCAATGCGTGCGGGCGCTCCTGGCGCAACGCGATGGCGTCTCGGCCACGGACGTCGCCCCCGACGTCCTGACGGACCTCGTCCGGCAAGTCTTGCCAGCGTCTGGGCATGACTTGCACCAAGTCCAGCGCGCCGATCCGGCCTCTCAGGTCTGGGGGTGGCTGCACCGGAGTTGGTCGCCGACCACCGACGCTGCGCTGCGCTGGGAGCCGAGGCCCGACGCATCGCGCCGGACGAAAAAGCGGCCGGCGCGCCTCTTCCTCGCCGACCTGCAACCGGACGAGCGTCGCCGGTAGCCCAACCGGCCAATGGCCCCGCCCCGAAGGTAGGGATCTTCGCGATCATTCCGCCCTCGACCCGACGCATGCCGACCTTGAGCCTGTACGTCGGCTGCCCGAAGAGCGGATCGTAGGGGCAGCTGCAAGGTGGGTGCTGCGCCCACTAGCATGTGGGCTGATCCCAACACGGCCCCCGACAATAGGTCAGGGGTTCGGGATGCCTACTGGTGCTGTGACCCAGAATTCCCGACCAGGCGGAAGAAGCGCTAGTAGCACTTTAGCCACTCGGCGCGTGGCCTTCGGCTGTTCAGCGGTGTCGTGCAAGGGTAAGTATCCATAGCATTCTGCCAATGGGTCTCAGATGGAAGATCTCCTTCATCGTGCTCGGCCTCGTAGCGGTGACGATCTTGGCAGTGGCGATCATGTCTCGGAACAAACCCGATACTCCGCCAGGTTCAGCTGCAGGTCGACTGCCAACCCTGACCACAGATGATGCACGAAGGTTGGCTGGTGATCTGCGTTCCAACGACGAGAGCCGCGTCCGCAAAGCGATCGCGATGCCTAGCAGTCAGCCCGTGGGACTGCACCCGGTTTGGTTGACTCCTTGATCTGTGAGGATCTTGGTCCTCCTGGAAGGATGTCTTCGTGCCGAAAGCTTTCCCGCCCGAGTTC